>CALXBC010000014.1 GCA_944386455.1 uncultured Clostridia bacterium | reverse complement strand
CTTCGCAATCCAACATCATTCTGCTACAAATCGTTACTTTTTTGTGAACTATTGCAGGTTGCTATTGCAATTTGCGAAATTTTCATAACAAAACTTCCTTTAATATTACTAAAAGTATATTGTAAATTAAAAATTACCTGTATTTACAAAAAATTCATCAAATTTTCTCTTGTCAAATATACACTTTTATGGTATAGTTATACCTGTAAGAAACAAAACCGTTCCTTACAGGTAATTTTGTAATAGGCTGTTATATCATGTAATTTAGAAAGGAAATGGTGAAAATGAAAAAGTTTGTATGTTCTGTATGTGGATATGTTTATGAAGGCGAGACCGCTCCTGAATTTTGCCCGCAGTGCAAAGCTCCCAGAGAAAAGTTTGTGGAGCAAAAAGGAAAAATGGAATGGGCCGCTGAGCATGTTGTCGGTGTGGCACAGGGCGTAAGCGAGGATATCCTGGCTGATCTGAGAGCAAATTTCCAGGGTGAATGCACTGAGGTTGGAATGTATCTTGCCATGGCTCGTGTCGCCCACCGTGAAGGTTATCCGGAGATCGGGCTTTACTGGGAAAAAGCCGCTTATGAAGAAGCAGAGCATGCCGCTAAGTTTGCAGAACTGCTGGGAGAAGTTGTGACCGACAGCACCAAAAAGAACCTGGAGATGCGTGTTGAGGCTGAAAACGGTGCAACGGCCGGCAAGTTTGATCTTGCAAAACGCGCAAAAGCACAGAACCTTGACGCCATCCACGACACCGTCCATGAGATGGCACGCGATGAGGCCCGCCACGGCAAGGCTTTCGAGGGACTTCTCAACAGATACTTCGGTTAATCGACTATGACAAAGGTTATTATTGAGCCAGGTGCCTGCGGTTTGAAAGCGGTAGTAACGGCAGATTCGGAAGACCGGCAAGAGGTAAAACTGCACGTTTCTAGCGGCTGTAAAGCCGTGCAGGAAATGGTGAAAGATTTAGGCGATACTTTCGACGCCTTTGAGCTCTGCCTGGTCAAGCCCGGAATGGGCCCGCTCTACGAATATGCTTCCGAGCATTTCCCCGGGCACGCATGCTGCCCAGTTATTGCAGGCATCACCAAATGCGTGGAAGCGGAATGTGGTCTGGCATTGAAAAAAGATGCGGAAATCCGCTTCAGCAAAGAAGAATAACGCTGACGTATTGGAGAATACGCAGTAAAAACAGGCGTGCTATGGAAAATCATAGTACGCCTTTTATTTTATCATGCATCCGGGTCAGATACAAGAAGCTCTATAAAATTTTCATAAAAGCGATCACAATCAGGAGCAGTCCGCTCAGCCATGACAGATTGCGGCCGCCGTGTGTCATTTTGTTTCCGGCTGCAGTTCCCAAAAGGACAGCAGACAGTCCCATGAAAAAGGAAAATATGCTTAAAAGCAAAAATAAAGCCGGACCTGCGCTGATGCTGAAGCCGGTCAGCAGCGAATCGGCTGACAGGGCGAGTGCGAGCAGAAATGACTCCCGCACGGATAACAGCTTGGAACGGTCTAAATCGGCTTTGGTCTCGTCAATACAGATATTTAATACAAAGCTGATTTCCGACACACTGAACCGGATTGTCCTGTCTTGCTGAAAAAGCGCTTTCAACAAGCTTTGAAACAAGGATGCCATCCCCATTGCAATCAGAACGGCAAACCCCAGATACCGGATGACATGCTCTGGGAACAGATAACCGCTGAAATGCCGCAGCAGGATAGAAAATTGTAAGAAAAACATCCCTACGGCGGCAATTACAGCCGCGGAACGGAATGGGATACGAATTTTCTGGGCGCCATAGGCAATACAGGCAAACAAGGTGTCCAGCGACAGCGCCGCAACCAGAATCCAGTTTTCCAACAAAGCCACCACCCTTGTCCGTGCAGCGCCGCCGGCTGCTGCACAAGATTTTCTTACCGTATTATATGGGGATGGCATGATTCTTGTGATGTCTTCCAAACAGTTATAAAAACAAAAATTATACAAATAGTATTGATTGGAAACTAAATTGTAAATAACCCGATAATATTCTTGACATCTAATTCGAATAGTTATAAAATATATATAATGTGTGTTTGCACATTTTGATCATTTTTTGAAATTATGGGATAAATAATCAGAAAAGGAGGTATGAGTTTTATCAGATGGATACAATGACAACAATTTTACTTTGCGTTGCTTCTTTTGTTGTCGCGGCTGTGATTGCTGGTATCATCGCGTTTAAAATAGGCGTTTCATATAGAAAAAAAGTAGCTGAAGCCGAAATCGGAAGTGCAGAAGACGAAGCCAAAAAGATCATCAATGATGCTGTCAAAACCGCGGAAACCAAGAAAAAAGAAGTACTGATTGAAGCAAAGGATGAAGCGCACAAGCTTCGTCTGGAAGCTGATAAAGATATAAAAGAACGCAGAACCGAAGTCTCCAGACAGGAGCGGAGACTTCAGCAAAAGGAAGAAAACCTGGACAAAAAGCTGGACAACTTGGAGAAAAAAGAAGAACAGCTGCATAATAAAGTCAAAGAGGCAGAAGAAAAGCTGGAAGAAGTCAATATTATCAAGAAAAATCAGCTCGATCAGCTGGAACGGATCTCAGGTCTGACGGTCGATCAGGCAAAGCAGCAGCTGCTGGATAGTCTTGACAGTGAGCTGGTTCACGAAAAGGCAATGAAGCTTGCCAGTTATGAGCAGCAGTTAAAAGATGAAGCGGACGAAAAGGCGAGGCAGTATATCTCGCTTGCCATTTCACGCTGCGCCGCCGATCACGTGTCAGAGGCGACGGTGTCGGTGGTTCCTCTGCCAAATGACGAGATGAAAGGCCGCATTATCGGCCGGGAGGGGCGGAATATCCGGGCGCTGGAGACAGCGACTGGGGTCGACCTGATTATCGACGATACGCCCGAAGCGATCACTCTTTCCTGTTTTGACCCGGTTAGACGGGAAATCGCCAGATTGTCTCTTGAAAAGTTGATTACCGACGGAAGGATTCATCCTGCCCGCATTGAAGAAATGGTCGAAAAATCCCGTAAAGAAGTGGAGCAGAAAATTCGTGCCGAGGGTGAGCGCGCTGTTTTGGAGACAAATGTTCACGGTATTCACCATGAACTGGTTAAATTGCTGGGACGTTTGCGCTATCGTACCAGCTACGGGCAGAACGTGCTGAACCACTCGATCGAGGTGGCGCACCTTGCCGGGATGATGGCGTCGGAATTGGGCGTTGATGCAAATATTGCACGGCGTGCCGGTTTGCTGCATGATATCGGCAAGGCGCTCAACCACGAGATCGAAGGCTCTCATGTCGATATCGGCGTTGATGTCTGCCGGAAGTATAAGGAAAGCGACATCGTTGTTCATGCGGTTCAGGCCCACCATGGAGACGTTGAGGTAAAAACCGTGATCGATGCACTGGTGCAGGCGGCTGATGCGATATCTGCCGCACGTCCTGCAGCCCGCCGTGAAAACATTGAGAACTACATCAAACGGCTGCAGAAGCTGGAGGAAATCGCCAATTCCTTTGAAGGAGTCGAAAAGTCTTATGCAATTCAGGCCGGCCGTGAAATTCGGATCATGGTGAAGCCGGAAGCTGTAAAAGATGAAAAGATGGCGCTGGTGGCAAGAGAGATCGTGAAAAAGATCGAAAACGAATTGGAGTACCCGGGACAGATCAAGGTTCATTTGATTCGGGAAAGCCGCGCAATCGAATTTGCAAAATAAGGAGAGCCAGCCCAACAGAATTGTTGGGCTGTTTTTTTATTTGGGCTTGGCATTCGGTTATAAAGCGGGAAGTCTCCGTATTATAATGTAATACAATATCATACACAAAACAAAACCGCCGGCAACAACCGGCGGTTTGCTTATTTTTGAGGATAGGGTGTTGTAACATTTGTCAAGCCTAAAAGGTAATCAACACTGGTTTGATGGAATCTTGCCAGAGAAATCAAAACACCGGACGGGATATCCCGAGTTCCTAATTCATATCGGGAGTAGGTCACCTGACTGCAATGCAAATAGTCAGCGATCTCTTTCTGCGTTAAATCCTTATCTTCTCTTAATCCACGGATATGATTGTACATATAATATTCCTTCTTATTTAAAATAGTAGGAATATTATATGTTAAACCGAATTGGTATATTGACTTTTAAACCAAAACGGTATATAATTATTGAGCAAAATTCAAAATGTTATTTGGAAAGGGCTGGTATTTTGGACAAAGAAATAGTATTTCGTCCGGGAAATCAAGGGAAAGATTGTCCGGGAAACGGTAAGCACATAGATGCAAACGGAAATTTAATCGAATGCTGTTGTGATGAGTGTGATTTTTTGATGTGTTGTTTTATGGGGCAAAAAATACCACATTATTTTTTACGGGGATAGGGCGTTTTAATATT
The DNA here is from genome assembly GCA_944386455.1 of uncultured Clostridia bacterium. GTDB lineage: Bacteria > Bacillota > Clostridia > Oscillospirales > Ruminococcaceae > HGM13222. Next base: position 49,863 of record CALXBC010000014.1, on the reverse strand, counting down.
TGTCAAGCCTAAAAGATAATCAACACTGGTTTGATGGAATCTTGCCAGAGAGATCAAAACACCGGACGGGATATCCCGAGTTCCTAATTCATATCGGGAGTAGGTCACCTGACTGCAATGCAAATAGTCAGCGATCTCTTTCTGTGTTAAATCCTTATCTTCTCTTAATCCACGGATATGGTCGAACATATAATATTCCTTCTTATTAAAATAGTAGGAATATTATATGATAAACCGAAACGGTATATTGATTATTAAACCAAAACGGTATAAAAACGTTTAATCTTCTGAAAATTTAAACAATTCGTTTGGCGTGCAGTTTAATAACAGGCACAAGGTTTCGATATTTTGATACTGAATGGATTTTGTCTGATTGTTTATCATTTTATTGAAGTTTTGATAACTCATCCCAAGCTGCTTATAAAGCCAATATTTTGTTTTTCCGTTTTTCTTTAATAAATTCAGGACATCTAATGTTATCATAAGATATTTCTCCATTCATTAACTATAATGGAATCATATCTTATTTTGTCTCTTTACAAATAGACTAATACATTATATAATGTATTAGTCTATAGAAGCATAAAGAGTATCGCGAAAAATAAAACTCCCCCGACCATTTGGCCGGGGGAGTCGTCAGCACCAAGGCTTATTTTACTTCTGCGAAGTATTTGATGGTTCTTACCATCTGGCTGGTATAAGAATTTTCATTGTCATACCAGGAAACGACCTGAACCTCATACAGATCATCCGCGATCTTGCAAACCATGGTCTGGGTTGCATCAAAGAGAGAGCCGTATCTCATACCAATGACGTCGGAAGAAACGATCGGATCTTCGTTATAGCCAAAGGACTCGGAAGCAGCGGCTTTCATTGCTGCGTTAATGCCATCGACTGTTACATCGGTGCCTTTTACCACAGCGGTAAGAATCGTGGTGGAACCGGTCGGGACCGGAACACGCTGTGCAGAACCGATCAGCTTGCCGTTGAGCTCCGGAATAACCAGACCGATTGCTTTGGCAGCACCGGTGGAGTTCGGAACGATATTGGCAGCGCCTGCACGGGCACGGCGCAGATCGCCTTTGCGGTGCGGACCGTCAAGAATCATCTGGTCGCCGGTATAAGCATGGATGGTGCTCATGATACCGCTCTGGATCGGCGCGTATTTGTTCAGTGCGTTTGCCATCGGAGCCAGGCAGTTGGTGGTGCAGGAAGCAGCAGAAATGATCTGGTCATCAGCAGTCAGTGTTTTTTCATTGACGCTGTAAACGATGGTTTTCAGATCGTTGCCGGCCGGAGCAGAGATGACGACCTTTTTGGCACCGGCGTTGATGTGAGCCATGCTCTTATCCTTGGAGCAGTAGAAGCCTGTGCACTCCAGGACGACGTCGATTCCGAGCTCGCCCCAAGGGAGTTCGGCAGCGTTAGCTTTGGCATAGATTTTGATTTCTTTTCCGTCAACGGTGATGGAATCCTCGCCGGCCTCGACGGTGTGCAGCTTTTCGCCGATTTTTCCGCAGTATCCGCCCTGAGCGGTGTCATACTTCAGAAGATGTGCCAGCATTTTCGGTGCGGTCAGATCGTTGATCGCAACAACCTCATAGCCCTCTGCGCCGAACATCTGTCTGAACGCGAGGCGGCCGATCCGGCCGAAACCATTGATAGCAACTTTAACAGCCATAATCAAAAATCCTCCTAATATCAAGATGATACTTATATTCTATACCATTAAAGGGAAATATACAAGCGTTTGACAGAAAATTAACGTAAATTTTTTATATCTGTCAAATAAAAAAATGTGGTAAGTTTGTCCAAACGAATGCGGCAAAAGTAGAAACAGATAACTTTTTCTGAAAAAAGCGAGTCCAGCACTTGCATATTATTATGTAAGTATAGTAAAATAAAACAATCAAGTATTTTTTGTTGCAAGAAATAGGATGTTTTGAGACAGCAGCCATAAATCCAAGAGGCAGCTTCTTTGGCCTAGTCATTATTCTAAGCGGCTGCACAAACAGGAAGGAACCGTGTAAAAAATGAGAGAACTGATAGAGCCAGTCAAAAAGCTGTATGCAGCCAATAAGTCCCCGGTATTTTTATTTGATGAAAAGATGTCGCTGATTTGGCGCAATGCGTCCGCCGCAAGCATGACCGAAAAAGCAAAAATCAACAGCTTGTGTGATTTATGTTATCTGCCCGAGCCCGGTAAGCTGCAGACCCAGCTGAGCGAGGGACATAGCTGCCAGGTGATGGGAAGCCTGCAGTTCGGGGCAGGCAGCTTTTCTATTATGCCTGTGGGCGAAAAAGAACCGTATCTGATTCTGGCGATCCTGACAAAAAAGCAAGATAATTGGGGTCCGGCGGTCGTTGAACAGATCGTGACTTCTGTGGCCGCACAGTACCGCGAACCGGTATTTGCGATACACAATATGCTTGGTCCGCTGAAAAAGGAGCTGGAAAAATACGAGTGTTATGACAGCTACAAGTTCCTTGAGCGGATAGGGGTAAAATGCTATCAGACCATGCGCTCGACCAGCAACCTGGTAAATTATTTCAAGTACAACGCCCTGGAGGAAAAGCCCAAAATGCTGCGGGTAAACATGAACCGCTTTATGGAGCAAACCTGTGCTTCTATCCGCAGCTTTGTCGGACGCACCGATATTGCTTTTCAATATGATATCTGTGAAGAGGAGATTATTTCTGAGATTCAGCCCGAAATGCTGTCCGTGGCGCTTTATAATCTTGTGGCCAACTCGTGTATCTATACAAATCCGGGCAATGAAATTTTAGTCCGACTGGTCAAAGCCGGGCGCGACTATGTTATTATGGTTTCGGATAAAGGGCTTGGGATCCCCGACGATGTGCAGCCGCATGTATTTGTTCCATTTTACTCTTATGATCCCGACGGTTCTCCCGCCAGCGGGGTAGGACTTGGCCTGTCAATCGTCAAACAGGTGGTTGAACTGCATGAGGGCAGCTGCATGCTGACAAGCGAGCTGAACAAGGGCACCGTAGTGGCGCTTCGGCTCCCCATTGTCGATCACTTGAATGAAAGAATTGTGGAAACGCCCTGCAGCGAGTATATTTTGAGCAAGTTTTCTCCCCTGTATTTATACTTGGCGGATGTCTGCGGCATCAATACAATAGAAACCTTATAGGAAAGGACTGCTCGGAGATGCCCCGCTTTTACTGTACCCGGCCTGTGGACGGGATCGCCAGGATAGAGGGCGAAGACGCCCGGCATATCACAAAATCTCTGCGGATGACTCCAGGGGAGCGCATGACCGTTTGTGACGGCGCATGCCATGATTATCTCTGTGAAATTGAATCTGTGGGGGAGACTGTCGTTTTAAAGGTATTGGAGCAACGGGATTCAGAATCGGAACCGACGATTGATCTCCATCTTTATCAGGCGCTGCCCAAAGGTGAAAAGATGGAGTTCATCATTCAAAAGGCAGTGGAGCTTGGCGCAGTATCAGTGACGCCGGTGCTGACATCAAGATGCATTTCCCGCCCCGATTTCAAATCCATGGAGAAAAAGCTGCTGCGTTATCAGAAAATTGCTTTGGAGGCTGCCAAACAGTGCGGCCGCGGCAGGATCCCACAGGTGAGGCCGCTGCTGTCTTTTGATGAAATGCTGCTGGAACAGACACGGTATGATATTTCCATAATGTTCTATGAATGCGGCGGACTTCCGCTGCAAAAGCTATTGATGTCGCAGTACCGCGAAATCTCTCTTTTGGTCGGAAGTGAGGGCGGCTTCAGCGAAACCGAGGCAATGCAGGCAGAAGCCGGCGGCATGAGGGCCGCAACGCTTGGAAAGCGGATTCTCCGCTGTGAAACCGCGCCGGTGGCCGGAATCTCAATTATTATGAATTTAACCGGAAATATGTAAGAATTTTGTAATTGTTTTTTTGCAGAAGATGGTATATAATGGAAACAACAAATCAATCAGGGAGGTGCTGGAATTGAAAAAGAAACATAGCTGGATCAAGATCGTTGCTGTTTTGGCAGCTGTCGCTGGAGCGGCGGTTGCGGTTGTTGCCTTTCTGAAGAAAAAAGGCAAAAAAATCAAGGAAGAACTCGATTTTGACGAAGAAATGTATTTTGACGATGACGAGTTTGAAGACGATATCATGAATGGTGACGAAACGGTTGCACCGGAAGAAGACGCAGATGAGGATACGGCACCCGAAGAATCGGCTGACACAGCTGCCGATTCTGAGGAGCAGGTTGACTCTGATGCTGTTGATGCAGTGCAGGAAGACAAAAAGAAATAATACCTTGCAAAGCCGGCAAAGCTCCGAAACGAAATATGGTTCGTTTCGGAGCCTTGCTTTTACTGGTCTGCTTCACTGTTGGCCTTGACGATCGCGATCTCCACGCCGGTATAATAGTATTTTAATATTTCGTCGTATGTTTTTCCCTGACGGGCCAGATAGTCGGCGCCGTACTGGCTCATTCCGACCCCATGCCCCTTGCCTTTGGTATCAAAGGTGAACTTACCGTCTGCATAGCTTACGGTAAAATAAGTGGAAGGAAGCCCAAGTGCTTCTCTCAGTTCGGTGCCCGCAACGGTTTTTCCGCAGACCTGTGCTTCCTTGACCGACTTGGATTCCGTTATGGATGTTATGGTGAGCCATGCGGCTGGATCCTCTGGAAAAGTCAGTCCGTCGAATGCTTCGGAGAGCTTTGCTTTGACGTCTGCACTCGCCAGCTCGGTTTTGGCTTCGTAATTTGGTGCCAGCAGATCGCCGTCGCTCAAAACCGGCTTCAGATAAGACAGGGAACGGCCCCATACATTGGCGGCATCCTCGGTTGTTCCGCCGGAAACCGCGTGAAACGCAGCGGCGATCAGTTCGCCGTCGCAGAGGATCACCTTATCCAGAACGGCGTCTACTGCGTCGCTGATTTTTTTGTAATTGGCGTCGAATTGGTCGCCGTAGAATTCTTTCAGTTCCGATATGCTCATGTAGCTTTGACTGGTGGATGGGTCTGTGGAGATATCTGCACCTTTGAGCGATTCTGTAGGAGCTGCGGCCTGCTGTTCCTTCATTTTGAGCGCGTAGGTGTGAGCAGCCACTGCCTGCGCCTTCAGGGCCTCTGTGTGATAGCTTGCAGGCATTTCGGCAGCCACCACACCTTTGATATAATCGCCGGCAGCAATGGTCTCAACCTTCCCTGTTTTATGATTATAGACCTTAAAGCTGACCGTATCATTTTCGGCGGCCTGTCCGTCCGAAGAGGATGCGGCGGACATGGTCTCTTTTGGCGTGCTGCCCGACGTTCCCGCGAATGCAAAACAGGGGATCGACATAATCAAAAACGCAATGCCCAGAAAAATGCCAAAGTAATGTTTCATTTGTTTTTCATCCTTTCTTTTGAATTTTTGTATTATAAATCCTGCAATATGGTTCGGTAAACACCATAAAATGCCGAAAGAGTCAAAAATTAATGAAATATAGACGATATATTAATTCATTTTTACGATCTGCGCTCCCGGATTTTCTCTTGACTTTTATCGGCAAATTCGCTACAATAGAAATAATATATCTTAAATTTAACAGGAGGTACTTATGAACGCAAAAGAACAATACCGGAGCCGCGCTATCAAAACATTATGCGATGAGTTTATAAAATATAACCATATAGACGCGAGCTATTATGATAAACTGGATGTCAAACGCGGACTGCGCAACGGCGACGGCACCGGCGTGCTGGCAGGACTGACCCTGATCTGCAACGTCCATGGGTACCTGCTCAACGAAGGGGAACGCCAGCCAATCGATGGAGAGCTGATTTACCGCGGCATCAATATCAACGATATTGTGAACGGCTGCGTACAGGAAAACCGCTTTGGATATGAAGAGGTCGTTTATCTGCTTTTGTTTGGTGCGCTGCCTACTGCTACGCAGCTGAAGCACTTCCGGGAAATCATGGCGAATTTCCGGGAACTGCCTGAGAATTTTATTGATGATATCATCATCAAGGTGCCTGCCAGAAATATCATGAACAAACTTTCCCGTTCTGTGCTGGCACTGTACTCTTATGATGACGAGGCGGAGAACAACAACCTGGAGCATGAGATCCGCAAGGCGCTCCAGATCATCTCCTGCCTGCCCACCATCATGGTGAATTCTTTCCAGATCAAGCGGCGCAGCTATGATAATGAAAGCATGTTTATCCATCCCCTGATCGCAGAGGAGAGCACCGCAGAAAGCATTCTTTCCACGCTGCGCCCCAACCGCCAGTATACGCCTGAAGAGGCTCATCTGCTCGATCTGTGTCTGCTGCTGCATGCAGAGCATGGCGGCGGAAACAATTCCACTTTTGCCTGCCGGGTGCTGACCTCTTCCGGAACAGACGCCTATTCCGCCTATGCGGCGGCGATCGGCTCCCTCAAAGGTCCTCGTCACGGCGGCGCAAACATCAAGGTCATGGAGATGCTGGGATACATCAAAGAGGGCGTACATAACTGGAATGATGATGAAGAAATTCTTGCGTTCCTGCGCAAGATCATGGACAAGGAAGCAGGCGACGGCTCCGGCTTGATCTATGGCATCGGGCATGCTGTTTATACCAAATCGGATCCCCGGGCAGTCATCTTGAAGAAAAATGCGATGCGTCTTGCTGAAAACACAGAGTTTGAGCCGGAATTCAAGCTGCTGGAAGCGGTGGAGCGGCTCGCTCCGATGGTTTATGCAGAAAAGAAAAATGACGGCAAGGTGCTTTGCGCGAATGTGGATTTGTATTCCGGCCTGGTTTATAAAATGCTTGGCATTCCGGAAGAACTGTTCACACCGCTGTTTGCGGTTGCGCGGATGGCCGGCTGGGCGGCTCACCGGATGGAAGAAATGATCAACGGAAAACGGATCATTCGTCCCGCCTATAAAGCGGTTGCGAAACAGCAGCCCTATCTGCCGATTGACCAGCGCTGAATTTTTGCAATGTAGGAAGGCGGCATTTTGGAAATGGAGCAGAAGGAAAAGCTGAAACAAATATTCCGGCTGAGCCGTTTCCTGCCGGTGTCGCTGGGAGCGGTGTCGGCAGCGCTGCTTGTGCGGATTCTCCAGTTGAATCTGGCGGTCGACTTTGCAACCGGTTTTTTTCAGGAGGATACGTTTCTGGTGCCTCTGCTTACAGTGATTCTGCTGTTGTACCTTGCTTATGCGGTGATCGTGCTGCTGCTTCATCCTTTGCGGCTGGAACAGCCATATAAAATGAAAAATCCACTCCCGGCTGCGGTTATTTTTGGCGCGGCCGGGATCCTCCTGCTGCTGGAGGGGATCATTGCCTTGTTTGGTACAGACGGTATGCTGGAGCGGATTACCACTCTGCTGGAGGCTGCTTCTGGAGCCGTACTGCTTTATCATGCGGTCTTGCTTTGGAAAAAAGAGCAAAAACGGCTTCAAAACCATGTTTTTTTCCTGGTTCCGGCACTCTGGTCAGTTCTTGAGCTGGTTTGTATTTTTGTTCATCATACAACGGTGGCAAACATTTCGTCCTATATTTTTGAGATTTTGTTTTCAGCAGCGCTTGTTTTGTTTCTGGTCTATTATGCGCGTTATACCGCCGGACTTCTGCGGCGGGATCAGAAACGGCAGCTGATGATTTCCGGCGTTTTTGCTGTAGCCTTGGGCGCTGTGACGTCTGTCCCGCCGCTTTTCTGCCGGTTGGTGGAATATTCGGGTATTGGCAGTCAAATCATCCTTCCGGGATTTAGCTCCTTGGCGTTTACTCTGATAAGCGGTCTGCTGCTTTTTCTTTTTGTACGGGAGACGCTGGCTTCCGGCCAAAACAGCAGTACCGGTTCGGCCTTTGAATGTGAGTATGGCTGCGAGTCCGTTGGCGTGGAAGGCCTTTATCGGCCAAACCGCAGCCGGAGAAAAAGATAAAACGGTTTTTGTCTGAAGGCTGGATGCTTTTCGTCACGAACGGCGGCGCCAAATAACGTTATGCACAAATAAAATTCATTAATTTGGCTATCATTTTTCAGAAACTTATGATATAATATATCTGATATAGGTTTTTGTTTTTGAAAAGATTGGCAGCCAAGGCTTTTTGTACTGTCGCGGCAAAACTGCCACGGCAGTTTTTTACTTTTTCCTGGGGAGGTGTAAATTGGATGAGGCGGTTTCTGTTGTTGCTGCTCGCCGCGCTTATGGCGTCTGTTTTCAGCAGTTGTTATTATTTTGATGCTGGTATGGAGAATCTGCTTGTTCCGCCCAAGCTGACAGATGGACAAAATGAAATCTATAAAGTTTTGGAAAACCGTGCCGGTACGGGAATCAGCCTGAAGTATCCGAGGACAGGGGATTACCGCTCTGCGTTTGTGATTGAAAATATTGATGATGAGCCTGGAAAAGAAGCGATGGTCTTTTATCAGAATAATGTCAATGTGAGCAATACGGCTGCGCTGACCGTGTCTGTTCTGGACAAGGAAGACGGTGAGTGGGTCCCTGTTTATGATATCGCGGCCGCCGGCAGCGATGTCGACCAGGTGGCTTTTTCCAGTTTTGGCACGCAGAACAATATGTTTATTATAATTGGCTATGCTCTGACCAGCGAGACAGATAAGGTGCTGCATATTTACCGCTATCGGGACGGTATCATGCAGGATCTGTTCAACTGTCCCTACTCTCTTTTTGAGGTTGTCGATATCGATGACAACGGCTATCCGGAGCTGGTCACGCTCTCACCTGCCGTTACCGATAAAGGGGGGCAGATCACTGCTGCAAAAGCAAATGTGATCCGGTATCAGAACGGCGGATTCGTTACTTCTGACAGCGTTGATATGGACAGCAGCATTACTTCATATGTCAACATTCAAACCGGTTATATCGGCAGCCGGCAGACTGCTCTCTATCTGGACGGAATGAAAGGCCAGAATAAGATTACCACTCAGATTTTGTTTTATCAGGACGGAAAATTTCAAAACAATGCGTTTCTTGACCGAACCGCCGCCGATCAGCTCACCCGCCAGGCAGGAAATCTTTCCATGGATATTGACGGCGATGGCGTGATTGAAATCCCGGTGCCGGAGCTGATGCCCGGATACCAGATTGCAACTAATCAGGCAGAAGCATTGAAAGAAGAAACGGATCCGCTGTATTTTACCCGCTGGCAGGTGTACAGCAACGGGGAGTTTGTGGAAAAATATTTTTCCTATCTGAATATTGGCTTGGGCTATACGCTGACCATTCCTCAGAATATGCAAAACGGTACGATTACTGCAAAACGGGAAACTGCGGCAGAGCAAAACGGGGACGAGATCATCTTTTATCTGTTTGAGGAATCGCTGGAGCAGTCTACACAGGAGCTGTTCCGCATCTGCGTGATAAACCAGGCCGATATTGACGAAAGCCTGGACGGTTATGAGCGGATCGAGACCAGCGGACAGCTTGCTTATTTTGTCAGAACAACACCCCTTGCGAGAGAGCTGTACCAGCTTGATACTGATATGATTCGGATTAATTTTACACTGCTGAATGATGAAGACCAATAGAAGAAAGGAGGACTATGCAGAATAGCTGCATAGAATCGGTATGAAAAGAATTCTGGTTTGCGAGGATGAAGATGCTATCCGCGATTTTGTGGTAATAAACCTTCAGCGGGCAGGTTACACGGTTGTGGATGTTCCGAATGGGGAACGGGCATTGGAAGAATTTGAACGACAAAACGGAGATTTTGACATTGCACTGCTGGATATTATGATGCCTGGAATCGACGGGTTTCAGGTATGCAAGGCGCTGCGGGCCAAAAGCAGTACACTGGGGATCATTATGCTGACCGCCAAAACCCAGGAGATGGACAAGGTCAACGGCTTGATGATCGGAGCGGACGATTATGTGACAAAGCCGTTTTCTCCGTCTGAGCTGGTTGCGCGGGTGGATGCGGTTTACCGCAGAGTGAGCATGCTGGAAAATAACGCAGGAACACCCCGCGTGATTCAATCGGGCTGCTTTGAGCTTAACCAGAAAAGCCGCACGGTCTCTAAAAACGGAGAAGTCGTGGATTTAACGCAGGTGGAATACCAGATTATGGAGCTGTTTTTGAAAAACCAGAATGTGGCGCTGGACCGTAACCGGATCCTGACGGAAATCTGGGGGGACAACTACTACGGGAACATCAAGATTGTGGATGTCAACATCCGCAGACTTCGGATGAAGGTGGAAGATGAGCCGTCCAATCCCAAATACATATTGACCGTCTGGGGCTATGGCTATAAGTGGTGCAGTGATCCCGATACACAGCCGCAGACGACTCAAGCCTGAGAAACGAGACGGCAACATTGGAACAGGTCAGGAGGTGGAACGCTGCTTGAGAAAATCGAAGAGCATTACCCGGCGATGGGTTGTCAATACCCTCGGTGTGATTTTGATCCTTCTGATTGGAGTAGAGATCGGGCTGGGGATCGGGTTTAAAAATTATTATTATGATATTTCCAGAAACACCCTGAGCAGTAAGGCGGATATCCTCTATGCCAGGCTGAATCTGATCCGCGGCAGTGATACCACCAGCGTTTATCAGGAAATCAAGACGATGGTTGAAAACTTTGCGGACAAGGACACCTGTGAGCTGATGGCCATTAATCACTATGGTCGGATTGCCATGACCTCCAGTGGATTTATGTATGACGCGGATAAAAAGATCAGGATGCCCGATTATCAGGAAGCGCTGACCAGCTCGGACGGCCGCGGTTATTTTGTCGGCCAGGACGGCAGCGGCCAGCGGATTATGGCTTATACCGTCATGCTGCCGGTGGTGAACAGCGATTTTGTTGCGCTGCGGCTGGTGTCCTCCATGGAAAATGTGGACCGCTTGATTTTTTCTAACATTGCGCTTGTCACCGTGATTTGTATGGCAATCATTATTTTTGTGGTGATTTCCGGTGTCTATTTTGTCAAATCCATTGTCATCCCTGTACGGGATGTCGGACAGGCGGCACGAAAGATCGCATCCGGCGATCTGGACACCAGAATTTACAAAAAATCGGATGATGAGCTGGGAGAGCTTTGTGATATCATCAACTATATGGCGGATGAACTGTCCAATTCTGAAAACATGAAAAATGAGTTTATCTCGTCTGTCTCCCATGAGCTTCGCACACCGCTGACTGCAATCAAGGGCTGGGGTGAAACGCTTCTGGCAACAGGAAGCCAGGATACCGAAACCATGCAGAAAGGGATGAAGGTCATTATTGACGAAACGGAGCGTCTGTCCCAAATGGTAGAGGAGTTACTGGACTTTTCTAAAATCGAAAGCGGACGGCTGACTCTGGTAAAAACCAAGATGGATCTGCTGGCCGAGTTGGAGGATGCGGTACTGATCTATGGAGAACGCGCCAAGCGGGAGAACATTGCCTTCACTTATGACGGACCGGAAATGCTGCCCTTTATTTTTGGGGATAAAAACCGGCTGCGTCAGGTGTTCATCAATATCATTGACAATGCCATCAAATATTCGGACAGCGGGGACAGCGTGACCGTCTCCGCGGCAGAAAAAAATGGGTATATCGAGGTTACGGTGGCAGATACGGGCTGTGGGATTTCGGCGGTCGATCTGCCGAAGATCAAGACAAAGTTCTATAAGGCCAACTCGACCCGGCGCGGGTCAGGGATCGGGCTTGCACTGGCAAACGAGATAGTGACGATGCACGGCGGTGAAATACAGATCGACAGCAAGGAAAACGTGGGAACGACTGTGACGGTCCTGCTGCCGATCAATCTGAAAAAGGGCGAAGACAAGCCAACGGAAATAACAGTGAATGATGGAAAGGAACAGAGCGTTGAGCAAGCAGCAAAAAAATCAGAACAGCCACAAGAGCAAGATCGGCGGACAGGCGCTGATCGAGGGAATCATGATGCGGGGCATCGACAAGATTTCGATGAGCACCCGGATGACGGACGGCAATATTGATACCGAGGTCTGGGAGGCGGGAAGCCTGAATCGGGCGTGGTACCATAAAACACCTATCGTTCGCGGCGTGGTCAACTTTATCGGTTCGATGGTGACGGGTTACAAATGTATGATGAAGTCAGCGGAAAAAGCGGGCTTTGAGGAAGACGACGCAGAGCCGTCCAAGATAGACCTCTGGATCGAAAAGCATTTTGGTGACAAGATCATGAAAATTGTCGGGGTTGTTGCAGCGGTCTTCGGCGTGGTGCTGGCGCTCTGTCTGTTCTTATATCTGCCGTCACTGGCGGTAAAAGGCCTGAATATGCTGGTGCCGCTGCACGGCTTTCAGTCTTTGATAGAAGGCATCGTGAAAATTGTGATTTTCATTCTCTATCTGGCACTGGTTTCCTGTATGAAGGATATCCGGCGGGTGTTTGAATATCACGGCGCCGAGCATAAATCGATCGCCTGCTATGAGGCGGGAGAAGAGCTGACGGTGGAAAATGTCAAAAAGCATACACGGTTTCATCCGCGCTGCGGCACCAGCTTTATTCTGATCGTGCTGGTCATCGGCATTATTATTTTTTCGGTGGTGACCTGGAGCAGTCTGTGGCTGCGCACCCTGATTAAGCTGGCGTTGCTGCCGGTGGTGATGGGACTGGCCTACGAGGTAATCAAGCTGGCGGGACGGTATGATAACCCTGTAACGCGGGTGATATCTGCTCCCGGGCTGTGGCTCCAGCGTCTGACAACGCGGGAACCCGACGACAGTCAGATCGAGGTCGCGATTGCGGCATTGAAAGAAGTCATACCCGAAAACAGGGAAGAGGATCGGTGGTGATTTCAACTTGCTTGTCACCGGCAGGCGACTTGATACGGACTGTAGGAAAATCATGATTGTCCAAAAAGATAGGAAAACAGAGTATGACACGAAATGAAGCGGTTCATTCGGCCAGAGAACGCCTTGTTCAGGCGGGAATCGACAGCGCAGTCTTTGACGCCGCGGAACTGTGCTGTTATGCGCTGGGTATCACAAAAGCAGAGCTGATTGCAGACGGCAGGCAGGATGTGCCGTTTCCTGCAAAAGAAGCGCTGCTGGCGTTGACAAATAAGCGTGCAGCCGGTTATCCGCTGCAATATTTGTTGGGAGAATGGGAGTTTTACGGCCGAACCTTTGCGGTGGGGGAGGGCGTACTGATCCCGCGGCAGGACACCGAGACCCTTTGCAGCCAGGTGATTTCTTTTGTCAGGGACAAGGAAGCAGCAGTGCTGGATTTATGCAGCGGGAGCGGATGCATTGCTGTAACTGTGTCGCTGGAGTGCCAAAACAGCAGAGTGTACGCGGTGGAGAAATCAGAGCAGGCTTATCCTTATTTGAAACGAAATATTGTTCAGAACCATGCTTCGGTGACAGCGTTTTTACGGGATGCGCTTGATGCTTGTACCTTGGAACTGATCCCGGATTGTGATGTGATCGTGTCAAATCCGCCGTACCTGACCGATGCGGATATGGACATGCTGCAGAGGGAGGTCTCTTATGAGCCTGCCGACGCGCTGTACGGCGGGGAGGACGGCCTTGCCTTTTACCGGGAGCTGACCGCACTCTGGAAAAGAAAACTGAAACCCGGCGGAAGGCTGTTTTATGAGCTGGGCGTCGGGCAGGAACAGGCGGTTTCCGAAATTTTGCAGGAAAACGGTCTGAAATCCGTTTGCGAAACCCCAGACCTTTGTGGTATAATAAGAGTAATTTCTGCTGGCATTTGAATCAGACGCGAGATTTAAAAATAAGGAGAATTTTGGTATGGCGGTAAAAACAAAAGCGGTGCAGGCTCCGACGATGCCCGCTACGGCTGAGGAAAAGAAAAAAGCGCTGGAAACCGCGCTGGACCAGATCGAAAAGCGCTTTGGAAAGGGCGCGGTCATGAAGCTCGGACAGGCGGCTGCCATGAATGTGGACGCGATCCCGACCGGTTCAATCGGGCTGGATCTTGCGCTTGGGATCGGCGGCGTGCCAAAGGGACGAATTATTGAGATTTTTGGTCCGGAGTCCTCCGGTAAGACCACAGTCGCACTCCAGATCATTGCACAGGCGCAAAAACGGGGCGGCGAAGCGGCGTTTATCGATGTGGAGCATGCACTTGATCCGGTTTATGCAAAAGCGCTGGGCGTGGATATCGACAGTCTGCTGGTATCCCAGCCGGATACCGGAGAGCAGGCGCTTGAAATCACCGAAGCTTTGGTGCGTTCGGGTGCGATCGATGTCGTTGTGATTGACTCGGTAGCTGCTATGACGACTCAGGCTGAGATCGAAGGCGACATGGGACAGTCCCATGTCGGACTTCAGGCGCGTCTGATGTCTCAGGCGCTGCGCAAGCTGACCGGCGTGATTTCCAAGTCAAACTGCGTGGCGATTTTCATCAACCAGATTCGGGAAAAGATCGGCATCGCATATGGCAATCCTGAGACAACACCCGGCGGACGTGCGCTGAAGTTTTATGCTTCCGTGCGGATCGACGTGCGTAAAGGCGAGGCAATTAAAAGCGGAACAGAGCAAATCGGCAACCACACAAAATGCAAGGTTGTGAAAAATAAGGTCGCTCCGCCTTTTAAAGAAGCTGAATTCGATATTCTGTACGGCACCGGGATCTCCCACGAAGGGGAAGTGCTGGATATGGCGGTCGACATGGATATTATCAAGAAGAGCGGCGCGTGGTTCAGTTATAACGGAGAGCGTTTAGGCCAGGGCCGCGATAACGTCAGAGAATATCTCAAGCAGAATCCCCAGTTCTGCGATGAAATTGAAAAGCAGGTAATGGATCAGGCAATGGCAGCATTGCAGGAAGGAAAAGCGGCTCCGGCTGCAGGGAAAAAGGAAACAGATGAAGGAGCAGATGCTTCTGCTCCCGCGGCGGAAAAGCCTGCCGGAAGGCTGCAGGCGCGGCGTGCTGTCTCGGTCGAGGTTGAGCCGGACGAAGCGGACTTTGAAGAAGAATGAAAATCACCCGGATTGAATTCAAACAGGGAACCCGCTATACGGTCTATGTGGACGGCGAATATTGGTATATCCTGGATATGGAGCTGATTGCCGCAAACGGACTGCGCGAAGGACTGGAATGCGATGAGGCGTTTCTGGCAGACCTTCTGGAGCAGGCGCAGCGCCGTAAGGCAAAGGAACGGGCATTGTATCTGCTGGAATACCGCAGTCATACCCGCAGGGAGCTGGTCGATAAGCTGAAGCGTTCAGTTGCGCCTGAAATTGCTGAAGAAACCGCAGACCGGATGGAGGAGCTGGGATTTCTGAATGATGAGCAGTATGCAGAAGACGTGGCGGATTATCTGCTGAACCAGAAAAAGCTGGGAAAACGCGCCGCCCTGTTCAGAATGCAGCAAAAAGGATTTGACCGTGAAACGGCAGAAGCGGCGCTGCGGCTTGCTGATACCGATCCCAAGCAGCAGATTCGGGATTTGCTTGACCAGCGGTATGCCCGTTATCTGGTCGATGAAAAGGGCGTGCGAAAGGTCATGAATGCACTTGCACGGCTGGGACACAGTTATACTGACATGAAAGAAGTCATTGCAGAATATTATAGTGGTGGGGAGGATGACTGACGCCCCGCCGAAAAGGACTGGAAAAGAATGGAAAACGGGTCTGTTAAGGTCGGAATGGTATCCTTGGGGTGTCCGAAAAACCAAGTAGATGCCGAAATATTGCTTGCCTTGCTGAAAAAAGGCGGCTATGAGCTGACAAATGACGCGGGAAGCGCAGATGTGGTGGTCATCAACACCTGCGGCTTTATCGAAAGCGCAAAGCAGGAGTCAATTGACAATATTTTGGAATTCTGCGAACTCAAAAAAGAAGGAAAACTCAAATGCGTTGTCGTAACGGGATGCCTCGCAGAGCGTTACCGCGACGAGGTGGCAAAGGAAATCCCGGAAGCGGATGTGGTGCTTGGGATTGGCTCAAATACCCAAATCGTATCCGCCATTGAACAGGCCCTGTCCGGAGAACGGGTGCTGCGGTTTGGAAAAAAGACCGATCTTCCGCTGGAGGGGGAACGCGTGCTCTCCACGCTGCCGTATTATGCATATCTTAAGATTGCTGAGGGATGCAGCAACGGGTGCAGCTATTGCGCTATCCCGATGATCCGCGGGAAATTCCGCAGCCGCTCCATGGAGAGTATTCTTGCGGAAGCAGAAGGGCTGGCAGCCCGCGGTGTTAAGGAACTGGTCGTGGTTGCACAGGACACCTCGCGTTATGGTGAAGACCTGTATGGGGAGTCGAAGCTGCCCGAGCTGCTGGAAGCGTTGTGCAGGATTGAGGGATTTGTCTGGATTCGGACGCTGTACTGTTACCCGGAGAGAATCACCGATCGTTTGCTTGACGTGATCGCAAAGGAAGATAAGCTGGTGAAATATTTGGATATTCCGCTGCAGCACTGCAGCGGTCATGTCTTGGAAGCGATGAACCGTTCGGGAGACAGGAAAAGCCTGACGGCACTGATGAAAAAAATCCGGGAGAGAATACCCGGAATGACGCTTCGTACGACTTTGATTGCAGGTTTTCCCGGCGAAACCAAAGAGGATTTTGCAGAGCTGATGGACTTTGTCCATGAAATAGCGTTTGAACGCCTGGGCTGTTTTGCCTACTCTGCAGAAGAAGGGACAAAGGCCGCTGCAATGGAGAATCAGGTGCCCGAGAAGACAAAGCTGCGTCGGGCAGATCATATTATGGAACAGCAGATGTTTATCAATGAGAAAAAGAACCGAGCAGAACTGGGCAAAGTGAAAAAAACGATTGTCGAGGGCTATGACAAATACGGCGGTGTATATTTTGGGCGGACGGAAAGTGACGCTCCGGATATTGACGGAAAAATATTTTTTCATTCCGAAAAAAAGCTGCAAATGGGTGATTTTGTCGATGTACTGGTCGAGGATGTACTGGATTATGATTTGATTGGTACCGTCACGGATTAAAAAGGAGTTTTTGAGTTGAATACACCGAATAAGCTGACAATACTGCGGATCTGTCTGGTGCCGTTCATGGTATTTTTTCTGACAGCAGATTTTGTGCCGTTTCACTATCTTTGGGCTTTGATTATTTTTGCTGCGGCCTCTGTGACTGATGCAATCGACGGGCACCTTGCCAGAAAACATAATCTGATCACGGATTTTGGGAAATTTTTGGATCCGCTGGCAGATAAAATTTTGGTAATCTCTGCACTGGTATGCTTTGTAGAAATGCATGCCTGCAGCTCGATAGTAGTAATCATTGTTCTGGCGCGGGAATTTTTGGTTTCTGCACTGCGGCTGGTGGCCGTGGGAGAAGGCAAGGTTATCGCCGCAAGCAATTGGGGAAAGCTTAAGACAGTGTCCCAAATGGTCGCTGTGATTTGGGAACTGGTGTTTTGGTCTGTCTATTCGGTGGTGGGAGAAGCTGCTATGGCAGAGTATCACTTGTTCAGTACCGGATATGGCATTGGAGAGGCGCTGCTATGGATTTCCACGATTCTGACTGTGATTTCCGGGGTCGATTATGTCTGGAAAAATCGGTCGTTTATTAACCCCGCAAAATAATAAATTTTTAGATTTGACGGAAAATGCTTGACAAAAATCAATAATGATGATATAATAAACAAGCTGTCGTTGGAGAATGCGGTCGTGGCGGAATCGGCAGACGCGCTACTTTGAGGTGGTAGTGGGACATCCCGTGGGGGTTCAAGTCCCCCCGACCGCACCAAAGCAGAGTGTTGATAAAACCGCAGCTATGCGATTTTATAGATGTGGGATAAGCTTTGTGCTCCACCCCGGGACTCCTCATCGGGTAAAAATAAGAGGAATATATTAAAAGATGCGCTCGTGGCGGAACTGGCAGACGCGCTAGATTCAGGTTCTAGTCGGGGCAACTCGGTGGAGGTTCAAGTCCTCTCGGGCGCACCATAAGAGGGCACTAAAAAAGATGCCTAAGCGAAAAGCCTCGATTTTATCGAGGTTTTTTCGCATTTTCAGGGCAAGTTTTTCAGCATAGATTCTATAGATGCCAAACGGCAAAAATCCTATACTGACAGGACTTGAACCCACAAATAGCAAAAATCACACCGAAAGGCGTATGGAGAGTTAAAAATCCATACGCCTTTTTCTTTTGCCCAAAATCAATATTATTCTCCCTGTTGGCATGCAGCGATAAAATATTAACACATCATTTTAAAGCCTTTGGTTTTTGATTATCACAGCAAAAACTGAAGGCTTTTTTTATTGAAAGGAAAAAAGTTATGTATTTTTCAGAAACACCTTCCTTACGGGAAATTGAAAAGACCATGAAAATGATTCCGAATTTTACTCCAAGAGGACACGGCGTAGTAATTCTCTGCCAAAATGAATTTGCCGAAGAAAATTGCATTGGTGTCTCTCAAAAAGAAATACTGGAAAAAACCATGTCACATATAAGCAATCCGCTGTTTCAAAAGCGGTTCAAAAAATATATAAACGAAAGTGAGACGATCCCTATGAATTTCAGAAACTCAAAACACAACATCACCTTTACAGACACAATCAGAAAAAAGAACAAAAAAGATTATGCCCTTACGGAATTCAATCGTACCTTTGGAAAACACGCTGTGCAGATTGAGGGCATGGTAACGGCTGTCATCATAATGATAATCATATCGTACCTCCGTATTATTTAAGATTGCAGTGCCATAGCGGGCGATGGTTACCGCCTGCACGATCAGACGGAAGGCATTGTCGGAGATAATACCGCTGTCTGCCAGTTCACACAGCGATATTTGCTTCTCACCGGTCTGCAGCTCTTTTACCGCTTTCCACAGGGCGTAGCAGTCTGTCGGGACATCTCCGAGACGAACGTTTTTGAAATCGATCCTGCCGTTTGGGGAGAACAGGTGCTTTGTTTTTCTCCACAGTATATGGTCGGAGGTCAGCAGATACAAAACAGCGAGAACCTTTTTGCCGGGCTTTCGCAGAAATGATCGCTTTGCTTCAAAAAGCTGCTTATGTCTGTTGTTTTGGAATATCATTTTCACATCATCCTTTCGACGGTATATTTTGGACAGGCGTTTTTGAAATGTTGTATTTTGGATGTCTTTGAGTACGGCTTTCACGGCATCGCCGACAGAAGCAGCGCCGCAGGCAAGCCGGATATCCAACACCGGACAGACTGGGACAGTGCATCCGTCTTTTTTCCTGTAGTAGAGACAAAGTCTGCAATCGCAGTCTCTCCCGGTGTATTTGTATGGGCTGCGTTTTCTGCCTCCGCCGCGCTGTATGCCGCCGGGAGGACGTTTCATCATCGCCTCCATACTGTTGAGGGATGGGGTATTGGTAAAATACATTTTGTCAGCTCCTTTTCATGAAATGAAAAAAGCTCGAAGTCTTTTGCAAAACTTCGGGCAGTGAAACGCAAAAACGGCAGACAAGTTTTCAGTGACTTGTCTGCCGTTTGAAGCAGTTATTCTGTTGTACGGGAGTTCAATCCTATCCGCAAAGCAAAAACAGCCGTTTTATATCTACGAATATGCGCTTTGAAATCCCGGTGCTTGGGCAGCAAAAAACCCCGATAAAATCGGGGTTTATGCGGAACATATCTTTTTTATGTTCCTGTTATGGTGGAAACAGAGGGACTCGAACCCGCGACCTCTGCGATGTGAACGCAGCGCTCTAACCAGCTGAGCTATGCTTCCATATTTATTTAAAAACTGAAATATATTATAGCATTCTTTTTTAGATTTGGCAAGAGTAAAATGAAAGTTTTACAAAAAAAGCCGTAAATAATCTGTTTTTCTCAACTGCTGCGTCTGCTGTTTTCACTGTTATTTTTCGGCAGGAACTTTTTTTCAAAAAAATAGAGCATTTTGCTCAGAAGTATGGTATAATAAATTTTATAAATTAAGTAACAGAAATGCGGCATGAAATATTTTTTCTGTTGGGCCGTTTCTGTCCGGCGGCAGGCCGGGGCTTTTTAGGAGGTTATTGCATTGAAAAAACTGATGCTTGGCAACGAGGCGGTTGCCCGGGGGCTTTTTGAAAGCGGCTGTAAAGTCGTGTCGAGCTATCCGGGAACCCCCAGTACAGAAATCACAGAATATGCAAGCAAATATGATGAAATTTACTGTGAGTGGGCGCCTAACGAAAAGGTCGCAGCCGAAGTCGCAATCGGCGCGGCGATCGGCGGTGCACGTTCTTTTTGCGGGATGAAGCATGTCGGCCTGAATGTTGCGGCAGATCCGCTCTTTACCGCGTCTTATACGGGGGTTAATGCGGGACTGATCATCGGCGTGGCGGATGATCCCGGCATGCACTCTTCCCAGAATGAACAGGATTCCCGTAATTATGCAATCGCGGCAAAGCTTCCAATGCTGGAGCCGGCTGATTCCAAAGAATGCATGGACTACATAGAAAAGGCATACCAGTTGTCCGAGGAATATGACACGCCTGTCCTATTCCGCTTGTGCACCCGTGTTTCCCATTCTCAGAGCCTGGTTGATACAAAAGAACGGATAGAACCGGAACTGAAAGAATATAAAAAGGACATTGCCAAATATGTGATGATGCCCGCAATGGCTAAGCGGAAGCATCCTGTCGTGGAAGCCAGACAGGAAAAGCTCGCTGCTCTTGCGGAGACAACAGAGCTGAATCAGGTGATGATGGGCGATACTAAAATCGGAATTATTGCAGCAGGAATATCCTATCAGTATGCCCGTGAGGTGTTCGGTGAGCATGCAAGCTATCTGAAGCTCGGACTGATCAACCCGCTGCCGACGAAGCTGATTCGTGATTTTGCGGCCAAGGTCGATCAGCTGTATGTCATTGAAGAACTGGATGACATTATTGAAACGCATTGTCAGAAGATCGGCGTCAAGGTAATCGGCAAAGAAATCTTTTCCAAAATCGGTGAATTTTCTCAGAAGATCGTGGCGGAAACCATGGGAATCCCCGAAAAAGAGCACTTTACGCTGGATGAAACGATCCCGATGCGGCCGCCTGTCATGTGTGCAGGATGTCCGCACCGCGGCATGTTTTATGTGTTGAGCAAGCTGAAGCTGACGGTGTTCGGGGACATTGGATGCTACACCCTGGGGGCACAGGCGCCTTTGGCGGCAATTGATACGACAGTCTGTATGGGCGCTTCTGTTTCAGGGCTGCATGGCTTTAACGAGGCACGCCCCGACAGTGCAAAAAATTCTGTCTGTGTCATCGGCGACAGCACCTTCATTCATTCCGGAGTAACAGGGCTCATCAATATTGCCTACAATCAGGGAATTTCCACCGTCATTATTCTGGATAATTCCATCACCGGCATGACGGGACATCAGCAGAATCCGACAACGGGCTACACCATTAAGGGAGATCCTACGGCTGCCGTCGATTTGGAAGCCCTTTGCCATGCGGTTGGAATCCCGCGGGTCCGTGTCGTTGATCCGCACGACCTTGCCGAGGCGGAAAAAACCGTACGGGAAGAGATCGCTGTGGATCAGCCGTCTGTTATCATTGCCCGCCGTCCATGTGCATTGCTGAAATATGTAAAACATAATCCGCCGCTGAAGGTCAACCGCGACAAATGTAAAAGCTGCAAAGCCTGCTTAAAGGTTGGCTGTCCGGCTATTAGCTTCAAGGATGGCAAGGCGGTAATCGACGAAACCCAGTGTGTGGGATGCAGTCTTTGCAAGCAGATGTGCAAATTCGGCTGCATTGAATAGCCGGTGCGAATGACTGTGTTGCCCGCGACAGAAAGGAAGAAACACGAATGATATTAAAAAATAACAGTACACTGATTTTTCTGGGGGATTCCGTTACAGACTGCGGAAGAAGTCCTGACGGCGAGCTGAATCTGGGCAGCGGCTATGTCAATCTGTTCAGCTCCATGTTCCGCATTGCATACCCGGAGGCAGGAGTACGCTTTATCAATCAGGGTGTCAGCGGTGATCAGACCCGCCAGGTGCTTGCCCGGCTGGAGCGGGACGTACTTTCCATCCATCCCGATGTGGTTACTCTTCTCATTGGTGTCAACGATGTCTGGCGCTTTTTTGACCGTCCTTTTGCCTATCAGGGCGTTCCGGCAGAAGAATATCGGGACAATCTGAAAAAAATAATCGAACCGATTTTGGCGGGCGGCGCCAAAATGCTGGTGATGACACCCTATATGATTGACCGAAGCCCGTATGAGCCGATGAGGACCAAGATGCTGGAGTATGCTGCAATTTGCAAGGATACTGCACAAACATATGGTGTTGAGGTGCTGGAGCTTCAGCCTGTATTTGAAAACCTGCTGGCGAAAGGGATCACCAGCTATGAGCTGTCCGGCGACCGGATTCATCCGTCGCAGAAAGGACACTTTGCCATCACTATGGCGCTGATGGAACATTTGAGGCCGGAAACCGACTAACGGCCGCAACAGAAAGGAATGACCAACCAATATGAAAAAATCTTATCATGTGATGATTGTCGGCGTGGGCGGCCAGGGCTCTTTGCTGGCCAGTCGTCTGCTTGGCAATGTGTTTATGCAGCTGGGCTATGATGTCAAGGTGTCAGAGGTGCATGGCATGTCTCAGCGGGGCGGCTCTGTCGTCACTTATGTCAAAGCGGGCGAGCAGGTGTTTTCTCCTACCGTAGAGCCGGGAGAAGCAGACCTGATTCTTTCTTTTGAGCAGCTGGAGGGAGCACGCTGGATTTCCTATCTCAAAAAGGACGGCACCATGATCGTCAACACGCAGAAAATCGATCCGATGCCTGTGATTACCGGGGCTGCTGTTTATCCCGATAACCTGATTGAAAAATGCAAGGCACTTGGTGCAAAAGTGATCGACGTAGACGCGCTGTCGCTTGCAGAAGAGGCAGGCTCTGCCAAGGCAACCAATGTCGTGCTGATGGGCGTTCTTGCCAGCCATATGGATGTTGCGGAAGAGATCTGGCAGAAAGCACTGGAAGAGTGTGTTCCGCCGAAATTTCTGGAAATGAATCGAAAGGCATTTGCTCTTGGAAAAGCGCAGTGACAAAAAGAGGAGGGAATCGTTGTGTTTATCAAGCAACTCTCTGTGTTTGTGGAAAATAAGCCCGGCAGACTTGCAGAAATTACGTCTGCGCTGGGGGCAAACGATGTGGACATCCGTGCGCTGTCTATTTCTGATACCCGGGATTTTGGGATTTTGCGTCTGATTACAGACCGGCCGGATGAAGCGGAAAAAGTATTGAAAGCCGCCGGATATACCGTGTCTCTTACACAGGTCATAGCAATTGGTGTTGAGGATAAGCCCGGCGGCCTTTCCAAAGCGATGCGGGTTCTGCTGGACAATCATATCAGTGTGGATTATATGTATGCTTTTCTGAGCAAGACGGAGAAACCGGCTTCTGTCATTCTGCGGGTCAGCGACAATGATTTGGCAGCCCGGGTGCTGCGGGAAAACGGAATCAAGGTATTGGAAAACGAAGAGGTCATCAATATCTGAATTTCTGCAGGGCAGTGTGTACCGGCAGGCGCAAGAGGCCGGCAAATGATCTCTGCGGCTGTGAGGCGGGTACTGGCGCCGTGTTTACAGGGATGCGGCATGTCCGGCCTGAAAGAGTACATCCAGGGGCGTTTTTGCCGTTGAGGAGAAAACTTTTCAGCTGCTCTTGACAAATGCCGCGGTTTATGGTATCTTATGAGAGAAATTGAAAATGATACGCAGCAGTTCCGCCGCCGGGCGGGCTGCTTTGCGTCAGGCTTCCTGTCGTCAGGCCGTTGCAGACAGGAAGGGCCTGGCGTTATTTTTTTGCAGTCAGATCGAAGGAGCTTAATTTTATGCAATTTCAACCCCACCTGCGGACTTATGTGCGGTACACCTCTCTTAACGTTCTTGGTATGCTTGGCCTGTCCTGCTATATTCTTGCAGACACCTTTTTTGTGTCAAAGGGCTTGGGCAGCAGCGGCCTTGCTGCTCTGAACCTTGCGATTCCGGTCTATAACTTTATCCATGGGACAGGATTGATGCTGGGCATTGGAGGCGCCACCCGTTTTGCACTTGCTAAGGGCAAAAACGATGATGAAGGCAGCACGGTTTTTACTCATACTCTGCTGTTTGGCGTCTGTTTTGCTATTTTGTTTTTGCTCCTGGGCTTGTTTGGGGCTGCACCGCTTACCAGCCTGCTGGGAGCAGACCAGACTGTATTTGAGATGACCAAGACCTATCTGCGGGTGTTGCTGCTGTTCTCGCCTGCCTTTTTGCTTAATGATATCATGCTTTGTTTTGTTCGCAACGATGGTGCGCCGCATCTGGCGATGGCGGCCATGGTGGGCGGCAGCTTATCTAACGTTGTACTGGACTATGTTTTTATTTTTCCGCTGCAGATGGGGATTTTCGGTGCCGTTTTTGCTACAGGTCTTGCCCCGGTCATCAGCCTGATGATTCTTTCACCGTTTTTTCTGAAAAAAAAGAACAGCTTTTGTCCGGTCAGGTGCCGTTTGAACATGCCGTTGAGTCAAAGACTGCTTGCCTGCGGCTTGCCTTCCCTGGTGACAGAAGTTTCTTCTGGTGTGGTCATCATGGTTTTCAACATGATTTTGCTTTCACTGGCTGGAAATACCGCTGTAGCAGCTTATGGCGTCGTGGCCAATCTGTCGCTTGTTGTGATTGCTATTTATACGGGAATTGCACAGGGGATTCAGCCGCTTGTCAGCCGTGGCTGCGGATTGGGCGATACGGACGCTGTCAAAACAACATTGCGCTATGCAGTATGGACTGTAGCTGTGTTTTCTGTTGCGCTTTATGCGGCAGTCTTTTTCTTCGCCGATGGAATAGCCGCTGTGTTCAACAGCGGCAACGATTTGCAGCTCCAAAAGATTGCAGTTGACGGTTTGCGGATTTATTTTATCGGCTGTCTGTCTGCTGGGATGAACATTTTGCTGTCATCCTATTTTGCATCTTCGGATTCGGCAAAACCGGCCAATTTGATCTCACTGCTCAGAGGCCTGATCCTTATCGTACCGCTTTCGTTTTTGCTGTCCTGGGCTGGTGGAATAACGGGGCTTTGGGCGGTGTTCCCAACTACGGAAACACTGGTGCTTTGCCTTGCGGTTTGGGTTTATATTCACAAGCAGAGTAAGAAGAAAAAAACATGATATAAAAAACAATCAAATGAAATGGAGGGGAAAACTATGCAATCTATTGAAAAGTTTAAAGAAACTCTTGAAAAGTTCAATTTGGACGAGCAAATTATATCCAGAATAAACGATGGGTATGAGAACATTACCACCAGATCTCCAAAAAAATAAAAGCCGCCTATTTTAAGCGCGCTCTGGATATTATGGCGGATAATCCCGTCTCCCCTTGACAGCAATGGCCGGGATGCATGTGTAATAAAATTTGAAGTCATCGATAACGCCGTTTGAATCGGAAACTCTCACGGTTTGGATGCCGGCGGATGGCTCTGAGCTCCTGTGCCTTATTGAAAACACAATGGAAGAACGGGGACAGGTGTTGTTTCAAGAGGACTTGCTGGTCAGGGAGCAATTATTATTGGTGCAGATATATCAAACGAACTAATCGAACAGGCAGTTATCCGAGGATTATTATGAGAAACACACCGTGCTTTTTGGAAACGGTGTGTTTTTTGTTTTGTATGAAAAACTGCCGACAGGTATTTTATCGGACGAAAAGCAGGACAAGTCCTGCTCCGGCTGCGGCTGCCGCACAGGTGTTGAAAATGATCCATCCCACTTTTCGGCGTCCTTTTTTGAAGGGAACCGGCTGTTTTCCCTGTTCGGTCTGTTTTAAATATTTTTTTGCCTGATGGATCAGAAAATCGCTGTCATATGCGGCCTTGTCCGGGTCAATGAACAGAATTGCCTTTTTGATGTACTGGTTTCCGGTGTCGGTCACTTCAATGACCTGCTTGTTGACGCCTTTCAGCATATTTCCTCCGCTTCCGTCCAGGTCTGACTGATCTGGCACAGCAAAATCAATAAAAATTTCTCATTCTTTTTATAGCCTCTTTTTCCCCAGTTTATACATTCAGTTTTGATTTTTTGTGAATATACTGTGGAAAACTTCGTGGAAAAGGGGGAAATACCTTATATCAATTGTGGAAAAAGCAGTGGAAAAGGTGGAAAACAGTGCAGATTCGGTGTTTTCAGCTTGTGCAAAAAGGTGGACTGTTTTATCATACCGTCAGTATATACATTTTAAATCTGTATAAATCACCTGTAAAAAAGAAGGGATTTTTGCCCGGTATTTTTGTATCGCTTACGACAAGGCCTGAAGCAGCAGAGGAAGCTGTGCCAAAGCGTTGATTTCATAATCTGGGCGGATATCAGAAGCGACGGGCATGTGCCGAGGATTAAACCAGACAGTTTGAATACCGGCATTGATGCCGCCCTGGATATCAGAAGTAAGACTGTCACCGACAATTACGGCGGATGCTTCGGAAAAGTCCGCAATCTGTGCAAAACAACTGTCAAAAAACGCCTTGTCCGGCTTATGGTATCCAATGTCCTCTGAGATAAATACCCCGTCAAAATACTGCCCGATATGGGCACTTTCCAATCGGCCAATCTGTACTTTTTTGGTTCCGTTAGTGACCAGATACATCCGATACTGCCCATACAGCTTTTTCAGTAATTCCGGTGCGCCTTTCACAAAATAATGTCCCTGACCGAGCAGAGGTTCATAGACCGCGGCCGCCTTTTCCGCAGAGCATGAAACGCCAATTTCTTCAAACAACAGGCGGAACCGTCTGACCTTAACCTCACTGCGGGTCAGTTTTCCCTGCTCCAGCAGCTTCCACTGCGCCAGATTGAGCTCGCTGTAACGCTGCAGGACTTTTTCATCCGGCGTGATCCCCAAATGCAGCAGGGTTTTTGAAACGGCGTTTCGTTCTGCTTTATCAAAGTCCAAAAGGGTATTGTCCAGATCAAAAAAGATGGTATTGATCATTCAATCAGCTTCTTTCTTATCGTGATGGGGGTTATATGGTGATAAATAAAAACATCCCCGGTGTCATTCGGATACCGGGGATGAAGAAACCGTTTTTATGATTGCTTGACAGCCTTTGCGACCACGACCTCAAAACCATGAACAGAATAGACTGTAACCTTTTCTCCCGGCGTGAGGGCGGTTCCGTCCCAGGAGCGGGCAGCCCAGTCCAGTCCGTCGATTTCGACCCTGCCTTTTGCCTTGCTTCCGATCGGTTCCGTTACGACGCCGGTCTGGCCAATAATAGAACCGGTATCTGTAATCCTGTGCTTTTGTGAAGTAAAGCTTTTGGTCAGCGGGCGGGTCAGCAGCAGTAACAGACAGGAACAGAGCAGAAAAACGATGACCTGAATCCAAAAGGGCGCATCAAGCAGCAAAGTGACGCATGCTCCCAAAGCACCAACTGCAAACCAAATGGCAATCAAACGGACAGTGATTGTTTCTAACAAAATAAAAATCAGAAACACAACTACCCAAAAAATAAAGGAACTGGTTAATTGTCCCATAAAACCTCCTGATTCAAAAAGAGATACTATTCCATATACAGTGTAGCATGCTGCCAAATAGAAAACAACAACAAAACGATTACAGTTTTGGAAAGAACTGATACCGTTTTGTCATTCTTTTAACGGCCGAAATTTCATAATACAAGCCAAAGAGAACATAGTTATATATCAGTAGAGGGGGGACACAGTCATGTATCGGACGATACGAATCAGCCGCAGGCTGTTTGTAACGACGGCGGCTGTTTTTGTTCTGTCTTTGCTGTTATCCTTTGTGTCTGCATCCATTCGGCTGCCGAAGGGCTATACCCGGCTGTATCCCGGCCTGTATGTGAGCGCAGAAGAGGATGAAAAGCAAGGAGACACACCAGATACTGTCCAAATCAAAAAAGCATATTTGACCTTTGATGACGGGCCATCCGGAGTTACGCCGCGAATATTGGACGTTTTGGATGAACTGGGAGTCAAAGCCACCTTCTTCGTTATCGGGAGGAACAGCGAGGCGGATGTGGAAACGCTGCGGCGGATTCATGAGGAGGGACATACCATTGGCCTTCATTCGTATTCGCACGAATATCAGAAAATTTATCATAGTGTGGAGGATTATCTGGCGGATTTTCATGCGTTGGAGCAATGGGTTTTTGAAATCACGGGAGAACGCGCAGAAATATTTCGCTTTCCGGGCGGAAGCAATAATTCCACTGCCAAAAAAAGCGTGATGACCGCGATTGCAGCGGAAATGACGCGCAGGGGATATACCTATTACGACTGGAATGTCATTGCACACGATGACAAAAAAGCAGCTTATTCACCCGAAGTGTTGTTTCAGAATGTGAAGGCAAGTGCAAAAGGCAAGCTGGACCGCGATCTGATCCTGCTGTTTCATGATAATGCCACCAGAAAGACAACACCCGATGTTTTGCCGCAGGTGGTGGAATATTTTCGGGAAAACGGTTATGAATTCGATCAAATTACATCGGATACCCGTCCCATTCAGTTTCAAAAGCCTAAAAAATAAGCTGAAAGTCGCCCTCCGGCTTCTGCCGAAGGGCGATTCTTATCGTTTCATTTTCAGCTCGATTGTTTTGTTCCCGCTGGATGCATCATCCATATTTCCTTTTTATTTTATATACGTTTACAGTGCGGTTTCATAGTAGCACATATCCAGCAGCTCCCGAAGCTGGTGCGTGGTGGGCTTTCTTGGATTGGAGGGCGTACATGTATCCGCCATTGCCGTGGAAGCAATCTCATTGCGGAATTTTTTGTACTCTTCTTCACTGATCCCCTGCGCACGCAGACTCGTTGGAATATCCAGCGCCCGGGCAAGATCCTCGATGCGGGCGATTAAATTTTTGACGCTCTGACGGCCGCTTCCGGCACCGACATGCATCATTTTGGCCAGAGCGGTATATTTTTCCATTGCATAAGAACAGTCGTCCTGGGAGATTACGCGTAACCCCGCATTAAACGCAATGACATACGGCAGAATGATCGCATTGGCCCGGCCGTGCGGCACATGCATTTTAGCACCGATTGCGTGAGCAATGGAATGATTGATACCAAGCTGTGCATTATTGAACGCCATGCCTGCCATGCAAGAAGCATTGTGCAGCTTTTCCCGTGCGACAATATCGTTTCCGTTGTCAAATGCTTTGGGAAGATACTGGAAAATAATCTCAATCGCTTTTTCGGCCAGTGTGTCTGAGAAATCAGTCGCACTCAGAGAGACATAAGCCTCAATCGCATGAGTCAGAACATCCATACCAGTGTCCGCTGTCACAGTGGGAGGAACGCTCAATGTCAGCCGAGGGTCGAGCAGCGCGACATCAGGAAGCAGCAGCTCGTTAACCAACGGATATTTCACGTTTGCCTGACGGTCGGTAATAACCGAAAACTCCGTCACCTCGGAACCGGTGCCGCTGGTGGTCGGGATCGCGACGAACAGCGGCTTTTGTTCTGCTTTGGTGCGAATATAGAAATAATTGATAGATTTGGCGGAATCAATTGCAGAGCCGCCGCCCATGGCAATTACGGCATCCGGCTGATGGTCAAGGATTCGGCCGACGCCTTCCACGATCACCTCAATGGGCGGGTCCGGTACGATATCGCTGAAGATGCGGTATTCAACTCCCATCTCGTCCAGAACGTCGGTCAAAAGCTTGGACATGCCAGATGAAATAACAAAGGGATCTGTAATGATGCACGCATGCTTAATATCAAAATTTTTCAAATTATGGAATGCGTCCACACCGGAAAAGACCTTCGTTTTTACAACAAACGAGCTCATAGCCTTGAAACATCCTTTCTATGTACGGCAGTTCGGACTCTGTCCGAACGGATTGTTATTTTTTTAACTTCGTTGTTTATTATAGCAAAAAAGGGCGAAAAAGTCAATCCCGCCCTTATCTTGCAAAACGCTCCATAACCGTCGGATTCTTCCGAATCGGTATGTTTTTTTGTTTTTATTTTTCCTGTACAGCTTTTTTCTTCCTGCTGTGCGGCTCCTGACCGGGTGCTTTGAGGACGGACTGGAAAAGAGCGTGATAATGCGGCGGAATGGTCTTGTCCATATGATATTTTCCAAAGAACCATGCCGTAAACCGGACGTTTTTTCCAATTACGTTCAAAAACGCATGAATTTTTCCGATTTCTACATTTTCCTGCTCCATTTTGATAAACTGTTTGATAGAAGAGGAAATATCATGCGTCACGATATAATCCACTGTGTTATCATGCTCCGCAAGCCTTGAGATCGCAGCCTCATACTCTGCTTCCTCGGGCGCTTCCTGCGGCCACCAGCTGACACCTTCTTCCCGCATCGTAAGGTCCTCGCTGATTCCGCCGCCGAATGCGAATATTTTTTTGCCGTCGATGGTATAAATCTGTCCGCGCAGCAGCTCATACAGATGTCCGCAGATCTGTCTTGCCTTTCCGCCGCAGAAATCCACCTCAGGATATTTGGCAAGCAGATCATAGTTGTCGTGACAGCCCGGAACAAATAAAATCTGGGGCTTCATTCTGCCGATTTTTTTTAAAAGCGACTGTTCTTTTTCACTGCCGTCCCAGATAAAGCCAAAGTCTCCGCAGACAATCAGTGTGTCGCTTTTTTTCAGCCTTCTGACTGCATCTGCTTTCAGCCGTTCCGGCTCTCCGTGTATATCGCCGGTGATATAGATCAATTTCAGATTCCTCCATATCCTGCTTTGTCAATCTCTTTTACCATTATAATCAAATTTGAACGGGATAATATTAATAGATTATTAACATTCGGATAACGGCATATTTTGACTTTCCATTGTTTTTCTGTTATAATAACTCTGTCTATATAAAAATTCACCGATTCGGTTTTATCTGCTTTTAAGGGGGACGGCTCCATGAGGATGAAAAACAGGCTTATTTCAGCAGTGCTCACAATCTGCATCTTGACCGGCGTCTGCTTGACGGGACTGTCGGTCAGCGCCGCATATACGCCTGACTTTGCGGTCAACAGTGAGATTGCACTGCTGGTGGATCTGGAATCGGAAAAGGTCATCTATTCCAAAGAGCCGGATAAGCCTTGGTATCCTGCGTCCCTTGCCAAAATTATGACCTGCCTGATTACGCTGGAGCAGATTCCGGATGAAGAACTGTCCACTACCATGATGACCGCATCTGTGGACGTATACAATGAGCTTTACGGACAGGGCGCCTCTTCGGCCGGGATCGAGGTGGGGGATACCACATCCGCTCTCGATCTGCTCTATGGGCTTATGCTGCCGTCCGGCTGTGAAACGGCGCTGATTCTGGCAGACAACATCGGTCAAGGCGATACCTATGAGGAACGTACTTCTGACTTTGTGCGGATGATGAATGAAAAGGCACAGGAATTGGGCTGCAGTGAGCAGACCCGTTTTATGAATGCGCATGGGCTTCACGATCCCGATCAGATGGTTACTGCTAACGACCTATGGAAGATACTGAAATATGCCATTGAAACCTATGACCGCTTTCTTGAGATATCAACCGCACTGACCTATACGATACATGCCACCGGGAAAAACGGAGAAACGCGGGATATCAGCATCTCCCACAGCAATTATATGCTGCGCGAGAAAATGTATGGCGAGGATAACAAGTATTATTCTCCCTATGTTCAGGGTATCAAAACAGGGACTCTGGACGCTGCAGGGCGGAATTTGGTCACAATGGGCTCCGATAAAGGCGTCAGCTATATTTTGATTACGATGGGAGCGCCGTCCAAATATGAGAATGGAGATCCCATTGCTGACAATTTGAGCTTTCTTGATCATAAAAACCTTTTTAACTGGGTATTTAAGAGCTTTGAACTGAAAACCGTTTATGAAAAAAGCTCTACCGCTGCACAAATCAGCGTCTCGCTGGCCAAGGACAAGGATACGCTGCTTTTAAACCCGTCGGACGATGTGATGGTACTGCTGCCCAAGAATGTTGAGTTAAGCTCGGTTCAAAAGCTGCCGCATCTGCCCGAAACCATTGAAGCGCCGGTCGAAAAAGGACAGCAGATTGGTACCATGGATCTCAAGCTTAACGACGAGGTCATTGCCACGGTGCCGCTGGTGGCGTCTGAAACAATCGAGCGCAGCGGTTTTCTGTATGCGATGCATCAGATTAAGGGCTTTTTTGGCTCTTTGTGGTTTAAAATTGCGCTGGCAGTAATTGTTGCCTTTTTGATTATTTATGTGTTGCTGATTATTCGTTACAACCGCAGGAAACGGCGCCGCAAAAACAGAGTTTATCCCCGCCGCCCCTTGTAATAACTTCGTGTATTTTCTTTTGCGGCAGGCGGCAGGACAGAATGTTGGGAGAACAGAAAAATGAATCAGCTTTATTGTGTCAGCTTCAGCCCGACGGGAACCAGCAAAAGGGCAGCCTGGCAAATTGCAGAAGCGTTTGACTGTGAAAAAACGGCGGTTGATTTATGTGAGACGGCAGACAGAGAGATTTGGGCAGAGCAAAAAGATGTTGGTATCTTTTCCGTTCCCTGCTATGGGGGAAGGATCCCGCAAACTGCCGCGGAGCGGCTCTCCCGGCTCCACGGAGACGAAACGCCTGCAATTGTTTGCGTGACCTTTGGAAACCGCGCTTATGAAGATGCGCTGCTGGAGCTGGCAGACTGCGTGGAAGCGAATGGCTTTCGGGTTATAGCGGGATGTGCTGTTTCTGCGGAGCATAATATCATGCATGTCTTCGGGCATGGCCGGCCGGATGATCTGGACAGAGCAGAAATCCGGCGGTTTTCCACGCAGGCTGTTCAAAAACGGAAGAACAGAAAAATGAACAGGCCGTCTCTTCCGGGGAATCATCCTTATAAAGAAATACACCTTGCAAGGACTGCTGTTCTGGTGGATGAAAAAACCTGTACAGGCTGCGGCTTTTGCGCACAGGAATGCCCTGTACAGGCGATTTCTGCGGATGGGCGGCAGACAGATGAGCAACGGTGCATCAATTGTATGCGATGCATTCAAATTTGTCCAAAGAAAAGCAGAAGCATTTCAAAAGAATTTGTGACTGCCTTGATTCAAAAACTGGGACCGGACTGTGAAGGCAGAAAGCAAAATGAATTTTATCTGTAAATGCTTTGTCAACGCTCGGTATTTCGTTTGACAAGACCCTGTCAGAGCGTCCCCGGCCGGCAGATTGACAAAAACCGGGATATATGTTAAAATATGGCTTACAGAAATACCGCAGCTGCAGCCGCCTCTTCTTCGTTGAGAAGTCGTTTGCTCTGCCGGCTGAAAGGATGGAATTCGGCCATGCAGCAAGAAAAGAAAAATGATCGGATCTGGGCACTGCTTTCCTATTTGTCTGTTTTACTGTTTATCCCGCTGCTGAAAAAAGAAAAAAGCGCTTTTACGGCTTATCATGTGAATCAGGGCCTTGTTTTGTTTGTTGTGGAGTTTTGCGTCGGCGTTGTACTGGCGGTCGTATCGCTGGTGCTGAAATTTGCCGCTCCGGTCGTATATGCTGCGGTCAGCATTGTTTTTATTATTTGCGCCTTGTTTTTTTTGCTGTGTCATGTTGTGGGGATTATTCATGTCTTTCGCAGGCAGGAGAAGAAAATTCCGGTTTTTGGAGAGATTGTCCTTTATCATCCTGAAAGGGCAGGCGGATCGCAGACAGACCAGGACGATACAGTGCTATAGAAGAAAAATGCTGCATAAAATGAAAATACGGCGGGCGTTTCAAACGGCCTGCCGTTTTCTGACGAAATCAAACATATAACTGGTGTGGTGTAATTTTGGGGATTTTTGAATTACTGACAGTTGGGCTCGGACTTTCTATGGATGCTGCTGCGGTTTCGATGACCAATGGGATGACAGTACGTCCTCTGCGGATGCGGGAAATTTTGTCCATTTCGGCGGCTTTTGGTATTTTTCAGGGGCTGATGCCGCTGCTGGGCTATTTTGCGGGTTCTGTTTTTGCTGACTATATGTCTGCAATCGACCATTGGATTGCGTTGGTCCTGTTGGGCTTTATCGGCGCAAAGATGCTTTGGGACGCACTCCGAAAGCAGGATGAAGATGCTGTCTGCTGTTCTCGTCTGACGCTGCGGATACTGTTCGCTCAGGCGGTTGCCACAAGCATTGATGCGCTGGCAGTGGGCGTCAGCTTTGCTGCCATGAAGGTCAACATCTGGTTTTCTGTATCAGTGATCGCTGCGACTACCTTTGTGTGCAGCGTTGCCGCGGTGCTGGTCGGAAAGAAGTTTGGCGATATGCTGAACAAAAAAGCGGAGATATTCGGCGGATGTATCTTAATTTTAATCGGACTGAAAATTTTTATTGACGGAATGATTTCCGGCTAGGTCATTCACAAACACTCCATCGGACTGTTTACAAGCGGTTTGCGTAAAGCTGACACCCACGAATCTGTAAAACAGATTCGTGGGTGTTTTTGTTTATTCGGCAAAGCGATATTATTTATATTTTATCATGATATCTGCAAATTCAGCCAGCATTTGTTTTTGTACCTGAGAGAGACGGCTGTATTTCTGATGGAATTCCTGCTGCAGATAAGATGTCTGGGAGACAGTGACGCCGCTGACAAAAAAGGCAATGTCAACATTTAAAACCGTACCGATATTGGACAGCGTATCCAGACTGATTTTGGTAACGCCCCGTTCAATCTGACTGATATAACCAACCGTTACGGACAGTTTTTCAGCAATCTGTTCCTGTGTAAAGCCCTGTGCTTTTCTTCTTGCTTTGATGCGGCTCCCGATTAAACGGTAATCAACAGCCATATAATTTGCCCAGTGATACAAAACAAAGCAAAAGCCATGATAAAACAGCTTTTCATGTCTGGTATCGTTCCTTTCCTAATATTTCTACTTCAAATTGTGACAGTAATAGATTTAAAAATAAAGACATTTATTCATATAATTATAGTTATAGCTATTGATTTTGTCGGATTTATTTGCTATAATTCTAGTTATCACTATTAGTTTAATGTTTTAAAGGAAATACAGGAATAGTGATAAAATCAAAATTGACAGCAAAGGAGCCAAGAAAAATGAAAAAGCGTGCGGTATCACTGATTTTTTCCATTTTGTTATCTGTTACAATGGCATTATCCCTCGTTCCGGCTGCAATATTCGCAGAACCTGCCGACGGTGTGGATTTGGCAGCAGAAGCAACAGAGGTGCCACGGGAAGCGTTATATTATAAGAATGGGGAAATTGCAGGGATCCGCAAGGACTGGTTCCGGGCAAACTTTCCCGACTGTGACAAAGAGAGTCCTGCGTATCTGAAGCTCGTTATTCCAGCCGATGCATCGGTGATTGCGTCCAACGCATTTTGCACCAGCAATGCCAACTATGACACAAACGACCGCTACAACTATATTCATGCGTCAAACTACAGAATTGTCAGCGTAGATTTTTCTCAGGCAGAAAAGCTGACTGTCATCAAGAGCCAGGCGTTTATGCACAGCGCAGAGCTGAGCGGGGAAGTCACCCTGCCGGATGCTTTGACTGTTTTGGAAAAATACGCATTTGGCGATTGCCCCAAGCTGACCGGCGTATATCTGCCGGCCGGCCTCAAGGAGCTTGGCAAAAAGGGCGGCGGCAGTGTATTCAAGGATTGCGCCGGACTGCGGTTTGTACGAGTCAAAGGCAGTGACTCGACCGCGTCGGTCGAACTGCCGGACGGTTTGGAGCAGATCGGACAGGATACTTTTTCCGGCGCAATGACGGCCGCAGAACCGACCTCGGTGACGATTCCCGCAAGTGTCACCTATATTGGCGACAGCGCCTTTGAAACGGACGCCGTTACCGTCATCACTGTTTTGGCGGCTGATGTGAGCGGTTATCATGGAAAAGCATTTATATCAAAGGCAAATAATAGTAATTCCTACGGTCTGGGAAAACGGATGACAGTGTTCCAAAACGCCGCGGCCTATCAAAGCCTGCCCTCCGGCGGACTCACCGCCTACCGCAACTCTCTGACCTATGAGTTTGCGCTGCAGTTTGGGGAAGAGCAGGATGCGGTCACTCAGCAAAAGCTCTGCAACCAGCCGCCGCAGTGCGTCAAAGCATCGGACGGCAGCTGGAGCATTGACACTTCGTATACTTTACCGCCGGTTCCGCCGATGGAAGTACAGCCGGGCTATATTGTGGACGGCTGGAATTATGAGGGTAAGCTGCTGACGGTTTCTACCGTTTTGAAGCCGGAAGGGGACTTGCTGATTGTGACGGCAAATCCGGTCCTTCAGGAACCGGAGATTGTTCCGATTGTGGATGGATCAGTCCAGGGATTTACAGATACCAGCTTTGACGTCAACGTGTCCAATGACAAGGAACACCAGATTGGTGTCAGTGTCAGTCATCCGCTGCTGAACAGTAGGGATCAGGACGGCGGCTATGTAAAATTCGAATATGAATGGACTGATGTTTGGAAAGGCGGAAGCCAGGGGCCGCGGATGGAAGAGGACGGATTTGGCAGATATAATCTCTGGGATAAGCCGGATGTCACAAATACGATTTCAATCAACGGACCGGAGCATGAGCGGACTCATGCGGGCGATTACTCTGCTGAGGATTATGGCGACGGCTATTATCTGGTCGAAATTTACGGTTATTACTGTCAGTCAGGAAAGGCAAGCAAGCTGTTTTATAAATCGGCCAGTACAGTGATCGGGCCAGACCCGGATCGGACTACTGATACAGGATACATTTTCTATGTCAAAACCTCGGCGCCTGCGGAAGCACCGTCGGTGTCGATTCCGCCCGTGACGGTGGAATATGGGTACCAGGAAGCCTTGCTGGACGCGGAGTTCACAAGGCAGGACGGATATAGCTACACGCTTCAGTGGTATCAGGCGGATGCAGAAGGACAGACCGAAAACGGAACAAAAATTGACGGTGCCGTTTCAGAGCAATATTCTGTGGAAGCCGGGAAAGCCGCAGGCACATATTACTATTATTTGGAGGTTACTGCCAGCAAAGCGGAAAACGGCGATGCGGCAACGATTTCTGTGCCGGTTGCACTGACTGTGAAGCCGAAAATGATTCAAATCGTTCCAGATGCAGGTCAGAAAAAATATACAGGGCAGCCGGATCCTGCATTTTCCTATACGGCGGCAGAAATACCGAATGATCTTGAGATAACAGGAGCCCTGTCAAGAGAAGAAGGGGAGACCGCCGGCGCCTATGCTTATACGCTGGGCACACTGGCAGTATCAGATGACAATTATCAGCTGGTTCTCAGCCTGGACAGCCCGACATTTGAAATCAAGGACTATCAGGCAGAGGCGATCTTTTCACCGGAACAGCCGGATGGAGAAAACGGCTGGTACCGGTCTGAGGTCACGGTGACGCCGCCGGAAGACCATCTGATAAGCCTAGACGGGGAAGAGTGGAGCGACGCTTCGCTGTCCTTTACTGAATATGAAGGGACATTCACCTATTATTTGAAATCAATAAAAGAGGATGAAACCAAAGGGGCTGTCGCCGCCAATCAGAAGGAACTGAAGATTGACACAATCGCTCCGGTTATCACGGGCGTTGAGGACGGAAAAACCTACTGTATCGAGGCGGCGTTTACCGCTGCAGACGACTATCTTGACACTGTCCTGATAAACGGCGAACCGGTCGCAGAACGGGGAGAATACGGTCTGGCCGACGGAAAATATACCATTACGGCTGCCGACCTGGCCGGCAACAGTGTCACAGTATCTGTTACGGTCAATAAAGGACATACGCCGGGAGAACGGATAACCGACGTTCCTCCGACCTGTACAATTGCGGGAAAGGGGCATACGCTGTGTACCGTCTGTGGAAAGACAGCGGAAGCCGATCTTGTAATTGACGCGACAGATCATAATTGGACTGAAACAGAGCGAAAAGAGCCGACTTGTACAGAAGGTGGATATGTGGATTATATTTGCCAAAATGATCCGGCTCATACAAATCGGGAGCCTCTCCCGGCAGCCGGTCATGAATGGGAAGAGAACTTCACAATTGCTCAGGAGCCGACGGAAACGGAGCCGGGAAGCAAGTCCATCCACTGCAAGCATTGTGATGCCGTGAAGGATGTGACGGAAATCCCTGCTCTTGGGTCGGGAGCCGCGGGTCAGGACGGGGCGGAGAAAACGGGAGAGCACAACGTCATTCCGCTGGCCGTTCTTTTGGTGATTGGAAGCCTGACAAGCGCATTGGCACTGCTGCGGCAAAAAAGGAAAACAGGGGAAAAATAAGAGCGAAAGTTAAAAAAGTATTTCTTGAAACAGCCCTGCTTTAATCATCAGTCTGTCAAAAAACGGTAATATAAAAAAGCGTCACGCAGGCGGCACATGTCCGCCTGCGTGACAATTTTTTATTTTTTATTGATTTTCGACAGACTGAAGAGACAGGCAGAAAAATTCAGCCTGTCTTTTATTGTTTTAACCAGATTTTACCTAATGTTAACATGGATTTTATTTTACAGGGTTAAAATAATAATAAGAGAATTTGCTGGCCGTGCTGCATATACTGTGTTAAAGCGGCAGAAAGGATATTTTTCGGTTATGATTCATGCAGTAATTGATATGGGTTCCAACTCGGTGCGGATGTCGGTTTACCGGTGTGAGGATCAGGAAATTACACTTCTGATGAACCAAAAGCGTACCATTGGACTGGCAGGATGTGTAGAAAACGGGCTTCTTACCTCCGAAGGCATCAGACGGGCGACACAGGTCCTTGCTGAGTTCAAAGGCATTGCAGAAGCATTTCAGATCGGCAGTCTTTCTGCCTTTGCGACGGCTTCGCTGCGCAATATTGCCAATCAGGAGCAGGTACTGCACGAATTGACACTGGCGGCCGGAATTACGCCGGAGGTGATATCCGGCGAAGAGGAAGCAAGGCTGGACTTTATCGGCTCGACCAGGTTCCTGAATCTGGATACGGGCGTGCTGGTCGATATCGGCGGCGGCAGTACAGAACTGGTTTTATTTGAAGACGGCAAGGCGCTGAATGTTTCCAGCTTTCCCATTGGGTCGCTGAACCTGTATGTGGATCATGTCGGCGGTGTATTTCCTGAAAAGACAGAACGAAAGGCTATCAAACGCCATATCCGCGCTGAATTCCAAAAGCTGTGCTGGAAGCCGGAGCAGGATATCCCGCTGCTTTGTGCAGTGGGCGGTACTGCGCGGGCATTCAAGAAGCTGTGCACCGAACTTTTATCTGTGCCCGCAGATGAGAAAAGCCTGCAGGTCAAATATCTGGAGGAGCTGCACCGGATGCTGAAACAGGAAAATTCTGAGCTGCGCCGTCGTTTTTATCAGGTCGTTCCGGAGCGTATTCTGAACATTCAGCCGGGGCTGATGCTGCTGCGGGAGACCGCGCGGCTGTTTGGCAGCCGTGAGATCGTAGTCAGTCCCTATGGCGTACGGGAAGGCTATTTAATTGATAAGGTGCTGAAGAAGCAATAAATCAAAACAAAATGGTAAGAAAGGATTGTCGGATATGGCGGCAGAAAAAGGTTTTAAGCAGAACCGGGAGCTGTCCTGGCTGAAGTTCAACGAGCGGGTGCTTGACGAGGCAAACGATGAAACATCCCCACTTCTGACACGGTTTTCTTTTCTTTCGATCTTTACCACAAATCTGGATGAGTTTTTCAGAGTACGGGTCGGTTCTCTCTTTGATTGTTTGAATTTTGTACCGGATTATACGGACAGTAAAACGGGGATGACTGCCAAAGAGGAACTCAATGCGGTTTGCCGTTCCGTGAAATATCTGTATAAAGCACGGGACCGCATCTTTGAAAAGCTTTGTGCCCTGCTGCAGGAGCAAGGCGTTCAAGAAGTCACTGTGGATGCACTGGATAAGCAAAAACGAAAGGCGGCGGAAAAATATTTTCTTCACTCGGTGCTGCCGCTGCTGTCCCCGCAGATCATTGATCCACGCCATCCGTTCCCGCATCCTGACAATAAGCAGCTGCATATCCTTGTTTCCCTGAAAAAAGGAAACAAGCGGCTATATGGCCTGATCCCTGTTCCATACAGCATGGAACGGCTTTGGTTTCCGGATGAAAATCGAAACCGTTTTGTTCTGGCGGAAAATTTGCTGTTATATTTTGCGGACAGCATTTTTCACATGTATGCGGTGGAGAAAAAGGCGGTTATCTGCATTACCCGCAGCGCCGATATCGATCCGGATTCCGATGAGATGGACCGGGAGGACGACTATCGCCAGCACATGAAGAAAATTCTGAAAAAGCGGGAGCGACTTTCTCCTGTCCGGCTGGAAATCCAGGGCGAACTGCCGCCTGCTGCCGTCCGATTTTTGACGGGAAAGCTGAAGCTGCGGACCAATCATGTGTTTTATTCCAAGACACCACTAGATCTGACCTACTGTTTTCGGCTGCAAAAACGGCTGCCGCAGCTGGTCGAACCGTCTTTTGTCCCATTTGAGCCGTTCTCAG
Organism: uncultured Clostridia bacterium; assembly: GCA_944386455.1. Taxonomy (GTDB): domain Bacteria; phylum Bacillota; class Clostridia; order Oscillospirales; family Ruminococcaceae; genus HGM13222. The sequence continues at coordinate 9,588 of CALXBC010000014.1, read as the reverse complement.
ATAAAACAGTGATGTCTGAGTTGATCTTTCAGCAGGATATCCTGCTGTGTTACCCTTATGAAAGCATGTCTCCTTTTCTGCGGCTGTTGAAAGAGGCTTCCAACAGCCCCCAGGTAGTTTCCATTAAAATTACCCTCTATCGTCTGGCAGAACACAGCCGTCTGGCACAGCACCTGATCGAAGCTGCTGAAAACGGCAAAGACGTGACCGTCCTGATGGAACTGCGTGCCAGGTTTGACGAGCAGAATAATATCCTTTGGGCACAACGTCTGGAAGAGGCGGGCTGCCATGTCATTTACGGAACAGAAAACTTTAAGGTGCATTCCAAAATCTGCCTGATTACTTATCACGATGGGGAACAGATCAGACATATCACCCAGATCGGTACTGGAAACTACAATGAAAAAACAGCAAAGCTGTACACGGATTTCAGCTTGATGACCGCTGATCGGGAAATAGGCGCGGATGCACAGGAGTTCTTTTTGAATATGTCTACCGGGAATCTGAAAGGGCATTATAACAGTCTGTGGGTCGCGCCTGCAAACTTTAAACAGAGCATTTTGGAGCGGATCGACTGTGAGATCGAAAAAGCGCGGAACAAAAAGCCGTGCGGCATTTTTATGAAATGCAATTCCCTGACCGATAACGATGTGATCTCCAGATTGTCAGAGGCATCCTGTGCGGGTGTCAGGGTTCGTTTGCTGATTCGCGGCATCTGCTGTCTGCGCCCGGGGATTGAGGGCGTGACGGAAAATATTGAGGTTATCAGCATCGTGGGACGTTTTCTGGAGCACGCCAGAGTCTATGTGTTTGGCAGCGGAGACGAAACAGAGGTCTATCTGTCATCCGGGGATATGATGTCCCGCAATACGGAACGACGGGTGGAAATTTCCTGCCCCGTGCAGGACGGCGCGCTCAAGAAGCGGGTACTGGAGTATGTGCGGCTGCAATGGAACGACAATGTAAAGGCACGAAAAATGCGTTCGGACGGAAGTTATCATCTGCGTCGCCCGGGACGCTCGGTGCCGTTGAATGCACAGAATAAGCTGGCGGAATTGGCAACGCAGCACTGGCAGGATGCGGCGGCTGAAACTGTACAGCTGTAAAAATCATACAAAGAAGAAGCGCTTCGGCTTATTGCCGAAGCGCTTCAGTACATCAGAAGAAAAACCTTCTTTAAAAAAGCTGCTGCTATGCCATATGGCCGTGAGCGAAGAGGCGACAGTCAAGAACAGTCCGGTGGACAAATTAAAATAACACAAAAAAGCGCCTCACAGTGTTCGCCGTCAAACGGCGGCGCGGCCATGCCATATGGCCGCGAACAAAGAGGCGTCAATCAAGAGCAGTCCGGTGGACTGTTCTTGACAAGACACTTTACTAATGTTATTCTTTTACCCGAAAATCAAGCAAAATCGAATCGACCTGGGGCTTCAGCTGCCGCAGCGACACGCCGGCGGAGGCCAGCATCCGCTTGGATGCCTTTGTCGCGTCGGTATCAGCGTATTTGTCGGATAAATAGACAACTTCCCGGATTCCGGACTGGATGATCGCCTTGGCGCACTCATTGCATGGAAAGAGCGCTACATAGATGCTGGCTCCATGCAGAGATTTTCCATTGCAGTTCAGAATCGCGTTTAACTCCGCGTGGACCACATAGGGATACTTCGTCTCTTCTCCCTCGCGTGCCCATGGATACTCATCATCTGAGCAGCCTATCGGGAATCCGTTATAGCCGGTCGAGAGAATAATGTTGTCAGGGCTTACAATACATGCCCCAACCTGTGTGTTGGGGTCCTTGCTCCGTTTGGATGCCAACAGGGCGACCCCCATAAAATATTCGTCCCAAGAAATATAATCATTCCGTTTCATTTTTTCTCATCCTTTCCCAGATTATCTTCTGTTTTCAGTTCAAACCAGAATGTACTGCCTTGCCCCTGGCTGCTGACAACACCGCAGCGGCCGCCATGAAGATCAATCGTTGATTTTACAATGGAGAGACCGATCCCCGTACCGACTGCGGCGCGCTTATGGGTTTTGTCCACCTTGTAATAGCGATCCCAGATCAGCGGCAGCATTTCTTCAGGGATGCCGTCGCCTGTGTCAGTGACTGAGATTCGTACCCATCCGTCATGAACAGTTTGCGTCACAGTGATCTGCTTATCATCTCCGGTATAATTGATCGCATTGTTGATCAGATTGTAAATCACCTGTGAGATCCGCAGTTCATCTGCCCGCACCAGCACGTCATGATCACTGGTAAAATCAATCCGGTAGCCATCGTGAGCAGTCAGCTTATCATACCGCTTCAGGGTCTCCCGCACCGCCTGGGTCAGGGAAAAGACCGTCAGATTCAGCTGCTGCGTCCCGGACTGGAGCTTGGAAATATCCAGCATGTCGTTGACCAGCGCGGTCAGCCGTTTGGCCTCGTCAATGATGATTTGAACGTTTTCGGGCGTGTTTTCCCCCGGAAGATCTCTCATAACTTCGCCGTAACCGGTAATCATGGTCAGGGGCGTGCGTAAATCGTGGGAAACATTTGCAATCAGTTCCCGCCGCAGACCCTCGGTTTTCGCCAGCTCGTTTGCCGCATAATTGAGAGTGTCACCCAGCTCCGCGATCTCGCGGTATCCGCTGTTTGGAAAAGTGATGTCATATTTTCCCTGTGCCAGTGCTTTTGCAGAATGATTGATATTTTCAATTGGCTTAGCGATCGCCTTGGAGACTACAAAAGAGAGCACCAGTGACAGGAGAAGCAGAATGACCGTAATCCAGATCAGCTGGATGCGAAGAGTTTGGACCGTCGCATCCACCGGAGAGATCATAGCGTTGAGGATGATCATGGCTTCCTGGCCATGCCGTTTAGCAAGTCTGACATATACGATGCTTTCCATCTGACGGCTTCGGGAATAAAAATAACCGCCGTCCAGGGAAGCTTCTGTTCTTTTATTGCTGAAAATCTGCATATAGCTGCCGTTGTTGCTGACCGCCCGCAGATATAGCTCACCCAGTTCAAACGGATTGATCCGCAGGCTTAAATTTTCACTGCTGAAATCCTCGCCCGACTGCGTGACGATTCGGATGTAGACATCCTGGCTTTGAGAGATGCCGGATACGACATCCGACAAATCGTCCCGGTCGATGTTTTTCTCCAGAGCTGCAGCACTGGTATAGATGCTGTTCGTTTTAATCAGCTTGTAAAAATCCTCCAGAAACACGGTCTGGAACAGCCACAGCAGACAAACGATCACGACAGTAAAAACGGAAAAGCAAAGAAAGACCTTCCATTTGATGCCGAACTTAGTCTGCTTCAAAACGGTATCCAACTCCTCTCAGTGTTACAATAAAACGGCTGTACGGCCCCAGACTTTTTCTCAGCAGCTTGATATGCGTATCCAGTGTACGGTCATCCCCGTAAAAATCATAGCCCCAGACCTCGGTAATCAGCCGTTCACGGGTCAGCGCAATATTTTTGTTTTTCACCAGATAAAACAGCAGATCATACTCTTTTGGCGACAGGCTCACCCGTTCTCCGTCAATACTGACTGTTCTTGCCGTAAAGTCAATCGCCAGTCCGTCTTGCTGAAAGACGTCTTTTTCCTGTCTGCCCTGCCCGCTGCTCCGCTTCAGAATCGCTTCTACCCGCATCATCAGCTCCCGCGGTGAAAAGGGCTTGACTACATAATCATCGCTGCCGAGCTCAAAGCCATGAATCCGGTCGTACTCTTCGCCGCGCGCGGACAGCATAATGACCGGTGTGTCACAGGTCTTACGAATCTCGCGGCAGGCGGAAAAGCCGTCCAGCTCCGGCATCATGATATCCATGATGATAATATCGAATCGTTCGTTCCGGCAGCGTTCTACCGCTTCCATTCCGTTGGAAGCCTCTGCTACCGAATAGCCTTCAAATACGGCGTATTTTTTAATAATGTTTCGGATATTTTCTTCGTCGTCAACAACCAGGATCCGGGCCATTTTTGACCACTCCTTTCAGAGCTGTAATACAAAAGCTGCCGCCGCACAGCTTCATTTGTTGTTTCCAGTTTAAGCGGTGTGTGTGACGGCCAGTTGAACATTGAGAAAATTTTTACCTATTATAGCATAAAAACACGGTTTTTTCCAGATAAATTTTCGTGTTGGAAAAGCTGTGTCAGTTCATGATTTTAATGACCCCGTGCTCCATACAATAAGAGAGGGAAAAGCTCCGCTGGCCGAACAGCTCAAACTCGGCAGTAATCGTATCGCCTTCCTGAGAAAGAATCACGCCGTTGCGATAGGTGCTGTGGTAAATTCTGCGGCCTTCCATGCCGGATGGCTCCTGCGGCATTTCTCCAAGCAGATGGGACAGAAAACGGGAGGGATATGCAGGGCAGCCGTTGATTTTGCGGGCTTCCATTAAATAAAGGCGCTTTTTTGCCCGGGTCGCTGCCACATAAAACAGCCGTACCTCTTCCTCATATGGGAAAGGATTGCCGCTGTTCTTTTCTTTGACGGCGTCTGCGCCTGGGAAAATCCCCTCGATCAGATCCAGCAGGATCACATGATCGAATTCCTGTCCTTTTGCAGAATGGATGGTAGAAAGCGTAATCCGCATGCCGGTCCTGTCTTTGCTTTTTCCGATCAGCCGTTCCAGCTCCTGTAAGCGGCTGACAAAGGAATCGATCGTATCATAACCGGCCGCGACCGATTTCAGAATGTTCAGCTTTTGCTGCAGTGTTTCCGCGGTAAAGCCGTTGTCTGCTCTGGAACTCAGAAAGTCATGGTATCCCAGGCTGTCCTCGATATAACTGATGGCTCGCAGCGGGCGCATACCGCAAAGTTTCGGCAGCCGGTCACGGATATCCCGTATCCGCTGCGCTGTATATTTTGGCAGCATTCTGACCGTCAGCACCAGATCAAAAATATTGTCATATTCGGTATAATGCCGCTCTGCATATTGGTATATTTTCCTGGAAAGGTACAATTTATAATAGATATTCCGAAACGCCTCGATGTCGTTGGGACAGCGGGACAGACGGAAAAAGGACAGCATGTCCCGAACGACAAAGTGGCTGAAAAAGGAGGCGCGGTGTTCTCTGGCATAAAAGGGGATTCCCTTTTTGTCAAGCAGGTCGATTAACGGGACAGCACTTTCATTGTTTCGGTAAAGCACAGCGACGGAATCCTTCGGCGGCAGTGCGTCAAGAAGCGTCAGAACCTGTCCGTACTGGCTGCGGTAGTCGTCCAGTTCCATGTCATAGATGCAGTCTCCGTCCGGTTTATCACAGTACATATTTTTATCATACCGATGTTTGTTCTGGCGGATGAAGCGGTCGGCACTCTCTACAATTTCACGCGCAGAGCGAAAATTCTGTTCCATTTTCAGAATTTTCGCTCCGGGATATGAACGGGGAAAGTCAAGCAGCAGTTCTGGACAAGCCCCCCGGAAGGAGTAAATACTCTGGTCCTCGTCCCCCACCATAAACAGACTGCCTTTATCCGCCAGCCTTTGGATGATTTTGTGCTGGAGGGGAGAAGTATCCTGTGCTTCGTCAACGCTGATATATGGGAACTGCCGGCAAAGAGAAGACAAAAGCTGCGGACATTTATCAAAGATTTCCAGACAGATGCTCAGCATATCGTCAAAATCCATCAGGCCGTTGTTTCGTTTAAAGTTTTCATATTCCTGAAAAATCGTGTCCAGTCCCTGCGTTTCAAAATGAAAGGCCGAAAAGTCTTCAGGCCGTATCATTCTGTTTTTGATAAAGGAGATTTCGGATGAAAGAATATCGAGTGCATCGTCTCCAAGATAATCCTGATGAAAGTTTTGGTAGATTCGCCGCAGCAGGACAGACCTTTTGAGCGCCGTGTTCTCGGCTTCGATATTCCGGGGCAGCTGACGGCGGTATGCGACGGCATACTGCCGCAAAACAAAATGGCAGAAACTGTGGATCGTGGAAAAGCGGGGAACAGCGAGCTCCGGGAAAAGAGCATGAAAACGCATGGCCATGTCCCGTGCCGCTTCTCGGCTGAAGGTCATGGTCAAAAGCTGCTGAGGCTCGATTCCATTTTCGCCAATCATCCTGGCGAGACGGCTGACCATAACAGTGGTCTTGCCGGAACCGGGCACGGCGAGCAGCAGCAGATAACGGCTGTCATCCAGAACGGCCTGTTCCTGCTGCTCGTTAAAGCGGATTTGTTTTTTCTGAAGCTGTTCGATGATATTCATACTTATTATTATAAGACAGGAGCCAAGACTTTGCAACCGGTGCAGGGATATGCTATAATGAAAAAAACACAGCAGAAAGGACAGAATCGGATGGCCAAACAGGAATATGAACTGTTTTCTATGGGCGGATTTCAGACGGTGGGGAAAATGTCGTTGGCTGTGGAGCCGCTGTTGGCATGGTATCGGCAGTCAGCGCGGGTACTGCCGTGGCGGAGCGATCCAACGCCCTATCATGTATGGCTGTCTGAAATTATGCTTCAGCAGACCCGCGTGGAAGCGGTCATCCCCTATTACCATCGTTTTTTGGATGCACTGCCCGACATTCCGTCACTGGCAGAAGCGGACGAGGAACAGCTGCACAAGCTGTGGGAAGGGCTTGGCTATTATTCACGGGTACGAAATCTAAAAAAAGCTGCTGCACAGGTGGTACAGCAATACAACGGAATGCTGCCGCCGTCCTATGAACTGCTGCTGGAGCTTTGCGGGATCGGGGAATACACCGCAGGAGCTATTGCATCGATCGCATTCGGGATCCCTGTTCCAGCGGTGGACGGGAACGTGCTGCGGGTGGTGTCGCGCCTGCTTGCCAGCGAGGCGGATATTGCAAAGCCTCAGGTAAAAAGCGGATGCCGCTCTCTTTTGGCGCAGGTTATCCCGCAGGAGCAGCCCGGGAACTTCAATCAGGCAATGATGGAGCTTGGCGCCACCGTCTGTCTTCCAAACGGCACACCCAAATGCGGGACGTGTCCGCTTTCATTCTGCTGTGACGGATTTCAGCAAGGAAACCCGATGCTTTACCCGGTCAAGGCAGAAAAAAAGCCTCGCAAAATCGAGGCGAAAACCATCTTTTTGATTCGTACGCCAAACGGCGTTTTGCTGCGCAAGCGACCGGACAGCGGGCTGCTGGCAGGACTGTGGGAGTTCCCAAACGCGGACGGACAACTGGACCGGCAGGCAGCTGTCCGGTGGCTGGAACAGCACGGCATCCACCCGAAAAAGCTGATGTCTCTTAAACCGGCCAAGCACATTTTCACCCATGTGGAATGGCAGATGACAGGATATCTGGCGGAATGCAGCGGGGTATCGCTCCAGCCGGATGAGGTGCTGGCCGATACGGACGCTATGAAGCAAAGCTATTCTGTTCCGAGCGCTTTTGCAGCCTATAAAGGACTTTTATTTGGCAATACCCGAGAGAATGCCGCCGGCAAATGACAGGCGCAGAACAAGCAAAGCCTGCTTCATCACCATGATCTGCAGGCTGTCGGATTCGGATGCAGTGTTATCCGGAAGAAGATAAAAAGGAGGCTGTTAGAACTCCTCGGACTGGATATATTTCTTTCCATATTTATCATATAATAAATCGATCATGATCTGGACGCCTTTAAAAATACAAAAGGCGGCTAAAACAGCAAGCAGAATTTTAAAAAAGGTTTTCATATCAGCCCTTCCTTTCTATCTAAGCAGTTGCAGTGTTTTCTGTTTTTATTGTACCAACAATGCGGCTAAAAATCAAGGCAAACTCAAAAAAACTACAAAAAGGTTTCAATTTGGTTGCAAAGGGATTGCAATCAAGGGCGGTTTGCAAATAAACTCTGAATTTTTGCGGAATATTCAAAAAAACAGTTGAGATAATACATCATATGTATTATAATGGACTGGTATCAAAATAAAAGAAGGATAACAATAACGGCTGTCGGCAAGAGGGCAGCTGTTGCCAATACGAGGTTCTGTTTTGGAAAGGATCACATACCTGTTATGAAAGAAAGATATTACCGCATAGAGAGAAAAAGGCGGCAGGCCAAAAATACCCGTCTCTTATTGCTGGGCGGAATTGCTGCTGTTGTCTGCGTCGGGGTGCTGGCTGCCGCAATTGTGATGTACAGTACGGTCGGACAGAAAGCTCCTGACGGCGGGCTGGTGGGGAAAAACCCTTCTTCCGGGGAGGGAGCTCCGGTATCTTCTCAGCCGTCATCATCCGACGCACCGGTGTCCTCTGAACATCCGGCGTCTTCTCAGCCGCCGGTATCTTCTGCAGCGCCGGCTTCATCCGCTGCATCAGATTCCTCGGTGAATCTGCAGCCGGTTCAGAATACAATGGTGAGCGGCTTTGACTTCTCGAAGCCTGTGGCCGAATCCGCTGCTGTGGACCTGTCCTTTTTTGATGATGCAGCAATTATCGGGGACTCCCGTGCAGTCGGACTGGTGACCAATACCCAGCTGAAAAATCATGCATCCTCCTTTGCTAAAGTCAGCTGTACTGCGCTGACGGTTCTGGATGGAACAAGTGAAACAGCGCCGATCATTGAAAGCCTGGAAAAACGGTCCGGTGAGTTCAAAAAAGTTTATATCATGCTGGGAATCAATGAGATTGGCTATCAGGATTACGGCGTAGTAATGACCCGTTATGGTACGATTATCGACCGGGTAAAAAAATGTCAGCCTGATGCGGATGTCTATATCCAGACGGTATTGCCGATCACGAAGAATACCGATCAGAAGCATAATTATCTCAGGAAATCCAAGATCGCGGATTTTAACGCCAGAATGCAAAAGCTGGCAGCAGAGAAAAAGGCGTTTCTGGTGGATCCGACTTCGGTGTTTGCCGGATCGGATGGATTTATGGTAGAGGATGCGGTCACCTCAAAAAAGAATCTGGATGCAGAAATCCATTTCAATAAAACATATTGTCAAAAATGGCTGGACTATCTGACCACACATACAGTAAAATAAAGAAAAAGCAGAAAGGAATGGCAGTCAACATGAAAAAAATGCTAACCATGATTCTGAGCGGTGTGATGGCACTGGTGCTTTTGACTTCCTGCGGAGGGAAAGAAGTAACCATAGATGTCAACACGGCTGCGGACACTCTCAAAAGCAACCTGACCTATGCAGGCCAAATGAATGAGCAGAGCGGAGAAAAGGCAATGCAGAACACCTATACCGAGCTTGACGCTTCGCTTGTTGCAGCTTACAAAGGATATGTCAGCGGCGACACGACCGCAGAAGAGATCGCTGTCTTTGAAGCAACGGATGAAACAGCAGCTGCTGCCATCTATGAAACGCTGGAAAAATATGTGGCAGCACAGACCGAGTTGTATGCAGGTTATTCTCCGGAAGGAGCACAGCGGTTGGAAAAGTCTGTGCTCAAGCAGGCGGGGAAATATGTCGTACTCTGTGTATCCAATGATCCCGACAATACGGCCGCTGAGGTCGACAAAATATTGAAATAAATATGATCGGTCTTACAACAGCCCTGTTTTCAGGGCTGTTGTAAGACCGTTGAAAAACGATAAAAAACAAAAAATTGTCACGCAGGCGGACATGCGCCGCCGGAGTGACCCCTTGAGAGAAAACCGGCGGTGAGCAGAGACAAGGTCTCCTGC
>CALXBC010000013.1 GCA_944386455.1 uncultured Clostridia bacterium | reverse complement strand
CTTTGAAGGCTGGAATTTTATTCTACCACATCCTGTGCCTTTTGTCAAGCACTTTCCGCAGAAGCTCCCCTCATCGGTGTAGGAGTACAATACATATTGGACAGAAGAATAAAAAAAGGATGAAAGATACAGTCTCATAGGTTATAGTTGAAATTGCAGATAGCAACGTAACGAGAGGAGACCATATCTTTCATGAGTAAAAGTATAACACAAGACATGGCATATCGGCAATCCCTTATGAAGTATGCGGAGAAATACGGGGTCAGCAGAGCCAGCCGAAAGTACAACAAGAGCCGTTCGTACATCTACTTCTGGAAGGCTCGCTGGGACGGAAGCGTACAATCCCTAGCTTGCCAGTCCAGACGCCCTCACAGCCACCCCAACCAGCACACAGAGGCGGAGTTGAAGCTGATCCGGGATATGCGCCGCCGCAATCCCGGCCTTGGTATGGTGGAGCTGTGGCATCGGTTGCGTCAACGCGGCTATACCCGCCGCCCGGAGAGCTTGTTCCGGGTCATGCGCAAGCTGAGGCTGTTTCCGACAACAGAAAAGAAAAAAGTGTACAAGCCTAAGCCTTACGAGCAAATGACCTATCCCGGCCAGCGGATCCAGGTAGATGTGAAAGTGGTGCCCAGAAGGTGCATCACCGACCCGGAGCTTCGCCTGTTCCAGTACACCGCGATTGATGAGCTTACCCGATTACGCTTTTTGGCTGCATACCCGGAACAAAGCACCTATTCCTCCGCCGACTTCCTGAAAAGGTTGTTCCAATGGTATGCTCGCCGAGGCATTCGCGTGGAATGTGTTCAAACTGACAATGGCTTTGAGTTCACCAACCGTTTTTCCAACAGCAAGCGAGACCTGCCCACCCTGTTTGAGGCCACCGCCGCTGAGTTAGGCATCCGGCATAAGCTCATCCGTCCCTATACACCGCGTCACAACGGTAAGGTGGAACGCAGTCACCGGGAAGATCAGAAACGCTTTTACTCCTGCCACAGCTTTTATTCGCTGGATGATTTTGCCAAGCAGCTCGCCGTCCACAACCGTCGCTCCAACAATTTTCCCATGAGACCTCTTAACTGGCTTTCTCCTTTAGAGTTCACTGTCCAATATGTTTGACAAACCTACATTTCCGCAGAAGCTCCCCTCATCGGACAGCTTTCTTATTCTATCACTCCTCCCTCCCTCTTGTCAAGTCCTTTTTTCTTTTTTTGGGGAAAATTTTTTTGCCGGCAATTCCCATGTATCGTTTACATATAATTTATTAACTGAAGGACAATAGAAAGGGAGCGTTTTTTCATGTCACAGCCAGAGCCCGCGGTCGCCTCAGCGCGGCCGTATCCCCCCATTCAGGCAGCCGAGCCAAACAGGCGCTACGCCTCGATGTTATTACAGGATATTGCGTCTTCCCGCGGTGAGATGACTGCGGTTTATCAATATCTGTATCAGCATTGGATTCTGGAAACCGCAGAGTCTGAGCTGGCGCATTTGCTGGCGCGGATCGCAAAGGTTGAGATGCAGCATCTGGACATTCTTGGAAAGCTGGTCGTCCTGCTGGGCGGCAATCCCATCTGTCGTACAAATCCTTGCAGCTGCAGCACCGCCTGGAACGGCAACATGCTGCAGTATACCGGCAGCCGCAGGCAGCTGCTGGCTCATAACATGTCTTTGGAATTAGCCGCCGTAAATGATTATCGGACACAAGCGGAGCTCATTCGGGACCCCTGTGTTTCCGCCATTCTGATCCGCCTGGCCGAAGATGAGGAAATCCATTACCAGCTGTTCCGTTCCCTATTGGGAGCGGGAAAATAAACGTCCTGCCCTCCGTATTTTGGAGGGCAGGATTTTTTCAGTCCGCCAGCAGGATGTCCAGCATTCGCTGCGGATCATTCAAAAACTGCCGGGTCAGCTGATAGTGCTCCGTCTCCCGATAATCCGTCAGCCGTATCCCGTCCTGATCAAACAGGCAGACATCCGCATCGGGATAGGCCATCAAAATCGGAGAATGCGTAGCGATGATAAACTGGGAATCCATCTGCTCCAGCTCATGGAGCCGCACCAGCAGGCTCAGCAGCTTTGCCGGGGAAAGCGCGGCTTCCGGTTCGTCCAGCAGGTACAGTCCCCGACCGCCAAACCGGTTCATCGCCAGCGCAAGAAAGCTTTCACCGTGAGACTGGGCGTGCAGGGAACTTCCGCCATAGGATGCAATCACTTTCGGCGCTGTGATACGAATGCCATTCCACTCTTCCACATCTAAATCATCAATATTAGTCGCAACGTTGTAAAAGCTCTCCGCCCGGAGAAAAAAGCCGTCCCGTTCCCGCTTATAGCCCCGTGTAACTTTTAAATGCCGGTAAAGCGCCGAATGCGTCTGCCTGGTCGCAAAATTGAAATTTTTCGTGCCGCCCTCGGGATTAAAGCCGCAGGCAACCGCGATGGCTTCCAGCAGCGTGGATTTTCCCGTCCCGTTTTCCCCCACAAAAAACGTAATCCTTTTCTGAAATTCCAAATCCGATAAATACTTCACTGCCGGAAGCTCTCTCAGGTATCCTGTGATGCCGGCATGATCAGGCAGGGATATTTTTTTCAGATACAACTCATTAAGCACCGCATTTTCCCTCCTTCATCCGCCCGAACCGGACAGATTCGCTTTTTTTGCCTGAATATGCTGATACCTGCGCGGGATCGTATATAACCTGCCGTCCTTATAAAAGTGGGTGCCGGTCTGTTTGAAGTGAAATGCGACCCCCGCTTTCTGACACTGGGCATGGATAGCCAGCACCCATTCATAACGGCAGAGCCGCCCGTTTTGCCCCGACTCCCCGCCGACGCTCACCTCCTCCAGCTTTTCAGGGTCCAGATAGGGGGTAAAGTCGATCGCTTCCAGCAGCGGCTCCGCAATAATAAACCGATGCCGAAGCGGCAGCTGCAGAAATATTGGCAGCCGGTAATCCGCTCTGTCCTGATTTTCGCAGGTACAGCCGATTGAAACGTTTTCATAGCCGTTGCCCCAGTCGGCAGGCAAGCCGGCATAAAAGCGGTCGATCCGCTTGGTGATGATCATAAAGCGCAGATCGGGGCGGTCGCGGATCATCCGCCAAGCATCCGCACGCCAGTCGTCCGCCTCCTCCAGAAAAAAATCGGAGGTCCCGCAGGTAAACACCTCCTGACCCGGCGCCAGCTTGAATGCCCCGTAACGGTTTCGCTTGAGCGGCAGCGCGAAGGACGCGGTTTTCGCAACGACCGAGCTGTCCTTGCCGAAGCTTTCATCGCGGGCATAAACATAACAGTTTTTGCATCCCGGGCTGATTTTATGGCATCCGTGCCAGGGACTCCACCACTCCATTGCCGTCACCTCGTTTTCTTTTTTCATTGTATCATATTTTAAAGAAAAAGAAAACCAGCATACATTGTATGCTGGTACAGTCTGTAGAAAAAGGGGTAAAAAATAAAAAATCGTCACGCAGGCAGACATGCGCCGCCAGTTGCAGCATTAACACACTGAGGTATCTATTGTGTGCTCTGCACAGCACCTCGATGTGGTTGCCGCTGTTGCGGCAACGCGGCCATGACATACGGCCGCGAACGGAGAGGTGTTATCCAAAAACGATTCGGCGAATCGTTTTTGGATGGAAAAGAGGGGAATCGGGGGAAAAACACAGAACAAGGCTTTGCCGCAGTGATTGCGTTTGTCCCTCGAGAGCGTGTCGATTTTTTCGACACGCTCAACCAGCATACATTGTATGCTGGTCATATCAGTTATCTTCCTTTAAGTTTGCCAAGGCCACCCGCACTGCTTCTACTACAAAAGCGGAAAATGTACAATCTCGGTTGGTAATCGCTTTTTCCACTTCTTCTATAACATCGTTTGGAAAGCGAATAGATTTCGTCGTTGTTTGAGGGACAGACGGTATTTTGAACTTTTTCATCACCATCACCTAACTTGCAATACATTTGTAATAATATTGTATTACAATATTTGTCAATAATATGCATTGCAAATTGTATTACGTTTGTAATACAATCATAGAATGAGGAGGTGTTTTTATGAATAGCAGCCCAAAGACTGCCGCAAAAGAGGTCACATTGGAAATCGACAAAACTCTATTTCATCGGGTAGAAATAGAAGCCAAACGAAAAAACTGTCCCATCGACGAAATGCTTATGCAATTACTTTGCATTGGCATGAAAATGATAACCAATAAAAATACCGATAGTAAAAATAATGAGGAAGATTGTTGAATCCATGCAAAAAGCCGGCAGGCATCAAGATGCCTGCCGGCTCAGTCTGTCGAAAAACGATAAAAAATAAAAACCGTCACGCAGGCGGACATGTGCCGCCGAAGTGACTCTATGAGAGAAAACCGGCGGTAAGCAGAGGCAAATCCTCCTGCGGAGCCGGTTTTCGACGGAAAAGGGGGAGTCGGGGGAAAAACACAGAACAAGGCTTTGCCGCAGTGATTGTGTTTGTCCCTCGAGAGCGTGTCGACTTTCTCGACACGCTCAGCCGGCAAGAAAAAGTCACTGCTCTGCTGCGGGCGTCTGCTCCGCAGGCTCCTGGCCGTCCCCATCCCCGGGCGGCGGGGGCGTCTGCTCCGACGGCGCCGCGGTCTCCCGATAATACGCCTGTGTCGAGACCGGGAACTTCTTCCGCTCGAGCCGTCCCTCAATAAACGCCTTGATCAGCGAGTAAATAACCGCCCATGCAGGCACACCCAGCAGCATTCCCACAAATCCAAACAGCCCGCCTCCCAGCAGGATCGCAAAAATCACCCAGAACGCCGACAGACCGGTGGAATCCCCTAAAATCTTCGGCCCGATCAGATTGCCGTCGATCTGCTGGATGATGATGGTTATGATAACAAACAGCACTGCCTTGAACGGATCCTCAAGCAGCAAAATCAGCGTAGACGGGATCGCCCCGATAAAAGGGCCGAAAAACGGAATGATATCCGTAATACCCACAATCACACTGATCAGCGGCGCATAGGGAATTTGCAGAATCGCCATGACAATAAAGGTCATCAGCCCAATGATAAGCGCTTCGATCAGCTTGCCCGAAATAAATCCGCCAAACACCTTGTTGGTGCTTCTGGTCAGTTCAATGGCACGGTCCGTATAGCTGCGGGGGAACAGCGCATACATCACCTTTTTCGTCTGGGCTGCAAACCGTTCCTTGCTGTACATGACATAGATGGAAACAACCAGCCCAAGGATGAAATCCGTCACTGCGTTCACCACGCCGATCGCACCGCCAATGACCACGCCCGTCACATTGCCGGCCATCTCCTGCAGCGCGGGCAGCGCCCCTTCCAGACTTTTCTGGAGCCGTGTGATCAGCTCGTCGGAGTTTTCTCCCACAACCGACGCCAGCCAGTGATTTTCCACAATCGTCCGGTCCAGCCATTCCTTAAAGTTTGCCAGATAGCCGGGCATTTTATCGATCAGGCCCTTGACGCTGGTGATCAGCTGCGGCAGCATGATGCCGATCAGTCCGCCGATCACCAGCAGTGCAACCAGAACCGCAGTGGCAACACTCAAAACCCGCGGCAGCTTGGACTTGGGCTTTTTCGCCAGCAGCTTTTTAAACAGCCGCCGGTAACAGGTGTTTTCAAAAAAGTTCTGCACCGGGTTGAGCAAATATGCAAATGCAAGCCCCAGTATAATGGGCATGAGAATAGAGATCACTGTACCGACCCATTTGGAAACGACATCAAATTTCAGCAAAAACAGCAGAAACAGAATGCTGGCTGCCACGACAAAAAAAGCCGTAATCCCCGCGGACAGATATTTTTTGCTCCATTTCACTTTCATAACCGCCAGTCTCCTTTCCGTCCCGTCTGTTTTCAAACGCGGAATACTGTGGGCATAAACCGCAAGTCCCCCTGTAACCAGGGATTACAGAGGGCCTTTTTCCTTATGAATAACTTGGAAATTCAATATTGGTCAGCTTATACCGCTTGACAGAATCCTCATTGGTGTCGACCGAATAATCTGTATACCAGCTTTTCACCATTTCATCATATTCGTCGCCCTTCAGATTGCTCAGCAGGGTGTCATGATAGTCCTCATATTTGCTTTCGTCCGCAAGGATATCATAACGGATGGTAACATAATAATTCTCATCGTCTTCGACAATGGTGGGCACTCCTACCTGAGCGCCGAAAATACCGTCCTTGAATTTCTGGGCAAGGGTCTCGTCTTCTTTATAGATGATCACTTCGTTCGGATCGATTTCCTCCTCTTCCTCCGTGCTGCCGGAGGAGGTTCCGCTGGAAGCAGACCCGGAAGCCGTGGATGACGTATCCGCGGCAGAAGAGGTATCCGCGGCAGAAGAGGTATCCGCAGCAGAGGAGACGTTGGAGGAAGCATCCGCAGATGAGCTGCCCGACGACGTCCCGGAGGAAGTATCCGAAGATGTATCGTTTGCGGCGGCTTCCTGTTCCTCCAGAATTTTTTCATACTCAGCGATCAGGTCGTCGATGTTTTCCTTGTTGTTGAGCCGCTCCACATAGGCTTCTGCTTTCTTTTTGAGTTCTTCCTTGCCCTCGGTTTTGAGCTTGTTGCCCTCAGCGTCCTTCATCGGCATCTGAATATATTTCACCAGCGCATAATTATCGGTAAATTCCTTTTTCAGGTCTTCCTCGCTGACTGCCTCAATGCCGTCCGTGTCATAATATTTTTTAAAGATCAGATTGCTCTTATAGCTGTTTTCCAGAATCTTTTTAACAGACTGTTTCCCCGCCCCGTTCGGCTCATAGAGAGACTGGTAATAGTACCACATATTCTCCAGCTGGGTTTCCAGAATATTTTTATCGCTGTCGCTGAACGAAAGACCGAGCTCTTTGAATTTCTGCTCCACCGCAACATAGGATTTGCAGTATTCCAGCACCTTTTCATTGATCCAGGCAGTCGCATCCTTACCGTCGATCTGCTGCTCCAGGACATCTTTTGTGGTATCCTCGGCCTCGTTCTGTGCCTCCATATAGGCATTGATCTGGTAGGCAATATACATTCCCGCGGTGATCGTGGTATCCTGAATTTTATATGCCCAGGTCGTATCCTTACAGGCAGTAAACGAACAAGCGGCTGCCGCGCAAAGCAGTCCGGCCGCAATTCTTTTTGCAAGCTTCAACTTTTGATCATTCCTTTCGGACGCCGTGACAGCAAGCGCCCATCCTTGTTTTTCAGATAGAAACCATTATACTATATCCACACGGAAATGTCCAGCCTTAGTTTGTAAATTTTCATTTGAAACACGGCGTATCCGTATCTGTATATGTCTGTCAGCCAATTCATCGGCCGAGACGCCGCGACATCCGGTCAATCTTTATTCTATATATCTGTTCCGATATATCCTTAATCAAGGGAATTGTGCAGTCAGCTTGTTTCCAGTATAATGATTCCCGTAACCAAACGGGGTGATGTGGAACAATGGACGGGAAAATAAAATTGATAGCCAAAAGATTAAAAGGAGAAGACGGTTACAAAACTTTTTCTTTGCGAATCAATGAATCTCTTGTTTATGAATTAGACTGTATATCCCAGCAGACCGGCATCAGCCGTAACAGTATTATCAGCACCTTTATCCGCTTCGGATTAAAAAATTATGAAATTGTCAGCAGCGACCTCGATTGAATAAGTAATGATGCAAAAACTTTTACGCCCGGTGCCGGCCAAAGGGACGAGCTGTCTGTCATCTGTGTCGGCCATAGGATAAAAGCCCTGTCGGTAAATCTTCTATGAACTTTCTGTAACAACCATTGACAATCCTGCCGCCGGTTTTTATAATGGTGTTCATGATAACAGTTATCACGGAAACTTTTTTGATCAGACAGGGAGGGAATTGATTGGAGATTCAGGCTTTCAGCAGGGAGGTCCGCAGATACCTGCGGCAGATCAACCTGAAGCATGTGCAGCAGATGAACCGCTGTATCCGTCCGTTTGGGCTGACGCCTTCCCAGCTGATGATCTTATTTAATCTTGACATGCATGGCGAGATGACCGTCTCAGAGCTGGTGGAGCATGCCCAGATGCCGAAAAGCAATATTTCCGCCGTTTGCGGCCGGCTGGAGGAAAACGGCCTGGCCGAAAGACGGCGTGACAGCGCTGACCAGCGGCTGGTTTATGTCTCTCTGACGGAAAAGGCGCGAAAGCTTCTGAAAAAAGCAAAGCGTTCACTGGACAAGGATCAGGAAATGCTGGCGCAGAAGCTGGACGACTGCCAGCGGGAGCAGATCCTACAGGGGTTATCCCTGCTTTGCGGCATGTATGACAGCTCCTGCCCCACCCCGCGTTAGCAGAAAACTGTCAAAACCATCACCGGGCAAGGCCCGTCAACGGAGGAATGTTTGTGTCTATCCTGTTCAAGTATTACGGACGGCATTTCGGCTGGATCGTTGCCGCGTTTGTGTTCCTGTTTATCCAGGCCCAGTGCGACCTCGCCCTGCCGCAGTATATGTCCGACATCGTCACCTACGGCATTGCCGTCAGCGACACCGGCTACATCATCCAAAAGGGACTGATGATGCTGCTGGTTTCTCTCACCGGCGTCGCGGCTGCCGTTTCCGTCGGGTTTGTCGCCTCACGGCTCGGCGCTTCACTGGCCCGCGATCTGCGGGTCAGTGTCTTTACCAAGGTGTCCGCCTATTCCAATGCGGAGTTCGACAAATTTTCAACCTCTTCGCTGATCACCCGCAGCACCAACGATATCACCCAAATCCTGGTTTTCAGCGTCATGCTGATCCGGATGATCTTTTATGCCCCGATCATGGGAATCGGCGGCGCAATCAAATGTCTGACCATGAGCGGCGACATGCCGATGATGGCAATGGCGATCAGCATTGCGCTGGCGGTTCTGATCGTCCTGATCATTTTTCTTCTGCTGGTGGTACAGCCGAAATTTACCAAAATCCAGAAAATGGTAGATGATACCAACCTGGTGGCGCGGGAAAGCCTGACCGGCATGATGGTCATCCGTGCCTTTAATACGCAAAAGCATGAAGAAGACCGCTTTGAGCAGGTCAACAGCCGTCTGACCGGCACCAACCTGTTCGTCAACCGCATCATGGTGCTGATGATGCCCTTTATGACCTGTATCATGAACGGCCTCTCCCTGGCGATCGTCTGGATCGCGGCCATCTCGGCTCAGAGCGTAGGCGATGTCGCCAACATGATGGCCTTTATGCAGTATTCCATGCACATCATCATGTCTTTCATGGTAGTCTCCATGGTGTTTATCCTCATGCCCCGCGCTGTGGTCTCCGCCCGCAGAATCGGCGAGGTGCTGGACAGTGAGGTTTCCATCACGGACCGCCCGGATGCGAAGGACGCCGGCAGACTGACCGGCGTGCTGGAATTTCAGGATGTGACCTTTGCCTATCCCG
Source organism: uncultured Clostridia bacterium (assembly GCA_944386455.1). Classification (GTDB taxonomy): domain Bacteria; phylum Bacillota; class Clostridia; order Oscillospirales; family Ruminococcaceae; genus HGM13222. The sequence goes on along the minus strand of CALXBC010000013.1, from coordinate 46,822 downwards.
GCGGCGGAGACCCTGCGCTGAGCCATATCAGCTTTACCGCAAAACCGGGTCAGACCGTGGCTTTTATCGGCTCCACCGGCTCCGGAAAATCCACCCTGATCAACCTGATCCCGCGTCTTTATGACGTCACCGAAGGAAAAATCACCATTGACGGCACCGACATCCGGGATTTCACCAAGGCGTCCCTGCGGCGCAACATCGGCTTTGTTCCCCAGAAAAACGTGCTGTTTTCGGGCACGATCAAATCCAACCTGAAATACGGCCGCCAGTCCGCGGAGGACGAATCTCCCGAAGCGGCGGACGAAGCCATGAAAAAAGCGGCCCGGATCGCACAGGCGGCGGAATTTATCGAGTCAAAGCCGGACGGCTATCAGAGCGAGGTCGCCCAGGGCGGCGGCAACGTATCGGGCGGCCAGAAGCAGCGGCTTGCCATCGCCCGCGCGCTGGACAAGAAATGCCCGATCTATGTGTTTGACGACAGCTTTTCTGCGCTGGATTTCAAAACGGACGCCCAGCTGCGGCGGGCACTGAAGGCGGAAACCGCGGATGCGACGGTGCTGATCGTGGCTCAGCGGGTCGGCACCATTATGGGCGCAGATCAGATCATCGTTCTGGATGAAGGAAAAATTGCGGGGATCGGCACCCACCGCGAGCTTCTTGCAAGCTGTCAGGTCTACGCTGACATTGCACATTCCCAGCTGTCAGAGGAGGAGTTGGCCTAATGGAACAGAATCAAACCACCCCCAAACGCCCCACCCCCCACGGCCCGATGAGAGGGCACGGCCCAATGGGCGGTCCCCGCGGCGGAATGCCGGGTGAAAAAGCCAAGGATTTCAGCGGCACCATGAAAAAAACGCTGCGTTATATGCGCCGCAGCATCCCCGCCATCCTGGTAGCCTTTATTTTCGCCATCGGCGGCGTTGTGCTCACCCTGAATGTCCCTAATGTGCTTGGTGAAGCAACCGACGAGCTGATCCTCGGCGTGACCCGCCGTTCCGTCTACGACCAGCTGACGGAAATGCAGGATGACATGGAAAATATTGGAAAGTCGATTGCCGCCATTCCGCAGGAAGAGCTGCTCCCGCTTTTGGCAGACCAAAGCGCTACCATGCAGACGCTGGTGGACCGAGGCTATCTGTCTGCCGCGGACGCAGAAAGCCTGGGAAGCGAATTTCTGAATACGCCCCTGTCCGCTTTTCGCGAAATGTCCCAGTCCGGTGCAATGTCCCAGTCCTTTGCAACAATCGGGGAGTTTGCCGAGGCGCTGGAGCAGGCCTCCCCCGACGCGGCCAAAATGCTGAACCAGATCCCTGAAAAATACCGGGAGGAAATTTTTGCGACGCCGCTCGACACAAGGCCGGAGGTAGACCTCGCCGCGATCGGCAGAATCATTCTGATCCTGATCGTTATGATCGGCAGCGCGGCCGTCATCTCCTACGTTCAGGGCTTTATTATGGCAGGTGTTGCCCAGAAGCTGTCCTACCGCTTCCGCAAAGATATTGACCTGAAAATCAACAAGCTTCCCCTTTCCTTCTATGATAAAACCACCCACGGGGAAGTGATGAGCCTGATCACCAACGACGTGGACACCATATCCACGACCTTGAACCAGAGCCTGTCCCAGATCCTGACCTCAGTGGTCACCCTGTTTGGCGCGCTGTTCATGATGCTCCGCATCAGCTGGATCATGACGCTGGCGGGACTGGTCATCCTGCCGCTCGCTCTGCTGCTGATCATGCTGGTGGTCAAGCGCTCCCAGCGGTATTTTGCCAGACAGCAGGAATACCTTGGACACGTCAATGGACATATCGAGGAGATGTACGCAGGCCATACGGTCGTCCAGCTCTATAACGGAGAGGAAAAGTCCCTCCATCAGTTTAAGGAATACAACAACGAGCTGTACCAGTCCGCCTGGCGCTCTCAGTTTCTCTCCGGCCTGATGCAGCCGATCATGAGCTTTATCGGAAACCTCGGTTATGTGATCGTCTGTGTGCTTGGCGGCTTTCTGACCGTCAACGGACAGATCACCGTCGGTAATATCCAGGCGTTTGTCCAGTATCTGCGGCAGTTCAATCAGCCCATTACCCAGATCGCAAGCATCACCAATACGCTCCAGTCCACTGCGGCCGCCGCAGAGCGCGTATTTGGCTTTCTGGAGCAGGAGGAAGAGCAGGAAACCGGCGCTGCCAGCCCGAAGCATGTCGAGGGCAATGTCTGCTTTGAGCATGTCAGGTTCGGCTATACGCCGGATAAAGTCATCATTCACGACTTTTCGGCCGGCATCAAAGCCGGCCAGCGGGTGGCAATTGTCGGTCCGACCGGTGCAGGAAAGACCACGATCGTCAAGCTGCTGATGCGGTTTTATGAGATCAACGCGGGAAAAATATCCATTGACGGCGTGGATACCAAAGAATATCTGCGCAGCAGTCTGCGTTCAGAGATCGGGATGGTGCTGCAGGATACCTGGCTTTTTTCCGGCAGCATCCGGGAAAACATCCGCTACGGCAGGCTGGATGCCACCGATGAAGAGGTCTATGCGGCGGCGAAGATGGCCTGCGCCGACCACTTTATTCGGACTCTGCCCGGCGGCTATGATTTTGTGATCAACGAAGAGGCAGGAAATATCTCCCAGGGACAAAAGCAGCTTTTGACCATTGCGCGCGCCATTCTGGCCGATCCCGCGCTGCTGATCCTGGACGAGGCGACCAGCTCGGTCGATACCCGTACCGAGCTGCTGATCCAGAAAGCCATGGACCGCCTGATGCAGGGACGGACCAGCTTTATTATCGCACACCGCCTGTCCACCATCCGGGATGCGGATTTGATCCTCGTACTCAAGGACGGCGATATCATCGAACAGGGTACACACCAGCAGCTGCTGCAAAAGGACGGCTTCTATGCGTCGCTTTACAACAGCCAGTTTGAGACATCGGCCGCAGAAGCCGGATAATGGAATCGGCCGCCGTTCGGCGGCCGATTCACCGTGTCAGCAGCCATAACGCGCAACAGAAAGGACAGAATATGGAAACACAGCAGGAAAGCAGTGCAGCTTCTGCTCAGACAGAAGCGCAGCAGGCAAAATTTAAGAAAATGACCCAGTCCCCGGTGGAACGGCTGATCTGTGAAATGGCAGTTCCCACAACGGCCAGTATGCTGGTCACGGCATTTTATAATATGGTGGATACCTTCTTTGTCGGAATGCTGAATACCAGCGCAACGGCAGCGGTAGGCATTTCGTTTTCCTTTATGGCACTCATCCAGGCAGTCGGCTTCTTTTTCGGACACGGCTCCGGGAACCCCATTTCCCGCGAGCTGGGGAAACGCAACACCGAGGAAGCAGCCCGCATGGCGGCAACCGGCTTCTTTTCGGCGGTCATTATGGGATGTGTGATCCTTGTATGCGGCTTTGTTTTTTTAACGCCGCTGTGCCGCCTGCTGGGAGCGACCCCGACCATGATGCCCTATGCCAGAGATTATATGAAATATATTTTGATCGGCTCTCCCTATATGGTGGGATCGCTGGTACTGAACAACCAGCTGCGGCTCCAGGGAAACGCCTTTTATGCCATGATTGGGATCTCGGTGGGCGGCGTACTCAATATTGCATTGGATCCGCTGTTCATCTTTGTCTTTAACATGGGAGTCGGAGGTGCGGCTCTGGCCACCATCATCAGCCAGCTGTTCAGCTTTCTCTGCCTGTTCGCAGCGACTGAAAAATGCGGCGGCATCAAGATCCGTCCACGCAAATTTTCCCCCAGCCTGCACCGGTATCACCAGATTATCAGCTGTGGTCTGCCCGCGCTCTGCCGTCAGGGTCTGGCCAGCATCGCTATGATTTTTCTCAACCAGTCGGTGCGCAGCTACGGCGATACCGTGATCGCAGCGTTTTCCATTGTCAACCGTATCACAAACTTTTTGTACTCTGCTCTGCTGGGCTTTGGCCAGGGCTTCCAGCCGGTCTGCGGCTTCAATTACGGTGCCGGTCTCTACGGGCGGGTCAAAAAGGGCTTCTGGTTCTGCGTCAAGGTATCGACAGTCATCTGGATTCTGCTGGCGGTATTGTCCTATCTGCTGGCACCGCAGGCCGTAGCCCTGTTCCGGCGGGATGACGCGGAGGTCATCCGAATCGGCGCACAGGTTCTGCGGTATCAATGCTTTGCCTTCCCTTTGCTGGGCTGGTTTATCGTCACCAACATGCTGCTGCAGAATCTGGGCAGAACCGTGCGGGCGAGTACGGTTGCAATGGCAAGACAGGGACTGTTTTTCCTGCCCATTCTGCTGATTTTTTCTCAGACCATGGGATTGACAGGCATCGAGCTCGCACAGCCTGTGGCCGACGTCCTGACCTTTGCGCTGTCGGTGCCGCTGGGACTGAGCGTGCTGCGGGAGCTGGACCGCCAGGCGGCCTTGGATGCGCTTTCATCCGGCCCGGCGGCTGGGTCATAAAAAGGAACAAAAAACAGCCAGCCCGGGACAGATTTTGTCCCGGGCTGGCTGTTTATATCTTTTTACAGCATTGGCAAATACTTACCGCTTTTCCCCCTGCTGTGTTAAAATCTGCTTTTTCTGCTCCTCAAACTCCTCAGCCGTGATAAGTCCCAGATCCAGCAGCTGCTTTTGTTCCATCAGTATTTCGGCCTTGCTTTTTCCCGGGATCACAGCCACTATAATCAATCCGATAATCCCCGCCAGGCCCAGCCACATATAACTTCCGGAAAGACCTTTCCGCTTGGCTATCGCCCTGCACAAAAAGATACATACCACCGCAAATATACCGAGCAGAGCAAGCGGTAAAAGCTGAACCAGCATAACAATCCATCCGCCGGTGCCTGTCCCGACGGCGCTTTGAGAAGCGGTCAAAAGAGCAATGGCTTTCATCTCTTATCTCTCCTTTTTCATGTGCTTTTACAAGGATAATTGTAACACATTTGCATTCACTTGACAACATATGTATTCAAAAATTTTTTCATTCTCCCGTAAAATGAAATCAATACCATGATGGGAGAGTGTCCGATATGCTTGATCCGGAAATTGTCGGAAGCGTGATCCAGCGCTGCCGTGAGAAAAAAGGAGTGTCCCAGGAGGTGCTGAGCAGCTTTGCCGACATCGGCCGCACGCATTTGAGCGCAATCGAACGGGGGCAGCGCAAGCCGACTTTGGAGACTTTTTTCCGCATCAGCGACGCTCTGGGGATGAAAGCCAGTGAACTGATGCGGGAAATCGAAAAAGAAATCGGCAGATAACACCGGTCCGAGGCCATACAAAAACAGCGGCAGGATACCTCCTGACCGCTGTTTTTGCGTTCTATTTTCAATTTAAGGGGAAGCAGATTTTATCTGGACCGGAACGGTGCGCCATGGGAAAGATATTCCCCCATCCGGATCTGGTCGCCGCTTCCTGCCCTGCTGGCATGCTGGATCGGGATACGCACCACATATTCGATATAGCGGTCGTCCTGTTTTTTCTGCGCTTCGGCAGGAATCCCTGCCTGTTTCATGGTATCTAGCGCCCTGTTGATGGTATTTAAAAACAGGCGGACATCTTTGATCAGCACGATCCGCTTTTGATGCCCCTTGGGCGGTTCCAGCAGCCGCCGGATATATTCCTCGGTCTGGGTGACATTCATTTTTTTCTCCACGATTTGCTCAAGCGCCTGCATCCGCAGCTCGGCGTCTTCTATCTTCAACAGTGCGCGCGCGTGCCGTTCGGTCAGGCCGTTTTTCAGAATAACCCTTTGTTCCGGTTCCTCGAGCCTGAGCAGCCGCAGCTTGTTGGCGACGGTGGACTGCGCTTTCCCCAGCTTTTCGGAGGCTTCCTCCTGCGTCACGCCCCATTCAGAGATCAAATTTTTAATTGCCTGCGCTTCTTCAAAAAAATTGAGATCTGCCCGCTGAATATTTTCAATCAGCGCAAAAATCGCGGACTGCCGTTCGTCCGTTTCTACTATGATACAGGGAATCTGCTCCAGACCTGCCATTTTTCCTGCCCGGAGGCGGCGTTCCCCTGAGATCAGCTCATACTGGCCAAATTTGTTTTTTCGCACCGTCAAAGGCTGAAGCAGACCGTTTTGGCGGATACTCCAGGCAAGTTCCTCGAGATCATCCTCTGCGAAATAGATTCGGGGCTGGCTTGGATTGGGGACGATTTCCTGAATATCGACCAATACGACCTTGCCGACTGCTTTTTCTTTCCCAAAAAATCCGCTCATATGGTTTCCCTTCCTTTTTTCAACATCTTTCTCTTGTATTTTTATCTTAGCATAGATTGGAAGGGTTTTCCAGCTTTTTCGTTCGACAAAAACTCCCGAAAAACGCGCTGTTTCGCACTTTTTCCGGGAGCTGTCCGCTGATTCAGAGGGGATTTTTGGCGATTTTTGCCGAAGGGCGGGGATATTTTGTCGAACTTTGCGATATCTTTTTTATCAAGACCGCAGTCCGTCCATAGGTGCCGGCAAGATTATATTCGATCACCTGTTCGGTTTTTCCGCCCAGCAATTTCACGGCCTGCGCCGCTTCTTTGACTTCCTCACCGGCGTCAGGGCCTTTGAGTGCCGCAAAATACCCGCCAGGCTTTACAAATGGCAGGCAGTATTCTGCCAGAATCCGCAGAGGCGCCACTGCACGGGCCGTTGCCAAATCGAACCGCTCCCGCAGCGCCGGCTTTCTGCCGCCCTCCTCCGCACGGGCGTGGATACAGACATTATCCTGCCCCAGCGCCTCGCTGAGCGCGGTCAGAAAGGTGATCCGCTTATTCAGACTGTCCAGCAGAGTCAGCCGCAGATCCGGCCGGACGATCCTCACCGGGACGGAGGGAAAGCCGGCGCCTGTCCCGACATCGATCACCTTTGCATTTTGTGCAGGTTTTGTGAATTTCAGCAGCAGCAGGCTGTCCAGAAAATGCTTGACTGCTATTTCCTCCGGTTCCGTGATCGCAGTCAGGTTCATCCGCTCATTCCATTCCACAAGCAGGTCTGCATATTGTTGAAAACTTAACAGCTGCTGCGATGTCAGAGCAAAGCCCTCTGTTTCCGCCTGCCGCTTTAGATACACTGTAATATCTGTCATAACCTCATCCTTTCCGGTCCCCCGTGCAAACGGGAAGCCCGTAGGAAATCACGCTGCTTTCCACAGCTGAAAACCGCGGGGGAAAACCGCTTATTCTTCCTCATCTTCCGTGCGCGGATCGCCTCCCCGTGCAAACGGGAAGCCCACAGGAAATCTCGCTGCCTCCCACAGCCGAAAACCGCGGGAGAAAACCGCTTATTCTTCCTCATCCTCCGTGCGCGGATCGCCTCCCCGTGCAAACGGGGAGGACAGCCACAGCAGCAGCACCGAAATATCGGCCGGACTGACGCCGGAGATACGGGACGCCTGTCCCACTGACAACGGCTTGATTTTGTTCAGCTTTTCCTGTGCTTCCAGCCGAAGTCCTGCGATTTTGGCGTAATCCAGCTCCAAAGGAAGCGGCTTTTGCTCCAGCTTCCGCATTTCAGCCACCTGGGAAAGCTGACGGCGAATATACCCCTCATATTTGATCTCCACCTCGACCTGCTCCCAAATCTCACGGGGAAGCACCGGCCGCCCGGGGTCAAAGGGAGCAAAATCCGGATATCCCACCTGCGGCCGGCGCAGCAGATCAATCCCTTTGATGCCGCCGGTCAGCGGAGACGTTCCCTTTTGCTCCAGCAGTGCATTCAGCCCGGCCGACGGTCTGATGTTGACCTGTCCCAGTCTTGCCTTTTCTGCCGCGATTTGCCGGAGCTTGTCCTGTAAATGCCGCCACCGACTCTCAGATATCAGGCCAAGACGGTAGCCGATCGGCGTCAGCCGCTGGTCGGCATTGTCCTGCCGCAAAATCAGACGGTACTCACTGCGGGAGGTCATCATTCGGTAGGGATCGGAGCAGCCCTTGACGGTGATGTCATCGATCAGCGTTCCGATATAGGAGCTGGCGCGGTCCAATACAAGCGGTTCCTTTCCCATGATGGCAAGCGCCGCATTGATGCCTGCCACAAGCCCCTGCGCAGCGGCCTCCTCATAGCCGGAGGTGCCGTTGAACTGACCCGCTCCATACAGACCCTTCAGCTGCTTGAATTCCAGCGTCGGCAAAAGCTGCTGCGGGTTGCAGCAGTCGTATTCGATCGCATAGGCGTTGCGCATGATCTCCACATGCTCCAGTCCCCTGATGGTATGCAGAAACGCGATCTGAACGTCCTCCGGCAGACTGGAGGACATTCCCTGCAGATACATCTCCTCGGTATCCAGCCCCATTGGTTCAATGAACAGCTGATGCCGCTCCTTGTCGGCGAAGCGGACGACCTTGTCCTCAATACTGGGGCAGTAGCGGGGGCCGACGCCCTCGATCAGGCCGCCGTACAGCGGGGAACGGTCGAGGTTTTCCCGAATGACGCGGTGTGTTTCGTCATTGGTATAGCCGATATAGCAGTCGACCTTGTTTTCCAGCTTTCCCGTGGTCTCAAAGGAAAAGGGGGTGATCTCTTCATCTCCCTGCTGCCGTTCCAGCCCGGAGAAGTCAATACTCCTTTTATGGACGCGGGAGGGCGTTCCCGTTTTGAACCGCCGCATCTCAATGCCGAGCTGCTGAAGGTTTTCCGTCAGTCCCTTTGCAGGGACACAGCCGTCCGGCCCGCTTTCATAGTGAACGCCCCCGATATGGATCAGCCCGTTGAGATAGGTGCCGCAGCAAAGAATTGCCGCCTTCACCGGATAAACCGTGCCAAGCTTTGTCACGACGCCGGTCACCCGTCTATCCTCCACCCGAATGTCAATGATCTCCGCCTGCTTGACAAACAGATTATCCTGCTGCTCCAGATTTTTTTTCATCAGATTGTGATACTGTACCCGGTCGATCTGTGCACGCAGGCTGTGTACTGCAGGCCCCTTTCCCAGATTGAGCATTCTGCTCTGCAAAAAGGTCTGATCGGCGGCACGCCCCATTTCGCCGCCGAGCGCGTCAATTTCCCGCACGAGATGTCCCTTTGCCGTCCCCCCGATCGAAGGATTGCAGGGCAGGTTGGCGATCCCGTCCAGCGAAATGGTGAACAGCAGCGTGCGCAGCCCCAGCCGTGCCGCTGCCAGAGCGGCTTCGCAGCCCGCGTGACCTGCTCCTACGACTGCAATATCATAAGCTTCTGTTTCATATATCATGGTTCCGGCTCCTTTCAACAGCCATACGCCGGCATTAAAATTCCTACTTTCCCACACAGAAATGAGAAAAGACCTCATCCACCACCGCATCGGTCACCCGCTCGCCTGTCAGCTCCAGCAGAGCCTCCACCGCAGATTCCGCCGAAATCGTCACCGCATCCAGCGTCATGCCGGAAACCAACGCATCCTTTGCTTCTGCAATATATTGTCTTGCTGTCACCGCCGCCCGGCGCTGCCGTTCGTTCGCGAGCATCGGTGCATTGGGATCAAGATCCGAAATTTTCAACAAATGTGTAATGGCATTGTGCAAATCTTTCACGCCTGTTTCCTGCTTTGCGCTGATTCGTACGATCTGATCAAAATACGGGGGCAGCAGCCGCTCATCAAGCCGCTGCACCAGGTCTGTTTTATTGATGACCGCAATCGTCTTTTTTCCTTCCAAACGGCCGATCAGCTGTTCGTCCTCTGCGGAAAAAGGCAGCGAGCTGTCAAAGAGTGCCAGCACCAGATCCGCCTGTTCCAGCTTCCGGGCGGACAGCGCAACGCCGGCCTGCTCGACCGGATCCTCGGTTTCCCGCATTCCCGCAGTATCTGCAAGATTCAGGATAAGGCCGTCGATCTGGACAGTTTCCTCAATCACATCGCGGGTGGTCCCTGCAATTTCCGTCACAATGGATTTCTGACAGCCCGACAGCAGGTTCATCAGGGTGGATTTTCCCACGTTTGGTTTCCCAACGATCACGGTGCGGATGCCCGACCGCACCAGCCTTCCGCTGTCAAACTGCCGGAGCAGCTTTTCAAGGGTGCTTTCCGCTGCCGAAAGGGTTTGAAGCAGGGATTCCTGCCCGACGGCGGGAATCTCTTCCTCGGGATAATCCGCCCAGGCCGACAAATGGCCGCAGACCGCCACCAGACTGTCCTTCACATCCGAAATTTGCCGGTAGAGCGCCCCCTGCATCGCCGTAACGGCCGCGCGGGCTGACTGCTGCCCCTGAGAAGCAATCAGATCCATCACAGCCTCTGCCTGCGTCAGTGACAGTCTGCCGTTCAAAAAAGCGCGCTTGGTAAATTCTCCCGCCGCGGCAGGCACAGCGCCGCTTCTCAAAATGATCCGCAGGACCTCCTGCGTGATATAAATCCCGCCATGACAGGAAATTTCAACCACATCCTCCCCCGTATAGCTTTTGGGGGCACGATATACTAATGCGACCGCCTCATCGACCGGATCCCGGCCGTCCATCACAGTTCCGTAAGCGGCGTGATATCCCGAAAGTACAGACAGCGGTCTGCCTGAAACAGCCTGAAAACAGCGGTCACAGACCGCAATGGCGTCGGGCCCCGACACCCGGATGACCGCTATCCCGCCAACCGCATGAGGGGTGGCAATCGCAGCAATCGTTTTTTCCATCATGATCGTATCCTTTCGTTGTGCTTCCGGCGAATTTTTATTCCGGGTGCATACCAAAAAAGCCGCCGTTTCCGGCGGCTTCAGACTGTCAAAAAACTAGAAATTATCAAAATCGTCACGCAGGCGGACATGCGCCGCTAATTGCGGCCTTGACAAACTGCGGTATCTGGTTGTTCGCTCTGCACAGCACCTCGATGCGACTGCCGCAGCAACGGCAGCGCGGCCATGACATACGGCCGCGAGCGGAGAGGTGTCAGTCAAAAACGATTCGGTGAATCGTTTTTGACTGGAAAAGAGGGGAATCGGGGGAAAAACACAGAACAAGGCTTTGCCGCTGTGATTGTGTTTGTCCCTCGAGAGCGTGTCGGCTTTTTCGACACGCTCAAGCCGCCGATTCCGGCGGCTTTGCATGCTTTTATAAATCAATTTTGGAATACAGCGCCTCATCGCCCAGCTTTTTCAGATATTCCTCTTCTGAAAAATGCTCCGTCGGTTCCTGTTCCTCAGCCGGTTCCGGCCTGCGGTCACGCCGCTCGCCGCCGTCACGCCGGTTATCTCTCCGGCCGCGGCCGCCGCGCCTGTCATTGCCGCGTGAGGGCCTGCGCGGATTGTTGCTCATCACAACGACCTTGCGGTTCGGGTCTTCTCCCACCGACTTAGATGAAACACCCTCAATCTCAGAAATCACAGAATGAATGATCCTTCGTTCATATGGATTCATCGGCTCCAAAACGGAATTACGTCCGGTTTTTAGCACTTGTCTTGCGATTTTCTGTGCAAGCTCTTTGAGGGTTTCCTCTCTCTTTTCCCGATAGCCGCAGCAGTCCAGCGAAATTTTATAAAATTCCCCTTTGGCACGGTTGCAGACCAGCGAGGTCAGATACTGGAGCGCGTCCAGCGTCTCGCCCCGGCGCCCGATGATGGTGCCGAGATTCTCCCCGTCAATGGTGATCAGCGCTGCATTTTCCTTTTCCTCTACATTCAGGACTGCATTTTCAACCCCGAGTCTGCCGAGCAGATCGAGCAGATATTCCTTTGCCAGCACCAGCTTTTCATTTTCATCCGGTTCCTCCACATAGACCCGGACCTTCGCTTCTGATTTGATCTTGCCAAACAATCCTTTTTTGACCCGCTCCAGCACTTCAACGGAGCAGTCGCCGCGTTCGATCCCCAGTTCAGAACAGCCTTTTTCGATTGCAGCATCCAGGTCCAGTCCGGTTGCAATAACTTCTCTTATCATTATTCTCTGTTCCTTTCTTCCATCTATTTCAAATCGTCATCGGTTACTTCCACATATTCCTCGCCGTATTTTTCAGCGTCCCGCTTTCTTGCGGCAGCAAGACGGCGGCGGTTGATTTCCTTCTGAGATAAGCCTTCATACTCCGGGTTGGTATTGACAGGTTCCGATTTCGGTTTTGCAGTCCCGTTTTGAAGCGCCTGCTGTTCCTGCGCTTTTTTCATAGCCTGCTGGAATCGGGACGGCTTCTTTTCCTTAAACTTACCTGCTGCCTTCGCAGCCGCTTCTCTGGCGGCGACACGTTCCGGGCTCCAGATCTTGTAAAGCAGGAAGGTCTGCAGCAATGCAAACAGGTTGGAGAAGATCCAGTACATACCAACGCCGGCCGGCACCTGGAATGCAAAAAAGACGGAGAACAGCGGCATGATGATCATCATGCCCTTCATCATCCCGGAGCCTGCCTGTTTTCCCTGCACCTGCTGGGATTTATGCATGGAATACAAGGATGTCAGCAGTGACGTGATACCCGAAATGATCGGGATCAAAACCAAGATCGTCAATGCCCAGGTCGGTCTTTCCCCGAGGTTGATTCCAAGAAAATTCAGGTCGATGCTTTTCACCTTATCCAATACGTCGCTTCCGACCGCACTAAACAGGCTGGAATCGCGATGAACCGCATTGATGATGTCGATCTCCTGTGCATAGGTGTTCTGCCCCAGAATACCGCCCGCCTTGTCCGCGATCTCAACCAGCTTATTGATGGTCTCAGCCGGAATCCGCGCGATATAGGTCAGGGGCTTATAAACAACGTCGATCAGGCCGAACATGATGATCAGCGGTATGAGGCTCGGAAGACAGCCGCCCATCGGGTTATAGCCCTCTTCCTCATAAATCTTCATCATTTCTTCCTGCTGTTTCTGCTTATTATTGGCATACATTTTGTTGATCCGTTCGATTTTCGGACGGAACGACGCCATTTTTGCCATATTCTTCTGCTGTTTGATCGAAAACGGGAACATTGCAGCCTTAGTGACCAGCGTAAACAAAAGCAATGCAATCGTAAAATTTGGGACGATCTGATAGATCAGCCACATGACCCAACCGAGCGGGACGCCCAAAATTGCCATAAAAACCTCTTTTCTCCGCCGCAGGATTTTCCTTTTTGCGGCAAGCTAGCTTATCTTTTCCTGAATATATGAAAATCAGATGGCACCGGGTCAAACCCGCCCTTTCCAAAAGGATTGCATCTGCATATTCTTCTGATTGATAAAATAAATCCCTTTACAAAGCCATGCCTGCGAAATGCCTGGAGCGCATATTCCGAGCAGGTCGGAATAAATCTGCAGCATGAGGGCTTAAGGGGTGAAATACATTTCTGATAAAGCCGGATGATCCCCAGTGAAAGCCAATAAAGCGGATTCCAGCGGTGCAGTTTTTCTTTCAAGCCGCAAAACGACTCCCTTTCTTACAGGCCGCACGCTATTTCCGGCCGGATTCCCGCAGCAGCGCACGGATCTGGCCGGACATGGCACGGTATACATCTGTGCTTTTTACACCAGGGGTTTTTTCCCGTGCAACAAAGACAAAATCCAGGCCCGTTCCCGTCTCATCCCAGCCATAGTCTGAACAGACCTGAAAAAACGCCGCCCGAATGATTCGCCTGGCCCGGTTGCGGCTGACCGCATTTCCCACCTTTTTTCCGGTGGTGATCCCATAGCGGACAAGTCCAAGGTTTGTCCGAACCAGATATGTGACCAAAATGGGATTTGCGCGATAGCTGCCGCGATAATAGGCGCGTCTGAACTCCTTATTCAGTTTTAATACCACAGGCGCAGCCATGATTCATCCATCCTGTTCGATCCGCGCGGCAATTGACGCAGCATGAAATAAAACAAAAAATGCCTTGACTTCCGAAAAAGACAAGACAAAGCTGGCCATGCCGGAATCCAAGTCCCGGCACAGCGGGTAAAACCGTTTTTTAGTGGGACAGTCTTGCTCTTCCCTTTGCACGTCTGCGTGCCAACACCTTGCGTCCGTTGGAATCCGCCATTCTTTTACGGAAGCCGTGAACTTTTTTTCTCTGTAATTTTTTAGGCTGATAGGTTCTTTTCATCAGAAACCCCTCCTTTCCAATTGCAAAAGCTGATTCTGGTTCTCCGTCCTTTTTCCAACAAACGATACCATTAAAAAACCAAGAAACGGAAAAGGTGCGTTTCTCTCGTTTTTGTGCCGTCAAAAAGGGCGAAACCGTTCAATTTAATAGTATAGCGTATTCCCCGTTGATTTGTCAATATCAAATTTAAAATTTTGCTGCCCGGCGCTGCCCATACAGGCATTTTTGCTTTACTGCGCTCCGGTTTTGGACAGACAATGACGTCTTATTATTTATAAGAAGCGTTTTTTCTGATTTATTGGCTCGAAAAACTTGAAAAAAATCCTGCTTTCTGATATAATAGGATTTGCAAGCCGATTCGCTGAAAGAGGGCTCTGCCTCCCTTTTTGCCCTTCGGTTTTCTTTTGCCGCCGGAACGCCTGACGCCGTGCGTCTGACGGTTAAAACAGGATCAACAAAAATAAAGAAGGTTTTTTACTGATATGGAATCCTTTATGCAGGTCTTCAGCCTTGTAAAAGAATGCTGCAGGCAGGAAATCAATGAAATTGCTTATAATTGCTGGATCAAACCGCTCGAGCCTTACCGGATGGACGATGACACCGCCATTTTACTGGTAAAGGAGAGCTATGCCAAAAAAATCATTGAAAAAAACTATGTTCCCCGTCTGAAAGACGTTTTTTCGCGGGTGTTTGGCTTTGATGTGGATGTCAAAATCATTTGTGAAGAGGATATCACACCGGATCTTGATCTGCTCAGGGACATCAAAAACAACAGTGAAAACAGCCAGTCCGACACCTCTCTGGAAAAATATCTGAACCGCCCTGAAAATATGGCGGAGCTCAAAAAAACATACGAAAAAGCAAATTACGAGTTTACCTTTGACACCTTTATTGTCGGCAGCTCCAATGAATTTGCCTATGCCGCCTGTAAGGCTGTTGCCCAGGTCCAGAAAAACAAGGTTTACAATCCGCTGTTTATTTACGGTCCGAGCGGTTTGGGAAAAACGCATCTTCTGATGGCGATCAGCCATGAAATCAGTCAAAACAGTCCCAATACAAAAATCGTATATGTTTCGAGTGAAACCTTTACCAATGAATTTATCACGGCAATCGAAAAGAAAACGACGGCGGATTTTAAAGAAAAATACCGAAACGCCGATATTCTGCTGGTAGACGACATTCAGTTTTTATCCGGAAAAGAACGGGTGCAGGAAGAATTTTTCTATACCTTCAATGAACTTTATACCATTGGAAAACAGATTATCCTGACGTCAGACCGTCCGCCTAAAGATATCAAAACGCTGGACGACCGTCTGAGAAACCGTTTTGAATGGGGGCTGATGGTCGACATCTCCCCGCCTGATTTTGAAACCCGTGTTGCCATCATCCGCAGAAAAGCGGAGCTGCTGAACATCGAAATTCCGGACGACGTTACCGAATATATCGCACTGCGGCTGAAATTTAATATCCGTCAGCTTGAGGGAGCCGTCAAAAAAATCAAAGCATACAAGCTGTTTACCAATTCCCAGCCGTCTGTTGCCATGGCGCAGAATGTCATCCGCGACATCCTGAATGACAACCGGCCTGCTCCGGTCACAGTGGAGCGGATCATTGACGAGGTGGCAAAAACCTACAGCGTGTCCGCGGACGATATCCGTTCCAAAAAACGGGCGGCGCCGATTTCGGCAGCCAGACAAGCCGCCATATACTGTGTCCGCGAAATCACTCAGATGTCATTGGAAGCCATCGGCAAGGAATTCAGCGGCCGGGATCATTCCAGCGTGCTGTATTCTATCCAGCAAGTGGAACAGGCTCTGGAAAATGACAGCCGCACCAAGGAAATCATCGATGACATCATAAAAAATATCCGTGGTCAGGCAAGCTGACTGCTATTATACGAACAGTAAAAACTGTTCCATTGATTATCTACCGAGTTTTTCACATTTCACACAGAATTTTCCACATTTCCACCGGAAGAAAATAGTTTTCCACCTTTTTCAAGTATTTCCAACATTTTCAGCGTCGTCTTCCACATCCTTCAATATCTTGTCCCTTCGCTGTTTTTTCTCCTTTTTCACAATTCCACCTCCCCCTATTAACACTACTACATATCCCTTTTATATTATGATATTATCCGACGCTGAACGGATAAACAACGCAGCCAATGCTGCATAAAAACACTCGTTTTACACACCGGCCCAATTATTACTTCTCAGAAAGGACGATCCCTTATGAAATTCACCTGCAATCAGGCTGATCTGGCAGAAGCTGTCAATAATGTCTCTCCGGCTGTCTCCTCCAAATCGTCTCTGACGGCGTTGGAAGGTCTGCTGCTTTGCTGCCGGGAAAACACCCTTTCGCTGACAGGCTACAATCTGGAGCTTGGCATTACCAAGGTTATCAGCGTTTCTTCTCAGGAGGACGGCGAAATCATACTGCCCGCACGTCTGTTAGCAGACATATTGAATAAATCTGCCGGCGGCGATGTCAGCTTTGCCACTGATGAAAAAAATCTGACGCTGATCACCAACAGCACCTCCGAATATACGATTCTGGGAATTGACGCAAAAGAATATCCTGATATCCCAACCATAACCGAAGACAACAAATTTTCTCTTCCTGCCGGATTGCTGAAAAATATGATCAGCCAGACTCTGTTTGCTGTCTCCGTCACGGATCAGATTCCAATTACGACCGGTACTCTTTTTGATCTTTCCGACAATGTTTTGAATATGGTCTCGGTTGACGGCTGTCGTCTGGCACTGCGAAAGGAAAATGTAAAAGTTGACGGGGATTTTTATTTTGTCGTACCCGGCAAAACACTTTCCGAAATTCAAAAGCTGCTGATTAAGCTGGTCGGAGACGATAAAGAAGAACTGGTGGAAATCAACGTCAGCAGAAAGCATATCATCTTTGCCATAAAAGGCTATTCCATTGTATCCCGTTTGCTGGAGGGAGAATTTTTGGATTACCGCGCCGCCATTCCCGACGGAAGCAAAACAACGGTTCGGCTCTCAGCCCGGGAATTTATCCGCTCCATTGAAAGAGCGTCCATTATTATCACAGACAAAATCAAAAGTCATATCAAATGTGTATTCGCAGACGGAAATATCAATGTTTCCTGTGTGACCACAATCGGAAAGGTCAATGATAATCTTGCGGCAAAGCTGCAGGGAGAAGAAGTGACCATTGGCTTTAATAACAAATATATGACCGACGCCCTCAAAGCAAGCGAATGCGATGAGGTGGTGCTGGAGCTGAGCGGTCCTCTTGCTCCGATCAAAATCCTCCCGCCGGACGGAGATTCCTTCCTGTTTTTGGTGCTGCCTGTCCGGCTGAAATAAAAAGGGGAAAATGAAAATGAAAAATCTGATCACAGCCATCTGCGGTGCTGCTCTTTTTCTGGGCGGCGTCATCGGGTTTTCCGGCGCATTGATTGCTGCAAGCATTAAAATTGAGCTGAGCCCTGTTTTGATCGGAGTTTTCGGGATCATCGGGCTGGTCGGTCTGATTGAACTGCTGCTCGTTCTGTTTGGATCGTTCGGGAAGGAATAAAATAACGGACAGCGTGAGCAGGAAGGAGGGCTTATCGATCGAACGCCATGATATTGTGATCCATACCGAATATATTCGGCTGGACCAGCTGCTGAAATATTGCGGCCTGGCAGAAACAGGCGGTCACGCAAAAGAAATTATTGCGGACGGGATCGTCTTTGTCAACGGCGAACCTTGTCTGATGCGGGGCAAAAAAATCAGACCCGGCGATATCATAACAGTCGAACAGTTTGAGCTGCATATCTGCGGTGAAACTGCCGAATAATGGTATTTTGTTTCATATGAAACATCGAAAAAAGGAGGCTGCGGAACATCATGCGGGTTTTATCCCTGTCGGCAGAAAATTTTCGTAACCTTCAAAATGACACGATTTCGTTCAGTGACAAAATGAATGTTGTTTTCGGGGATAATGCACAGGGAAAAACCAATTTGATTGAAGCTATCTGGCTGTTTTCCGGAGCAAAAAGTTTCCGCGGCTCCAGGGACAGTGAAATGATTCGCTTTGATGCGGATTTTGCGGCGCTGAAGCTGACATTTTGCGATAAACAGCGCAGCCAGACCGCGGAACTGCGCTTCGGCAGACAGGACAAAAAAAAAGTTTTGCTGAACAAGGTGCCGCTGGAAACTCGTTCAAAGCTGAACGGAGCATTTTATTCCGTGGTTTTTTCTCCTTCTCATCTGAGCATCATATCAGAAGGTCCCAGAAACCGGCGCCGGTTTCTGGATGATGCGATCTCGCAGATCAATCCGCAGTATGCCGGATTTCTGCGGCAGTATGAAAAAGTGCTGCTTCAGCGAAACGCATTGTTAAAAGATCTCTTTCGATTTCCTCAGCTGCGGGAAACCGTGGAAATGTGGGATTCCCAGCTGGCACGGCTCGGCAGCATTCTGACGCTCTACCGAAGCGATTATATAAAAAAGCTCAATCAGGCAGCGGCGAAAATTTATCAGGGATTATCGGGAGAAAAAGAATGCTTTTCGGTAGAATATTGTTCCTCTGTTTTTGAGAATACTCCTTCGGTCACTGTTTATGACGATAAAACGATTTCCATTTATTATGACTGTCTTTGCCGTCATCTGGAAACCGATATGAAACTGGGGCAGACCTCTGTCGGAATCCATCGGGATGATCTTGAAGTGCTGGTCAACGGAAAAAGCGCAAAGATCTACGGTTCACAGGGACAGAAACGCAGCAGCGCCCTGGCGCTGAAACTGGCAGAGGCGGAGCTGCTTCAGCGGATCACCAGGGAAGCTCCTGTTATTTTGCTGGACGATGTGATGAGTGAGCTGGATATTCATCGCCAGGAATTTATATTGAATCATGTTGAAAACAGTCAGGTTTTTATAACCTGTTGTGATATTTCCAATACACTGCGGTTGAGAGACGGAAAAATTTATCATGTGGAAGACGGCAGAATCACTGTTTCATTGCCATAAAATGCTGTGCGGGGCTTATCATCTGAAAAATAGGGTGACAGTACAGGAATGAAAAAAATGAAAAAAAGAAAAATCCCAATCCCTGTTTTTGCTGCGATCCTGTCTTTGCTGGTGGTTATCTTTCTGGTTTTTTTGTTTTACTATTCTGGTTTTCGTACCTTAAACGGGCTGATAACCGAAGCAAATAAAGGAATTTCCGAAATTGCGGCCGATCCGGCGGTCATTTCAAAGGAAAACCTTGAAAAAATTACCTTTGTAAAGGTTCCGGAGCAGGATACCTTTTACATCAATGGAAGCTGTTTTCCATTTGTCAAAAAAATAGGGATCACAAAGCTGGAATTTCAATGTACCGCTGCATACAAGGTATATGATCCCTATCAGGATATTGTGATCCAAGAGGTCGAGCAACAAAAATTTCAGGTAAAAATGCAGTTTTTAAACTGGAAATGGGTTGTGACAGAAGTCACAATGAATCAGTAAAGAAGGGGAAGCGTGGCATGTATCTCCATCTGGGGGAAAAAACCGTTGTTAATACCAAATACATTGTTGGTATTTTTGATATTGAAAATACGTCGGTTTCCAAAGATACGCGGGATTTTTTGCGGGACAGCGGAGAAAAACACTATCAGGTCGTCAACGTCTCTTATGAAATGCCGAAATCCTTTATTGTCTGCAACGAAAACGGAAGGAAGGGAAAAGATACGGTTTATATTTCCCAAATTTCGGCCG
Source organism: uncultured Clostridia bacterium (assembly GCA_944386455.1). Classification (GTDB taxonomy): domain Bacteria; phylum Bacillota; class Clostridia; order Oscillospirales; family Ruminococcaceae; genus HGM13222. Next base: position 27,176 of record CALXBC010000013.1, on the reverse strand, counting down.
CAACTCTGCGAAAGCGGCTGGCAGCGGCTTCTGCCCGGATAAAAACAAAACAATGGAACAGTGTTCCTCCGTTTGAATAAGAAAATTCACATTTTTGTTTGATTATACAGATTCCGGCATTGACCCGAAGAAAGGAAAAAGAAACATATGAGCGAAGAAAAACAGGTTTACGATGAAAGCCAGATACAGGTGTTGGAAGGACTGGAGGCTGTCCGCAAGCGGCCGGGGATGTATATTGGCTCCACGGGACCGCGCGGACTCCATCATCTTGTGTATGAGATCGTCGACAATGCGATTGATGAAGCGCTTGCCGGCTATTGTACAGAAATTTTGGTGGAGATACTGCCTGGAAATGTGATCCGTGTCAGTGACAACGGCCGCGGCATCCCAACAGGAATTCATCCGAAAGAAGGCATTTCGGCCGCAACGGTCGTTTATACCATCCTGCATGCAGGCGGCAAGTTTGGCGGCGGCGGCTACAAGGTGGCGGGCGGACTGCACGGCGTAGGTGCGTCTGTTGTAAATGCGCTGAGCGAATGGCTGGAGCTGACGGTTTACGACGGACATTATATTCATTTTCAGCGGTTTGAACGCGGACACTATCAGAAAGAGATGGAGGTCATCGGTGATACCGAAAAAACCGGAACCACTGTTGTGTTTAAAGCGGATGGTGAAATCTTTGAAGATGTTGTGTATGATTACGATGTGCTGCTGACCCGGATGCGGGAGCAGGCATTTCTCAATGCGGGCATCAAAATTATCATGAGCGACCTGCGCAATGAATCCGAGCCTGTTTCCGAGGTGCTCCATTATGAAGGCGGCATCCGCAGCTTTGTGGAATATATTCATAAAAAAAGAGGACTGGAAACGCTGCACGATGAGGTGATCTACCTCTCCAAGCAGGAGGGGGACGCATTTGCCGAGGTCGCCATGCAGTACAACGACAGCTATAACGAGCTGATTCTTTCGTTTGCCAACAATATCCATACTGTTGAAGGCGGGACCCATGAGCTGGGCTTTAAAAATGCACTGACAAGGGTGTTCAACGATTATGCCAGACGGCATAATTATCTGAAGGATGCCGATAAGAACTTAAGCGGGGAGGATGTGCGCGAGGGGCTGACCGCAATCATCAGCGTCAAGCTGACGGAATGCCAGTTTGAGGGTCAGACCAAGGCAAAGCTCGGCAATACCGAGGTGCGGCCGCTGGTCGAAAATATTGTCACTGAAAAGCTGACCAACTATCTGGAAGAAAATCCGGCGGTCGCACGGGAAATATTTGATAAGGCAGTCAATGCCCAGCGGGCAAGAGAAGCGGCGCGGAAGGCCAGAGAGATGACCCGGCGCAAATCGGCACTGGAAACCGCACGTCTGCCCGGTAAGCTGGCGGACTGTTCCAACCGGGACAATGTCAATACCGAAATCTATATTGTTGAGGGAGATTCTGCGGGCGGCTCTGCAAAAAGCGGCCGGGACAGACGGTTTCAGGCGATCCTGCCGCTGTGGGGCAAGATGCTCAATGTCGAAAAGGCAAGGATCGACAAGGTTTATGGAAACGAAAAACTGACGCCGGTGGTCACGGCACTCGGCTGCGGGATCGGCGATGATCTGGATATAGAAAAGCTCAGATACGGGAAAATCATTATCATGGCGGATGCCGATGTGGACGGCAGTCATATCCGCACCCTGCTTCTGACCTTCTTTTTCCGCTATATGCGGCCGGTCATTGAACAGGGACACGTTTATCTGGCACAGCCTCCCCTGTTTAAGGTCTCCCGCGGGAAACAGTTCCGTTATGCCTTCAGCGACGCAGAGCGGGACAAATATATCGCGGAACTGTCAGGTGACAATGGCGCAAAGGTAGACGTGCAGCGATATAAGGGCCTTGGTGAAATGGATCCGGAGCAGCTTTGGGAAACCACGATGGATCCGGAGACCCGTACCATGATCAAGGTAGAAATGGAAGATGCCATCCGCGCGGATGAAACCTTTACGATTTTGATGGGCGATAAAGTAGCTCCCCGGAAAGAATTTATTGAGAAGAATGCAAAATATGTGGAGAATCTCGATATTTAACAGCACCCCTTACAGAAGGAAAGGAAATTGGATTTATGAGTGAAAAGGAACCAAATATCAGTGAAAACGGAGAGCTGCTCACCGAGCCCTATGACAACAATGTCAAAATGACTGCCGATGAAGATGCTTTTGCTGTTTTTGCGGGACAGAAGCAGACGGCGCTTGATTATACGCTGACTGCGGATGAGGTTAAGCTGGGGCTGCTGCGCTTCCAGAAAAAAACGATCTATAAAAAGAACTGGGTTTATACTGCGCTGCTCGGCGTGATTTTTGTACTGTATATCATTTCGATCATCCGCAATCCCAAGGACGGGCTGGGATTTTTCCTGTGCATTCTGAGCCTGGCGGTGATCGCCTTTATCTGGCTCCTGCCCTACAACCACCGCAGAAAAATGGCAAAAACCATCGACCAGATGAAGGATACTTTTCGCCTGACCATCTGTGAAAAGGGTCTGGTTGCGGGAACGGATGAAAACGCCAGCTATATGTTTTTTGAAAACGAGCCAATCGATGTGTATGCTTATTCTGATATGCTGATCTTCAGCATCTGCAAGGAAAAGATTTTTATTGTCCCCCGCCGCTGTGTTGACGATGCGGCCTGGGAAGAGGCTGTGGGAATGCTGAAGGACGGACTGGACGAACGATATCACGAAGCAGTATAATATGGCAGCTGCAACAGAAAAGAGGTTATCAATTTGGAAAACGGACACAACGGGGATTTCCTGAACGCAGAAACAGGTAAGGTTATCCCAATCGATATTGAACGGGAAATGAAAAAATCGTTTCTCGAATATTCCATGTCGGTCATTGTCAGCAGGGCGCTGCCTGACGTCCGGGACGGGCTGAAGCCGGTACACCGGCGGATCCTTTATACGATGTATGAGGATGGGATCACACCGGACAAAAAGTATCTGAAATGTGCAGCGACGGTCGGTGACGTGCTTGGTAAATACCATCCGCACGGCGACGCTTCTGTTTATGACGCCATGGTTCGTCTGGCGCAGGATTTTTCACTGCGTTATCCGCTGGTGGACGGCCACGGAAACTTTGGCTCGGTGGACGGCGACCCGCCTGCGGCCTATCGTTATACCGAGGCAAAGATGAGCAAAATTTCCATGGAAATGCTGACCGATATTGACAAGGATACCGTGGATTTTACCTCAAACTATGACGACCGTTTAAAGGAGCCTACCGTGCTTCCTTCCCGGTTCCCGAATCTGCTGGTCAACGGCTGTACCGGGATCGCGGTCGGAATGGCGACCAATATCCCGCCGCACAATCTGCGTGAGGTGGTCGGCGCCATCGATCTGCTGATTGAGAATCCGGATGCGACGCTGGAAGAATTGATGGAGCATATCAAAGGGCCGGACTTTCCGACCGGCGGCATTATCATGGGACGCGCCGGGATCCGTGCCGCCTATGCGACCGGGCGTGCAAAGATCACGCTGCGGGCACGCACTGAGATCGAGGAACGGAAAAACGGCAGTTTCCGCATTGTAGTGACGGAAATTCCCTATATGGTCAATAAGGCCAGGCTGATTGAAAAGATTGCGGAACTGATTAAGGACAAACGGATCGACATGATCTCTGACTTGAATGACGAATCTGACCGAGACGGAATGCGGATCGTCATTGACCTGAAAAAGGAAGCCAATCCCCAGATTGTCCTCAACCAGCTGTTTACCTATACGCAGCTTCAGGACACCGTGGGCGTGATCATGCTGGCGCTCCACAATAACGAGCCGAAGATCATGAGCCTGAAAGAGATTTTGCAGCATTATATCGATTTTCAGGAGGAGGTCATCCGCCGCCGGACAGAATTTGATCTGAAAAAAGCGCGGGAGCGCGAACATATTTTAGAGGGTCTCAAGATCGCGCAGGATAATATCGACGAGGTCATTCGGATCATCCGGTCCTCGCGGGATGATAATGAAAGCCGGCCGCGGCTGATGGAGCGCTTTGGTTTGACTGAGATCCAGGCAAACGCGATCCTTGCGATGCGGCTGGGCAGACTGTCCGCGCTTGACCGCGAAAAAATCGAGCAGGAATTGCGGGATATTCTGGAAAAAATCCGTCATTTGGAGGAAATTCTGTCCTCTCATCAAATGCGGCTGGATATTGTACGCACCGAAGTCAACGCCCTGCGGGACAAGTATGGAGACGACCGGCGGACCGAAATTCAGACCGTCAGCGGTGAGGTGGATATTGAAGACCTGATTCCCGAGGAAGAATGCGTTGTTACTTATACCCACTACGGCTATATCAAACGGCAGCCGGTGGATGTGTATAAGACCCAGAAGCGCGGCGGCCGCGGCGTGTCGGGAATGAAGCAGCGCGAAGAAGATTTTGTCGAGGAAATGTTTATTGCATCCAGCCACGACAATGTCTTGTTTATCACAAACAAGGGCAGAATGTTCAAGCTGAAATGCTATGAGATCCCGGAGGGCGGAAGGACCGCCAAAGGAGCCAATATTGTGAATTTGATCCCGGTCGAGGGCGATGAAAAGGTGACCGCCATGATTCGGGTGTCGGATTTTGATCCGGAGCATTTCCTGACGATGGTGACCAAACAGGGAATCATCAAACGGACCGAGCTCCAGGCATACCGCAACGTCAGAAAGAACGGCCTGATTGCGATCACACTGAATGAGGGAGACGAGCTGGCCGGCGTGCGTCTGACGGACGGAAGCTGTGAGCTGATTATTGCCACCCGCAACGGAATGGCCATCCGTATCAGTGAAGAAAATGCCCGCACGCTGTCCCGTACGGCGCGGGGTGTGCGTGCCATCCGCTTAAACGAAGGTGATGAGGTGACCGGCGTCGCACGGCTGCGGGAGGGTGCAACCGTCATGACCATTACCGACCGCGGTCAGGGACGCCGGACTGAAATCAGTGAATACAAGCTCCAGTCCCGCGGCGGCAAGGGCAAGATCAACTACCGTGTCAACGACGTTAAGGGCCATGTCTGCGGCATTAAGGTGGTAGATGAGGATGACGATCTGATCCTGATCTCCAACGATGGCGTCATTATCCGCATCCGGGTCAGCGATGTCAATATCATGTCCCGTTATGCATCGGGCGTGCGTATCATGCGTCTGACGGGTGAGGATTCGCGTGTGGTTGCGTTTGCCCGCGCGGAGCATGATGAAGAGGAAGAGGTTGCCGAGGTGGAGGCACCCGACCCCGATGAAGAAGTAATCATCCCCGCAGAAGAGGACGAGGATGAGGAGCTTCCTGAGGATGATGCTGAAGAAGACGAAGAATAATAGAATACGATATGAAAATCTCCTGACTGATTATACAGTCGGGAGATTTTTTAACAGTTCGGGGGCGCTCTTCCTTTTTACGCAGAGAAAAATGTTTTTCATAACTCAATCTACGTTCGCGAAATGTCTGCGGCGACCCCGCCGCCGCGGATTGCCAGCCGGTGCTCACCGGCCGTGTGTTTACAAACCATTCAAAAAAAGGATAGGTTTTGTTCTTGTATTTCATATTTGATTTCGATATAATAAAAGTATCAAAATTAAATGACTGTTTAAATTTGAAAGGAACGCTGTTTCATGCAGATACAGAAAGAAGAGATCCGCGGCGGAATCTTGGAAGCCGCTAAGGAGGAATTCCTTGCGGTGGGCTACCGCCACGCCTCGATGCGGGCGATCGCGGAACGTGTCGGTATTACAGCAGGGAATATCTACGCTTATTTCAACAATAAGGAATCACTGCTGGATGCGATCGTGTCCCCTACCATGGCAAAGCTGCAGGAGCTGATCTCCAACGTATCAAAGGACGGGATCCTGATGACCGAGCCTACAATTGCCGAGCTGGCACAGCAGATCACCGATGTTTTTTTGCAGAACAGACTGCAGTTTCTGATCCTGATGTACGGCTGCTCCGGCTCAAAGTACGAGCATATCCGGCAGGAATTTACCCGGTATGCCGCGTTCCGGATCGAAACCGAACTTTTGCCCAGGCTGTCCCGCAAGACCCAGAGCAGACTGCTGGCCGAAGCAATTGCGGAATCGCTGCTGAGCGGTATTTTTTACCTCTTTTCCCGGTTTGACGGAGATGAAAAAACACTTCGGCAGAATATGAAGGATTTTCTGATGCTCACCCTGTACCACGGGACAGAGCTGTTATAGCTTGATGAATGGAAAGGAACGGCTGATCGATATGGCATATGTCGAATTGAAAGATGTATACAAACGGTATAAAATGGGGGAAGTTACCATCACCGCCTCTGACGGTGTGAGCTTTGAGATTGAAAAGGGCGAATTTGCGGTCGTGGTGGGCTCCAGCGGCGCAGGAAAAACCACGATCCTCAATATTTTGGGCGGCATGGACAGCTGTGACGAGGGCACCATACTGGTGGACGGAAAGGACATCGCCAAATACAGCGCCAAACAGCTGACCGAATACCGGCGGTATGATATTGGGTTTGTGTTCCAGTTTTACAATCTGGTGCCCAATCTGACCGCCAAGGAAAATGTGGAGCTTGCCACCCAGATTTCCAAAGATTCGATCGATGCGGTGACAGTCCTGAAGGATGTGGGACTGGGCGACCGGCTGGACAACTTCCCTGCCCAGCTTTCGGGCGGAGAACAGCAGCGGGTGTCGATCGCACGGGCGCTGGCCAAAAATCCCAAGCTGCTTCTGTGCGACGAGCCGACCGGCGCGCTGGATTACAACACCGGAAAAACCATTCTCAAGCTGTTGCAGGATACCTGCCGCAGCAACGATATGACCGTGGTGCTGATCACCCATAATCAGGCGATTACTCCAATGGCCGACCGGGTGATCAAAATGAAAAACAGCAAGGTCGTGGAAATGACGGTCAATCCTCACCCCACTCCGGTGGAGCAGATTGAATGGTAGTGTGGGAGTGAGGGACAGAACATGAAAAAGCATGTATTGGCCAAGGAGCTTGGCCGGGAAATCTGGCGGACAAAAACCCGATTTCTTTCGATACTGGCCATTATTGCGGTGGGGACGGGTTTTTTTGCGGGAATCAAATCCAGCTGCCCCGATATGCTTGATACGGCACAGCAATATTTTTCGGATACCCGCTTGATGGACCTCCATCTGGTCTCCACCATGGGCTTTACCGAGGATGACCTTGCCGCAGTAGAACAGGTCGACGGCATCCGCGGGATGATGCCCGCTTATTCAGTCGATACCTTTGTGGAGGCAGAGGACGGCTCCAGCCTGATCGTGAAGGCACTTTCCCTCAGGCTGGATGCATCGGAGGAGGATGAAAATTATCTCAACCGTCCGGTGCTCAAGGAAGGGCGGATGCCGGAAAAGCCGGGTGAATGCCTGGTCGAAAAAAGCGACCTTGCCGCCACCAATTTTGCACTAGGTTCCCAGATCACGCTGTTTGCGGATGAGGGCGAGGATATTTTGGATACGCTGGATACCGATACCTTCACTGTGGTCGGGATCGTGGAGTCTTCTTCTTATATCAGCTTCACCCGCGGCAACACCACCATTGGGGACGGCGCTATCGATGCGTTCATCATGATCCCCGAAGAGGATTTTTCGCTGGAAGTCTATACCGATGTTTATCTGACGCTGGACAGCACGGCAGACCTCTCCCCTTTTGTGGAAGAATATGATGCGCTGATTGACGAAAAAACCGCCGAACTGGAACAGATCGCCGAAACACGCGCCGAGGAACGGTATCATGAAATCAAGGACGACGCCCAGGCGGAGATCGACAAGGCCAAGGCAGAACTGGCCGACGGCGAAAAGCAGGCTGAGGAAGAACTGGCGCCGGCATGGGAAAAGCTGGAGGACGCCAGAAAGCAGCTGGAAGAGGGACAAAAGGAATACGAGGACGGTTTCAAGCAGTACGAGGACGGCCTCGCCGCCTATGAGGCAGAGAAGCCCGCTGCGCTGGAACAGATCGCGGAATATGAAAAACAGGCCGAAGAGCTGGAGCAGCAGCTGGCCGACGGCAAAGCCGCTTTGGAACAGGCAAATACGGTCGTTGCGGGGATCAAGGGCGTACGGAGCGGATATCAGGAAATATCCATCCAGAATCCCGCCGATTTCCCCGAAGAATTACAGCAGATGATCGCCGCGGCAAAGCAGCTGCAGGAGTCCCAGACGGGGACCGGCTCTGACGGAGCGGCTGACACACAGCCCCAGATGACCCTTGACCAGCTGCTGACATTGTATGTTCAGGCCTCCGATCCCACACAGAAGGCAATGCTGGGCGGCGGGATCGACGCGGCAGTCCAGACCATCGAAGAAACGCTTGCCGAACAGGAAGCCTCCCTTGCGGAGGGAGAAGCCGGACTGGCACAGCTTCAGGCCGGGATCACCGCAGGCAGAGAACAGCTCTCCCAAACGGAACAGACGCTGGCAGAAAGCAAAAAGCAGCTGGACGATGCGAAAGCAGAGCTGGAATCGGGGCAGAAGGAATATGAAAAGGGACTTGCCGAATATAATGAAGGCAAGGCGGAAGCAGAAAAAGAGCTCGAGGAGGGCAGACAGCAGATAGCGGACGCGGAAAAACAGCTTGCCGATCTGGCCGCTCCGACCTGGTATGTCTGGGACCGTGACAATAACTCGGGCTATTCGGGCTTCCAGGATGACGCGGGAAAGGTGGACGCGGTTGCAAAGGTCTTCCCGGTGTTTTTTGTGCTGGTGGCGGCGCTGGTCTGTCTGACCACCATGACGCGGCTGGTGGAGGAGGAGCGTACCCAGATCGGGACGCTCAAGGCGCTGGGCTACCGCAAGGGCGCGGTGGTGATGAAGTATCTGCTGTATGCAGGGATTGCAAGCCTTGTGGGCAGCGCCGTTGGTCTGACCATCGGCTTCCAGCTGTTCCCAAAGGTGATCATCGGCGCTTATAAGATCATGTATAATCTGCCTGACGCCGTCACGCCGTTCCGTTGGGATTATGCGCTGGCCTGCACGGCTGTGGCGATCCTTTGCACCTGTGTATCTGCGTTTGCGGCCTGCTACAAGGCGCTGGCCGCCTGCCCTGCCCAGCTGATGCGTCCGCGCGCCCCAAAAAACGGCAAACGGGTCCTGCTGGAACGGGTACACTTTATCTGGAACCGGCTCAGCTTTTTGCATAAGGTGACCCTGCGGAATATTTTCCGCTATAAACGGCGGGTGATGATGACCGTCATCGGCGTGGCAGGCTGTACGGCACTGATGCTGGCCGGCTTTGGAATGCAGTATTCCATCACCTCCATCGCGGATAAGCAGTATGGTAAGGTTTTCGTCTATGATGCCGTTGCGGCTGCAGAGGATGACATAGCAGACATCGAGCAGCTGCAAGGCGTGATCGATGAAGGGGGCGAGGTTGCCGCCGACCTGTTCATACTCAACCGCAGCATGGATATTGAAAGTGACAGCGCGGTCAAAAACGCTTCGCTCTATGTTCCGCGGGACGTGGACCGGATCGGGGATTTCATTACGCTGCAGGAACGTCTGGGCGGGAAAAAGCTGGCTCTGGACGATAGCGGCGTGATCCTGACCGAAAAGCTCGCGAAAATGCTGGGTGTTGGAGCCGGAGATACCGTGACCCTGAATGATCCCGACGGCCGGCCGATCGAGGTGACTGTCACGGGCGTCACCGAAAACTACGCCATGCACTTTATCTATATGACGCCTGCGCTGTATGAAAAAAGCTTCGGCGAGGAGCCGGGCTATAACACCGTTCTGCTCAATCTGAAGGACGGAAGCGACCAAAGCGCATTGTCTGAGCGGCTGCTGGAGGACGGCACCATTCTCGGCGTCTCTTATTCCGACGAGGGAATGCAGCGGTTCGTCGACACCATGGGAAGCTTGAACAGCATCGTCTGGGTGCTGATTGTTTCGGCGGGCGCACTGGCTTTTATCGTGATGTACAATCTGGTGAACATCAACGTAAACGAACGGGTGCGGGAGCTTGCCACCATCAAGGTATTGGGCTTTTACGACAAAGAGGTCGCCGCCTATATTTACCGGGAAAACAATATTGCGGCGGGACTTGGTCTGCTGGTTGGCCTGGTGCTCGGCATCTTTCTGGAGCGTTTTGTCATTGTGACCGCCGAGGTGGACGCGGTCATGTTCTCGCCGGAGATCAGCTTCCCCTGCTTCCTCTATTCTGCCCTGCTGACGATCCTGTTTACCCTGATTGTAACGGTAACGCTGTATTTCCAGCTCAAGAAGATCGACATGGTGGAATCCCTCAAATCCGTAGAATAGACAAGGCTTTGTTAAGCGCAGGAAAAGAAAACCTTAAAATGACGAAATCGGATATAACAAAAGCCCGCGGCACCAAATAGAAGCCGCGGGCTTTTGTCATGGAGAAAAAACGAAAAATAGAGAGAATGCCTTTGTTAAATAGCCCCTGTTGTTTCGGGATATGAAATAACCTTTCCTTAACCCTATCGGGATGGGCTGCTGATCCGGAGGACAGTAATCTTTATCCGGTTCCCGAAGGAGCCGACCCGCAGGCAGGTTATACAATTCTGGAATTTCTGACTGATTTAAAAGGCTCGCTTTACGGAAAACAGCTCGGTCTGGAAGAGGATACGGACACTACAGTATTCCTGAGCCAAAAGCTGCAAGGTCTTCTCGATGAGCTTCTCAACGGCACCCCTGCCGACCCGGAGGAAGGAACAGAAGCGACCGAGGGCCTGCTCACCGACGAACTCAAGGGACAGCTTAACGGTTGGCTGTTCAATCTGGTGACCACAATGGGAATTGATGATATCTTCCCGAATGACAACAATGCCACCATCACCTATGAATGGAAGCTGCTGTCCGACGGATCCGGCGACGGAAACCAGAACGGTGACAATCAGAATACCGGCGAAAACGACCAGAACGGCAATAACGATACGCAGACAGATGGCGGCGATCATACCAATCAGCCCGACGAACTGCCGCAGACCGGCGCGGAGGATGATACGATACCCACTGTCATCCTGTTTATCGCATCGGTCGGTGCATTGACCTGGCTGTTTATCCGCAGGGCAAAGGGCAAATAAAATTTCAAACAGCAAAGCTGCATAAAAACACCCGCATGACCGTAAATCCGGCTATGCGGGTGTTTCAGACTGTAAAAATTTACGCGAAGTGCCCGCTAGCCTTTTAAGCCGCGGGCCTGCCGGTCCATATCCTCGACTACAATGTCAAAAATTTCGCCCAGTGAAGCACAGTACTCCAGCACCTTCCAGGGTGTATTGGTGTGGAAATGGATCTTGATCAGCTCCTCGTCCCCCACCGCCAACAGGCAGTCTCCTTCAAAATTTTGCATAAAGTAATCATGGATATCGTCCTCTGAAAGATGCTCTCCTTCAATCAGCAGCTGGGTGTCATATCTGTAAGCTTCCATAACATGATTTCCTTTCTGTGTTTGTTCTGACAGGCTTTAGTATATCACGAAAAACAGAGGTTTGCAAGAAAAACAAAAGGTAAAATGGCGGCCAATATTACTTTTGGTATACATCATGTTTTGCCTTATGAAAAATAGACCAGAATTTTAGAAAAAAGTTTCCGTTTGTCTATATGTTTCAACCTTGACAAATCTTTTTTTTTGCGATAATATTGTTTGTATACGAACAATAAGGAGATGAGAAAAAATGACGCGGGATTGCGGAGCATGGGTCAACATATTGTCACATATGGTCAAAAAGCGGATGAATGCGACCCTTTCGGATCTCGGCATCACCGGCGTCCAGAGCCGGATCATGTACTATATTCTGGAGCATTGCAAGGACGGTCCCGTGTTCCAAAAGAATGTGGAGGAGGCGTTCGGCCTGAGCCGTTCCACTGCCACGGGCATTTTGCAGCTTTTGGAGAAAAACGGCATCATCCGGCGGGAAAGCGTGGATTCCGACGCACGGCTGAAAAGCCTGATTCCCACCGAAAAGGCGGCGAATCTGAATGCCCAGATCGGGGAGTGCCTTCGCCGGACCGAACAGAAGCTGACCAGCGGACTGTCAGACGATCAAATTGCGCTCTTTCAGGAGATCGCCCGGAAAATGTATGTCAATCTGGAGGAGTAGTTTGCTGTCCGGTTCACAAATTTTCAGGAAAATTTTATGACCGGCCGCTTATATCACATTTAGGCGGCGGCAAGATTTGGAGGAATGTCACACATGATAAAGACCTTGGCTCGCAGCATCCGCGAGTTTAAAAAAACGGCCATTTTGACCCCGCTATTGGTTGTCGTCGAAGTGGTTCTGGAATGTATCATCCCTTTCGTCATTGCCAATCTGGTGAACGAAATGCAGGCCGGATGCGAGATGGATGTCATTGTCCGGTACGGTATCCGGCTGGTTGTGATGGCTGTTCTGTCGCTGATTTTCGGTGTCGCAGCCGGCAACACCTGTGCCACTGCTTCCACTGGTTTTGCACGCAATCTGCGTCAGGATATGTTCTATCGTATTCAGGACTACTCCTTTGAAAACATCGATAAATTTTCGGTGTCCAGTCTGGTGACCCGTATGACCACCGACGTGGTGAATGTACAGATGTCTTTTATGATGATTATCCGGGTGGCGATCCGCGGCCCGCTGATGCTGATTTTCTCATTTATTATGGGATTTGCTATGGGCGGACAGCTGGCAATGATTTTCCTGGTCACGATTCCGTTGCTGGCAATCGGGCTGACGCTGGTCATTCGCAAGGCCACGCCGATTTTCCGCAGGGTGTTCCGCAAATACGACGCGCTCAACGATTCGGTGCAGGAAAATGTGCAGGCCATGCGGGTCGTCAAAAGCTATGTTCGGGAGGACTACGAGAAGAAGAAGTTTGCTGCTGCCGCTGAAGACGTCTGCAAGGACTTCACGCTTGCCGAGCGCATTATGGCTCTCAGCAATCCCATGATGCAGTTCTGCGTATACGCCGGCATGGTGTTTGTGCTTTCGTTTGGCTCCTATGCTGTCATCACCAGCCAGGGCATCGGAATCAATGTCGGCCAGATGTCTGCTATCCTGACATACAGCTTTCAGATTCTCATGAGCCTGATGATGCTGTCCATGGTGTTCGTAATGATCACCATGTCGATGGAATCCGCCGAGCGTATCGTCGAGGTGCTCAACGAGAAAAGCAGCCTGGCCAGTCCGGAGAATGCCGTCACTGAAGTGAAAGACGGTTCCATCGATTTTGATAACGTCAGTTTCAAATATTCCAAAAAGGCCGAGCGTATGGCGCTGGCCGATGTGGACCTACATATCAAATCCGGTGAACTGATCGGCATTTTGGGAGGTACGGGCTCCTCCAAGTCCACGCTGGTACAGCTGATCCCGCGTCTGTACGACGTCACCGAAGGCTGCGTCAAGGTTGGCGGCGAGGATGTGCGCCGGTACGATCTGGAAACCCTGCGCAACAGCGTAGCGGTGGTGCTGCAGAAAAATGTACTGTTTTCCGGCACCATTAAGGATAATCTGCGCTGGGGCAATCCTGATGCCACCGATGAGGAGATGCAGGAAGCCTGCCGGCTGGCGCAGGCGGACGAGTTCATCCAGCAGTTTCCTGACAAATATGACACCTGGATCGAACAGGGCGGCGCCAATGTCTCCGGCGGACAGAAGCAAAGGCTTTGCATTGCGCGTGCATTGCTGAAAAAGCCCAAGGTGCTGATTCTGGACGACTCCACCAGCGCGGTGGACACCCGTACTGACGCACTGATCCGCCAGGGCTTCCGCGAATTTATCCCCGAGACCACAAAAATCATCATTGCACAGCGTGTCGCCTCGGTGCAGGACGCCGACCGCATTATTGTGATGGATGGCGGACGGATCAGCGCCATCGGCAGTCATGAAGAATTGATGAAGACCAACGAAATTTACCGCGAGGTATATACTTCCCAGAATAAGGCAGGTGATCAAGATGGCGAAGAATAAGAATAAGACGGCTCCTGCCGCTCCCTCCACCACAGCGCGGGGCCAGCGGGCGCCGAAAGGCGTACTGCGCCGGCTGCTGCGCACCCTGTTTGAGTTTTATCCGGTACTGCTGCCTGTCACACTGGCGTGTATTCTGGTCAACGCCATCGTCAGTTCTATCCCTTCGATTTTTATGCAGAACATCATCGCCATTGTCGACGAGTCTTATAAAAGCGGTGACTGGGCCTCCGTTGCCGGGCGGATCCTGACCTATGTGGCTGTTCTGGTTGTAATGTACGTTATCAGCCTGATCGCCGGTGCGTTCTATACCCAGATGATGGCGATCATCACCCAGGGTTCTTTGAAAAAAATGCGGGAGAAGATGTTCGACCGCATGCAGGACCTGCCGATTAAATACTTCGATACCAACGGCCACGGCGACATCATGAGCTATTATACCAACGACGTGGATACCCTGCGCCAGCTCATCAGTCAGAGCCTGCCGCAGATTCTGATTTCCGGCGTCACACTGCTGACCGTGTTCGGCATTATGATGTATTACAGCATGATCCTGGGCTTGATCGTAGTGGCAGGAGTCGTCTGCATGGTGTTTGCCGCCCGGGCCATTACCAACCGTTCTTCCAAATACTTTCTGCGTCAGCAGGTTACGATCGCCAAGGCCGAGGCTTTTATGGAAGAGATGATGACCGGCCAGAAGGTGATCAAGGTATTCTGCCATGAAGAAGGCGCCAAGGCCGACTTCGACAAGGTCAACGGCGAAATCTTTTACAATGCCCGCAACGGCAACCGCTTTGCCAATATTCTGATGCCCCTGCTGGGCAACATCGGCAACGTGATGTATGTGGTGGTAGCGCTGGTGGGCGGTGCGCTGCTGCTGACCGACGTGCCCAACATCAGCATTTCCGGTATGGCCTTCAGCATCAGCATCGTGGTACCCTTCCTGAACATGACCAAGCAGTTTGCCGGCGCCATCGGCCAGGTGTCCAACCAGGTGAACATGGTGGTCATGGGTCTGGCCGGCGCGCACCGCATCTTTGCACTGTTGGATGAAGAGCCGGAGACTGACGGAGGATATGTCACGCTGGTCAACGCAAAGGAAAATGCAGACGGCAGCCTCAGCGAGTGCAAAGAACGTACCAATGTTTGGGCATGGAAGCATCCGCATCACGACGGCACCGTTACCTACACCCGCCTGCAGGGTGACGTGCGTTTCTTTGACGTTGATTTTGGATACACGCCGGAGAAGAAGGTGCTGCATAATATCACCCTGTATGCAAAGCCCGGCCAGAAGGTCGCGTTTGTCGGCTCCACCGGCGCGGGCAAAACGACCATCACCAATCTGATCAACCGTTTCTACGATATCGAGGACGGAAAGATCCGCTACGACGGCATCAACATTAACAAGATCAAAAAGGCGGATCTGCGGCGCAGCCTGGGAATCGTGCTGCAGGATACCAATCTGTTCACCGGTACGGTTATGGAAAATATCCGCTACGGTAATCTGGATGCCTGTGACGAGGAGTGTATTGCAGCGGCGCAGCTGGCCGGCGCGGACGACTTTATCCGCCGCTTGCCGGAGGGCTACAACACTATGCTGCAAGGCAACGGTGCAAATCTCAGCCAGGGCCAGCGCCAGCTGCTTGCCATTGCGCGCGCGGCAGTGGCCGACCCGCCCGTGATGATTCTGGATGAGGCGACCAGCTCGATCGACACACGCACGGAGGCCATTGTTCAGCAGGGTATGGACGCGCTGATGACGGGACGGACGGTATTTGTGATTGCCCATCGTCTTTCTACGGTGCAGAATTCTAACGCCATTATGGTGCTGGATCATGGCCGCATCATTGAGCGCGGTACGCATGAGGATCTCATCAAGCTGAAAGGAACCTACTATCAGCTGTATACCGGCGCGCTGGAATTGGATTAAACAGAAAAGAAAAACAGCCTGCTTCCAAAACGGAAACAGGCTGTTTGTATCACGGGATAAAGAACAAGGCCGCATTGTTTTCCACAGCAGAGAAGTCTTAATGTGAAAAAAGGAGTGACACGATCGTGCAGCAGACAAAATCAAAGAAACGTTTGCATATCCTGAGCGGTTCTGCCCTGCTGGAGAAGCTGAAGGAGACAGGAGCAATGGAGGCTGACGCGGAATATATACCCTTTAATGAAGCCATGTGCTGGGGTGAGACCGACAGGGAGATTTTTTCCGAGGCATTTGTGCAAAAACGGCTGGCCGCTCACAAAACAACCCTGCCAAAATATCAGAAAACCGTGCTGGAACCGCTGGAGCCTTTATTTCAAAAGGAGTTCGACCGTATGATCCTGTGGTTTGGCACAGATATGTTCTGCCAGATGAATCTGCTGACCGTGCTTGCCTATCTGGAGCAGAACGGGTTTGAGGGAAATGTACTGCTTCGCACGGCATGCGGGAGGGCGGAAGATGTTTTTTCGGCTCCTGCTGAAATCGGGCTGGGCGGATATCATACCATTTATGAAGCGGTTTTGTGCCGCCGCAGGCTGCCGGACATGGAAATGCCGGAATTGCTGCGTCAGGCGGCGGAACGATATCTGACTTACCGCGGTCAGAGCAGTCCCATCATGGTCTATATTCGGGCGCACGCGGACAGCCCCGATCTGGTCAGGCAGCTGCTTGAGCGGTTCCCGGAATACGGGCTGGGTGATTTTCAGTATGAAAGCCTGATCCGGCAGGCAAAAAGCAGCCGGATGGAATAAACAAGGGGACAGCCGTCATGTTTACCGCTGTTCCTTGTATCGGCCTTCTTTTTTCAATCTTTTTATCAGAAACACCATAGCGATGATCAGCATCACGAATATTGCCAGCAGAAAGTATGGAAAAATCACCGCGTCAAATGCCTGAACCAAAAAACCGAATATCAGAGGCATGGCCATGATTCCAATGTAAGCAGATACCATCTGGAAGCCCATGACGGACTGTGAAATATCCCGTCCAAAGTTTTTGGGCGTCAGATTAAGCAGGTTCGGGAACGCCGGCCCGTTCCCCAGCCCTATCAAAAACAGACCGACGGCGGCCATCATGTTCGCAAGCGGCAGCAGCAAAAGAAGAATCGCAGCAAAAACGATACCCTGCCCAATTTGAATCAGCTGCCAGCTGGACAGCTTGTTTGCCAAAATGCCCGACAAAAAACGCCCCAGTGTCATGCCGACATAATATAAGGTGATTACTTCGGCCGCACGATCGACCGGCATTCCTTTTGCATTTACCAGAAAGGTGCTGCCCCAGCTGCCGCAGATGTATTCAATCGCACAGGAACTGAGCAGAACCAGAGAAGCCCACTTTGCTGCCGGGATTTTGCAGATCTGTATAAATTTTAAAGTCTGCGGCGGCATGCTTTCTGTCTCCGCCCGGTTGTCTGCCAGCTGGCTCTCTGCCCGTTTCCAAAGCGGAAGAGAAATCAGAGTGATCCCTGCGATTGCAAGCTGAATATAAAAGACCGTACGATATCCTCCCCGCCAGCCGTCTGTTCCTGAAAGTGTGAACGACATCAAATAGGGACTGAGCGAAACGCCCACCCCATAAAAACAATGCAGAAAATTCATGTGTGCTGCTCGGTAATGGAGTGCAACATAGTTGTTCAGCCCGGAATCAATTGCTCCCGCCCCTATGCCCAGCGGTATCGCAAACAGGCACAGCCAGAGCAGGCTGCCGGAGACAGAAAAACCAAACAAAGCCGCTGCTGTCAGAGCAGTACTGAAAGCGGTGACCTTTGCTGTCCCAAAACGGTTGAGCACCCTGGCGCTGAAAAAGCTGGATATGATCGTACCGCCCGAGATCAGCAGCGTCACGCAGCTTGCCGCGGATACCGGAAGCCCGAGCTCGGGATAGATGGCAGGCCACGCGGTCCCGAACAGGGAATCAGGAATACCGAGCCCAATAAAAGCGATATAAATAACAAGCAGTAAAAGCGTCGCCATAGAAACCCTTTCTTGTCAGCCCTTTACGGGAACGGGATTGCTGTCAGAAGCTTCCGACGCCACTTTCTTTTTCCAGCGGCGGAAAAAGAAAATAAAACAAACCAGATGCGCGGCAAAAGTAATCGCCCAGCTGACGGGATAGGAAAGATAAAGACAGAATGTGGTATGCTGCAGCAGAAAGATGGAATAAATCCATAAGATCCGCAGGCCGCAGGCTCCCGCTAACGAGACAATAGTGGGTGTGACGGAATATCCCATCCCCCGGATGGAGCCACAGGTCACATCCATCATGCCGCAGAGAAGATAGGTGGCGCAGATCACACTTAAACGGTCGATCCCGTAATCAATGACGACGGGGTCAGAGGAATAGATGCCTAACAGCGGCCGGCTCAGCAGCAGGACCAAAAGACTGAGTCCGCCCCCGATGGCAGCGACGCAGGCCAGGCACCGGACTAAGATCGGAACAATCCGATGTACTTTTTTTGCACCGATATTCTGGCTGGTAAAGCTTAGAGAGGCCTGATACAAGGAATTCATTGAGGTATAGACAAAACCCTCGATATTGGAAGCCGCGGTATTTCCCGCCATAACGACAGAGCCAAAGGAATTGATCGAGGACTGGATCAATACATTCGAGATTGAAAAAACCGCGCCCTGGATCCCGGCCGGAAGACCGACCCGTGCGATCTGCAGCAGCTTATCCTTGGAGATGTGCAGCTGTCTTAAAAACAGCTGATAGCAGCCATGACTGCGCATCAGACAATATACGACCAGCCCCGCAGAGATCGACTGAGAGATGATGGTGGCCAGTGCGACACCGGCAACGCCCATATGAAAAACCAATACGAAAAACAGGTTCAAAAACACATTGACGATCCCGGAAATCAATAAGAAAACCAGCGGCCGTTTGGTGTCTCCAACTGCGCGAAGGATGGCCGCGCCAAAGTCATAGATCATCATGGCGGGCATTCCGACAAAGATGATCCGCATATATAAAACCGCCTGGTCCAGGACGTTTTCCGGAGTTCCCATCAGTTCCAGCAGCGGAGCCGCAAGAAAAAGACCCAGAAAAATCAGCACAACCCCGGAAATTGCGCTGACCAGCATGGAGGTATGCACGACATCCTGCACATTTGCCCAGTCCTGCGCACCGTAGTATCGCGCCACCATAACGCTGCCGCCGATGGACAGCCCGAGAAAAATGTTGATAATCAGGTTGTTTAAAGAACTTGTCGAGCCGACCGCCGCCAATGCGTCGCTGCCGGTGAACTGTCCCACGACGATAATATCCGCGGCGTTGAACAGCAGCTGCAGGATGCCCGACAGCATCAGCGGGATGGAGAACCGCAGAATTTTGCCCAGCAGCGGGCCGTTGCACATGTCTATCTCATAGGTACGCTTCACAATGACCACCCTATTGTTTGAAAATTGCGGCGGAAAAAGCCGCAGTTTCCATTATAATCCCTTTTTTTCAAAAATACAAGACAAAGCATCATTCGTATAACCGACAGACTGAAATAAATAAAAAAGAGAACAGCAGAAAGCTGTTCTCTTTTTAAGAGGAGAAAATATCGTACCATTTTGATTTCGGCGCCGCGGCTTTGCTATCTTGAACCAAGCAGCGTATAAATGATACCGGACAGCAGTGAGAACGCAGGAACAAGCGCCGTCAGGATCCGGCTGACTGCGGTTTGGACCTTTCCCTGCCGCCGCTGCAGATAAACACCCAAAAATACGGCGCCGATGACAAACAGGACAACTGCATACCGCGCATCCATGGAACAGGTATGCGGGAAAGAAAAGGCAAACCGGATATAAGATCCGAATATGGTGAAATACAACACCAGCCAAAATACTTTCATCTGCCAGCCCAGCGTGTTTTTTCTTCGGAATATCACCATCACCATGGCATAAACAGCAAGCAGGGCGACCGCTGCATTGACAAGAAACAGCAGCGTGGAGAAAAATGTGATCAGTTCACTGTGGGCAGGACAATATTCGTCCAGGCGATATTCCCCAAACATGGAGCTTTTCAACAGGGCTAAAAAGGGGTTGAATTCAAAGAATCCGCCGTGTTCCTCTCCCTGTGCGATAAATACATCGTTCATCTGAAAATCAAACAGACGCTCCCATACGCTGTGAAACCCGATATACTGCGCGTCTTCAAAGCTGAGCAGCGGAACATAGCCAAACGGCAGGTCAAAACGGACCAGGCAGCGAATGCTCCACCATAAGCCCAGCGGCAGACAGATCAAAGCAAAAACAAAATATTGTGCGATCAAGTGCAGCCATTCTTTTTTAAAGTTCACGATCAGGCAAATCAGGAAAAGCAGCCCCACTGCCGGTGCGGCCAGCCCCGCAGACAGCTTGGTCATCATGCCCAGTCCGATACAGAGCGCAATCGGAACAATATGCTTCATCCGCCGCTCCCGGTACCAGCGAACAGCCCACAATACGGCTCCCAATACAAAAGTGATGGACAGCATATCGTTGTTCATGCTGCCGGAAAGGATCAGAAAGGACGGATGAAATGCAATCAGGGAAAACGACAGAATCAGCGCTGTTTTTTGTACCCCCAGCTCGGTCAGGATCCGGTAAACGATCAGCATGCAGCAGGAAGAATAGAACAGCGTCAATATCTGTACATTTTCAGCAATACGGGTGATTTCCATGCCGAAAAAGTCCAAAACGTGCATCCATGCGGCTGCAATCGCATGATGAAGCGGGGGATGATAAAACTGCCAGATGTTGCGCGGGTCAAAATCCGGAAGCTGCAGGTTGTCGAACAGATAGAGCATATAGGCAAGATGCCCGCCGCCGGAATCCAGTCCGTAGGAATCATGCTGTCGGTAATCATAGGAGGTATAGGCAATATATCCCAGCCGGAGGATAAAACCGGCGGCAGCAATCAGAAGGATTAACTGTTTTGTTCCAAGCAGCCGCCGCTGTGCCAGAACCGCGGTAATGAAAAGCAGCCAGGAAAAACAGGCAGCCATCAGCAAAAGCGGTGAATTTTCGTTGGGAAAAGACAGCGGATAAAAGAGCAGGGAGCAAAAAATGCCGCAGGTCAAATAGACCGTGGTCTGACGAACGGTAAGCATCTTTTTTACCCAGCCCAAAGCACAGAGTGCGGCAACTGCGGCGATCAGAAGGATGCAAAGCACGACAGCCGCTGTTTTGGACAGCAGTGCCGGAGCGGAAAAGTCAAACAAAAACGCTGGTGTCAGACAGGCAGCGGCAAGCAGCAGATACGCCAAAAACGGGAGGAGCCGGGGTTTTTTCATCATTTTTGTCAGCATGGCGAAAAACATACCTTTCTAAATAACAGGATACAGCCGGACGAACAGAAATGCTTACTGGGCTGATTTTTGTTCGTGGTACTCTTTTTCCGTATTGACATTCCAGATGTCAGATTTGCTTTTTGAGCCGTCTTTGATGGCATCGGCAGCAAAAACAGCAGTCAGCATGGAGTGATCCATATTATTATAGCGGTGCTGGCCGTTTCGCCCTACACAATAAAGGTTCTCATAGCTGTTGATATAATCAACCACTTTATCGATTTGGGAATATGTATCAAAATAGGCGGGATATGCTTTTTTCACCCGTTTCCGGCAGGCATCTTTGACATCGGTTTTCTGTATGATCCCCATTTTTTCCAGCTCGGATGCCGCAAAGCGGATGCATTCGTCATCGCTCATGTTCCAAAAGCTGTCGTTTTCATTACAAAAATATTCCATTCCGATCCAGACTGTGTGTTCCGGGTCTTTTACCATATAGGGAGACCAGTTGTTGAAAATCTGAATCCGGCCAAGCTTCACGCCGGTATCCTGAACATAGATCCAGCAGTCCGGCACAATATTCCCTAAGGTTTTGATATTGGTTTCATTTTTTAGGTTGAGGCGGTCCACTAAAATACCGACAGTGACAAAGTCGCGGTAAGGAAGTCCGCCTGCTATGCGGATTACGTCGCTGTCTTGTATGCCGCCTTTCATATCCAGAACCAGGTCCTTGAGCGGCATGGTGGAAATAAAGATATCCCCCTCGTACACCTTTTCGCCCTCCGGCGTATCACAGACCACAGAAACGACTTTGCTGCCGTTACAATTTACCTGTATGACCTTATGCATTTTCAAAACAGCGCCGCCTTTTTCCTCAATTTCATGGGCAACGCTCTCCCACAGCTGGCCAGGGCCATACTTGGGATACCAAAACTGCTCAATCAGTGAGGTTTCCACGTTTTTTCGGTCAGCGTCTTTTTTGCCGAATGCTTTTTGCAGCATATCCTTGATCAAAGCGCGTACCGAGAGCCCTTTGACCCGCTGTGCGCCCCAGTCGGCTGATATTTCCCGCGGATGGCGTCCCCAGAGCTTTTCGGTATAGCCCTCAAAAAACATGCTGTACAGCACCCTGCCGAAACGATTGATATAAAAGTTTTCCAGTGAGGTTTCCGGAAGCTTTGACGCTGTTGAACGCAGATAACTGAAGCCTGCTTTCATGGTGCGGGCAAGTCCCATGTTTCGAAAGGTCTGTGGCTTCATGCTGATGGGATAATCATAAAATTTGTTCAGGTAATAGATGCGGGAGACACGGTCGCGGACCAGCATCACCCGATCCTCTGCTTCCGGATCGGGGCCTCCGGGCGAAAGCGGCTTGCTTCTGCCGAGCTTTTTGTCATCATAGGAGCCTGCCCCCTGCAGCGGCATCCGCTTGCTCCACCATGCCATAATGCGGTCATCCTTGGAAAAGAAGCGGTGCCCGCCGATATCCATACGGTTGCCGTTGTGCCGGACGGTTTGTGAAATCCCGCCGATCGCGTCTGATTCTTCCAAAACCGTCACATGGAATCGGTCCGGGCACTCCAGCAATTCGGCTGCAGCGGTCAGACCGCCAGGGCCGGCTCCGATTATGATCACGTTTTTCATAGCAAACTCCCCTGCACTGTTTTTTTGTATACTTTACTGAATAAGTTCAAATACAAACCATATGGCTGTCACGCCATATGGTTTTTGGTTTTATTCTAACAAAAGTATTTAAAGCATTCGTTTAAAGTGTATAAATACAAAAAAGTATATTTAATTGTACGCGGTTAATGTTTCTTTTTGCGGTACAGAATCAGTTTTCTGGCTCCGAAATTCCAGATAAACACAACAACGGTTGCCACGATTTTACCGACTAAATAGTATTTGTCCTGCGGGATCAGCTCCCCAAAGATCATTCTGCTGCTGACATATTGGTCAAACAAATGAATGATGACTTCATTCAGCAGCAGGCCTACCACGCCGATGATGGAAAATACCGCAAATTCTGCTGCGCGGTTGTGTACGACATCTGATTTTTTAAATACCCAAAACGCGCTGATCAGATAATTGACAGCCAGTCCGAAAAGAAAACCAAGAGCGGTTGAAACGGCAATATTAATATGAAAGCATTCCACTGCAAGGGCTAAAGCACCCATATCTGCAATTGTGGCGATCCCGCCGACAAATAAAGAACGAAAAAACTGGATCAAGGTATCATCTGTTTTTTCCACGAACAATTTTTTCAACAAAAAGAATCACGTCCTGCCATGAATAACCTGAATGTAATTTTAATTCTATCACAGCGGAAACGCTCTGTCAAACTAAACAGCTGAATTCCGTCCAAAATCTTACAATTGATACAATATGTATCAGAATATTTTGTAAAATATAAAAATTGATAAAACAAGCGGACGATAAATAATGAACCCCCAGCAAAGCCGGGGGTTTTTCATAGACGGGTAAAACCCTCTGTTACTAGCCACGTGTCACGTCACGTTGGTACGATCTGGCTTTTGCGTAAGACTGTTACTTGCTACCCGTGTAACGGGTTTTTAGTAATTTCCCATCGTTAATTGCTCTCCGGCTTGATCTTCATCTAGCTGATGTTTTATGTACTCTTCTATCTTTTTGGCATTTTTTCCTGCCGTATCTACGTATGAGTGATACATATTAGGAAAACCGTCAAACGATAGTGGGAGCAACAAGCGGGAATTATCCCGCCTGCTGCAAGTCGCGGTTGATTTCCACATATTCCATGATACGGCGCAGTTCGTCGGCAAACTTAATCTCAAATCCTCTTTCTTTTCTGTTGTAGATATTCTTATAGTGGGCTGTTCACCTTCTCCTGTCATCATGACAGGTACCACCTGCCACCAAAAGGGCATAGTACCCTCCTGGCGGCAGGTATATTTTTTATGGACATTATCCGCCCTTTAACTTGTAAAGCAGGCTGCTCTTACCACCCTTGGTGCGGTAGCGCTGCTCGGTTTCAAGAAACCCCGCTTTTCTCAGATCCCATAGCGCCCTGCGGACGGTGGACTGCGACAACTTCAGCTCTCTTGCGATGGTCGGGATAGCGGGCCAGCATTCGCCGTCCTTATTCGCCCTGTCAGAAAGATAAATATACACGGACACCGCTCGGTGTGGCAGTTCGGTCTGATATAGCTTTGAAAAATACGGCAAGCGAACACCTCCTTATCCCGTGCGCACAGGCTTTGGTGCTTTTGCTTGCTGTGCCGCGTGGTTTATCTCCTGCATCGTTGTCGCTTCGGCAGGCTCTGTCATGGATTGACCGCCGGAGGCGTTTGTGGCACGGGGATACAGTTTCTTTTCCTGCGGGTATTGCTTGGTGATAGCGAGAATCAGTTTTTCACGGGAGGTGTAGCACACCTTTCGTGCGCCCTGATCCGTTACCGTATAGGCTTCTTTCGGAAAAGATATGCCCCACTTGAAAAACAGCTTGAGCTGTGACACAAAGGGATGCGCTCCTGTTTTCATCACAATAAAAGAGCCTTTTTTCATAGATTTCAACTCGTCCGCCGTCATTAACGGTCGCTCGGTCATCTGCAGGCTTTGAGAGGGATCGTTCTTGCCTCTGCTGACTGAGCCTGTCATCACCGTCCGTGAACCGAGAGATTTGGAGATGATCTCCGCCGTTTCACTGGAGGGTGCAAAACCGCCCGCGATAGTGATCTGACAGTTGTCCTTGATGATTTCGGCGCCCTCACGCCCATAATTCTTTTCAAGCTGCTGATAACTCTGAATGATGCTGACGATGGAGAGCCGCCTTGAACGAGAAGCGGAGTACATCATTTCGGCAGACTGTATGGTCGGCAGCGTTCCGAATTCATCGCAGTAAAACATAGCACGGTTCGGCAGCCTGCCGCCGTTCTCATCGGCAACCGCCAATATCTCACGGTAGAGCTGCTGGATGAGCAGGGACACCATAAAGAAAGAATTCGGGTTTTCCTCCGGCATGACAATAAAAACAGCGGACTTCTCGTTGCAAAACTTCTCCGCGTCAATGGCAGTATCAAAACACAAAACCTGTTCCATCTCGCTGTCGAGAAAAGAATTCAGACGGGACATCGCCGTGCTCATAATACTTGCCATCGCCTGATCGCCGGTGGAGAGCGCCGCGCCCGAAAACCACCTTGCTTTGTGATCGGCGGGCAGACGATCCATCAGAAGCTGAAAATGATTCTTTCCCTTGACACCGCTGGGCACCAGCAATTCCTGTATCAGCTTGAACACCGATACGATATGGCGTTCTTTGGATTCTGCAAATTCTGCAATCAAAAGAATGACCGAGGTCAAAAGTCCTTCGGCGGAATCGTAGAAGAAAGCGTTCTGACCGTAGGCGGAGGCATCACCGTCACCGTAGATGAGCGTCTTGGAGATAATTTTGGCATACTTCTCGGATTTTGCTTTGTATGCCACATCGCCGGGAGTTGCCTTGTGCAAGTCCATATATTTATTCACAAGGTGCAGCAGGTTGTTGCCGTCCGATTTAGTGGGGTTACGCAAGTCAATCACCGCTACATTGTAGCCGTAGCAGTCCTTTGCCACGCCGCCGTAGTTTCGGTAAAGGTCGCCCTTGGTGTCGGTGGTTAAAAAGGACATCCCGCTGGCGCAGGCATATTCCAGATTCGGATACAGCCAGTAAGCGGTTTTGCCGCAGCCCGCCGCACCGACCATCATGCAGTGGACATCGGCGTCATCCACCATGGCAATCGTTCCGCCGCCTTTGTTTCGACAGCCTACGATGATACCCTGCGGCAGTTCAGGCAATACATTTTTCTTTGCTTTCTCCCGCCACAGATCCGGCGTAAACGGTACCTGCTTATAAGTGCGCCGCATTTCTGATTTGGATGCGAAGCGAGCCGTACCGTGCTGGCCGTCACCGACCGTTTTGGATTTGATGTTGTTGAGGTTATAGATGTGAGCAAGGAGCGTCACGCCGCCCAGCACGAAAAACATAACCGTTGCTACAACAATCAAAGTTGTAATGTTGGGCATGGTTCTTCCTCCTGATTTTTAGATATAAAAAACTCCGCACTTTTGTGCGGAGCATTGGCACAGGCAGCTTGCCTGTCCTCATTCCAGTCTTTTCGGGTGGGAATGAGGATTTCGTGCGAAACACCATGTGTCATAAGTTTTTGAGACAGACGTTCGGCGGCTTCCTGTCCCGGTACATCGTTGTTGAGACACAGATAGACTTTTTCGATATCATCGACAACTGCGATCGTACCTTTTGTGTTCGGCTCGATGGGGCGGGGATCATCGCCCATCTGCAAAAGCATGATGCGTGTGCCGGGTGGGTAGTTGTCCTTCATACGCTGTATAAAGCGCCGTTCTGCTTCAAATTTGTTCATCTCATTCCATCTCCATTCCAAATAATTCTTCCGGCGACCAAGTAAAGCTAAAATTTACTTCCTCTATATTGTCACAGTAATCTGTAAGGAAACTGCTGCCGGATTTAAGTCGTGAGGAAAACTGCTGAATATCCGAATAGGATGCTTCGCTTGGTTCTCCCTCGCCATAGAGGTAAGCATCGGCATGAACCAACACTTCTGTTTCTTCATCGATATATTTCAGAAAGTCATCGAATTCATCCCAATCCTCCAAATCATCGTATTCTCTCGGAATTCCTCCAACGAGAAAACTTACTGCGTCATTTCCTGCCGTTACAGTTACCTGAGAAAAGAGTAAGGCCATATCTCACATTCCTCCAATCTGCTGTTATTCGAAGCTATGATTTTCAGACATAGCGCACCTCCGTATTATTTAAGACTGCAGTACCAAAGCGGGCGATAGCTGCTGCCTGCACAATCAGACGGAAAGCGTTGTCGGATACGATGCCGCTGTCCGCCAGCTCGCACAGCGATATTTGTTTCTCGCCGGTCTGCAGCTCCTTCACTGCTTTCCATAGGGCGTAGCTGTCTGTGGAAACATTTCCGAGACGGACGCTTTTTAAATCCACTTTTCCGTTTGG
>CALXBC010000012.1 GCA_944386455.1 uncultured Clostridia bacterium | reverse complement strand
AAGGATATGGTCTCCTCTCGTCTAGTTGTTGTGTCGTAACTTAACTATAACCGATGAGACCTTATTCTTCATCCTTTTTTTACTCTACCTGTCCAATATCTATTGTAACCCTACAATTTCGGTAAAATTCTTTTCAAAAAAGTACTTGACAAATATTTCAATTTGATTTATCATAAGGATAAATCATTCAAATGCAACGACGGGGAAAAAGACGGATGAAGCCGCCCAAAGAGAGCTGCCGGCTGGTGTAAGGCAGCGGGGCTTGTCTGTGATAACTCACCCCTGAGCAGTCCGCTGAACCGTTTGCAGTAGGCGTGAACGGCACCTCACCGTTATCAGAGGAACATATTGTTGGATATGGGAAAAGCGGGCATCGGCTTCGATGTCAACAAGAGTGGTACCGCGGAGCGTGACAAACGCCTTCGTCTCTTATTTCAGGGAGACGAAGGCGTTTTTTGATTGCCTTGGCGGGTCCGTCCGAGAATGCTTCTCTTATCCGAAAGCCGCAACAGAAAAGGAGAAGATGAACATGGCTACACAAATCAAAGTATTTGACACTACCCTCAGAGATGGGGAGCAGTCCCCCGGCTGCAGCATGAATCTGCAGGAAAAAATCGAAATGGCAAAGCAGCTGGAACGGCTTGGGGTTGACGTGATTGAAGCGGGTTTCGCTGTTGCCTCTCCCGAGGACTTCGAGTCGGTCCGCACCATAGCAGAAACAGTAAAAAACTGCACCGTTGCCAGTCTTGCACGGGCGGTCAAGGGTGATATTGAGCGTGCATATGAAGCGGTAAAGGTTGCCGCCAAGCCGCGGATCCACACCTTTATTGCTACCAGCGACATCCATATGCAGTACAAGCTGAAGATGACGCCGGACGAGGTCGTGGACCGTGTGACAGAAATGGTTTCTTACGCCAAAAGCCTCTGTGATGATGTGGAGTTTTCTGCCGAGGATGCGTCCCGCAGCAACCGCGAATTTCTGGTCAGGGTTTTCAACGCTGCGATCACGTCGGGTGCGACAGTGCTCAATATTCCCGACACCGTGGGCTATGCGACCCCGGATGAGATGTATGAGCTGGTTTCCTATATCAAGTCCCATATCATCACCCCTGAAAAAGTGGATCTCTCGGTCCACTGTCACAACGACCTCGGGCTTGGCGTGGCCTGTACATTGGCGTCCATCAAGGCGGGGGCTACCCAGGTGGAATGTACCGTCAACGGAATCGGCGAGCGCGCGGGAAATGCTTCCCTTGAAGAGATCGTGATGAATCTCCATACCCGTTCCGATTTATACAACAGCTATACCAACATCGATACCAAGCAGATTTACCGCTCCAGCAAGCTGCTCTCCACCATCACGGGCGTTCCGATCCCGCCGAACAAGCCCATCATCGGGGCAAATGCTTTCGCGCATGAGAGCGGCATTCACCAGCACGGCGTTTTGAACAACCCCACCACCTATGAGATCATGTCGCCCGAATCTATCGGGATTCCGCAGAACAAGATGGTGTTGGGCAAGCACTCGGGCAAGCATGCCTTTGAGGATCGTCTGGTAACGCTGGGTTATACGCTTACGCCCGAGGAGATCGCAGAAGCCTTCACCCGGTTCAAAGATCTGGCGGACAAGAAAAAGACCGTTACCGACCGGGATATCGAGGCGTTGGTCGGCAATGCACATATCGACGTGCCGCAGAGCATTATCTATCTGAATTATCATGTCCAGACCGGCAATACGATTTCCGCTGTTGCCGCTGTCAAGCTGAGCATCGACGGGGAAGAAAAGGAAAGCTCTGCTATGGGCGGCGGCCCTATCGATGCCTGTTTCAAGGCGATCGACAGTCTGGCAGACAGCCGTTTGACACTGGATAATTACACCATTCAGTCCGTTACAGAGGGCGAGGATGCGCTCGGCGAGGTGATCGTCAAGATGAAGCGGGACGACGGCTCGATCGTGACCGGCCGCGGGCTGAGCACTGATATTATTGAAGCCAGCATCAAGGCGTACTTAAGCGCACTGAACAAAGGATAATTTTCTGCATGAGGCTGCGGTCAGGTGTTCCACAGACAAAACAGAGTCGGTTGTGGAACGGCCGCGAGCAGACATAAAAAAGGTCACTGGAAAAATAAAACGCCCGGGGCTTGAAAGTCTCGGGCGTCAGTCTGTTAAAAAGGGGATGTTTTCGAAAAAAGTCCCTTTAAATGGAGCAACCGAGGACATATGCAGCGGTTGCAGCCCCAACAAACCGCGTTGCGACGCGGTTTGTTGGGGTGATATTATATAAGAGGGGGGCTTCCCTCTTATATAGCGTGTCGATTTTATCGATACGCTCATGCCCGCGGCTTTCAAGCCGCGGGCATTCTGTTACAATGGCATAAAAATCTCACCAAATGCTTCGTTCACCGTTCCTGTGGAACAAAAATCATGCTCCAAGCCGCAGCATTTCCTCAATGGCATGCTTTGCCAGCCGCGCTGTTTCCGGCTGAAGCTCGATACGCTCCCCGCATTCTCCCAGCATGGCATGGTATACATCTGTCAGCGTCGTCATCCGCATATCTGCACAAATCAATTGTTTGGACAGCAGATAAAAGTTCTGCTGCGGCCGCATCAACGCCAGATAATCCCGTACGGAGCGTTCTGTTCCGATGATGCAGTCTTCTTCATGCTCCAGCGCGTATTTCAGAATATCTGCGGTAGAGCCTACAACGTCAGCATACTGCAGCACCTGCGCGGGCAGTTCCGGATGCATCAGCACTTTTGCTCCCGGATGCGCGGCAACTGCCTTGCGGCATTCGTCTTCCGTCACCGCATTATGTACGGGACAGCAACCGTCCCAAAGCAGAATATTCTTTTCCGGCAACTGTTTTTGGAGATAAGAACCAAGATTTTTATCGGGGATGAACAGAATATCATTTTCCGGCAGTCTGCTTACAATCTTTAATGCGCTCGAAGACGTCACACAAACGTCTGTCGCCGCTTTAAGCTCAGTGGTTGTATTAATATAAGCAACTACCTTGTACGTCGGATGCTCCTCTTTAAAAGCATAAACCCGTTCCGGGCTGATCTGCTCCGCCATTGGGCAGGTGGCTTCTGCCGCCGGAAGAATAACCGTTTTTTCAGGAGAAAGCAGCTTCACAGTATCCGCCATAAACCGGACGCCACACATTAGGACTGTTTTCTGTGACAACTCCATGGCAGCTGTACTCAGTTTAAAAGAATCTCCGGTCTGGTCCGCAATTTCCAGAATATCTGCTGTCTGATAGCTGTGCGCCAAGACCGCAATATCTTTTTCCTTTTTTAAACGAATAATTTTCTGCTGAAGTTCTGACAGCCGCTGTTGTGTATTTTCCATTTTGGCACTTCCCGTTTCTGTTTTGTTTTTATTATACTGATTTCAACGGAAAATTGCAAGTCCTTTCTGTAAGGTCACTGTTCCCGGTTATCCGTCTGAATCCCCAAACGGTCGATATCCAGTTTTACCTCAACCTCCAGTTTTGCTTCACCGATTGCATCCGGCCAACGCTTTTCCCGCTCTGACCATAACTGTTTTTGCTGATTCATCAAAATCTTGCCATAGAAAAAAATATCGGTTTTGTATTCTCCTGCTGCCTTTCTGAATGCTGCTTCGCACTCTTCCCGAATTAAAGCCTCCGCATGCTGTTCCAGGAGCTCCGCATCCTCAGTTTCGGAAAAACGGCTGCTTAGACTGATTTCATTCAGACGTCCAAGAGCACTTACCGATGCATGGAAGACTGGAATTCCGTCTTCCACTGTAACTTTTGTTTTGGTATTGCTTTTATAAACGTCGATTGACACCATGGTGTCTGTTTCTGCTCCGGCACTGCGATACGGAAACACCACCAGCGTCCGGTCCACCTGATCGGTCAAAAAGACCAGTCCCCTGGTTTCATCACTGGTCAGTATCCCCGCCAAACGATTGTGTTTTAGAACAGCAGTTCCATCCATTGTGACGGCATGGGTAGCTTCCACAGCACTCCCGTCTTCACTGTTTTCTCCCTCTTTGTTTTCTTCTGTCAGTTTTACCTTTGGGATTGCCACCGACTTGGACGGATCATAAATAGCTTCGATCATATCAATCAGCCTGGTTTTTACAACACTCGCGTTTTCTGTATGGTTTTCTACCATATTCTGCAGGGATTCCGCCGGAACAATTCCCTGTTTAATGTTGGTTGCCAGAACATCTTCAGCAGTGGTTTCCGCCATCATGATGCTGGTGCTCGGACGTGATTCATATCCGCTGTTGAAAAACGGAAGAATATCCTGAATACCGTTCTCAACCGCTTGTTTTCCGATAACCAGCAGGCGGTTATGGCCATAGAATATTTTTTTCCCTTGCTTTAAGGTCGCATTTTGGATCGCATCAGAAATCGTCTTGCCCTCAGCAGTGATCAATTTTGCGTTTTGTTTGCTGACATCTATCCCGGAGTCTCCGCCATCTGGAGAAAAAATCTGAAGCGTGATCCGATAGCCCTCATCACCGGTATCCACACCGATCGCTTGAACGATTGCCCGTTTGTTCAGCTGAACCGACGGTATGCAGCCGCTGAGCAGGCAGGATATAACCAAAGCAGCAGCGAGCCCCCGAAAGATGTTATGTTTCATTATATACGCTCCTTGTTTTTCTTCTTATTCCATTCCATTTTTAACAATACCCCGGCCGGAATCAAAACGCCCAGCACCAGAACGGGGACACCCGAGAACAACAGCTGATAAGAAACCGAAAGTGCCTTCATGTTATAGCAGGCCGGAAGCGCTGCCGCCAACACAAGCAGAACCGTCACCGCCAGACTGAAACGATGATGTTCTCCGCTTTTGCGGTCCGGAAGAATAAATTTGATGATATCTGCTGCCAGCAGCAGCAGCAGCGACAGCCTGATAAACGCAACAAATACCCAAATTCCCATATATAATGCGTCCATACGCTGAAATACAGAGATTTCGGACATTGAGGCCAGAGAAAAGAACGGGAATGTCTGGGAGTAAGAAAAGCTTCCCAATACCGTAAGGATAAAAAAACCAATTATTTCCTGAACAGAAAATGACAGCAAAGTAAATCCGGCGGCAGCAGTTCCGGTTCCCTTTCCGGCGTAAGGAAGCAAAAGACAGAACAGGACCAGCTCCGCCCCGCGTGAGACCACTGCATAGACGCCCTGCATGATTTCCTGAACCGCTTTATGTCCCAGCGGAACCACATTGTACATTTCAACGTTCTGCACCGAGGACAGGATAATAAACGCAAAGGCAATGCAAAAAGCAATAAAAATCAGGAACCCTGCCCTGGCAATTCCCTCGATCCCCGCATGAGCCGCATAAACCGCCACCAGCAGCATGGGGAGTATAGTCACCCATACAGCGGCATCCGGATAAATCGCATTGGACATAAAAAATTGAAATTGCGCAAGTGTCTGGGCTGCCAAAAGAATCAAAAACAGGTAATAAAAGATACTGCCAAAAGAACCGATTCCATGAAAGCCCGCCCGAAGATTCATGACAATCGACCGTTCAGGATATCGGTTCGCCATCACGACAAGCGGTAAGAACAGGAGCAGAAGAACACCTGCACCGATCAAATTGCTGAACAGCATCGCCGTTCCGCTGACGGTCGATCCCATCCCGGGAATATAGGTCAGCGCATTGAACAAACGTGATAAAAAAAGCAGGATCATCAGCTGCACCGTATTGATTCGATTTTTTTCCATTGATTGAATCTTTCCCTTCCTGTTGTCCCAAACAGTCCACCGGACTGTTTG
Organism: uncultured Clostridia bacterium; assembly: GCA_944386455.1. Taxonomy (GTDB): domain Bacteria; phylum Bacillota; class Clostridia; order Oscillospirales; family Ruminococcaceae; genus HGM13222. The sequence goes on along the minus strand of CALXBC010000012.1, from coordinate 51,634 downwards.
GGACTGACGCCTTTTGTTCGCAGCCGTTCACGATGGCTGCGTTGCCGCACAGCGGCAAACACTGCAAGGCGCTCCTTTACGCTTCTTTTTGTCAGTCCACCGGACTGTTTGGGACTGACGCCTTTTGTTCGCAGCCGTTCACGATGGTTGCGTTGCCGCACAGCGGCAAACACTGCAAGGCGCTCCTTTACGCTTCTTTTTGTCAGTCCACCGGACTGTTTGGGACTGACGCCTTTTGTTCGCAGCCGTACGCAATGGCTGCGTTGCCGCACAGCGGCAAACACTGCAAGGCGCTCCTTTGTGCTTCTTTTTGTCAGTCCACCGGACTGTTTGGGACTGACAGATTCATTTTTTGACAGCAGACAAAATTTCGAGTTATGCTTTTCATTTATCCATATCCGTGCCTTTAAAATTTTGGACTCTGCTGTCCTGCCTGCTGATTTTTCCCCATCTGGCACGGATCAAAACATCTTTCATTGCTTTCGGACTGAACGGTGAGATCGGGGCAAGATATGGCGCCCCAAAATGGTTGAGCTTGGTCATGTTGACCGACAAAAATGCCAGTCCCAGCGTGATCCCATAAAGGCCTGACATTCCCCCGATGATGATAAAAGCAAACCGCAGGATCGATACCGATTCATAAAGCGACGGCACCACAAAGGAACTGATTGCCGTCAGTGCAACTACCATAACCATCGGTGCTCCAATCAGTCCTGCCGTGACCGCTGCATCCCCGATCACCAATCCGCCTACGATGCTGACTGCATGTCCCACAGGACGCGGCAGCCGCAGACCTGCTTCGTGCATGACCTCATAGATAAAATGAATGACCAGCGCCTCCAACACGAGAGGAAGCGGCGTTGTTTCTTCCGCAGCGGCGATATTAAACAGCAGCGCATGAGGAAACAGCTCGGGATGGAACGTCCCCACTGCAACATATACCCCCGGCAGCAGAATCGTCATAAAAAAGGAAATATATTTGATCCAACGGATAAAGGTTGCAAAATATGGTTTGTGACAATAATCGTCGATGCTTTGAAAATTTTCGTTGAAAAAATAGGGTACAATCAGTGCAAACGGAGTCCCATCCACTAAAATACCGATCCTGCCCTCGCTGATTTTTGCGCACAGTGTGTCCGGCCGTTCGGTAGTGCCGACATCTGAAAATAATGACCACGGTTTTCCCTGAAGATAAGGCTGGATATATCCTGATTCCAGAATAATATCCAGATCAATCCCTCTCAGACGCTGCCGCACTTCCCTTACCAACCGGTCAGAAACCCGATCGTTCATATAAACCATGCAAACGTCGGTACTGCTGACCTTTCCCAACTTAAACAGTTCAAATTTCATCTGGGGAGATTTAATCCTCCGCCGTATCATGGTGAGATTGATACGAATCGGCTCTGTAAATCCTTCCCGGGAGCCCCGCAGATTGATTTCGCTTGAAGGCTCTGATATTGAGCGGAAGCTGAAGCCCTGCGCTCCGACTGCGATTCCCTTTTCCAATCCGTCGATCAGAATAACGACAAACCCCGACATGATAAAGCTAAACACACTGTCCGTATCATAAACATCGTTTACGTCGATTCCGATTGGGATCGTTTCCTCAAGATAAGTATATACCTCTTCCGCCAGAGCGTCCCCACCGAGCCCGCAATTAATCAGCGGTTCAAAGATCATTTCCGTCATGATCTGAAGATCGACCATTCCTTCATCTGCCAGCAACGCAACAGCATGACCGCCGACCGTGATCTCCCGCTTTAAAAAATCGGAAGAATTCCGAAATTTTTCCATAATGGTAATGATATTCTGATTCAGGCTTTTTTCCAGCTTGACGGGCGTTGCGGCCGGTTCCTTGTCTTTTGTCCCGCTGAGCGTTTTTTGCAGCCTTAAGTACCGCAGATTGTCTCTGAAAAATCGAAACATCGATGTTTTCTCCTTTGCATCTTCATTACCATCATTGTTACCATATTTTATCTGATAATTCAAAAAAAGCTGTCCATACTAAAATTATTACATTTCAAAACAGGAGAGGATTCCCATGCTGGTCGTTTTTATCCGTGCCATTCTGCTGTATCTGCTGGTAATTTTCTGTATGCGGCTCATGGGCAAACGGCAGCTCGGGGAACTGCAGCCCTCGGAGCTGGTCACAACGATTCTAATTTCCAACATTGCAGCGCTGCCAATTGAGGATACCAACATTCCCATGGTTTTAGGAGCGGTACCAATTCTGGCACTGGTGATGTTCGAATTTGTGGTTTCCAGCCTGTCTTTGCATAGCAGAAAATTCCGCAAGTTTTTTTCTGGTAATCCTGTTGTGATCATCAAAGACGGAATCATTGACCAAAAACAGCTGAAAAAGCTGCGTTTTTCAATGGACGATCTGATGGAAGCCCTCCGTGGGAACGGCGTCTTTGACATTGCAGATGTCGACTATGCGGTCGTAGAAACGACCGGTAAAGTCAGCATCCTGCAAAAGTACGCTGCGCAAACCGTCACCCCTGAAATGCTGGGGCTGAAAGGAGAAAATAAAAAACCGCCGCTGGTGGTGATCAGCGACGGTGAAATAATGGAACGTTCTCTTCAAGCCTACGGCTTTTCAAAGGAATGGCTGAACAAAAAGCTGAAGGCAAAGAATACAGATGCAAAAGCCGTTTTTCTTATGACAGTGGATGCAAACGGAAATGATTTTATGGTACTCAAAAATGAATAAAAGGAAGAAAAAAATGAACCGTCCTGCCATAACAGCAGTCATAGCAGTCATGATTGCCCTCATCGGCGCAATGGGACTTTGGAATACCCATCAGGTCAAGGATACCATGTGCGCACAACTTGAGACAGCAAAACAAGCGGCGCTGTCAGGCGACGCCTCACAAGCAGAAAAAACAGCCCAACAGATCCAGGCATTTTGGGAAAAGCAGGAAAGCAAACTGTTTTTATACATCCGTCATAATGAATTGGACGAAATCGAAAAAAACATTGCGGAACTCAAATATCTCGCAGAGCTTGGAGACACGGCGGAGTTCTGTTCCAAAGTGAGCCAGGCCAAAGCGCTGGTAGAACACATTTGGGAATGTGAACTGCCTCTTATCAAAAATATCTTATAATGACGAATGCGGCCAAATATTTGCTGAAAAACGTTATTTCCGCCTTTTCAGCTGCTTTAATTCGTCAGTAAACTGTTGCAAATCCGAAAACTCCCGATACACTGACGCAAATCGGACATAAGCTACCAAATCAATCTCCCGCAGCTTTTCCATGACAAGCTCGCCTAAATCGGTGGAATTGACCTCGCGAATCAACGCACTCATATAATACTGTTCCACCTCATTGACCATCTGCTCCAGCACTTCAAGCGGAACAGGGCGCTTGGCACAAGCCTTCATCACGCTGCGCAGCAGCTTGTTGCGATCAAAAGGCTGGCGGGATTTGTCTTTTTTAACGACAACAAGCGGTGTCGTTTCCAGCACCTCAAAGGTCGTAAACCTCCCGCCGCAGGAAAGACATTCCCGCCGGCGGCGGATAGAATCCTCGCTCGGTCTGGAATCGATCACTTTACTCTCTTCAAAACCGCAGAATGGGCACTTCATAATTGTCTCACCCCAATAATCACCATGGTTACTTCTTTATCATAACATAGGATTTCTCAATTTTCAAATATTTTTTAACTGACTTTCCAGAAACCGAAGCGAATCCAACAGTTCCAGGGAATCTCCAAAATTCTGACGGTAAACCTCAATCAAAGCTGCCCCGTGATATCCCAGTTCTGTTACTGCATGAAAAAAACGTACAAAATCAAACTTTCCTTTTCCTGGCAGCAGACAGTCTTGCTCGCCCTCATGATCGTTCAAATGCAAATGGACAACCTGAGCGCCCATTGCATTCAGCATTTCAAAAGGAGAATAACCGCCCCGCACCGCCTGCTTCAAATCCAAAACAAAATGAACACAATCACCCAAATAGTCCCGCATCGCACGGATAAAGTGTGGATCGCGGCTTTTGCAGCGCCCGACATTCTCCTGTGCGACAATGACGCCGCCGTTTTTTCCAGCTTCCGCCAGAGCTGCAAACCGCTCAAAATATTTTTCTTCGGGAAAAACGCTGTCATGGCGGTCCCCATGAAACACAAAAATTTTAGAACCGACAATCTGCATTTGCTCAAAATACCACCGGTATCGCTCCAGCTGGTCCCGAAATCTGCGTTCATATCCTGTAAAAAACATATAGGGTTCTGAAAAAGAATCATAGGGATGCATACTGACCGCATCCATTCCATAATAATCCAGGATTCGTTTCAATTCCTTCAGAAATTCCGTTTCATATTCACCAGGCGAGTTGTAAAAAATTTCCACCTGACGGATACCAAGCCGTCCCATTTGTTCCAGTGCCCGCTCCGTTTCCATTGGATACAGACAGGCAGTAGATGCACCAAATTGAATCATCGACAACTCCAAACCGCACTGAAGGCGCTTCAGTACAATCCTTTCCGATATATTCTTCTGCCATTGACAGTATAGCATTCTATTATGAAAAAAATCCTACTTTTTTCTGACAAAAGTTAAAAAATATTTTTTGCAGTAAAAAAGGGACGGCAAATGCCATCCCTTTTTTCATATGCAAAGCTTATGCTTCTTCAGCTTTCATTTTTGCAAAGCACTCACTGCAATAAACCGGACGGTCCTCGCGCGGACGGAACGGAACCTTGGCCTCGCCGCCGCAGGCCGCACAGGTAGCGGTAAACATTTCGCGCTCTGCTCTAGCAGCGTTTTTACGGTTGTCACGGCAGGTTTTACATCTCTGCGGCTCATTGACAAAGCCTTTTTCTGCATAAAACTCCTGTTCACCCGCAGTGAATACAAACTCTGCTCCACACTCTTTGCACACTAACGTTTTGTCTTCATACATAATACTGATCCCTCGCTAAAATTTTTTACCCCAGACGGATATGAACCGACACCTTTGATCTCTCAACGCTCTGACTTAAGCTATATGGGCATATGTGAAAATTATTTTTGAAACTTTTTCAGCTTTCGTCTTACACGTTGAAGGGCGTTGTCTACTGCTTTAGCGGAGATCCCGATTTTCTGTGAAATCTGTTTGTAATCATCGCCGTCAAGATACAGAAACAAAACATCTCTTTCCAAATCAGACAAAAGTGTGTCAACGCCTGCTTTTACCGCATCCAGCTTTTCCCTTGCAATAATGATTTCTTCCGGCGTGGCGGAGGAATCATTCCAGTCCGCTCCCTCGTCAAATTCGTCAATTGACATCGAATGATTGAGCGATTTGGACTTGTCCGTATTAGCATACTGCACCGCTTTACGGATCCGGTTGTCGATACAGGTGTTTGCATAAGTGTTAAAGCTATATTCCAAGCCGGCGTCATATTTTTCAATCGCATTTAAAAGTCCGATCAGACCCTCCTGAACAATATCATCCTTTTCATATCCCTGGATTGTGTAGTTTTGCGCCTTGGAACGAATCAGCCCAATATAACGTGAAATCAACACTGCAAGGGCATCTTCAGTCCCGCTGCGCAAAAGTGAAATCAGCTTACGGTCATCACAGGACGTCAGAAATTCCAGGCCAAGGGTATCGGACATATGTTTTAACAGCCAACTCTCTTATAGTTTTCCTTTAGTATATCTCATTTTTTACGGGTTGTCAACAACAATTTGTCACTTTGTAAAAAAAATTTTTCTGTATATGCATATTTTCTAAAAAACATATAATTGTTTTGTTGTTATTTTTTGATAAACTGTTATCCCGTCAGCTTTTCCCGCAGCAAAAGCAATATTTTCTTTTCCCGTCTGGAAACCTGCACCTGAGTCATCCCCAGCCTCTTGGCGGTTTCTACCTGCGTTTTGTTGCCAAAATACCGCATTGTAATTAATTCCCTGTCGTTTTCGTCCAAATGTCCTATCACTTCTTTCAATGCGATCCGGTCGGACATTTCCTCTTCAGGTGCTTCCACCTTGATATCCAATTGTCCGCCGCCCTCATCTTCATCCTCGGTCAGCGACATCGGCGGCTGGCTGACACCTAATGCCTGGACGACCTGCTCCGGCTCTGTCCCAACAAGCTCAGCCAGTTCATTTACGGTTGGCTCGCGAAAATGCGCTGTCATAAACCGTTCCCTTTCCCTCGTCACCTTGAGAGAAAGCTCTTTCAGCCCACGGCTGACCTTGACGGTTCCGCCGTCACGGAACAGACGGCGCATCTCTCCCAGAATGACGGGTACAGCATAGGTGGAAAAACGGACACCGCGCTCCTCGTCAAAAGCATCAATTGCCTTGACAAGCCCGATACAGCCCGCCCCAAACAGATCGTCATATTCGATTCCCCGTCCCTTGAAACGATGCGCGCAGGAGTGTACAAGCCCTAAATTGTTTTTTACGAATTCCTCTTTTTCTGCCTTTGTCTGAACCATAATTTCAAAGGTATCCCCTTTATCAGAGGGAGCCGCTTCCTTTCCTCATTTCTATGTACTTTGTTTTACTGCGCGTTATTCTCTCTGGAAGCGATCTTCTTTTTCAAGATGACAGTAGTTCCTTTGCCCGGCTTCGAGCTGACTTTGACGCTGTCCATAAAACTCTGCATCACCGCAAAGCCGAGTCCTGCTCTTTCTCCGTTTTTACATGTGGTAAACATCGGTTCCATCGCCTGCTTGACATCCTCAATCCCGCGTCCCTGATCCCTGATTTTGACACTGATGATGTTGTCCTTTAATATTTTGGCATGGATATAGACTACGCCGATCTTTTCTGCATATCCGTGAACGATGCAGTTGGTTACTGCTTCGGAAACCGCTGTTTTAATATCGGCAATTTCGTCTACTGTCGGATCAAGCTGGGCAAAAAACGCGGCCACCGCAACCCTGGCAAAGCCTTCATTGGCGGAACGGCTTAAAAAACTAAGTTTCATTTGATTCAATGTATTCATCTTTTCATATCCTTTCTTTTGTCCATATGGTCTGTCCTTATTTTTCAATCACCGCGAGCTTGTCCAGCCCCGCCAGCCGCATCACGCGCCGAATGTGGTCGGAAACATTACAGACCTGCACCGAACCGTTCATTGACTGCATCAGCTTATACCGCCCCATTACCAGACCGATCCCGCTGCTGTCCATAAACGTAACATCCTTAAAATCCAGCGTCAGCGTTTCGGGCAATGCGCTCTCCACAGAAAAATCTATTGTCTCCCGCATTTCCTTTGCACTGTGGTGGTCAATTTCTCCAGACAAATGAGCAATTATATGATGCTCTTCTTGTTCAATCCGAACTGCCATGTTGTTCTTCCTTTCCTTTTTCTGTCCTGTCCCTGAAAGGGCATAAAAAATGATCCTGTATCATATGATACAGGATCATTTATAAAAATATTGTCAAATGATGTCGGAATCGTCACAGAGCCTGAATACTCTCCAAAATCTTCTGCAGTCTTTCATTTGCCTTTTGAAGCTTCTGACGTTCCTGATTCACAACTGCTTCAGGCGCTCTTGAAACAAATTTTTCATTGGACAGCTTGCCTTCAAAAAATGCAATCTCCTTTTCACAGTCAGCTTTTTCCTTGTTCAAGCGTTCCCGCTCCTTCTGAACGTCAATCAGCTCGCCCATCGGAATAAAAATGCGTGCAGATTCCGTTACAACCTGCATGGTGCTGCCAAGCTCAAAGTCTTTGCCCACCACCAGCCCGGAGGCTCCTGCCAGCCGTTCAAAAAACGCCGCTGCATTTTGGAAGGTATCTGCGTACTCAGTTTCTACATAAACAGCCGCTTTTTTGCTCGGTGGAATATTTTTCTCAGCACGGGCATTCCGGATTGCACGGATTGCCGTCATTACCCGCTCAAACTCCGTTTCCTCTGCTGCAAAGGAAAGTGCCTCGTCATATTCCGGGTATTTGGCAATCATAATGCTTTCGCCGTCGTGCGGCAGAGCCTGCCAGATTTCCTCAGTGATAAAGGGCATAAACGGATGCAAAAGCTTCAGGGTATTCGACATGACATAAACCAGCACCTTCTGGGCGCTGAGAGAGGCTTCGCCGCCGGCGTTCAGCCGCGCCTTGGTCAGCTCGATATACCAGTCACACAGGATATCCCAGATAAAGTCATACAGCTTCTGGACTGCAACGCCGAGTTCAAACTTTTCCATGTTCTGGTTGACCTCGCGCACCAGCGTGTTATATTTGGACAGCACCCATTTGTCCTCTGCCTGAAGCTCCTTTGGCAGCTCCGGCGTTGTCAGCTCGTCCGAAAGATTCATCAGGATAAACCGAGCAGCATTCCAAATTTTATTTGCAAAATTGCGGCTGGCCGTCACCTTTTCGGGAATATAGCGCTGGTCATTTCCCGGGCTGTTCCCGGTCACCAGCGTCAGCCGCAGCGCATCAGCGCCGAATTCGTCGATAACCTCCATCGGGTCGATCCCGTTGCCGAGGGATTTGGACATCTTACGGCCCTGTGCATCCCGCACAAGGCCATGAATCAACACCGTATCAAACGGCGCTTTTCCCGTATGCTCCACTGCGGAAAAAATCATCCGCGCCACCCAGAAGAAAATAATGTCGTATCCCGTCACCAACGTGCTGGTGGGGTAAAAATAGTCCAGATCAGCGGTTTTGTCCGGCCAGCCAAGGGTAGAAAACGGCCAGAGCGCAGAGCTGAACCAGGTGTCCAGCGTGTCGGGATCCTGCTCCAAGCGGCTGCCGCCGCACTTCGGACAGGTCTTCACCGCGGTCTTGGAAACGGTCATCTCTCCGCAGTCCTGACAGTAATAGGCAGGAATCCGATGACCCCACCAGAGTTGGCGGGAGATACACCAGTCCTTGATATTCTCCATCCAGTGAAAATAGATCTTTTCAAACCGCTCCGGCACAAATTTCGTATCGCCCCGCTTCACCGCGTCGATCGCAGGGCCGGCAAGCGGCCGCATCTTCACAAACCACTGCTTGGAAACCCGCGGTTCAACTGTAGTTCCGCAGCGATAACAGGTTCCCACATTGTGAACATGGTCTTCGGTCTTTACCAAAAATCCACCCTGTTCCAGGTCCTCGACCACTGCCTTACGGGCTGTCATCAAATCCATGCCGCAGTATCTGCCGCCGTTCTCGTTAATATGGCCGTCGTCTGTCATGACGTTGATAATGGGCAGGTCATGCCTTAACCCAACCTCAAAGTCATTCGGGTCATGCGCAGGCGTGATCTTCACTACGCCGGTTCCAAACTCCATATCGACATAATCGTCCGCCACCACCGGAATTTCACGGTTCATCAGCGGCAGAACCAGAGCCTTTCCGACAAATGCCTTGTACCGCTCGTCTGCCGGGTTCACCGCCACAGCAGTATCTCCCATCATGGTTTCCGGGCGGGTGGTAGCCAACTCTAAATATCCGCTGCCATCCTTGAACGGATAGCGCAGATGCCAGAAATGCCCCGCCTGTTCTTCATATTCCACCTCAGCGTCGGAAATTGATGTACAGCAGTTCGGGCACCAGTTGATGATCCGCTCGCCGCGGTAAATAAGTCCCTTTTCGTAAAGATTAACAAATACCTCGTTAACTGCCCGGCTGCATCCTTCGTCAAGTGTGAACCGTTCTCTTGACCAGTCACAGGAGGAGCCCAGCGTCTTCAGCTGCTCCACGATGCGGCCGCCGTATTTGGCACGCCAGTCCCAGGCACGCTCAAGAAAGCCTTCACGTCCTACGTCCTCTTTTGTGAGGCCTTCTTCCTTCATCGCCGCTACTATTTTCGCTTCCGTCGCGATCGAAGCATGGTCGGTTCCGGGAATCCACAGCGCAGCATAGCCCTGCATCCGTTTCCAGCGGATTAAAATATCCTGCAGGGTATTGTCCAGCGCATGCCCCATATGCAGCTGCCCCGTAATATTTGGCGGCGGGATCACAATGGTATAGGGTTTCTTTCCGGGATCCGGATCTGCCTTAAAATAACCGTTTTCGTTCCAGAACCGGTAGAGCCTGTCCTCGAACTGTTTCGGGTCATAGGTTTTATCCAGTTGCTTTGCCATAAAATGACAGTCCTTTCTCAAAATGTAGCAGTCCGCCGTAATCGCAGGCAGACAATCGTTACATTCTATTATCCTACATTCCGCAGGGGAAAGTCAAGAGGAATCCAGAAAAAACAGCATCTTTTCTCCGTTTCCCTGTTTTTCTGTCAGGCACCTGAGGAAAACAGACAGCAAAAATCCCTGACGGCAAGCATTTCACCGACAGGGATTGGAAGTATCAATAGCGTCTTTTTTTGTGCGGCTTATTTTTGTAGATCAGCTTTTCAGAAATGGAAATGCCCTTATAGCCCAAAATATAAGCCACCGTCGTAACAAGCATCGGATATAGTGCCAACAGCCAGCAGATAATTAGGCCGATCAGCGACATGTCTGAGGCGTTAACGACCCCATCGCCCAATGGATTGATCCATTCCAGAATCGGCCAAATATGGGCATTTAAAAGCTTATAAATCGGAAAAATATTTGGAATCACCTTTGCCCAGGAAAGCGTTAGAAACACGTCCTCGATTACATAAGGGATGATCAGAAAAGCACCGATCTTTACGCCTCTGTAAATATCCTTTTCCAAATGTCCGAACTGAACCATGTTTCGGTTTCGGTCACCTTCCGTCCAGACAGGAGAATACAGCAACGCAGTATACAGCGGCAACACCAGCAGCAGCATCAGTAAACCAAGCAAAAGCTTCGGAATCGGAAAAACGGAGACTGATACCACCACGATCAGACACAGCACCATTGCCAGTGCCATATTGCCATAAGAACCCAGTACCAGTCTGAGCATTGACTTCTTTTTCATTCCAACATCAACCTTTCGGGTATCAAGCAGTTAAAGTTATTATACGATAATTTTTAAAAGAAAACAAGTAGAAATTACAAACAATTCATTTCCACGCTTCATGACCCGTCAAAGTTTCGGTCGATCACCACCACAGCATAATAATTCCCGTCAAGCTGCTGTACCTTTTCGCAGATCAAATGCTTAAGTTCTGCATTGCTCATCTTAAGCCCGTAAGGAGCCGCCACATCAAAAATCAAATTTGTATGGCTGTTTCCCACTACAACCCGAAAATCGTGAACCGACAACTCGGGTGATATCCGGCGAACCAGCTCATTGACCTCCTGATGCAGTGCATTGGTCGTCTCGTCATCAGTCACGACAGGGTCAAGATGGATCACCAGATGGATTCCCATCTCATCCATAAAATCCCGCTCGATATTGTCGATGATGTCATGGCTGATCAGAATGTCCTGACTGGCAGGGACCTCGACATGCACCGATGCAAAGCAGCGTCCCGGCCCATAATTATGAACCGCCAGATCGTGCAGGCCCAATACCCCCTCATAACTATGAATTTTATCAGAAATTTTTTTCACCAGTTCCCGGTCGGGTGCCATTCCCAGCAACGGATTCACGGTATCCCGAATCAGGCGAATGCCGGATATAATGATGAACACCGCCACCGCAACGCCCATATATCCGTCCAGCCGCCAGCCCGTAAGCCTGGAAATAATTACGCTTACCAAAACAACAGCTGTTGCAATCACGTCGTTAAGGCTATCGGCAGCGGTTGCTTCCAGGGCGGCAGAGGCAATCCTTTTGCCGATCTTCCGGTTAAAAAGGCCCTGCCACAGCTTGATGATAATCGAAACAGCCAGCGCGCCCACTGTCAGCCAGCTAAAAACCGTTTCTTCGGGATGAAAAATTTTTTCCGCGGACGACTGTACCAGCTGAAGTCCCAGCAAAAGAATGATAAAGGACACTGCCAACCCGGTAATATACTCCATCCGTGCGTGTCCATAGGGATGTTGCGCGTCAGCGGGCTTCCCCGAAATCTTAAAACCCACCAGCGTGATCACCGACGAGCCCGCATCAGACAAGTTATTCACTGCATCCGCCATCACCGAGATGCTCTGAAAGAAAAAGCCTGCCAGAAACTTCAGCAGAAACAGCAGCGCATTGGACACCACGCCCACCGCGCCCGCCAGTTTTCCATACCGTTCCCGCACCGCCGGGTTCTGTATATCCTTATCATTTTTGACAAACCATCGAATCAGCAGTTCCGTCATTGTTCAGCCGCCGTCCTTTCCGTCTCTGCTTTGGCAGTCCTTTTGTCCAGCCATTCTGCACCGAAATACAGCAGCAGGGAGACAAGGTAAACCGGGAGCTGTCTGATCAGCTGCGGCCATACGAACGGTATCTCCTGCCAGGATCTCCATAATGCCGTCAGCACGGTATTGAGCTGCATGACCAGCCAGCCTGCCAACACCGCCCCCAGCGCACAGAGCGCAAAGGGAAGCTTTGCACGCCGCAGCAGAGAAATCACCATGTATTGCAGCGGATAGCCCGCAATCAGCGCCGCCAGAGCGATGATATTGCTCCAAAGGGCTGCTGCCGCCATTTCGGTTCCTTCCAAAATCCGAATATTGGCAGGGATCACGGACAGCACAAGGAAAAAACGGTAACAGAGCGCGGGCAGTACCGCACAGAAATAGGAACCGAACCGGTAACGCCAGGCCAGGACCGGCACAGCCGCAGCAGCAACGCTGGCCGCCGGATCCACCACCACGGCATAAAAAACAGCGAAGACAGCCTGCCGGTGCTCCACCCACCACTGTTTCCAGGTGCCGATGTCCTGTGAGGTGATGGTCCCGCCGCCGGAATCCGACAGCAGCAGATACACCAGCGGAAGCACCAGCCCGCAGACTGTTACAACCGCAAATAAAATCCAATAGACCCGATCTCTTTTTCTGTCGATAGGCATGATCTTCTCTCCTCCTGTATCTCGGTCACTTATGAAGCAGCTTCTTCACTCTTTTTATCTTATTCCCGTCATGGGGCGGATATTTCACCCTCATCTCCATCCTCACGGGCTTGTGCAGGATGCTCCTGAAATGAGAAAAGGTTTCAAAGGATGCTTTTCCGTGATATCGCCCCATGCCGCTGGCACCCACACCGCCGAACGGCAGCCGTTCACTGGATACATGCATCACTGTGTCATTGATACAGCCCCCGCCGGAAGAGGTATTTTTCAGCACCTGCCTCATCACCTGCTTTGAAGCAGTGAAGCAGTAGAGCGCAAGCGGCTTGGGGCGGCTGTTCACAAAATCGATGGCCTCCTCGATGCGTTCAACTTCCAAAACAGGCAGAACAGGGCCGAAGATTTCTTCCTGCATGACCGCACTGTCTGGAGATACCCCAACCAGCACGGTCGGGGCAATTCGGTTCTCTTCGGGATACAATTCCCCGCCGCAGAAAACTTCTCCGCAGGAAAGCAAATTACTGAGACGTTCAAAATGTTTGGCGTTGATGATACGCGGATAGTCTTGGGAAAGCCTGCCGTCCCGATAATAAAAAGCGGTAATTTCCCGCTTAATATTTTCCAGCAGCAGCGCCGTAATCCTGCGGTCGGCCAGCAGATAGTCCGGCGCCACACAGGTCTGGCCTGCGTTGACGAACTTTCCCCAGACGATCCGCTTTGCTGCCGTTTCCAAATCAGCAGTCCGATCAATGATACAAGGGGATTTCCCTCCCAGCTCAAGCACCACTGGCGTCAGATGCTCTGCCGCCTTTGCCATCACCTTTTTTCCGACCGAAGGACTTCCTGTAAAGAAGATAAAGTCGAAGGGCAGTTCCAGCAGGCGGTCGCTCTGGTCGTGTCCGCCTGTCACCACCGCCGCATGGCCAGGCTGAAAAGCGGATTCGACCAGCTCTGCCAGCACCGCGGTCGTATGCGGCGTCTGGGAAGACGGCTTCAGTACCACACAGTTTCCCGCGGCAATCGCCCCCACAAGCGGAGACAGCGCCAGCATAAACGGATAATTCCAGGGAGAAATCACCAGTACGCATCCAAACGGCTGGCTATAAATCCGCCCGGCCGACGGAAAATTAATGAGTCCCGCAGATGCCCGTCTCGGTCTGCTCCAATGCTTTAAATGGCGGACAAAAGCATTGATTTCATCCAGCACCATTAATATTTCGGTCGTATAGGTATCAAAGGGGCACTTTCCAAAATCCGCCGAAAGCGCGTCCATAATTTTTTGTTCCCTGGCCTGAATTTCTTTTTTCAGGCGAAGCAGACAGATCAGCCTGCGCTTGATATCCAGAGTTTCCCCTGTTGAAAAATAACTTTTTTGTACTTGAAACAGTTCTTTTTCCTGCATAGACGTTTCCTCCGCCCCAAATATAATGGGTATTGTATATTTTATCACAAAATCACCAAAAAGACAAGATAAGTGCATAAGCAGGCACTGATGTCATTGTTCATATTTTTCCATCATGTGCCTAAAATAAAAGCTGCCGGCTGAAAAAATGAAAAACGGCAGTCGAGAAAAACGGCTGCCGTTATTTGTATGAAGAAAACCACTCGCTAGGCGAGTGGTTCAAAAGAAGCCTAATGGCAATAATGAAGAAAGAAAAACTCCTTTTGTTGTATAATGAACTTGCGGTCTGGCAACTGCAAGAGACAACAAAAGGAGGTCGACCAAAATGGAAGACTTAAATAGTCTATCACATACGAAATGGAATTGCAAATATCATATAGTATTTGCGCCAAAATGCCGAAGGAAAGTATTCTACGGAGAAAAACGGCTGGAAATCGGAAAGATATTAAGGACCCTCTGCGAATGGAAGAAAATAAAAATAATCGAAGCAGAAGTATGCCCGGATCATGTACATATGCTGCTAGAGATACCGCCAAAAGTATCAGTATCAAGTTTCATGGGATACTTAAAAGGGAAAAGCAGTTTGATGATCTATGAAAAATATCCGGAGCTAAAATACAAATATAGGAACCGAGAATTTTGGTGCCGAGGATACTACGTAGATACGGCAGGAAAAAATGCCAAAAAGATAGAAGAGTACATAAAACATCAGCTAGATGAAGATCAAGCCGGAGAGCAATTAACGATGGGAAATTACTAAAAACCCGTTACACGGGTAGCAAGTAACAGTCTTACGCAAAAGCCAGATCGTACCAACGTGACGTGACACGTGGCTAGTAACAGAGGGTTTTACCCGTCTATGAAAAACCCCCGGCTTTGCCGGGGGTTCATTATTTTGAAGAGAATGCCTGATTTCATTTACAGATTTCTGTTCTTTAGATTCAATCCGCTCGCATCATGTCGTGGGCAGATCAATGCTGTTTGTGTTTATCGGCCGTATCAATTTTTTTGGCAAGACACCGGCACAGCTGTTATTTTATTTCAATACTGCTGTAAATATGCACGGCGTCCTCAATATTTTGTCCTTCCCGCGGCGCATAAGCAGTCACCAGAATGTATTCTTCTCCGCCGATACCGGCAAGACTTGCCAGACAGTAGCCCGCCTCATTTGTATGACCTGTTTTTCCGCCCAGGATCGTCCCGTTGGGGAGCTCTGTGTCAAAGCCGCTGTCAAACAGACTGCTGAAAACGGCGATGTCATTTCCAGCAGCATAATAACGGCGGGCGGTAAAGATTTCCCGAAACGTCGGGTTGTCCAGCGCCGCATCGAGCAGCTGTGCAATATCCCATGCGGTAGAATAGTGGCCGCCGTCGTGCAGTCCGGTGGAATTGACAAAATGCGTATGCTCCAGTTCCAAAGCCTGCGCCTCTCGGTTCATCTGCCGGACAAATTCTTCTTCCGATCCGGCGGCTGCCCGCGCGAGGCCGAGACAGCATTCCCCGCCGCTGGGCAGGATCGCCCCGTAGAGCAGATCGCGTACAGTAGCGGACGCCCCCGGCCGAAACCCCGCCACGGAAGCATTTTCCCGTTTCATCTGCTCGAAAATGTCAGAGGTAAGCGAAACCTCACGGTCAAGCGGCAGTTTCCGGAGCGCAACCAGCACCGTCATGATCTTTGTCATGGATGCAGGATACATCTGTTCTCTGCTGTTTTTGTCCAAAAGCACGCTGCCGTCGCTTCTCCGGAGCAGGACGGCATAGCGGCTATACAGCGCGCCCGGCTGTGCCGCAAGCGTGCCGTCCTGCAAAACCTCCAAAGGCTGCACCTTCTCTAGTCCATGATAATCACAGAGAAACCGGACAGCAACGAAAAATCCTATTCCAAGGACAAGTATAAACAGCAGCATCCGCCGCCGTGACTTTTTCCGTTTCAATGCCGTCCGTCCTTTCCTGCCGTTCCCGCCGGCTGTATGGGAAAGGCGTTATATATTCTCCTGCCGCAGGGTATCGATGATCCCGTCCCTTTTGAGCCTGTTCCCCGCATAGAGCATGGTGACCCCCACCACCGCGAAAGCAGCGATGACCGCGAGCAGGATCTCCCTCCACGGCAGGGCAAACGGGAATTCAAAGCCGGAGCGGAACGCCTGATACAATACCCAGGACACCAGCACGGCGGCCGGCAGTCCGTAAAGCATTCCCTTCAGCCCGTAAAGCAGGGTCTCAAGCCGCAGCATTTTATGAAACTGCTTTTTCGTCATCCCGACAGAGCGCAGCATGGCGACCTCCCTGCGGCGGAGCGCCACGCCGGTCGAGACCGTGTTGAAGATATTGGCGGCGCAGATGAGACTGATCAGACAGACAAAGCCATATAAAAACACCGCGTAGATCGTCTTTGTCTGCTGCTCCTCCTGATAGTCCGCATAGGCGTTGTGCAGATAGACCGGCAGCTCCTCTTCCTCGATGACCGCCTGGAGCTCCTCTGCCAGCGTGTTGGGGTCGCTGCTTTTGATCACCATGTCACAGCTGACGGCGCTGTCGGGCGCCGCCTTTACCGCAAGTGCCTCCAGGACATCCACTGAAGTGATGACGGTGAACGCGTTGATGGCTTCTCTCATGCGGCTGGTCCCGAACGGACATTCGGAGAGCTCTCCCGCGGCCGTCAGTTCACAGACAATGCTTTCATTGCCCTGCTCATCATAGCGGCTCACCTTCAGGCGGTCCCCGCCCCGAAGGTCCAGCGCCTTTCCGGTATAGCGCTTGTTTTCCGCCGTCCAGCCGTCTGCTGCGTTCACGACCAGCACCGGCAGAGACGCGGTATCCCGAAACGCCTCCGGCGAGACGCCCGCAGCCCGTGCTGCCCGCTCCAGCGCCGCGTCCTCCATGGCATAAAGCGTCACCAGATAGCGCCCCTGCCCGCTTTTATCCGCAATGCCCGCGTCGACGGCAGCCTCCGGCATCAGCTCCGCCGGAACCAACAGGTCAATGCTCGTGCTGTATGTGACCGCGCTCTCCTGTATCCCATTCATGGCTGCGGCGCGCCCATAAAAGGACAGGAGCCCGTTTTTGCTCTCCGCATCTGACAGCAGGCAGTTCCCGTTCAGCTGCAAGTCATAGCTGTATTCCCCCATCCTGAGGGTGATGCTCGTCTGGGCATAGGACATCAGGCTGGAAACGCTGATGAACAAAATCACGCTCAAGGCAATCGAAAAAACGGTGGTGCGGTAACGCTTTTTGTTCCGCTTCAGATTTTTCAGCGCGAGGTCTCCCTCAAAACCAAGCAGCCTTCGGGTGAGCTTTGCAGTCCGCACCTGACGCGGTTTGATTCTGACATCCTTTGTCTGGCGAATGGCATCGATAGGAGAAATCCGCGACGCGCGGCGCGCAGGCGCCCGGGTGGAGAGCCAGATCGTCAGCGCGGTCATCCCCACGGTCAGCAGCACCGTCTCCCAGGAAACGGCAGCCTGCAGCGGCTCCTCGATTCCAAAAACATTGCCAAACATCGGGCTGATACACCAAAAGGTGATTTCCATCCCAATAAAGGCGAACAGCAATCCAAATGGAATGCTGACCGCACCGATCAGTATGCCCTCAAATAAAACGGAGCTGCGCTTCTGACTGCGGGTTGCCCCGACGCTCGCCACCATTCCCAGCCAGCGGGAGCGCTCCGACACCGAGATGGAAAAGGCGTTGTAGATCAGCGACACCGACCCGATCACGATGATCGTCAGCACCGCAGTCACCACCGACAGCAGCATGGTGCGCAGATAGGGATTGTCGGTCACGCCGTAATACTCCAGAAGCGTATCGTTGAAATCCATCTCATGGACGCCGAGCTCGTTCCCCAGCTCCTCCGCGCTCTGATAAAGACCGTTGCTGACATAGCGGGAGATGACCCAGGCCGAAGCGCTGCTGTATCCGCTGAGCGTTTCCTCGTCCAGCAGGCTGAAGATCCGGTAGCCGGGCGCGCTGTAATCCTCCAGACCGGTGCGCTCGCAGATCCCGACGACCGTGACCTGTTTTTCCCGGATGGATTCCAACCGTTCCTTTATATTCCCGGTCTCCTCGTCGATCTGAAACAGTGTAGTGTTGTCCAGCCCGTTTTTTCCAAATTCCACCTCCTCGTCAGTCCAAACCCGCTTGCCAAGGTGAAGGTCGAGCACGTCGCCGACCTGGTAATCCACCCCGCCGTTTGTTTTAATATGGCTGGAGATCACGACCTCGTTTTCGTTCTGCGGCAGACGCCCTTCCAGCAAATGGATGGGGAGCTTTTCCAGTGCGCTCTGACTGAGGCCGCTCAGAAACAGATAGGGCTTATACTCGTTCTGGCTGCCTTTCAAAGGAGAAAAGCCGAGATCTTCACTCAACAGCAGCTCCCTGGTATTAAAATCCTGACGGATGGCATCAATTTGCTTTTTATTCACACCCTCATAACGGACGTGCCACTCCCCTGTTGAGGTAATGGTGTGACGGCGCATCAGATCGGTAAAGGAGGTTAACCCGATCGAAACGGCGCCCAGCATCGTAACAGACAGGATTACGCCGATGACGGTGACAAGGGTGCGGCGTTTATTTAACTGTAAACAGCGGAGCGTCAGACGGTTGATAATCTTCACCGATGCACCACCTCATCCCGCGCAATGCGTCCATCCTCGATAGAGATGATGCGTCCCGCCTGAAGCGCAATTTTTTCATCATGAGTAATGACAATCAGCGTTTGGTTATAGGTTTCGTTGGAGTGGCGCAGAAGCTGCATGATTTCTCCGCTGTTTTTACTGTCCAGATTTCCGGTTGGTTCGTCTGCCAGAATCAAGGCCGGACGGTTGATCAGCGCCCGGCCGATCGAGACCCGCTGCTGCTGGCCGCCCGAAAGCTGGTTGGGCAGATACTTCAGACGGTCTCCGAGTCCCAGAGACCGCACGATTTCCTTAAAATATGCGGGATCCTCTTTTCGGCCGTCAAGCAGCAGCGGAAGATTGATATTTTCCTCCACATTTAAAACCGGAATGAGGTTATAAAACTGGTAGATCAGCCCAATATGCCGCCTGCGGAAAACAGCCAGATTGTTTTCATTGAGGCTGTAGATGTCGGTGCCGTCAATCATGACTCTGCCGCTGGTCGGCGTATCCACACCGCCGAGAATGTGAAGCAGGGTGGATTTGCCTGAGCCTGACGGCCCGGTGATGGCAACAAATTCCCCGCGCTGCACCGAAAAGCTGACGCTGTCCAATGCAACCACCTGGTTTTCACCAGTTCCATATATTTTAGACAGCTGTTCCACTCTCAGGATTTCCATGTAAATTCTCCTCTTGCATACAATGATAATCTTCCTGCTATGTTCATGATAACAGATTCTGATGACAAACCGGTGACAGCTTCTCTTACAATTCTGTCACAAACAGAACAGGATTGACGGACGGCAAAGGCCGGATACCTGTGTGACAATTTTTTGACAGTGAAAATTCCCACGGCTGTACAGCCGTGGGAACAAGAACACGTTTCTCTTTTTAGAAGTCATACTGTCATCAGGCGGTAAAATTTGACTTTGAATTCCGTCCCCTCACCCGGCGTACTCTTTACCGTAATTTCGCCGCCCTGTTTCCCGATGATTTCCTTTGCCATGGCAAGTCCAATCCCAACGCTGTCGGGAGAGGAATTTTTACCCTTATAAAACCGCTCAAAAATGTGCGGCAGATCTTCCCTGTCAATTCCTGTCCCTGTGTCTCGAATCACGAGCGCAGTATAGATCGGGTTGTCCTCAGTGCCAAGTGAGAGTGTTCCTCCCTCAGGAGTATGCTCCAAACAGTTTTTCAGGATATTGATCACCGCTTCAGTTGTCCATTGAGGGTCTATACAGGCCGCTGCGCCGGTCATGCCGGTCAGATCAATCCGCTGTTTTTTCAGCTCCGCCGGAATCCGCAGCGGCTCCAATGCTTTGTCAGCCAGCTCAGTTAACGCAACCGTCCGCTTTTGAAATTCCACTGCGCCCGCGTCCAGGCGGGAAAGCTTCAGCAGGGACGACACCAGCCACTGCAGCCGTTCCAGCTGGGTGTGGAGCCGTCCGAGAAACTCAGCCCGGCGTTCTTTTGGAAGCGTGTCATCCTCGAGCAGTTCTGCCATCATCAGCATCGAAGTCAGCGGCGTTTTCAGCTGATGGGAAATATCCGACATCGCGTCGGCCAGAAGGAGCTTGTCCTTTTTAAGCAGCTGTGCCTGTTCCGACAGCATTACCGTCACTTTATAAATCTTGCTTTTGAGGATGTTCAGTTCTCCCTCATCCGTCTCACCGATATCCAGCGAAAAATCTCCCGACAGAATGCGGTCCAGCATGTCAGCCATCCGCTTAAGCCTTCGATACCGCCACCCTTGCAAAAGCATTGCCGCCGCCACAGCAAGCAAAGTCAGAAAAAACACCGCAATTCCAAGACGGACATTCTCCCGCAGGCACAATAAAACCACCGCCGTCATCAGCGCCACGATCACAACGGTGTATATTTTAAGCTCTTTGTTCCGCATCATCACACAGTTGTTCCTTTCCGTGCCTAATCATCGATCTGATAGCCCCTCCCACGGACCGTTTTGATGACAGAAGGCTCCTGTGGATCGTCCTCCAGCTTTTCCCGCAGCCGCTTGATATATACAGAAAGCGTATTGTCGTTGACAAAGTCTCCCGCAATATCCCAGATCCCTTCCAGCAGCTGCTCGCGGCTGAGCACTCTGCCTCGGTTATTCACCAGCGTCAGCAGCAGCTTGTATTCCATCGCGGTCAAAAAAACATCCTGTCCGTTTTTATACACCTTTCCGCGGCTTAAGTCCACCGTCACATTTCCAAGGCGGCAAACGGGCTCTCCGCCGGTCTGACACCGGCGAAGCACGCAGCGGATCCGGGAAATAAGCTCTCTGACCCGGAACGGTTTGGTAATATAGTCATCCGCGCCCATATCCAGTCCCATCACGATGTTGACTTCTTCCTCACATGCGGTCAGAAAGATAACAGGCAAGGCTTCTTTATTGCTTCCAATCCGGGTGCCTGAGCGAATCTGCCTGCAAATATCGTATCCGCTGCCGTCGGGCAGAGTGAGATCCAGCAGTGCCAGATCAAACACCGTGCTGTACAGCGCGTGCTTTGCTTCCTCAACGCTGCGGCAGACCGTCACTGCGAACTCATTCTGCGTCAGGGAATACTGTAATCCCACTGCAATTGTGTCGTCATCCTCCACCAGTAATATTTTCTGCATTTCCAGTATTCCTTTCGCGCTTATTCATAATTGCGTATCAGTCCGATCACCCGTCCCAGGATGAGCACTTCCTGACAGATGATCGGCTCCATATGATCGTTCTCAGGCTGGAGACGGTAATGTCCCTTTTCCTGATAAAAAGTCTTCACGGTTGCACCGTCTTCCACCAGGGCGACCACCATCTGCCCGTTTTCTGCATACGATGTTTTTCTGGCAATGATGGTATCACCGTCCAGAATGCCCGCATTGATCATGCTTTCGCCTGCGACCCGGAGAGCAAAGACATCGCTGCTGCTCCCGCGCAGTCCCGAAAATGGAATATAGCCCTCTATGTTTTCTACCGCAGTAATCGGCCGGCCTGCCGCCACCTTGCCCAGCACCGGGACCTTTACGGAGTGCCCGCTCACCGGGAGCTTCAGCGATCGGTTCAGTCCGCTGTCTTTTTCCAAAAGTCCCTGCTCCACCAAAATATTCAGATATCTATGTACCGTTGAAGTGGAAGGAATCCCCAAATCGGCACAAATTTCTCGTACTGTGGGAGAATAGTTGTCCTGAATCCGTCTGGCCACATATTCATATATTTCCAATGCAACCGGGTTAAGCATAAAAACGCCTGCCTTTCTGCCGACAAATAAGAACATCTGTTTATTTGCTTTCAGTATAGCATAAAGCCAGAAGCAGCGCAAGCCAATTTTCTATTGATTTTACCTCTTTTCTTTTTCTTATGAATTTGCTATGATATAGAAAGTGTAACAAAGGAGATGTTATCAAATGCACAGACCGAAAGGCCAAATGTCCGAGACGATGCTCGCCGGTGCTCTGCTGGCGGTTGCAGGCGGATATCTTGACGTGTACACCTATCTTGCCCGCGGACATGTTTTCGCCAACGCCCAAACCGGAAATATGGTTCTGTTTGGCGTCAATCTGGCTCAGGGAAACTGGGGAAAAGCGATTTCCTATCTGGTTCCCATTCTGGCATTTGTGCTGGGGATCATGCTCGCAGCTTTTGTCCGGGAGCATGCGCCGGGCGGGAAGCTGTTTCACTGGCGCCAAATTACGATAGCGATCGAGATTGCAGTACTTTTGGTGGTTGGTTTCATCCCTGCAGGCGAACTGGATATTCTGGCAAATACGATCGTTTCCTTTGTCTGTTCGGTCCAGGTGCAGAGCTTTCGTAAAATCGGTGGCAACCAGCTTGCCACTACCATGTGCACAGGGAATCTCAGAAGTGCCACCGAATGTTTTTACACTTACTTTCGCACCAAGGATTCGAGGATGAAAAAAAAGGGGCTGCAATACCTCTGCATTATTCTGTTTTTCATTCTTGGCGCTGTGGCCGGCAGTATCCTGACAAGTCTTTTTGCCGTCCATGCCGTTTTGTTTTCCTGTATTCCGCTTCTGGCGGTCTTTGTTCTGATGTTTTTGCGGTCGCAGCAGCAGAACGATACGACGGTACGGTAATCGGAGCAGCAGGAATAACATGCTGTCAGGTTTTCCCTGACAGCAGTCCTAAAAATTACGCTTTGCCGTGCTTCCTGTTTCCGGTTCCCAATCGAGTGAAAACTTATGGATATGAAATAAAAAAGCCACATGAATTTTCATGTGACTTGCAAAAAAGTATGCAGTTTAAGAAAATGTACTTTCTTGAATCATCATACCCGTGAGCAACCGGCATTTTCTATTCCAACTCAATTGATATGAAGTGGTGATTATAATGAAAGATGAACCAAAAGTATCCTCCGGCGGTCGACTGTATGGAGTTGACCTGTTAAAAATTCTTTCCATGCTGATGGTTGTCATTTTGCATATACTGGGCCAGGGCGGCATTCTAGCTGCGGTCAAGCCATTTTCCCTGCGCTATGAGGCTGCATGGCTGCTGGAGATCAGCGCCTATTGCGCGGTGAATTGCTTTGCTCTGGCAAGCGGTTATGTGATGATTGAGCTGAAATTTAAATATCATCGTATCATGTCGCTCTGGCTTCAGGTTGTTTTTTATGCGGTCCTGATTTCTGTCGGGTTTTATTTCTGTCTGCCGGGTTCTCTGGATCTCAAATTTATAATCCAATCCTTTTTCCCCGTTGGATTCAACAGATACTGGTATTTCACCGCTTATTTTCCTACCTTTTTCCTGATCCCGTTCTTCAATCACCTGCTGCATACCTTGGACCATCAAAAAGCCAGACGCCTGATCATCACGCTGGTGCTGCTGCTGTCTGTCTATCCGACCCTGGTAAAGGCCGATCTTTTTGTGACAAAGGATGGCTATAGCTTTTTATGGATTTCTGCGTTATATCTGATCGGAGCATACTGTAAAAAATACGCGGTCGGAATAAACCGAAAAGCGCGTTATGCCGTTCTGCTCTATCTTGCCGCCGTTGGAGTCACCTGGCTGTGGCAATACGGCGTCCCATTTCTGACCTTTCGGATATCAGGGCAGGCCAAAAGTTTTTCCATCAATCTCGTATCTTATTCCTCTCCGACCATTCTTCTTTCTGCGGTTGCCCTACTCATTGCTTTTTCCAAGATTCAGATTCAAAAGCCAATCCTTCAAAAGTCCATTCTGCTGCTCTCTTCTCTCTCCTTCAGCGTTTATCTGATTCATGATCATCCCATGCTCTGGCAGTATTGGTTCAAAAACCATTTTGTATCCTATGCTTCTCTTTCTTCCTTCCTGCTGCCGCTGGCTGTAATCGGCACCGCGGCCGTGATTTTTGCGGTTTGCAGTTTGATTGATCTGATACGGCATTATCTTTTTAAATGGTGTAAGGTCGATCAAAAATGCAGATCCATCCTCGAACGTGTCTCCGGGCTGATCAAAAAAGCGGCAGCCAAGTTCGGCCTTCCTCATCCATAAATAAAAAGCAGATCGCTCCTATTTCCACGGAGCGGTCTGCTTGCGCGTGTCGAAAAAACTTTCCTATATCAGTTTTATGCCCGAGAATTGGCTGTCTGCCCCCGCCGGCCTGTGCCTTAATAGTTTTCCGCCTTGACCTCAAAAAATGCCTGCGGATGTTTACACAGCGGACAGATTGCCGGAGCGTTCTCTCCCTCGTGGATATAACCGCAGAAACGACAGATCCAGCGCTGCTTTGTCTCTTTTCGGAACACTTTCTGATCGTTGATGTTCTGTGCGAGCCTGTTGAACCGTTCTTCATGCTCCCGCTCTACCCCGGCGACTCGGTCAAACTGTGCGGCAATGTCCTTAAAGCCTTCCTGTCTGGCTTCCTCTGCAAAGCTTTTGTACATCTGCGTCCACTCATAGTGTTCTCCGCCGGCCGCGTCCTTAAGCGCATCCTCGGTTTTCGGCAGCGCGCCCCCCTTTATCAGCAGCGTCCACAGATAGGCATGGGTCTGCTCATTCGCCGCCGTCTCCTCAAAAATGTCGGCAATCTGCTCATAGCCGTCTTTGCGCGCCTGCCATGCATAATAAATATACTTGTTGCGCGCCTGGCTCTCGCCCGCGATTGCCGCCATCAGGTTAGCTTCGGTTCTGCTTCCTTTCAGTTCCATTCACATTCATCCTTTCCGGTTTTCAGACAGACTTCTGTCTTTTTCCTATTATTACCGTTTTGACATCTTTTCATACTGGAAAGTATCAGTTTTTTTCCAACAGGTATTCAGAATTGTCAATTGGGTTACAGCCCAATGACAGTCTTATTATTTCACTTGACTTGCTTTCCATGGATGAATATAATAAAAACACAATTCGACAGATGAGGGGGCTGCCCATGAATCCCAATTATACTTTTGAAGACCTCAGCGAAACTGTCAGAGTCTGTGTTTCCCCGGAGCACCGCTTTGGTACCGACGCGTTTTTGCTGGCATCCTTTGCCGCACCGCGCCGCAAGGATGTGGTGTGCGATCTTGGAACCGGATGCGGCATCATTCCGCTGGTCATGATGAAAAACAGCCGTCCTGCGAAAGTTGTTGGAGTCGAACTGCAAAAACAGGCCGAGGAACAGTTTCGTCTTTCAATTGCGGAATCCCGGCTGGAAACCAGCATCTTTTCTGTCTGCACCGATATTCGCAAAATTGCGGATAAAAGCGAAACCAGCCTGCTGCTTGAGCCGGGCAGCTTTGACATTGTGACCTGCAATCCGCCCTATAAAGCGGGAAACAGCGGGATCCTCTCGGATTCTGCGGCGGATCAGATAGCCCGTCATGAAACCATGTGCAGCATTGGCGATGTATGCACGGCAGCAAGCCGTCTGCTCAGATTCAGCGGCAGACTCTGTCTCTGCCAGCGTCCCGAACGGCTCTGTGACGTAATGACCGCCATGCGTGCGGCCGGGATTGAACCAAAGCGGCTGCGATTTGTGGCCAAAACACCTGCTGATCCTCCCTGGCTGTTCCTGATTGAGGGAAAAAAGGGCAGCAAACCATTTATGAAAGTGGAGCCGCTGCTGTCTGTGTTGGATGGAAACAATTTTTCCAGGGAGTTGATGCAGATTTACCGCGGAAAGGAAGAATGACAGGCAGCGCTTTTAGCTTCCGTTCAAAAAAGTAGAGTTAATTGAACTCAGCAAATTCTGCCGCACAGCGTTTGCTGAGCGGTATTTTTGCGCCTTTTTTACAAAAATCCCCCCTTTTTTGACCGGTTCACGAAGTTCTACTCTTATTTATCATTGAACACAAGGAGGAATTTATGATGTGTGGAATCTGTGGTTTTATCGGGAACATTGAAAAGAGAGAACAGGTGCTGAAAAGAATGATGAACCGCATCTATCACAGAGGGCCGGACGATTCAGGCAGTTTCTTCGAGGGAGAAACCGCTTTTGGCTTTCGAAGACTAAGCATCATTGACCCTGCAAACGGCAGGCAGCCGATGTGCAGCGATGATAGCAGCATCGCTGTCGTTTTCAACGGCGAAATCTACAACCATCTGCAGCTGCGCAGCGAACTGACAAAAAAGGGACATCAATTTCGCACGGCATCCGATACAGAGAGCTTGCTGCATGGCTATGAGGAATACGGCGCTGAGCTCCTCTGCCGGTTGCGGGGAATGTTTGCCTTTGCCGTATGGGATAACAAGGCTCAGTCCCTTTTTCTGGCACGGGACCCGTTCGGTATTAAGCCGCTGTACTACACAAAGTATAACGGCTGCTTTGCGTTCGCATCTGAGATCAAAAGTCTGCTCGAGCTTCCAGGCATTCAACCCAGGCTGAATCTCTGTGCCTTGGACCAGTATCTGAGCTTCCAATACTCCGTCCTGCCGGAGACCTTTTTTCAGGGCATCTTTCGTCTGCCTCCAGGGCATTATCTGATGTACCAGGATGGAAAAACAGAACTTTTGCGGTACTGGACACCGGAACTGGCGCCGCAATACCGACAGAACACCGCAAAAGAAAAGCAACATCTCCGCCAGTGTTTGGCAGACTCCATAACCGCACATCAGCTCAGCGACGTCGAGGTTGGTGCTCTGCTCTCAGGCGGTGTGGACTCCGGCTTTCTTCTCGCACAGTCAAAAGCAAAAAAATCCTATACCGTCAGCTTTGATGAGGATCATGGCCGTTACAGTGAGGCGGAGCGGGCGTCTTTTCTGGCCGACCGGCTGGGCCGTGTCAACTGTCAAAAAACGATCTCCGCCGAAGAATACTGGGCTGCCCTGCCGAAAATCGCCTATCATATGGACGAGCCGCTGGCCGATCCGTCCGCCGCTGCGCTTTACTTCGTCAACCAGCTTGCCGCACAGCAGGTCAAGGTTCTGCTTTCAGGCGAGGGAGCAGATGAGCTGTTCGGCGGCTACAACATTTATCATGAGCCATCTTCCCTGCGGCCCTTCCGTATTCTGCCGCAGAAAGAAAAGCAAAGACTTTATTGCCGGCTTTTGAAAAGTCCCAAGCATTTTCGAGGCAAAAGCTATCTGCTGCGGGGATGCCTGCCGCTGGAGCATCGTTTTATCGGGAACGCCCATCTAATGGACGCACGGGAAAAAAGACAGCTTTTACAGGACGATATCCCCGCAACAGAGCCTTATAATCTCACCCAAAGCACCTATCATAAAAACGCTTCTCAGGATGAGGTTACCAGAATGCAGGAAATCGACCTGCGGTTCTGGCTGCCTGGGGACATTCTGCTGAAAGCGGATAAAATGAGTATGGCCCACTCCGTGGAACTGCGCGTCCCCTATCTTGACAAGAAAGTGTTTGGAGCTGCCCGTCTGCTTTCCCGCCGAAACAAGGTCCGGGGAAAAACAACCAAATATCTGTTCCGTAAAATCGCGTCGGAGGCTCTTCCGCGTCAGACCAGCGGACGAAAAAAGCTTGGCTTTCCTGTTCCTGTCCGCGTCTGGCTGCGGCAGCCGAAGTATTACAGTATCGTGAAAGACGCCTTTCTGAGCAGGACGGCGAAAACCTATTTTCAAACCGATCAGCTGTTATATTTGCTGGACGCGCATTACAGGGGAGAAACAGACAACAGCCGCAAAATATGGGCAGTCTATCAGTTCTTAGTCTGGCACAAGGTCTATTTTGAGAACTTTGCATCCTTTTATCAGGAGTATGATTCCGAATGACCTTCCTGACAGAATCAAAAAGCAGGCCTTGTAAGAGCGCGCTTTGAATTTTTCAGCATCGATTTGAAACCGCTTCATATATTTGTGCCGCCAGAATCCTGTTTCATCTTTATTCCTTTGTAAATGTAATAAGGTTTGGAATACAAATAGCTTCCTGCTTTATCGGCGTCTATCAAATTACAGATAAATTCATCATATTCCTCTTTTGTAAGAGCGCCTGTATCCTTTTCAACAAGCCATCCAATGTGTCTGCTGTATTCATAACCGAAGCTGCCTTCGGTGTATTCTGTTTCAATGACGCTGTGTACAAACACGCTGCTTTCAAAAAATCCGGATTGATGAAACACACTGTATGTCCTTCTGCCCATCCAACTGTCAATATCATCCATCCAACCCTGTTTCGTAATCGCATAAGCGTGAAGCGCCTTTGTGATCAGATCCTTATTTTCACCATTATAAATCGTACTGTCATAATCAGCATTGACACAGATGACCATGCCGCCCGGTTTCAGTATTCTGTTTATTTCTTTCACCAAACCGGTTTTGTCGGTGATGCACTCCAGCATATCTTTCGCGAAAACCAGATCAAAAGTGTTGTCTTCAAACGCGATCTGTTCTGCGCAGTTCATTACTTTCAGTTCCACCGGCGGGCAATATGGAATACCGCCGAAATTTTTGTCAGTCACATCCACCCCAATTGCTTTTACCACTTTATCGGGAAATGTTTCTATAATTCCATTGAGATAGCCGGCATTCCTGCACCCCAAATCAATGATCGAAGCATGATCCGGAAGGCTGATTGTTTCGTATATCGCCTGGTTCAGCGTTGATTGATTCATTTTCATACAAATTACCTCCAAAAAATAAAAATACTGCTGACAGCTATATGCCGTCAACAGTACAATCAAAAGAGCCGTTCCCTTTTCATCATCCGTTCAGGCACATAGCAGAATAAGCCCGTACCTGACACAGATACAATCTTTCATCGCATGCGTCGAATGATATGAAAAAGCATCACGGTTACCTCCTAAAATAATTGGTCGTATTATAGCATAGAAAAAAATTGCTGTCAAGCGTTTTGAGTCCAAGTTTGACAAAGGGTTGCGGCCCAGCTATGGGCATTGCAATTTTTCTCATTTTTTGCTATGATAGAAACAGATTGTCTAGGAAAGGCAGGCACATTATGGCAGGCAAACTATATGTGGTCGGCACCCCGATCGGGAATCTGTCGGACTTCAGCCCCCGCGCAGTCCAGATCCTGCGTGATGTCGATTTCATCGCGGCGGAGGACACCCGCGTCACCCTGAAGCTGCTGAACCATTTTGAGATCAAAAAGCCGTTGGTCAGCTATTATGAGCATAACCTGCGGGAAAAGGGAGAACTGATCCTCGGGCGGATTCTGGCGGGAGAGAACTGTGCAGTGGTCTCCGACGCGGGAATGCCCTGTATCTCCGACCCGGGAGAAGATCTGGTGCGGCTAGCTGCCGACGCCGGTGTTGAAACCATCGTCATTCCGGGGCCAAACGCCGCCATTTCTGCGTTATGCGTCAGCGGTCTGTCAACCTCCCGCTTTTCCTTTGAGGGATTTTTGAGTACTAACCGTAAAAATCGTCTTGAGCATCTCGAACAAATCAAAAATGATCCTCACACGCTGATTTTTTATGAAGCGCCGCACAAGCTGCTCACCACGCTGCAGGACCTGCTGAACGTTCTTGGAGACCGGCGGGCAGCACTGGCGCGGGAGCTGACCAAGGTACATGAAGAGGTGGTCCGCACTACCCTTTCCGAGGCTGTCGCACGGTATACAGAGCAATCGCCAAAGGGAGAATTTGTTCTGGTTTTGGAAGGTGCAAGGCCGCAGGAAACTTCTGCTTTTACGCTGGAAGACGCTGTTTTTCTCGCCAGGCAGCTGTCGGACGGCGGTCTGAAGCCGTCCGAGGCCGCAAAAGAGGCTGCTGCTGCGACAGGCTTCAAAAAGGCGGAAATCTACAAGGCAATGCTTTAAATTCGTCGAAAACAGACCAGCTGTTGCTGATATTTTTATGATATCAACCGATTTATTATGCAAAAGTGCTGTTATTCCCCAAAACCGCTTGACTTTCTGCTGAAAAAAGCGTATTTTTGTAAAAAGTAATCTTATATTGGAAACGGAGTCGTTGTACATGCTGTCCCTGGATAGAATCTATCATGCCTCATTTGTATTAAAGAACGTGCTGCATACCACCGATCTGATTCGTGCACAGCACATCAATCCCGAATGCGACGTTTATCTCAAGCCCGAAAATTTGCAGATCACAGGTTCCTTTAAGGTCCGGGGAGCATATTATAAGATTTCCCAGCTCAGCGACGAGGAA
This sequence comes from uncultured Clostridia bacterium, assembly GCA_944386455.1. GTDB lineage: Bacteria > Bacillota > Clostridia > Oscillospirales > Ruminococcaceae > HGM13222. The sequence continues at coordinate 21,348 of CALXBC010000012.1, read as the reverse complement.
AAGGCCAAGGGCGTGATTGCCTGTTCTGCAGGTAATCATGCACAGGGCGTTGCGCTGGCCGCCACCAAAAACGGCATCAAGTCGCTGATCTGTCTGCCGGACGGTGCACCGATCTCAAAGGTGGAGGCGACCAAACGGCTCGGTGCAGAAATCTGCCTGGTGAAGGGTGTATATGACGACGCTTATCAGAAAGCACTGGAGCTGAAGGACGAAAAGGGGTATACCTTTATCCATCCCTTTGATGATGAAGCTGTCATCGCCGGACAGGGCACCATCGGACTGGAGATTCTGGAACAGATGGACGACGTTGACGCCGTTGTCGTCCCGGTCGGGGGCGGCGGTCTGATCTCCGGGGTAGCGTTTGCCATCAAATCGCTCCGGCCGGAGGTCAAGGTATACGGTGTTCAGGCGAGTGGTGCCCCCAGCATGGTCAATTCCGTCCGCGATCACCAGATCGAATGTTTGGACACTGTCTCGACTATTGCGGACGGCATCGCGGTCAAAGAGCCGGGGAAAAACACCTTTGCATACTGCAGCAAATATGTTGATGAGTTCGTCACCGTAAGCGAGGATGAAATCTCCACCGCGATCCTGACCATGATTGAGCATCAGAAGCTGATTGCCGAAGGCGCAGGAGCGGTTTCGGTCGCTGCGGTTATGTTTGACAAGATTCCCGTCAAGGGAAAAAAGGTCGTCTGTTTGGTCTCCGGCGGAAATATCGACGTGACGATCCTTTCGCGTGTAATCAAGCGCGGTCTGCTCAAATCCGGGCGTTCCTGCCTGCTTAACATCGAGCTGCTGGACAAGCCGGGACAGCTCAAGGACGTATCCCGTATCATTGCGGATCTGGGCGGAAATGTCATTGCCATCCACCACGAGCGTGCCAATGAAGGCTCTGACATCAATGGCTGCTTCCTGCGGGTAGAGCTGGAGACCAGAAATCAGGAGCACATCAACCAAATCAGAGAAGCCTTGGAAAACGAAGGCTATCATCTTTGCGAAAACTGATCAGAAAAGAGGAATAAAAAATGCCAAAGAAGCTTCACACCGGCCTTGCGCCCGAGGCAATCGGGCCGTATTCCCAAGCGGTTGTAACCGGAAATCTTTTGTTTACATCCGGCCAAATTGCAATCAATCCTGCAACAGGAAATGTCGAAACAGACACGATTGAGGGACAGACGGAACAAGTCATGAAAAATCTCGCCGCCATCCTGGAAGAGGCAGGCACATCCTTTGACAGGGCAGTCAAAACGACCTGTTTCCTGAAAAACATGTCTGATTTTTCAGCCTTCAACGGCATCTACGGCAAATACTTCACCCAAAAGCCGGCGCGTTCCTGCGTTGCAGTAAAAGAACTCCCCAAGGACGTCTTGGTCGAAGTTGAAGTCATTGCAGAAATATAAAAGCTGGTCAAAAAAACATCCGTGGTCTGCCGCGGATGTTTTTGTTTATTGCTTCTTCTCTGCTCAATTCTCTGACAGCAAACCGTCACAAAATGCGGCCACATCACGCCCTGTAACGGTAAGCACATCTTTTCCTGCGGCCGCTCCTTGCTCAAAAAAAGCCAGGAGCTCAGACATAATAGAAGCATATGCGATCCCTTCTGTCCAGCAGCCCTTAAAAAGATACTTTTGCGCTTCCTCATATACAAACCGATATTCTTTGGGCAGCGCTTTCACACGCCTGCGGTCAGCATGCCAATTCTTCTTTTCTTGTAAGGCTTCTTTTAGATTCATTCTGCTGCCCCCAGTTTTTTTAAGACATTTTTGTTGAGCTGTTTTCTCCATTTGTCCCGGCTGCTTTTTCCGCCCTGCACATCGGCCAGTTCGAAGCAAAATGCCTGTATGTCACCGTCGAACAATTCTGTTACACTCCGCCCTTCCGCAGCAGCTGTCTCCAGCAATTCCAGCGAATTGGCAAACGGCAGCATCAGATTGCGGCCTGTGAAATCACCATATTGCCAAAGCGCCGCCATTTCTTTCCATGCCTTTTGATACTCTGCCGGCAGCCGTTTGGCTCTTTTATCCAATTCGTTCATTTCTCTTGTCATATCACTTCCGGTGATCCGATCCCAAAAATTCATCGCAGCTTATCCTCATTTCTTCCGCAGTTGTTCACATCTGGCGGATATAAAATCCCACTTATCCCAAAATTCTTTCCGTCTGCATTGCCCTGCTTCATTCAGCCGATAAAATTTGCGGGGCGGCCCCAAATCAGAGTTTTTTCTCTCCGCCACGACCAGGTTTTGACGTTCCAGACGGGTGGTAATGGTATAAACGGTTCCCTCAACCACATCATCAAAGCCAAGCCGGTGCAGCTGCTGCGTGATTTCATAGCCATATGTCTCGCCGTGACTGATGATTTCCAGAATACATCCTTCCAATATTCCCTTCAATATTTCTGACATCTGGTACAAACATGATTCCCCCATGCCTTTACTACTATGTAATACATATTACTGGTATATTGTAACACATAGTAGCGGAGCTGTCAACCGCCAATGATTGACAGCTGAAGCCATCTTCTATTTTTGTGCCCAAAAAAACAGACGCGGAAAGCGGAAGATGACCTCTCCGTTTTTCTGAAGCGGATATTCCTGTTTGATTTTTCGCATCAGCTCCGCCTCAAAATCAGGAATGCGTTCCTCTGGCAGCACATCCAGATAAGGCCGCAGCCCTGTTCCGCGATACCAATCCAGCAATGCCTCATGACCGGCCATCCGATGAAAATAAATAGTCGACCACATAGAAAAATCACGGGAGATATCGGACAATAAATCAAAATACTCCGACTCAGTCAGAATGTAAAAATCTCGAACCTCGGGAAAATAGTCTTTCCATTCCGGCGACAGAGCGGTTTCCCGAATAAGTCCGTGCACAGGCTGCTCAAACTGCAGCGGAATCTGGACTGCCAAAAAGCCTCCGTCGCGCAGCAGCCCCATCAGCTCCCGCAGCAGCTTCGGATGGTCGGGCACCCATTGCAGACAGGCGTTGGAAAACACTACATCATATCCGCATCCAAGTGTCGGCAGCTCACATGATACATCACAGCAGCGAAACACAAAATCAGGATGTGCTGTTGCTGCCGTTTTCAGCATTTCCTTAGAATTATCTATGCCAAGGACGGTTGCTTCAGGAAACCGACGGTGCAGGACTTCCGTGCTGTTTCCCAGACCGCACCCAATATCTACGACCCGTTCTGCGGAAAGCTCGGGAATCCGGGCTGCCAGATCGACAGACGGCTGCGTCCGTTCCTGCTTATATTTCAAATACTGTACAGAATCCCAACTTGACATAAGATATCTTCCTTTCGTTTTTATGAGGCTTTCAGTCAGCGGCTGACGCTTTATTTTCTTCCGACCGGATAAAAAAGTCTGCAAAGGCCGTATACAGCTTTGCTTCTGTGAAAGGGACAAAAATGGTCAAAAACTGAAGCACCAGTGCAGCAACCGCTGCAATCGGCGGCGTCCGGATCAAGCTCCAGATATCGACGCCGATACACAGCAGGAAAAACAGGATGACAATCATCAGGAGCAAGAGCAGAGCATACGCCCCCGGAACTGCCAGCAGCAGACCGGGCTTTTTCTTTGCAAAGGAAAAAAGAGCCCTGATAAATTCCGGATAGCGCAGCCCCTGTTCTTCTGCCGGCTTCAGCGTCCAATAGAATACATAGGATGAAACAAAAGCGAGAAGCAGCAAAGAGTATCCCAGCGACGCGATATCCGCAAAATAACGGGGTACCCGGGAGAGCAGCGCGGAAGCCACGTCCCCGCTCAGATTGAGCAAGAGCAATAAGAGGGAACCGCAGGCACTTTTGACAAGCTGATATCTTCCAGCCTTCGGGATCTGCTCCCTTATATAGCAATGCAGCCAGTAGAACAAAAACAGATAAGAAACCAGCTCCGCCGGCAAGGTAATCAACATCTCATCAAATACAGGGTTGTCAAAAGCGATCCTCCCCAGAACAAAGGCGGCAAGAACAGTAAGCAGCCGAAGAATAATCCCCAACTGCATATTTTTTAAGGGTGTTTTTTGATACAGCTTCATCCTGTCAGCATCCAATCTTAATAATATTTTTTTGAATAAAGCGTTACTGGTCCGTCAAATCCAGACTTTGCACACCGCCAGCCATATATTGCATTGGGGTCTTTCAAATCTCTTCCACAACGGAAACATTCACTCATATTTTTCTCCTTGTATTTTATCATAGTTTTTAAAGCATGTAAATCACTTTATTTGACAGACCGCTTTCCCTCCTGTATTCAAAATTTAACACAAAGAATGACAGACATTCAAGGACATGAGACAAAAGAGAAAGCACAGTCTGTTTCTGTTTATAAATCATAAAAATATAACCGTCCATGGTTTAAAACACCTTGGACGGTTATACCCTATTTCTTGAACTCTATGAATAACTCTTGCCTGCTTCCGTCATCTCCTGATACGGTATTTTCCAAACGCCTTTTCATCATCAAGATGAACACCGGAGAAAAAGAGGACCAGCCAAACAACAAGAGTCAATCCAAACAACACCGCGCCGAAAAAGAAGGTCAGTCCAGCACCGAGCAGCAGAATCCCGCCGCAAAGCAGAAAGAAATTTCTCTGGTCGGCGCTCATCCTTTTCAAATCATATTTCTGCCGTTCTTCTCGGGACTTGAAATTAAAACCCGATATCAGGCTGCACGCTTTTTCCTTTCGGACGGCAAACACAAGCCCCAGCAGGAAAAAAACTGCGGCAAGAACAGCCAGGGCCAGCGCAAGATAAAATTTGATCGGTTCCATCTGTCACACCTTCTGATTTCATCAACAATAGGCGGAAGGACTTTTGCCTGAGATCAGTCCATGCAGACCGCTTCAAGCAAAAGCCCTTTGAAGTACATCCTCATTCATTGACTGCCTTGGGCGTTCCCGAAGGAAGCTTCGGCGTCTTTTTAGCGGTTTTGCGCTCAATGATCGGTTCCGCGCCGTTTTCGACACAATCCTTTGTAATTAACACACGGGTAACACCCTTTTCTGACGGCAGCTCAAACATCAGCCTGGAAAGCAAGCCTTCCATGATACCGCGCAGGCCGCGTGCCCCAGTCTTTCGTTCAATTGCCTTTTTGGCAACAGCCCGCAACGCTTCCGGCTCGAAATCCAGCTGAATCCTGTCCATGTGGAACATGCTTTGGTATTGTTTCACCAGGGCATTTTTGGGTTCAGACAAAATTCTGACCAACGCGTCCTCGTCCAATTCGTTAAGGGTCGTAATGACCGGAAGCCGTCCGACCAGCTCGGGAATAATCCCGAATTTTACCAGATCATGCGGCGTCACCTGCTTAATCATATTGCTGACGGTATAATCCTTTTTATCCCGAAGCTTGGCGCCAAATCCTATGGAAGAAGAATCCAGACGCTTTTCGACAATCTTTTCGATCCCGTCAAAAGCACCGCCGCAAATAAACAAAATGTTTTTGGTATCAATCTGGATGAACTCCTGATTCGGATGCTTTCTGCCGCCCTGCGGAGGAACGTTTGAAACTGTTCCTTCCACAATTTTCAGCAGGGACTGCTGTACGCCTTCCCCGCTGACATCACGGGTAATTGAGGTGTTCTCAGATTTTCTGGTGATTTTATCAATCTCGTCGATATAGATAATGCCGCGCTGTGCAGCTTCCACATCGTAGTCAGCCGCCTGAATCAACCGCAGCAGGACATTTTCAACATCCTCTCCGACATATCCCGCCTCTGTCAGGGTCGTAGCGTCTGCAATTGCAAACGGAACATCGAGCACTTTCGCCAGCGTCTGCGCAAGCATCGTTTTTCCAACGCCAGTAGGTCCAAGCAGCAGTACATTGCTTTTTTGCAGTTCGACCTCGTTTCCTTCCTCTGTGTTGCTGTATATCCGTTTATAATGATTATAAACGGCAACAGACAGGGCGATTTTAGCCTCATCCTGGCCAATGACATATTCGTCAAGAATAGCCTTGATCTCAACAGGCTTCGGAATATTTTCTTTTCCGTCAGATCCTTTTCCTGCTTTCTTCTTATGCACCCCGGTATCCTCGATCAAGCCGTCCTGCACCAACATCTGATAGCAGAGCATGACGCACTCATCACAGATATATGCACCTCTGCCAAACAGCAGACGGGCTACCTGGGTAGCAGATTTCCCGCAAAAGCTGCATTTTGCCACCTTTGTCTCATCGTGAACTGACATGGTTTCACCTTATCCTTACCGTTTTTCGATTACTTTGTCAATGATTCCGTATTCCAGTGCTTCCTGAGCTGACATGAAATGATCGCGTTCGGTCGCCTTAATGGTTTCTTCCAGAGTTTTCCCGGTACGTTCCGCCAAAATCTCGTTTAAATGACGCTTTACCCGCAGCAGCCGCTCCGCATGTATTTCAATATCCGTCACCTGTCCCTGCGCACCGCCGGAAGGCTGGTGGATCATGATCTCGCTGTTGGGAAGCGCCATCCGCTTGCCTTTCGCTCCAGCGGCCAGCAGAAACGCTCCCATAGAGGCAGCCATCCCAATACAAATGGTGGAGACGTCACATTTGATATACTGCATGGTATCATAAATCGCCATACCGGCCGTAACAGACCCGCCGGGGCTGTTAATGTAAAAGCTGATATCCTTTTCCATGTCCTGACCTTCCAGATACAGAAGCTGGGCAACCACAAGACTTGCGGTTGCATCATTGACTTCATCGGTCAGCATAATAATCCTGTCGTTGAGCAGACGGGAATAAATGTCATAGGAGCGTTCCCCTCTGCTTGTTTGTTCTACTACCATTGGTACTAAAGCCATGTCAAAAATCCCCTTTTCATCAATATTTAAGCGAAAACCGGCCATGTACACGGCTCAGCCGCTTACCCACCGCCGGTTTTTTCCTAGTCGTTCATGATTATTCTGCGTCTTCCGCTTTCTTTTTGGTTGTTCTGGTACGTTTCGGCTTTTCCGCGGCCGGAGCTGTTTCCTGCGCGTTTTCCGAGCCTGCTTCCTCATCTGCGGCTTTTTTGGTTTTAGAAGCAGCTGCTTTTTTGGCTGTAGTTTTCTTTGCAGCCGGTTTCTTGTCGGTCAGTTCAGCGGATTCCTTAATCAGATCGATCGCCTTGTTGACGGCCAGATCCTTCACCAGATCCTTTTCGGGAACAAAGCCTTTGATCTTCTCAACATCCATTTTATAGTTTTCTGCCATCTTGTTGTATTCTGCTTCAATCTCTTCCGCAGTCGGCTGAATGTTTTCCAGTTCAACGATCTTTTCCAGCGCAAGACGGATCTTCACCTGTTTTTCTGCCTGTTCCCGGAAAGTTTTACGGAAAGAATCCATCTCCATTCCTGTATACTGGAGGTACATATCGAGATTCAGACCCTGGCTCTGAAGACGGTACTCGAACTCACGAACTGATTCGTCGATGCGGTTTTCATACATAACCTCCGGGATCTCCGCCTTCATGTTTGCGATCACAGCATCAATCAGCTGGTTTTCCACTTCGGTATCAGTTGCCTTGTCATACTGCTCCTGCAATTTCTTTGTGATATCTGCTTTCAGTTCGTCAAGAGTATCGAACTCGCTGACATCCTTGGCAAACTCATTATCGATCTCAGGCAGCTGTCTGGTTTTCAGCTCATGCAGCTTGACCTTGAACACAGCGGGTTTGCCCGCAAGCTCTTTTGCCTGATAATCCGCCGGAAACTCAACATTAACATCGAATTCATCGTCAACATTGTGTCCCACGATCTGATCCTCAAATCCGGGGATAAACTGACCGGAGCCCAGCGTCAGTTCAAACGCTTCACCCTTGCCGCCGTCAAACACCTTATCGTCGATAAATCCCTCAAAGTCAATCACAGCAATGTCGCCGTTTTCCGCGGCACGGCCTTCGACAGAAATAACCCTTGCATTGCGGTCTGCCATCTTTTTAAGTTCTCCGTCCACATCCTCGTCGGATACAGTCTTGACGGTTTTCGTTGCTTTTATTCCCTTATAATCAGAAACTTCTACTTCCGGCTTCACAATGCAGGTAGCCTTCATTTCAACGCCTTCCGCCTTGTCAATCTTGGTGACCTCGACGTCAGGGCGATCTACAAGCTCCAGCTTCGCTTCTTCCACCGCTTCAGAAAGAGCGGACGGATACAGATCGTTGACTGCGTCCTCATAAAAGACACCCTCGCCATAAAGCCGCTCCACAATCTTTCTCGGTGCTTTGCCCGGACGGAAGCCAGGAACGCTGATCTTTTTCACTTTTTTCCGATAGGCCTTTTCCACAGCCGCCTCAAAAGCAGCGGGGTCGATTTTGATCGACAGCTCGTATTTATTTGTTTCAACCTTGTTTGCAGAAACCAAACTCATTTTTACTTCCTCCAAATCATTATTGCGCGGGCTGAAATGACAGGCCGCAAATTTAATTTATTATACCATAAAAGGGAAGTTCTGGCTATACCTTATTCTCCTTTTTTACCATTTGGCAACAATTACGCAACAAATTCCGGGTCGAATTGGATATAATCACCAGAGATCAAACGATATTCGATCCCTTCCCGAGTACCATTAACGGCATTTTCACACGACTGCCCGTGCAGATGTCCGTAATAACAGCGCTTTACACCGTATTCCAGCAAAAGTGTCACCAGTTCTTCTGAACTGGATGCAAAAGAAACAGGCGGATAATGCAGAAAAGCCAGCGGCTTTCCACCCAGCTTTTTTCCCGCTTCCAGCGACAGCTTCAGGCGTCCGGCTTCCCGCAGCAACACCTTGCTGTCCGCAGTGCTTCCCGGTTCGTTGAACCAGCCGCGAGTCCCGCATATCGTATATTCCTCATACCGATATGCGTTGTTGAATAAAATATAAATGCTGGTCAGCCCTTCCGCCGCAAGGAACTGCTCCACTTTGGTTTTCGTGGAAAACCAATAATCATGATTTCCCTTCAAGATGATTTTTCTGCCGTTCAGACGATGCAGAAACCGAAAATCCTCCAAGGCTTCTGCCAGAGTCATTCCCCAGGAGATATCACCCGCAACCACGACCGTATCTTCCGGCATGATTTTTTTCTGCCAGTTTTCCGTCAGCCGTCCGATATAATCCTTCCAGCCGCGAAAAATATCCATGGGCTTATCCACGCCAAAAGACAAATGCAGATCCCCTATCACATAAAGACTCACACCAGCACCCTTTTCTATTATTTGATCCCTAGATTTTCAAGTACAGTCCGGGCCATCTCTTCTGCACTGACCACAGCATCAAAGCGAACTGTTTTGTTTTCCAGCTCTGCCAGCTGCTTTGGAGCCTCAACTCCGGAGATCCTGCTCAATGCCCTTACCTGCTCAAACTCGTCCGCATCAGATGCAGCTCCGGTAACCGCTTCGAGAACGCTGCCTGCAAATTTGAACGGATTGGCAGTAGAAGCAATGATAGTTTTGGTATAATCGCCCGTTTGAGCCAGATAGTCTTCATAAACCTTGACCGCCACGGCTGTATGGCTGTCACAGAGATAAGAGTACTTATCAAAAATATGCTTGATCGTTGCCTTTGTCTCCTCATCGTTGCAGTATCCGCCGTAAAATTCCTGCGACAGCTTCTGCTTCACCGCATCACTGACCTCATACCGGCCGTCTGATGCAAGTGAGGCAAACCATCCGCGGATGACAGCATCGTCCCCATCTGCCATATCATAAAGCAACCGTTCCAGGTTGCTGGAGATCAGGATATCCATTGACGGAGAAATTGTGGTATGGAACGGACGGTTGCGGTCATAAACTCCCGTGCGAATAAAGTCAGTCAGAACATTGTTGGCATTGGAGGCACAGATAAACTTTGCCACCGGCAGACCCATTTTTTTCGCATAATATGCAGCAAGAATGTTACCGAAGTTCCCTGTCGGCACGACAATGTTGACTGGTTCGCCGTTTTGTATCTCCCCATCTGAAACAAGTTCGCAGTAAGCGGAGATATAATAAACGATCTGCGGCACCAGACGGCCCCAGTTAATGGAATTGGCAGAACTGAACATCATATTTGCATCTGCCAGCCTCCGGCCCACTTCTGCGTCTGCAAAAATCCGCTTCACCCCGGTCTGGGCATCGTCAAAGTTTCCGCGGATGGCACAAACGCTGACATTGCTTCCTTCCTGCGTCGTCATCTGGCGTTTCTGCACCTTGCTGACCCCGTCTTCCGGATAAAACACAATAATCTTCGTTTTATCCACATCCTTAAAGCCTTCCAAGGCTGCCTTACCTGTATCACCGGAGGTTGCCACCAGGATCACGATTTCCTTGTCGGCCGCCGCTTTTTTCGCCGATGTGGTCAGCAGATAGGGCAACAGCTGGAGAGCCATATCCTTGAATGCGCAGGTCGGACCATGCCACAGCTCCAGCAGATAAGTCCCGTCACATAAACGGGATAGCTCAGCGATTTTTTCGCTGTCAAATTTTTCGTCATTGTATGCATGTTCGGTGCAATAACGAATTTCCTCCGGCGTGAAATCCGTCAGAAATTTTCCCAGGATGAATTCAGCGCGCTGAGCATAGGATTTTTTCGTCAACGCGGCAATATCATCCGCCGTAAGTCCCGGCAGCGTTTCCGGAACGAACAAGCCGCCGTCGCCGGAAATACCGGCAGTAATAACTTCGGCCGCATTCAGACGCAGACTGCTGTCTCTTGTACTTTTGTACTGCATATATTTTTCATTCCTTTCCCGGCAGGATCAAAAAACACACCGGAAGAATTTAATAGCTTTCACATCCCGTCTCATGCGCCGCAAAAAGCACCCGCTCACAAAACCGGACGGCATTGCCGTAAAAAATCTGGTTTGCAATAGTTTCTCCAAACCATTTTACCACAGATAAGGCCAGGATTTCAATACCTTCTATTCCATTTATCCACTTTGGCATAGCTGCACCATCAAAATCAGTACCAATCGCCAAACACTCTGCCGCCCCCGCATCCAAAAAATATTCAATCTGACGAAGGAAATCGCTGGATTTACAGTCTTCCTCTGAAGACAAGAACGCAGGATACAGATTCAATCCTATCAGCCCGCCGCGTGATATTATCTCCTTCACCTGTTCGCCGGACAAATTGCGGGGATGCGGGCAGATCTTGTCCGCGTTGGAATGAGTAGCGATAAACGGCCGTCTGGCAACATTACAAACCTGCCAGAAGCTTTTTCGGTTGAGATGGGATACGTCAATCACAATTCCCTGGCGCTCTGCTTCGCGGACAACTTCGGCGCCGAACGCGGTTAAAGTGCCGTTGCTTCCGGCGCCTCCGGCAATCCGGTTTTCCCCATTCCAGGTCAGGGTCAGAAAGGATACTCCCGCCTGTTTTAGCTCTTTCAGGCGATCCAGTCTGCCGCCGAGCAGTCCAGCCCCTTCCACAGCGAGCAGATAGCTGCATTTATGCATGGGCGCTCTGCCGCGATAGGGAATGAGAATATCCCCGTCGGTCTCAAAGCCGCGAAAAGCTGCAAGCTCCTTTTGAAACAATGCATATTGAGCCTCTTCGTCCAGCGTGTCCGGCATCCAGAAAGCAAAGGTTTGCACCCATTTATGATATTCTGTTCCCCGTTTCAAATCCAGATGCAGATCGTTCCGGTACAGGCTCTTTTCCGCTTTTACACACTCAGATACCGTATCGCAGTGCAGGTCAAAAAAATCCACCGCTATTTCCCCCTTCCCCAAGCGGTCAATTTCCATCTGATGGGGTGAAGCTGACCGCTTATCACAATTTTATGTTTTGGACAGACTTGGTTATGTCCCCAAAAAAACTGCTGGAATTTTCTTTCCATCTATGATATGATAAAGCTGTAATTTTATTTTATGAAAGAAAGGGGCTATCAAACGTGGGAAAACGGTTTGTCACAGAGTTTGCTGCCACTCTGCAGCCGGAATATCTGGAAACCATCACCAGAAATTTCTTTGCCAGTCAGGGGTTTAGCATGGTGCAGTACAAGGGAGAATATGTATGGAGGAAAGGAACGGGGCTGGTGACTGCACCGCAGTTCATCAAACTGGGGTATATCAATGGCGTCGTCCGCATCGAAGCATGGCTGAAAGGGCCGTTTGGCGGCGAGATGGGACTGACCGGATTTGTCGGCGCGATCCCCAAAAGCATGCTCAAGGGCGTGGTAGATAATCTGATCGGCCTGCTGCGCCAGCCGCCGGTGCAGACAGGGCCAATACCACAGCCGCCGGTACAACCGCAAATTCGACAGTAAAAGCACAAAATCACCCCGCCGCGGAGTACAAGATGCTCCACAGCGGGGATTCTTATTTTTTTAACTGTTCTCTGTAGTCGTCCGCATATCCCTTCAGCAGCAAAATAATGATTTTATTCTGTACCTCCTGCGGCAGGGAGCAAAACCCATCCAGCGAAGCTTTCCAGATACGAAAATCTGCTTCCTCGCCCTGACAGGCGAGCAGTCTGCCGATCACTTTCTGTTTTTGCGAGCCGCAGTAGGGACAGCAAATTCCCTTTAACGGGCTGTTGACCTGTTCTGTCTGCTCCCGGTCGATTAAATCCGCCCAAATCCGCTCGTTAGCATAGTGAAGAAATTTTTCGCGGTCAAACCCGTCAAAATTCAAATAAGGATATGCATACCGTGCCATTTTTATCTGCATTTCCTCATAAAGCGCCGCCCTATGCTGAAAAGATAAAAAGTAATACTCCTTCTCCCCTGCCGGAAACAAAAAAGCGTTCTGTTCTTTTTCCGGCAAAAGGGGCAGGGAAAAGCTGTGTTCGCAGCTTTTACAAATATACAGCATAAACTCTACGGAAATATCTGCCTGCTCTTTATTCTGCAAGGTCTCCCGAAAGGTCATGTCCATCCCGTCTCAGCTCCTTTTTATCCTTTTATCCTGTAACTGATACAAAGCACGAATCCCACGCTCCAGCAAAAGCTGAACCGGATAACAGAGTACTGCCAGCAGCAGAAAGACCAGTACCGCCGGCCAGGACAAGACGCCTAGGCTGAACAGGTCCCGCAGCAGATATGCTGACAGGAAAAATCCCGCCGTCATCAGCCCCCACAAAACTGCGCGCAGTTTATTAAACGGGCGGCAGACCTCAAACAGCTGTACCAGCCATGCAAAACCTGCCAGATAGACCGACAGAGTGGCTGCTTCCAGATCCCCGATCCCCAGCAGCGGTGTCAGTTGTCCAACGATCACCATATACAGCATGATAATGATTGCTGTCGGAAATGCACGCCGGAGCACGGTTTTCAAAAAATCGTCCCTGACCCGGTCACGATTCGGTTCTAACGCCAAAATAAAAGATGGTATCCCCTCTGCAAAAATCCCAATCAGGGTCAGCTGAATTGGATCGAACGGATAAGTCATACCAAACAGCAGGGATGCAAACGCAAGCAAAAATGAAAAAATGGTTTTGACCAAAAACAAAGAAGCTGTACGGGTAATATTATTCACGACCCGCCTTCCTTCCATAACAACAGCGGGCAGGGATGAAAAATTCGATTCCAGCAAAACCAGCTGGGAAACCTGTCTGGCGGCGTCACTGCCGGATGCCATGGCAATGCTGCAATCTGCATCCTTCAGGGCAAGAACGTCGTTAACCCCGTCGCCTGTCATCGCCACAGTATGCCCGTTTGACTGAAGCGCACGAACCAGCGTCCGCTTTTGCTCGGGCGTAACCCGTCCGAAAATGGTATACTGCTCTGCCGCTTTTGCAAGCTCGGCCTCATCCTGAAGCGCAGACGCGTCGACATAAGAGTCATAATGATGAAATCCGGCCTGTTTTGCGATGCTGGATACTGTCACCGGACTGTCGCCCGAAATAATTTTGAGGTCCACATCCTGGTCACGGAAAAATGCAAGGGTATCCTTTGCGTCTTTTCTCACTGGGTCGCGCAGCACAATTGCCGCCGCAGGCGCAAGCTGCTTTGGCAGAACACCCGACACCGATTCGGCAGACCAGGCTGCCAGCAGTACGCGTCCGCCGTCCCGCTGTGCCCGTTCTGCTTCAGCCGGCAGTGTAAACATCTGATCTTTCATCAGGATTTCCGGCGCACCCAATATCACTGTGCCTTTTTGCGCAAAAGTGACGGAACTCCACTTTCGGGCAGATGAAAACGGGGTGTTTCCACATGCGGCCAGCCTGCTTTTGGAAGAAAAGCGTTTCTTCAAGGCTGTAAAGGTCGCATTGTCATCATCCAACGCTGCTACAAACGCAGACAGCGTTTCGTCCACAGAAGCCGGCAGTACCGCTTCATTGATTCCAATAATTTCTGAAACCGCCATCTTTCCTTCGGTAATCGTGCCCGTCTTATCCAGACAAAGGGTATCGACCCGGGACAGAGTTTCAATGCAGAACAGCTCCTGAACCAATGTCTTTTTGGAAGCCAGTTTGATTACGCCGACCGCCAGGGAAACACTGGTCAAAAGCACCAGACCTTTCGGCATCATGCCAAGGATTGCCCCAGCGGCAGAAACAACTGCTGTCTGCATCCCCTCACCCAATAGGAAATAGGCGGATAAAAACAGCAAAACCCCCAGCGGAAGAACGAACAGACTGGTAAATTTTACAACTTTGTCAAGCGCCTTCATCAAAGTCGAATTGACCTTTTTGTGTTTTTTTGCTTCCGCTGCAATTTTGGCGGCATAATTGTCGGCACCGATGTGTTCCGCTCTGGCACGGCAGCTTCCGCTGACCAGAAAGCTGCCGGAGTAAAGCGGATCACCAACCGATTTGCGCACCGGTTCTGCTTCGCCGGTCAAAAGGGATTCGTCCACTTCCGCCTCGCCCGCAACAATCACCGCATCTGCACAGACCTGATGTCCAAGTTTCAGCTGCATGATATCATCCAGGACGATCTCATCCACTGCTATTTCTGACAAGGTTCCGTCACGCACCACATAAGCATGGGGCGCAGAGATCAGAGAAAGCTTTTCCACCACCCGCTTGGAGCGGAGCTCCTGCACGATCCCGATCAGTGTGTTGAGTGCAATGACCCCAAGATAAAGAAGATTTTTATAGGCGCCCACTGCGGCGATACAGATTCCAACGCCAACATTAAAGGCATTGAACCAGGTAAATACGTTTTCCCGAATGATCTGTCCTGTTGTTTTTGTGATATCATCCGGCTGCCGGTTCAAAAGTCCCTGTTCCTGCCGCTCCTGTACCTGTCGGGCGGAAAGCCCCTGCTCCGGCACAGGGGAAAACCTCTGGATATTCTGATGCAATTTAAACCCTTCCGTTCTTTGCTTATTCTAAAACTGTCTTTATGATACCATAACGGCAAGCCGCCGACCGGCTTGCTGCCAAAATGGCAAAAGAAATACATCGGAAGAAAACAGTTATTATCGTTTTCAACTTTATTTGTGTTTATTATATTATAGTCGCAGCGGCACTTTCTAAATAAATTATGAAATTTTTATGTGCAGGGCAAAAAGTAAGAATTTTGAAAGTTTTCCAGTCGGTCATTTGTAAGAATCAGCAATCAATCTTTCAATTCTTCGAGCGTGGGCGTTACCAGTATACTGCGCCGTTGTTCCCTGGAAAGTTCCAGCTGCTTCAAACGCCATTCCATGAAAAAACGCGGACAACTGGCCAAAAGCGGTTCTGCATCAAGCGCCAAGATTCTGCGCCGGGCGCATAGATAACGGTAATCCCGGTACAGGTTTTGTGCTGCCTCAGCCGAAAGGCCAAAAAGCGACCGCAGTTCCTTTTCATCTCTGACATGGCAGACCAAGGCCACAGGCAGCGGCGCAATCAGACATTTTGTCAGGATATCAGCCTCGGCTTCCATCCGGCGGCGCACATCCTGTCTGCGTTCATATATATTCAAATGCTGTTGATCGATATGGCCGAGCAGGATATGGCTTAATTCATGCAATACCGTCCATCTCTTTCGTCCCGGACTGGAGACGTCATGGTTATATACAATAACCGGCCGTTCCTGATAGCGCATACAAAAGCCGTCTTGGGATATGGCGAGCAGTTCCTGTAACGGTGTGCCGGATACGACGGAAAACTTCTCGTAGCCAGTAACCAGTACGCCATTTTTTTTGCAAAGCCGAACCGGGTCAACCGGAAACGCAGAAATATTTGACTGAAGCAATGTTTGCTCCGCCAGATGATAAAGAGAAATATATTGCTGAGTCAGTGTCAAAATTCCGATTCCTCCTCTTCCAGTTCTTCGCTGCTGAAGTCTCGGCGGGGCGTGATTCGATGACTGCCGCCGTCTTTTGAACGTGCGGCCACCGGAATACCCGTATCACACGGACGAGTGGCTTCCACACGTTCCAATTCGAGCGCAAGCAAGACGTCTACTGCATGTTTGCCATGTCTGTCCAATGCGCGATAGCGGCGAATATGCTCCCGTTCGCCATCCGATATAAAACCGGTCGGCAGCCCGGGAGAGACCTTCATCTCTCCCCGCGCCAGCGCCCCCAGGTCCAGTCCCAATCCGTGGCAGACCCTGCTTACCAGTTCTACGCTGGAAAACCGTATACCTTTTTTCAGCATCGTATCTACCGTGGTATATGGCAGTCCAACTGAAAGTGCAAAAGAGCGCACACTTTTAAAGTTTTGCAGAATTCTGTCCCTGATCTGATTTTCCAATGACATTGAAAGCTTCCCCCTTATTCCCTTCTGGCTCTATTATAGCAAATCAGGAAAGAAAATGAAAATCGTATTTCCATTTTTTTCCAATCTTTTTGTTGACAATATACATTATACCATATATAATTATTATTGTAAACTGTATATCGTATATTTTACAAAATATTGCATGGAACAGGAAGCTGCCCGCCTGCCGCGCAAAGAAAGGAAAAAATTAAAATGATGGAATGTAAATACTGCGGAAAGGAAACCAAACAAATGAACATCTGCAGCAAGTGCTATGACAAATTAAAGGTAGTACGTCAGATCAAAGAGCTTGGCCAGCAGATCAGAAAGGAAGGGCGGCGCACAGATGACTGAGGGAAAAAAGGGAGAAAAGACAGTGCAAACCGCCAAAGATGAAGAGAAAAAAAGGAATTTTTTGGAACGGTATCAAAAGCTCAACCAGGAAATCAACTGGAATTTAGAACGGCTTGCACAATGGAAATCCTTTTCCCAGAAAGTGACAGCCTCATATTCGGCCGTGGGTACAGGAGGAGCCGGCCCTGCTGACAGAGTCCAGTTCAGCTATGATAAAATTGAGGCGCTGGCCGGGCAGATCAATACAGATATCGACCGACTGGTAGACCTTCGGCTGAGCATTGAAAAAACTCTGTCAGGACTGCCCGATACAACCTACCGGATTCTTCTCTGGCAGCGGTACATTATGGGCGAAACCTGGGAAAAAATCGCAGAAGAGCTAAACTACTGTTCCAAACAGGTCATGCGTCTGCATCTGAAAGCCTTACAATCATTAGAACTTCCAACGGACATCCTGTCCTGATCCGCAACAATAAAAGCGAGCATAGACCGAAGCCGAAAGGCATACAATATTGACTGAGGTGATCTCAGTGAAAATAGAATGGAAAAAGCTTGTTCCCTGTCTTATCCTTCCGCTCGCTGTCGGCGGAACTGCCGCCTTTTTGACACGGGACGGTATGAGACTGTTTGAAACCGTTGAAAAGCCGCCGCTGTCTCCTCCTGGCTGGCTGTTTCCCGTAGCGTGGACCATTCTCTATCTTATGATGGGAGCCGCATCCTATCTGGTGCTGGTCTCTGAAAAGTCCGGCCGTACCGCCCTGACTGTATACGGCATTCAGCTGCTCGTCAATTTTTTCTGGCCTGTTTTCTTTTTTAATCTGGAACAGTTTTTCTTTGCCTTTCTCTGGCTGGTACTCTTATGGGTATTGATATGGATCACACTGATCCTGTTTTATCGGATCCAAAAGCCGGCCGGACTTCTCATGATTCCATATCTGCTGTGGGTGACCTTTGCAGGATATCTGAATCTGTCTATTTATCTTCTGAACTAATGCCAAAGGCACCTGAAGCATGATTGCTTCAGGTGCCTTTGGCATATCAAGATAATTTTGAACACTGTAAGCAGGATACTGAAAACTGCCGCTTTTTTCGTTTTTAGATGCTATTCTCCAATTCTATTTTGTGCAACGGGATAGCAGGCTCTTCATTTTCCTAGAAAAAACTTAAAAATATAGATAAAGCAGTTTTGGTTCCATTTTCAGGCGCGTTCCTCCTGTATTTATTTTAATGATGCACATAATGTTAAATAAATTCTGTTGAAATGGAAGTCATTTTATGGTAAAATAAGAAAAACTTTAAAGGCGGTGCCGATATTGGAATGTAATCTCAAAACTTTTTTAGCATATCAGCATCCAAAAGGTCATTTTGTTCCTTTTCAAAAACATCAGTATCATGAAATCGTGTTTTATAAAAGCGGAAAAGGCCGTACAACTATCAATGGAGAAATCTACGAATACACGGACGGCAGTCTTGCCATCATACCAAAGGAAGTAGAACACGATGAGTTTTCCTTTGAGCCTACTGAAGTTTATTTCTGCTTGTTTGAAACCAATATTCCCCTGAAAATACAGGAAAATTACCTGATCAGCTGCGACGAAGAGCTTGTAGGCAACATTATGGACGTTTTTTTGCACATGCAGAAGGAGTACAGCCGCGGACTGGAGGACACGACTGAAATGCTCAATCACATGATGGCAGAGCTTCTGATATGGGTATTTCGCTACGGCGGAAAAGCCGCTAAAATGCAGGATGAAACACTGCGGTATATTCACACCTATATCAAGGAATATTGTACCCAGAAGATTAACTTTGACATTCTCGCTGAATCAATTGGTTACAGTCCCAGCAGAATACGCCATCTATACACGGAAAAGTTTGGGCAGCCCATGCAGCAGCAGCAAATCAATTTTCGTATTAACCTGGCTAAACAGATGCTGGTGGAAACCGACCTCACGATCAAGGAAATCGGTCTGAACTGCGGCTTTCATTCTCCGTCGAAGTTCGTGGAAATATTCCGAGAGCGTTGTCAGATCACCCCCCAGCGTTATCGAATGATTATGGACAAAAACCATGCAGATCATTTTGTCATCGATATTTAAAGGATGTACATTTATTTTTACATAGAAAACAGGATATTGGCAATAATCTGCCAATATCCTGTTTTCTGTGTATGCAATCAAGTTATCTATCTTCCCGGCTGGTTAAAAAACTGGCCACTTCTTCATGCAACGGTATTCCGGCAGCTGCTCCTTCCCTGCCAACAGCAAGTGAAGACGCCGCATTCGCCCATTTCAAACATTCTGCCCGGTTTTTTCCCTGAGCAAAAGCTGACAGAAAATATCCAGTGAAAGTATCGCCGGCACCGGTTGTATCGACGACCGGCACATCGTATGCAGCCTGCCTTGTCGTTCCGGAACGGTCTGCATAGATCGCTCCGCGCGGGCCTAATGTGAGGACAACAAACTCCGCAGGAAATTTGCGAAGCATCTCCCGGCAGATTTCTTCTGATTCTTTCCTGCCAGACAGCGCTTCCCCTTCCAGTTCGTTGAGAATAAACCTGTAACGGTTTACCATGCTAAGCGGATGTCCGGAATAGCTTGCCGTATCTGGATTTGCACACTGGGCGGCCGTTTCATGGAACACCAGAACATCATCACGGTGCTTATAGCGGTTGATGGCATATGCCCAATAAATGCCGCTTTCTCCGCCATGCTCAGTCAGCATCGCCTGCTGGCTGTTTGTTTTGATCGCAACCCCGTTGTCAACCGCATAGTTGATCAGCTTGTTGCTGAGATAAAGCGGATCGCTGCCGTTTTCGCCTGGCAGCACCTCCAAATAGGCGGACAGGATCACTGTCTTGCTGTCGCCGAACGCATCTTTAAACAGGTCTACGCAGCGCTCAATGTGTTCCATATAGCGGTCCAGTGAATAGCCGTAGGCTTCCCATTGGCCCAAATCACCATTGAGCGAAGGCTCACTGTATACGCCAAAGCCGCCGACAGACACTGCTGCAAGGGTGTCTTCATCCTTGTAATGCTCCGCTACCCGATATGCGAAATCCGCATATTTCTCATAAAACGTTTCGTCAAAATAGTTCGGATACATCATCGTGCCGCCGCCATACCAGCCCGCACGGTCACAGCCGATCGTCAGATTATCAAGCGCAACCGCGCTTCCCTCATACTCCCAGACGATCTCATGGTTGCCGCCGACCTGTGCCGCAGATGCATCGAATACTATAACATTTATGAAGTGGATACTGCTCCTGTCACGCGCAGTATGATGGACGCCGCAACGATTGGCGAACATTCTGTATTTATCAGTAAATGCGCTGTAACAGAAGATTTGGAGGAAAAAGAAAAAAGCGATGCATTGCAGACCTTCGGGAAGTGGCTCAAAAAAGAAAATCTCGGTACACTGAAGAAATCCGTCTTTGTTCTCAATGAAGACGCGGCATCCGGCAGACATTTTGCCGACCGTTATGGAAGGTTTCATCAGCTGGCCCATTCCCTTGCCGCTGTAACTGAGGACGATTATCTGCACCGCTTTTACGAGGTCTGCAATCTTACTTCGGACTTAATGAAAGCAATCAATGATGATGACGATGATTATGTATTATTAGGTGGCAGCCTGTTTACGATGGATGAGTTCCTGCGTAAAGCAACACCGGGTATTTCATACCATATCGGAAACATCTGCAAGTACCACCGCTAAGAAAGGATGAGAAGAAATGACAAAAGTTATACAGAAGATTGATAAGCAAATTACAAGTCTGTTAGGAAAAATCGATAGCCTCAGCGGCAATTATCGTACAAATACCTGGAAACGCCAGCGTGAACAGCAGGATCGGGACAGAAAGAAGGAAATCTATCGTTCGCAAATTCAGGTATTAGAATATCTGAAACAAAAAGCCCAGACGTTTGGAAGAGGAAAAACAACGCATATCCTCATGGAAAACGGAAACCGTCAGATTCTGCTCAAACACTCTATCACCGAATCCGAAATCAAATTTGAAATGACCGGCACACCCACCGTCATTTTGGTTGCGGATAAGGCGGCGTGATGAAGTATCAGACAGCAAAACGGCTGATTACGCTGGATATAAGCACAATGACATTAGAACAGGTACAGCGCCATCGGGTTCGGCTATTGGACGCATGGAGGGAAAGCCAGGCGCAGTATGGTTTTTCGCAGGCAGTTCGAGACGTGTTTTACAGAGTAATAATTGATTCCGGCGCACAAGGTTTTATTCCAAGAGATTTGTTGCTGACAGATTAAATGATTGTCTGAACGCCGCATTTGACCGTGAAGCATACCTTTTGAACTGTTCGGAATAAGGTGATTTAGTCACAACCTCCGGCTAAGCCGGAGGCTTGAGTGAGCCCTAGAAGGGCATTTTACAGGCCACACCCCTAAAGGGG
>CALXBC010000011.1 GCA_944386455.1 uncultured Clostridia bacterium | reverse complement strand
GAAGCGATCCAGAAGCAAAAAACGGTAGCCTTCCGGTACATCGAATATACGCCGCAGAAGAAAAAGGCGTATAAGCATGGCGGACAGGTAATATTCAGTCTGTAATACAAAGTTTTGAATCTCTAAAGAATAAATGTCCGCCGGCGCAGCCGGCGGTTCAGTCTGTCGAAAAAAGGGTAAAAAAACAAAAAATCGTCACGCAGGCGGACATGCGCCGTCAGGAAAGCGAAGCTTTACAAATGACACACACAAGAGAAAACCGGCGGTGAGCAGAGACAAAGTCTCCTGCGGAGCCGGTTTTCGACTGAAAAAGGGGAATCGGGGGAAAAACACAGAACAAGGCTTTGCCGCAGTGATTGTGTTTGTCCCTCGAGAGTGTGTCGATTTTTAGACACGCTCGATCGCGTAATCATGTTGATTACGCGATTTTTATTGGTTTCTTTAGACGTGAAAATAAACACTCGGTAGAACCGATGGAAGAAAAAAGAGCGGAGCAGCAAAAGCAGTTTGGCTCCTGCATTGCTAAAATGCAGGAGCTTTTTCAAAAAGAAAGAAGAAAAATAAAAAGTAGTACACACCTTAAAAACAGATGTCAGTAGTATCACATAATCTCTGCATCAAAGTTCAGTGAAAAAATATTGCAGAAATACTTAGGGAATTGTGTAGCCAATAGGAATAGAAATAATAGAAACAGAAGCCTTCTCTGATTAAATATTTATGCCGGTGAGTATTCCACCGCATATATGGTTCAACCGGTGGTTTTGATTAATCTTCTATCCTTGTGAACCGCAGATCATGCGCATTTATGTGTTTTTTCTCCTGTTCGCACCACAGTCACATTGCGATTGCGGCTGCAGCGTGCCGCTTGCTTTTTCAGATAACGATACGGACGAAATGCCCCCGCAAGATCACTAAACAATCCGAACCCGCCCAAAAACAGAACGGATAATATTCCTGTCTGCAAGATGGAAATATTGTTTTTTTCTAAAAAAGCACAGAGATAAACGACTGCTCCAAGACATGCAAAAGCCAAAAAAGAAAAAATGTTTTGGATTTTTTGGCCGTGTTTTCCTTTGGCCAGTCTTTTCAATGAACGGTAAACAGCATTACAGAATACTACCGCCAAACAAAATAACCGATAACATACTCCGCTTTTATTATCTTTTTTAATTACTGCTGTCATGAATACTCCTCCCAAATTGAATCAACTAAATCTTAATTATATTCTTATTATAATCACTTTATTCTTAATTTTCAATGGTAATTTTGCACAAATATAAATTTTTTCTTTATTTTTTGCTTTTACGCTTTACTTTTTCTTGCTTTTGTAGTATTATGTACTTAATAAAGAAAATTGGGGGATAGTCTTATGTCTTCAATTCGAGAAAACATTCGTCTCAATTTGACGGCAGCGTTGAAGCAAAAAAAAATGACGCAAAAAAATTTGGCAGAAGCTCTTCAGCTTTCTCAAACTGCAGTCACTAATTGGATGAAGGGCAAAAACGCACCGGATATTGACACCCTTGCCCAAATATGTAAAATTCTCGGAGTAACGGTCAGTGACATGATTTCTGCTCCGTCCGCGTTTGCTATTTCCCAGGAAATTCAAATGTTGTCAGATAAATATGTTATGCTGGACTCTTATGGAAAGGAACTCGTCTGTATGATTCTGGACAAGGAGCTGGAACGGGTACAGCAGGGGCAGCCCAACAGCCATCACCAGCTGGTGCCTGACGTGCCGGAAACAGCTGCCGATAATATTATCGCCATTCCGTTTTATGATCTGCCGGTTTCCGCTGGTACTGGTATTTATTTACAGGATGATTATAAAAGTGAAATCGAGGCGGAAGATTCACCCCTTACCCGCCAGGCTGATTTTGCTTTGCGGATCAGCGGTGACAGTATGGAACCTGCTTATCACAACGGCGATATTCTGCTGATACGGCAACAGGACAATCTTGTCCCGGGAGAGCTCGGAATATTTGTGCTTAATGGAAATGGCTATTTTAAAAAGCTTGGTAAAAATCAGCTGATTTCTCTGAACCCTCAGTATGCTCCCATTCCATTTGGGCAATATGATACTGTCCAGTGCGCCGGAAAGGTCATTGGAAAGCTGGAAGAAATCTAACTATCTCAAAAAGGCGTCCGACATGGATGCCTTTTTGACTTGAAAGCAATGGCAGCCCCAAACTGAACCTGCGTAACCAGCGCATTCAGGTAAAATAGTGATTCATAATTTGGGCGATTTGGACACTTTATCAAAATTGTCCCTTTTTTTTCATTTGAATACGCGGTATGCTATTTTTAATAAAATATTTCCTCGAGGAGCTGCTGCAATATGAAAAAAGATATGAATCAGCTGCTGGCAGAAACCGCAATCCGCCGGACAATCAAAAACATTAAGGATTCCCCGGAACGGGCTATTCGCAATCTGGTGGATTTAGGCCTTCATTTTTCCAACGGGCGTTTTCAGACACATCTTTTGGAAACTGCTCAAAAGATGCTTCAAAACCCACAAAGCGCATACTATACACTTGTTAGGGACGCGGTCGCCGCGATTGATCCGGATATTCTGATTACATTCAGCGTGAATCTGGGATATAATGGCTGTACAAAAGGGGCAGAACTGATTCGCAAAATTGAAGCGGAGCAGAAATTTAATATTCCCTGGGCTCTAAACCTTGCAATTAACAAAAAAGAGCTGGAATCAAATCCGCAGTTTTATCCCGATGTCATCCGGCAGGGCGTTTCGCTGGGCATTCATACTTATCTGCTGTTCATCACTCAATTTTCGGAAGCCCTCATTCCGATGATGCAAAACCGGCAGGACTGCGCCTTTATCCTGTTTCTGGACAGCAGTCAGGTGAATGACTTTTTTCTGACAAAAATGGAATCCGTAAAAAATGCGATGATTGCTGTTTCCATGAAAGAAGATGCACTTCAAGCATGTCAGATGCTTCATGATTCTCATCTGCTCTATGCCGTTTATCAGCACTACATGGAAAAGGATAAATCATATCTTCTAAATGGCGGCTGGCTTGCATCTGTTTTACCCTTACGGCCTGTATTTGCGTTTTTACAGGCAGATCTGACCTGCTCTGCTTTAACGCAAAAGGAAGTTTATGACTATATTATTTCAGTTCGTGACAGTCAGCAGGTTCCTCTCATATTAATGGATATGAAACAGGATATTCTCATGATTGACCAAGTGGTTTCTGATGATGTCTGTATGGTGGGCTTTGACTCTGACGGGAATCTGAAGACTCATGAAGGACTGATTCGGGATGAGAAATATAATATTTTCTGTCATCCGTTAAAAGAGATCCTTATGGCGGCCGCGCCAAAATAAATGTGTGCAGCCGGCAGGATCGGCTGTTTTTTGGACATTCCGAAATAAATGTCCAAAAAAGTAACAGTTTGGGTATGTCGGGAAAAAGTGTAACACATAATATTTTTGTCCCGTGCAAATGAAGGAACAATCTGATATCATGTTCTTATAAAATGAAATCAACAGGAGGAGCTACCATTGTCACCACATAGTCAGTCAAAAGATGAATTGTTAAAAAATCTTTCCACTTCCGTTCAAACAGGACTGTCGTCTGAACGGGTCTCAGAGCTTGCGGCCAAATTCGGGCCCAACAAGCTTAACGAAAAGAAAAAGAAAACCAACCTTCAACGGTTTCTGGAGCAGTTCAAGGATGTTATGATCATCATCCTGCTCATCGCCGCCATGATCTCCTTTGTGATTGCCTGCATCGAAGGCGATCCCATGGAATTTTTTGAACCTGTTCTTATTTTGCTTATTGTAATACTTAACGCCATTATGGGTATGGTGCAGGAAAGCAAGGCAGAAAAAGCACTGGATGCGCTGAAAAATATGTCGGCACCCCATGCCAGAGTTCTGCGTGACGGTGAGGAAAAGGTGATCGACGCTTCTCAGCTGGTACCTGGTGATATCATTCGGCTGGAAGCCGGCGATTTTGTTCCGGCAGACGCCAGACTGCTCAAAAGCGTGAGCCTGAAAAGCGAAGAATCAGCCCTGACCGGCGAATCGGTACCTTCGGAAAAGGATGCAGAAGCCGAAGTGGAAGAAAAAGCAGCGCTGGGAGACCGAAGCAACATGGTGTTTTCCGGCTGCAGCATCACTTACGGCACTGCAACCGCTGTTGTCACTGGTACCGGCATGCATACCGAAATGGGAAAGATCGCAGGTCTGCTGGATGGCGAAAGCGAAACCCAGACGCCGCTTCAGAAAAAGCTGGCTCAGCTCGGCAAATACCTGGGGATCCTGGCGCTGGCTGCCTGTGCCGTTATCTTTGTGATTGGTCTGCTCAACGGTATTGATGTGCTGGAAATCTTTATGACAGCGGTATCTTTAGCAGTTTCTGCAATACCGGAAGGACTGCCTGCGATTGTTACGATCGTTCTTGCCATCGGCGTCCAGCGCATGGTGAAGAAAAACGCGCTGATCCGCCGCCTGCCTGCGGTGGAAACCCTGGGCAGCGCGTCGGTTATCTGCTCGGATAAGACCGGCACCCTTACGCAGAACCGCATGACCCTCACCAAAGTGTGGCTGGACGGCTCCGACAAACTGGAGGATGTCAGCAGTCAGAACTCCGAAACTGCCCGCTGGCTGCTGTGCTACGGCA
The DNA here is from genome assembly GCA_944386455.1 of uncultured Clostridia bacterium. Classification (GTDB taxonomy): domain Bacteria; phylum Bacillota; class Clostridia; order Oscillospirales; family Ruminococcaceae; genus HGM13222. Next base: position 55,065 of record CALXBC010000011.1, on the reverse strand, counting down.
CCCTCTGCTGTGATGGTTCGGTAGTGTTCCAACCGGACGGCAAGGAACAGCACATCGGGGATCCGACCGAAACCTCTATCATCGTAGCCGCCCACAAAAACGGGATGGCACAGGAGCAGCTGAACCAGTCCTATCCCCGCCTGGCGGAAATCCCGTTTGATTCCGACCGCAAGCTGATGACCTCTGTCAACAAAATCGAGGGCAAAAATGTCGTTATTGTCAAGGGGGCCTTTGACATGATGGCACCCCGCTGTGTGAAAGGTGACATCGAAGCTGCCAAGCGAATGAACGAGCAGATGAGTAAGGATGCGCTGCGTGTGCTGGCTGTTGGATATAAAGAGATTGAAGAAATACCAGCCAACCCCACCTCGGAAGAGCTTGAAAACGGCCTGACCCTAATGGGATTGGTCGGCATGATCGATCCGCCCCGCCCCGAAGCAAAGGCTGCTGTCGCCACTTGCCGAAAAGCGGGCATCAAGCCGGTGATGATCACCGGCGACCATGTGGTGACCGCCTCTGCTATCGCTAAGGAACTGGGAATCATGCAGAAAAATGATCGTGCCATTACCGGTGCCGAGTTGGATGCCATGACTGACGAACAGTTGGACAAAGAAGTGGAAAATATCTCGGTTTACGCCCGGGTATCGCCGGAAAACAAAATCCGCATTGTAAAGGCATGGCAGCGCAAAGGACAGGTGGTTTCCATGACCGGCGACGGTGTTAACGACGCTCCCGCTTTAAAAGCTGCTGATATCGGCTGTGCCATGGGCATCACCGGTACTGATGTGGCCAAGGGGGCAGCGGATATGACCCTGACCGATGATAACTTTGCTACGATTGTGGATGCGGTAAGGGAAGGACGTGGTATTTACGCAAATATCCGCAAGGTAGTTGGCTTTCTTTTAGGAACGAATATCGGTGAAGTTTTTACCGTCTTTTTTGCGATGCTGCTTTGGCATAAAACGCCGCTGCTATCCATGCAGCTGCTGTGGATCAATCTGGTAACCGACTCCCTGCCCGCTATCGCGCTTGGAATGGAAGCAGTGGAATCCGACGTCATGGACCGCAGGCCCAAGCCCAAAGACGAGGGTATTTTCGCCCACGGTCTGGGAATTCGGGTCGTTTTGCAGGGCGCGATGTTTGCCATACTGACTCTTGTCGGGTTTGTTGTTGGTGAAAAAGTCACAGGCAGTCTGGCTGGAGGCCAGACTATGGCTTTCATGATTTTGGCGCTGTCTCAAGTCGTGCAGGCATTTAATATGCGTTCGGAACGTTCCCTGTTTAAAACCGGGTTCTTTAGCAACCATAAACTCAATTGGGCGGCTCTTGTTTCTCTTTTGCTGGTCAGTCTAGTGCTGTTTACTCCTGTTGGCATTGCGTTCGGTCTCATTATACTGCCGTGGAAACTCTATCTGCTGGGACTGGGGCTTGTTCTCGTTCCTTTGTTTGTTATGGAAATTTCCAAAGCCTGCGGACTCATTAAGCATCATCATTCTTAATCCACTCATGGTATAAAAATACCAAGCCTTAAAAATAAGGCTTGGTCAGATTGTCAAAAAACTACAAATTACCAAAAGAGTCGCACAGGCGGACATGCGCCGCCGAAGTGACACCACAAGAGAAAACCGGCGGTAAGCAGAGGTAAAGCCTCCTGCGGAGCCGGTTTTCGACTGTAAAGGGGGGGAGTCGGGGGAAAAACGCAGAACAAGGCTTTGCCGCAGTGATTGTGTTTGTCCCCCGAGGGTGTGCCGGCTTTTTTCGACACGCTCTCCAAGCCTTGTTATAAGGCTTGATATTTTTTAAGTTACCCCATATAATCGCCTATTCATTCTTGCTAAAATTCATATTGGTTTGTAGAATCTTTGTATTATTTATTACAATTGATTCTTGATTAATGAAATGAATTATGGTATGATATTGGTAAATAAAAGGATACACTAGTATAATTAAGTGTAGTTTTTTGAACTATGATTATTTTGTAAGATGTGGCTAATTGGCCGCATCTTTTTTTGTTTTTTATCCCTATTCTTGTAAAATGTAAATAAATACATCTTTCTACACTTAGATTTATTTATACTATATTTTACAGTAAATACTCATATTCTTATTTTGAAAAACATAAAAATATAAAAGGAATTAAAATAACAAATAGGATGTGAAATATTTGAAAACCTTTTATCTTTGTTCTTATGATTCGGAAAATAAAATCGTCGTGAAGCGGGATGATACGCACTCTTTTGACAATTCCCATACTTCAGCGGAGCAGCTCGAAACCTTTACAAACAATCAAATCAAACATAAGCATGATTTTTATGAAATCTCTTATGTGGTATCAGGTTCCGGGATTCAGGTAGTGAATGATGTCCGTTATTCCGTCCAAAAAGGAGATTTTATGTTTTTAAACATTACGGACAATCATGCCTACTATCCGCTGAAAAATTTAATCATTTTAAGTATATTGATTGACCCGGATGTTTTGCGGACAAATGCCATAGCCTCAGAAAAAATTCTGGACAGCAATGGTTGTTTTCGTCTCCCTCCGCTGATCCGTTTTTCGTCTGAAGATTTCCTGACCGTAGAAAACATTATTCTTACAATGGAGCGGGAATACAATACCAGAAATTTGTACTATCAAGACAACTTGCTGCATCAGCTTTCATTGCTCTTCATTTATTCAATGAGAGCCGAAAATACTGCAGTTCCCATTAAGGGTATCTTAAATCCCGCTTTGGAATATATAGCGGAGCATATCAACACTGTCACTTTATCAGACGCGGCTGCCTACTGCTGTTATAATCCATCTTATTTCAGCAAGATATTTCATGAAAAAATGGGAATTACCTTTATTGACTATGTGAACAGGCAGCGAATCAATAAGGCAATTCAGTTGATTCTAACCACCAACTACAGTGTGGAAAGCATTTGTTATCTTGTCGGCTATAAGGAAAAGAAAAATTTTTATGCGCTTTTTAAGAAGTATACCGGCCTTACTCCTTCCATGTTCCGGAAGCCGGCGATAGTGAAGGAAGCAAAAACAACTGAAAAAGTAGGAAATCATTAAAAGATCCCATACGAAAATTGGAAAATTTTCGTATGGGATCTTTATGTAGAATATTATTTACGCAAGCGATAGTGTCATTCCCATCTTCCGGAAAACACATATAAGAAGCCGGCAACCAAACCTTATGCCTTCAAAAAAACAGAGCCCAGAGCAAAAACTGGCTCCGGACTCATTTCCTATGGAGCTACTGATCCGATTCGAACGGACGACCTGCTCATTACGAGTGAAAATGCTAATATTCAAATATCGCCTATATTACGCAATTTATAGATTTTTCTGACTTGCATTTGACTTGCATTTTTATTTCATGATGATAGATATATATCGAGCTTTTCCATGCTTTTACGCTTATACTGGCTGTCCAAATGTGTATAGATTTCAAGTGTTGTTTTAATATCAGAATGGCCAAGTTGCTCTTTAGCGGTTAAAATGTCAATTCCAGCAAAATACAACATGGTGGCAAAAGTATGACGAAGCCAATGCGCCGTAAAATGAGGAATTACAATTGGCACTCCCCCCGGCTGACATTTACTTTTTGGTTTTCCTTGAATAGAATCATTAAAATCCCCATATTTTATGTTAAGGTCTTTTATATAACTTTCCCATAATCGTTTCCATGCGATTTCACTTAACATTTTCCCGCTTTTTGATGGACAAACCAATATATTTAATTTAGGCTGCCGTGCTAAATAATCAGCTAATTTCTGCGGAATATCTATTGTACGCATACCTGCCGCCGTTTTAGTATATGATTTGACTTGAGGTTGCCCTCCAATCATCTCAACCGATTTATTAATATTAATCGTCCTATTTTTAATATCAATATCAGACCAAGTAAGCGGAATAAGCTCCCCTCTTCGTAAGCCTGCATACATCATGATCATAGCGGCTGTCTGCGCTCTATGAGGTGTATCAATAATCCATTTTTGTTCTTCTTCCGTCAACGCTCTTCTTTGATTTTGTTTTACGACATTTGGTATTTTTACAGAAGATGCCGGATTGTAATCCATTTCTCTGTTGTCAATTGCTAACTGGCAGATCTGTTCTGCTGTGTGTTTTATTGATGAGAGAGTATATTTAGATGTTGGTTTCCCAGTTGATGGGTTTTTATCTGCTAATTTTGATATTATATTCTGAAAATCAATTGGCTTTAATTTTGAAATTGAAATGTGCCAAATAGGCTGATACTTTGTAAAACAACTTTTATATGATAGATATCGTTTTGCAGATACTTCATGCTGCTTCAGCTCCAGCCAACGTTCTCCCCATTCCTTAAAGCTGTCACGCTCTGCGATAACGTCAATGCCTTTTCCCAGCATGATTTTGATTTGCTCTGCTTTTTTATTTGCTTCTTTCTGTGTAGAACCATAGACCGTTTTGTATTTGCGTTTTTTGTCCTCACCCAATCCAAGATAAACCTGTACGGCATATCGTCCGTCTTTACGCTGGGTATTGCTTTTCTTTGGCATAGGATATCCCCCTTTCTATGGTTACAATAAATCTTGACACCGACAAAGAATAACAGTATAATTACAGCAGGTGCTGCACAAAAACGGTGCAGGCGGTCAACTCTTGCCCCTGTAAGGGGGTGGTTGTATGGAAAGTATCATCTATCTTATTGTGATACTAGTCCTGATTGAAAGGATTTTACATACAAATAAAAAGAAGTAACCGCCCTCGCCAAAGTAACGGTTACTTCAAACTGATTACTAGGGGCTGACCGTCTTTGCCGGCAGCACCTTTTCTATTTTTATTATAACCGCTCTATCTTCAATTGTCAACCCGCCTGCCGATTGGTAAGCGGGATTTTTTTATATTCTGGGGTCGATTATACGCATCAGTCTGGAAGCCCGGCTGGTTCTGTCGCAGCAGGAACAGAGGACATCCGACACGACCTCTTCACAGGATATGCTGTGTAGATCCTTAATGTTCTGATCCAGTGTTTCCTCAACAGTTTTCAGGACGGCATTGATTTTCTCAATGTCGGGTTTCATATGTATACCCCTTTCTGAGTGATTTATCATGGGAAAGACTCACAGCTTTCCGATTACTTTTCCGACGCAGACGCGGAATATTATTTACAAACAAAATCACCATTTCCGTCTGTAAACCTATTGCAAGCAATTGACACAATATCTTTAAACCAACCTATAAAGAAGACTCCACCTGTTAAAAGATATAATATTCCTGTGCCAATTTTTAAGACGTAAAATCGGTGAATGCCTAGTGGCCCCATGAAAATACATAATAATAAGGTCGCTAACTTGTTTTTAGATGATATACCAGAATTTACCACAGCAGTATTTGTTGATTTATGATTGCTTTTTGGCAACGGAGTTGGTATCCCTATCGTTGTTTTATTATATACTTTGTTGTAAAGCGCCTTTTTGGGGTCGTTAATCCAGCCCATTCCTTTTTTACCATAAAGCGGATTGACCGCTTTTTTCATTTTTCGTTTGATTTTTCCAGTTGTTCTTGCTTTGATTCTGGACTTTATATTTGGTGTACGAATGCCGAATTTCATAGATGTCACATCCTTATCCAATTTTTATTATGTCACTATCTCTGTTGATATGTCTCCGGAAGATATCTAGAATACAACTCTGTGTATTTTTGAATGTTTTCAGGGAAGAATCTATCGCTATAATAAGTCAGCGTATTATAAAATTCCTCAATTTTGTTCATTCGGCTTTTTTCTGTTTTTACCTTTATGATTTTTTGTACTACACTTTTATAATACCGATCAATGAAGTCGTTATAAGTCATTATCATATTAGATTTTATTTTATTGAGTTGCTCAGATGGCAATGGGCGCTGAAATGGATAATATTTTTCTATTTTAGCCATCCATTCCATTTTTTCAATCATCATATCAAGCCTTTTAAAAAAAGTATTAGGATCTTTAGATTCATTAACAATTCTCACACAGTCATTTATGATTCTTAAGGTATTTCCAATTGCCAATTGAGCATCGTACATAATTTGTTTTTTAGAAATTTTTTTACCCGGATATGTGTCTTCATAAACCAGAAATGCAAATTCTCCGTCTAATGGAACTTTACTTTCAAATAATCCCATGTTTTGTCAGCTCCTTTATCTCACAACACTTTGAAATGCCACCGCTTTACCGAGAATCCTGATTTGGTCTAATTCCTCGTTGACATAGACAAGTGGTTCATATTTCGGGTTTTCTGGAGTCAGTATCAATTTTCCTTGCTCCGGATAGTAATAGACACGTTTCAAGGTTGCTTCATCTTCGATGATTACAGCGGCAATTTCTCCATTATCTACAATTGGTTGCTGCCTGATAAAAACAATATCTCCGTCTAAAATCCGAGCGTTAATCATGCTGTCGCCTTTAGCTTTCAAACAAAAATCTGCTTTGATATCGGTTCCGGCTTCAATGTAGCTTTCCTTATCTTCATCAGCAAATATTGGTTTCCCGCAGGCAATTTCGCCCAATAGCGGGAATTTTTTCTTTTCTATGGGAAAAATGTTGTCGTATTTAGGTAAGGTAAAATCTTCACCTACGAGATAGCCAACTGTTGTATCAAGTTTATCTGCTATTTTTTTAAGCATTTCAGGATTTGGTGTTGCGGTACCAGTTTCATATTTTGCATAAGCCTGCTGAGAAATATATAATTCTGCGGCTAATGCTTTTTGAGAAAATCCTTTGTTTTTTCTTGCTGTTTTTAATCTTTCAGAAAACATTACATCACCACCTTGTAATGTTATTATACAACTTTCGGTAGTAAAAATAAACACTTTTTTAAAAAAAGCTATTGACAACAACTAAAAGCAGTGATATTATATAAATACAACTTAATGTAGTTATCGAAAGGGGGGCTTCCTTTGGAGAATTTAAGACGCTTAAGAGAAGAAAAACAATATTCTCAGCAAAAAATTGCTTCTAAGTTAAAAATATCTCAACAAGCTTATGCCAAATGGGAAACAGGAGAATCCATGCCACGAGCTGAAAAATTGCCGCAACTTGCGAAAATTTTAGGCTGTTCTGTAGATGATCTGTTCAAACCCGCATAAAAAATAAGCCCTGAGCACAGGGCGGGAAAGGGGGGGAGAGAATGAAAAAATAGTCGATGATGTCATCATATTTCGGAAATAAAGTAAGCAGGAAAAATAACGGAGGTATCGATATGAGGATGAAAAGGATCGCAAACAACGCCGGAATAACGGTAGTATGCTATCAGCGCTACGAATACGGGGACAGGAAACCGCGTGTAGATGTAGCCAAGCTGATCGCGACGGCGCTGGGGAGCACCGTGGACGAGCTGTTTTAGCTACAATATAACAACAAATGTTTGATAAGGAATGGTGATTTTAGTATGAGCAAAAAAAGAATATTAGATGTTGCTTGCGGATCAAAAATGTTTTGGTTTGACAAAAACAACACAGACGTGGAATTTTGCGACATAAGACAAATACCGAATCACGAATTTTACCCACACCGATATATAGAAATAAACCCCGATACTATATGCGATTTTACAGCGTTACCATTTGAGGATAAAGCATATAAACTTGTCGTTTTTGACCCGCCACATTTAGAGCATGTTGGTGAAACAAGCTGGATCAAATTAAAATATGGAGCTCTGGGAAACAACTGGAAAGAAACAATACATAAAGGTTTCTTAGAATGTTTCAGGGTATTGGACGACAATGGAGTACTTATTTTCAAATGGAGTGAGATACAAATACCGTTAAGAGAAATACTGCCGCTTTCCCCTATACCTCCGCTGTTCGGCCATAGAAGCGGAAAAAATATGAATACTCATTGGCTATGCTTTATGAAACCGGAAACCGATACCCATCATATAAAGTTCTTGTCAAACTATTAGACCTCTACGGGTACAACGACCCGCGCCAGCTATTCGCAGCAGCTGACGAAACCAGTCTCTCAGGTACATAGTACCACATAATGCGTTAAAAGACAATTAAAAAATCAAGTCAAAGGAGGTGAGAGGATGGCACATAAATATTACATCGATCAAGTCCCACGCAAGGTATATTCCTGGGATGAGGTGCCGGTCGTGATCGATACGGTATGGATGGCACGGCTGTCAGGATTTACAGAAACATATGTCAGAATACTTTGCCGAAAAAACAAAATCCCGGCAAAGAAAACAGGGACAGAATGGAAGGCAGACCGGGATGCGTTCCGCGAATGGCTGACAGGTGTAACCCCGTAAAGGAAGGAAAATATAAACCATCATTGAAAGGGGGAAAAATCATGAAAACAGTGATGCGCGGCGTATCGGTCTGGCTGATGCTGCTGTGGATTTTTTACCCGCTGCGGGGGTATGAGACGGAGGCATTCAGCTTCGGACAAGCCCTGGCAAGGTTTATCGTGCTGGGACTGGTGTTCGGGCTGTCGGCATGGGTTACATATATGCTGCCGGAAAAGAAAAAGCGCCGCAGACGACTGCCATCGTCAACGGCACAAGAGAAAATATACCACCACAAGTATAGCGGAAAAGTAAGGAGATGTCAAGAGAAATGGAACTGACATTGCAAAAAGCAGAGGAAATCATGAATGCAAGCGGCGGTTCGCTCTACCTCAGCAATACGCCGATCACCAGCTTACCGGATAATTTAACGGTAGGCGGTTCGCTCTACCTCAGCAATACGCCGATCACCAGCTTACCGGATAATTTAACGGTAGGCGGTTGGCTCTACCTCAGCAATACGCCGATCGCCAGCTTACCGGATAATTTAACGGTAGGCGGTTCGCTCGATCTCAGAGATACACAGATCACCAGCTTACCGGATAATTTAACGGTAGGCGGTTGGCTCGATCTCAGTGGTACGCCGATCACCAGCTTACCGGATAATTTAACGGCAGGCGGTTGGCTCGATCTCAGTGGTACGCCGATCACCAGCTTACCGGATAATTTAACGGTAGGCGGTTCGCTCTACCTCAGCGGTACGCAGATTGCTGATCCGGAAAGAGAGCGGAGCAAGGTGAAAAAATTGCAGCATGGAGAATATGCCGAAGGAGAATATCTTTATGCAGACGGGATCTTGACGCATGTGAAGCGAGTAAAAAGGCAGGCGGGATATACCTTCTACATCGGTAAAATCAAGGGGAAAAACGTGGTGTCAGACGGTGCGCACTACGCCCATTGTGACAGTTTCCGGGACGGGATCGCCGATCTGCTGTTTAAGGCAGCGGAAGACCGAGGAGCAGAGCAGTATAAAGAAATGTCTTTGGGGACAAGTATGACAGTTCCGGAGCTTGCTGTCATGTACCGGATAATCACAGGAGCGTGTCAGCAGGGAACGCAGCATTTTATCAACAGCCTGGGAGAGCTGAAGGAAAGGTACACGATCGAGGAAGTCAATGAGATGACCAAAGGACAATACGGGCACGAGCAGTTTGCCAAGTTTTTTGGCTGCGAAGAATGAAGGGAGTTGTCAAGGAAAATGAGTGATGTATATCGGAGCAGAGTATACACTGACCGACCGGAGTATGCAGATTTCGATTCTCCGCACAAATTTGAAGCGATCAAAAGCATTATTGCAAAACGTTTGGTGCAATATCCCAATGCCATTTGCTCGTATTCCGGAGGAAGCGATAGCGACATTTTGATCCATTTGATTGAATCTGTCCGAAAAATATATGATCTTCCTCAAATTACATATTGCTTTTTTAATACCGGATTAGAGATGGAAGCAATTAAAAGGCACGTCAAAGAAACAGCAAATAAATATCAAGTTAGAATCATGGAATGCAGGCCCAAAAAAGGAATTGTGCAGGCAGTACACGAGTATGGACAACCGTTTGTATCAAAGATCATGTCTGCCGGGTTAGAGGGAGTGCAAAAAAAGAACATACCTTTATCTATCGCTGATGAGTACGCACAAGCAGAAGATAAAATTGCCAAACGGGATGAATTAAGAAAGAGATATCCGAAATGCGAATCGACAATCAATTTTCTCTGCGGGTGCAACTCAAAGGGAGAGCCTCGGCCTGATATTCAGCTGGTGATCGGATCATCTAAATACATGCTTGACTTTATTAAGGAAAACCCGATTCCCTTCCGTGTCAGCAACAGATGCTGTGATTATTGCAAAAAGCAGATCGCTCACGAGGTCCAAAAATCATTTGACATGGTAATCACGGGAGAACGCCGTGATGAGGGCGGAATGAGATCAGTGCCGAGAAAAGACAATACTTCCATGTGTTTTACTGAATCGGCTGATGGCAAGTATCGGCTTCGTCCTTTGTTTTATGTATCTGACGCTGACAAGAAGTGGTACAAGGACTATTACAAAATCCGTTACTCTGATGCGTATGAGGTTTATGGATTGACCAGAACAGGATGCTGTGGATGTTCGATTTCTGCCAAGGCAATAGAAGATCTTGAAAAGATCAGACCTTATGAGCCTAACTTAGTTAAGGCGGCATGGAATGTTTTTGGTGACAGTTACAGATATCGGCAAAAATATAATGCATATAAGAAGCAAAGACAATTAGAAGAAAAAAGCTTGAACATCCAGACGTCAATATTTGATTTTTTGCAGACGCAGCCTGAAAGGAGAGGATGAAAATGAACCTGTATGATTTATCCGCGGAATATGAAACGCTGTATCAGGCACTGGAAGAACTGGGAAACGAAGAAACAGAAACGGAGCTGAGACAAGCGTATATCGACACCTTGGAAGGACTTTCGGGAGAGTTCGATGAAAAAGCGGAAGCGGTTGCGATTATAGCCAAGCGGTTTGCAGCTGAAGCAGAGGCAGTGAAGCAGGAGCGGATCCGTCTGGAAGAGCGGGAAAAGGTGAAAACCAAAAAATACAAATTGCTGAAGGAATATCTGCTGACCAATATGCAGCGGGCCCGAAAGTCAAAGGTGGAGACAGCACGGACAGTCATCAGCATCCGAAACAATGCGGAAAGCGTACAGATCGAGGACAGTGTAGCCTTTCTCGCGTGGGCGGAAAAGCATGACGACACGCTGCTGACCTACAAGCCGCCGGAAATCAGCAAAACTGCGGTAAAGGATGCGATCAGGGCGGGAAAACAGCTGCCGGGGGCTTCTCTGGTGCGCACACAGACTTTGCAGATCAAATAAGGAGTAATAAAAATGGATAATCTTGAATATTACAACCGCGGCAGAGAGACCCCGAACGAAGCAAAGAAGACTATCAAGGGCGGGCGGCTTAACGGGATGACCGATATCAACCCGATGTGGCGGATCAAAAAGCTGACGGAGATGTTCGGCCCGTGCGGGATCGGCTGGAAATACGAGATCACGGAAAAACGGCTCGAGCCGACGATCTCGGAGCAGGTCATGGCGTTTGTCGATATCAACTTGTATATCAAGTCGGACGGCCAATGGAGCGAGCCGATCCCCGGGACCGGCGGGAGCGGCTTTGTCAAGAAAGAAAACAGCGGGCTGTACGCCAGCGATGAATGCTTTAAAATGGCACTGACCGACGCGATCTCTGTGGCCTGCAAGGCGCTGGGGATCGGTGCCGATGTTTACTGGGACAGAGACACGACAAAGTGTTACATAGAGCCGGAGGAGGCCCCGAAAGCACAAGGGCCGTCGGAAATCATGCTGAAAACGCTCAAGTCGGCGATCAGCCGGTATGCGAAGCTGACAAGCCAAACACCGAAGACAGCGGCAGAGATTATTAAGACGGCGACCGGGGTTGACGTGTTCCATCTGACATCAGATGAGGAGATCAAAAAAGCCGGGAAATTTTTAAAAGCAAACATTGAAAGATTGTCCGAGGCGCAGCAATGATCGGCAAGGTGGTCGCGTTTGACGGAACAACGATGCTGATTTCCGCTCAGTATGACAACACGCTCGAATATATCAGAAAAAACATCACCGAATGCGAGATCAGGCTGGACGACGGCAGAAGGATCTCTGCGGATCAGCGGAAAAAGATCTATGCGCTGTTCCGGGATATCTCCCTGTGGAGCGGGCACGAGCCGGACGATGTCAAGGCACTGCTGAAATACGAGTACATTGCACGAACGGGAGCGGAGTATTTCAGTCTTTCCGACACCGATATGACGACCGCGCGGGAATTTTTAGAGTTTCTGATCGAGTTCTGCATCAGTGAGGATATTCCGACAAAGGACAGCCTGATAAACGTGACGCCGGACATATCCCGATATATCTACTGCTGCCTGCTGCACAAAAAATGCTGCATCAGCGGAAAGAAAGCGGAGCTGCACCATGTGGACGCGGTCGGGATGGGCCGCAACCGGAAAGACATCATCCATGCGGGATACCGGGTGATGCCGCTGAGCCGGATCTATCACACCGAGGCGCACACGATCGGGCAAAAGACGTTTGAGGACAAATACAAGGTATACGGGATCAAACTGACGGACGAGCTTTGCGGCATTTGGAAGGTAAAGGGGTGAAATTTTGAATTATATCAGTGAGATTTTGGCGTTCCAAGGGTTTGCACAGGATAAATCATTGTCAAGTGGACAGATTGCTTTATGGTACGCATTGATGTACATAAACAACAGGAGCCAATGGCAGGAATGGTTTACGGTTGCGAACAAGTCGCTGGAATCCAACAGCGGGCTGAGCAGACAGGGGATTGCAAAAGCAAGAAACGCTCTGAAGCAGCTCGGACTGATTGATTTTAAGCCAAGAGGGACAAAAGCAACGGCATATAAAATAATCGCTACGTCAGAAAGTAGTCAAGATAGTTGTCAAGATGGTTGTCAAGATGGTTGTCAAGATAGTTGTCAAGATAGTTGTCAAGATAGCAGCACATTAAATAAACAAAATAAAACAAAACAAAACAATATAATCCCCCCTGTATCCCCCCTTTCCGCTGCGGTCGAAAGCTATGAGGAAAATATTGGGCCGGTGACACGGATGATCGCGGAGGATATGGACTATTTTATCCGGCAAGGAATGGAGGAGCAAGTGCTGACCCGGGCGATCCGGAAAGCAGTGGACGCCAATGTCAGAAAATGGAGCTATGTCAAGGGAATATTGCGAAGCCTGTTGAATCAGGGGATCAAAACGGTAAAGGAGTGGGAGCAAAATGACAGCGGCGGAAATCCTAAAGGCAATGTGTGCCGGAGCTCCGGGGAATCTGGAAAAAGCGATGACGGCGCTCTCAAAGGTATCGGGCATGAGTGCTGACGCTATCGAGCAGCTGAGCGTAGACGCATACAACCGGGCTGTGGGAGATCTGAAGGACTACGACTGTCCGATCTGCAAAAACAAGGGATTTGTCGCTTATCTGGACGACAACAAGGAATATTGTCAGCGTCGGTGCAGCTGTATGGCAAAGCGCAGGTCGATCCGGGAAGCAAAGGCATCCGGAATGGGGGCACTTCTAAACAAGACCTTTGAAAATTTTGAAACAGCGCAAGATCATCAGAAGATCCTGTATCGGACCGCGCAGGAGTTTGTAAGCTCTGTCACACACGGTGATATCTGCTGGATGATGGCGTGCGGGCAGTCCGGGAGCGGGAAAACTCATATTTGCGCCGCCGCCTGCAATGAGCTGCTGAAGGATGGCTTTTCGGTGCGGTATATGTCGTGGATCGCGGAAAGCGGAAGGCTGCGCAGGCTCAAGACGGACGATGAAGCATACAACGAGCTGTATTTTCAGCTTCAGGATCCGATGGTGCTCTACATAGACGATTTGTTCAAGCACAGCGGTGACGGGAAACCCAGCGATGCGGAGATCGGGCTTGCGTTTGATGTGCTCAACCACCGGATCAACGCAGAAAAAATAACGGTGATCAGCACGGAATATTCGATCGAGATGCTTCGATCCATGGACGAGGCGATCACCGGCAGGATCGTGGAGATGTGCAAAGGAAACGTTGTCAGGATCAAACCGGACATCAACAAAAACTACCGATTCAAGGAGTTTCGATGAAATACAAAAACAAAAAGACAATGGTTGACGGGATCCTTTTTGATTCCGGAAAAGAGGCAGCGCGATATCAGGAGCTGAAGCTTCTGGAGCGTGCCGGAGCGATCACACAGCTGCGGCGGCAAGTGAAATTTGAGCTGATCCCGAAATGCGGGAAGGAGCGCGCCTGCAGCTACCTTGCGGATTTTGTCTATACCGAAGGCGGCAAAACCGTTGTCGAGGACGTCAAGGGCGCAAAAACAAAAGACTATATCATCAAGCGGAAGTTAATGAACTGGCGGTATGATATCCAAATCAGGGAGGTATAAGCATGTTGAACAAAGCGATTCTCATGGGGAGATTGACAAGGGATCCGGAGCTGAGGAGCACACCGAACGGTGTTCCGGTGGTCACCTTCACGCTTGCGGTCGAACGGAACTATCAGGCAGATAAAAACAATAAGCAGGCGGATTTTATCAACATCGCCGCATGGCGGCATACGGCAGAGTTTGTATCGAAGTATTTCACAAAGGGCCAGCTTGCAGCAGTGGAGGGCAGCATCCAGACACGGAACTATCAGGACAAGGACGGAAACAGCCGGACGGCTTTTGAGGTAGTGGCCGATCAGGTGTATTTCGCTGAAAAGAAAAACACAAACGCTGCGCAGCCGGATATCAGCGAGTTTGAGGAGTTTGACGATGCGGACGGTGATCTGCCATTTTAAGAAAACAGGCAGCTTGGCCGAGGCAGGCAGTCAGGACAACGGTTTGCGCAAAATGCGGGCATGAATTTCACGCAGGGACGATCCGGCGATGCCCGTATTCGATGACCGGACGGTATGTCTGCCGCTACTGCTGCATGAACTGCCGGTACTGCGTCAGGACACCCCTCGGCGAGCAATGCGGATATATGGGGGAAGAATAAGTGGAAAACAAAGAAAAAATCATACTGGACTTATGCGGCGGGACAGGCGCCTGGTCGCGACCGTACAAAGAGGCGGGATATGACGTGCGGGTGATCACGCTGCCGGAATATGACGTATGTACCTATGTCCCGCCTGAGAATGTATATGGAATATTAGCTGCTCCGCCCTGCACTGAGTTTTCAATAGCAAAAGGCAATCAATATCGTGATTTTGTATCCGGCTTAGAAATTGTTAATGCATGCTTACAAATCATTTGGACGTGTCGGATATCTGGATCTCTCAAATTTTGGGCGTTAGAAAATCCTGTTGGTTTTTTGCGCCAGTTTTTAGGGATCCCGTCATATCAATTTGAACATTGGGAATTTGGCGAGCCAAGGGTTAAACGTACAGATGTATGGGGATATTTCAATCGTCCCGTATCTTTTGTCAAGCAAAAACCCGTCAAGGCATTTTCTGGACATTGTTATGGTAATTATAACGATTCAAGTATAGTGACATGCCCAGATGAATATAAACATCTTCATTTGTCAAGAGCAGATATCAGAGCTATCACACCATCTGGCTTTGCTCGGGCGTTTTATCGGGCAAATAAATGAGTTTGAAAAAATCAGATCAGTGGGGATAAAAGAGCAAGGAGGAATACAATGATCCATGCATTAAAGACTTATCCGGAGTATTTTGAAAAGGTCCGGAGCGGTGAGAAAACATTTGAGCTGCGGGAAAATGACCGCGACTTTCGAGAGGGCGACTACTTGGCCCTGAACGAGTGGGACGGGCATTACACGGGAAAGACCGAGCTGGTAAAGGTGACATATATCATGGACCCGAACGACATCATGCCCTGCTCCGGGAACTATGTGCTGATGTCGATCGAGTATGTAGGAAGTTATGACAGCTGCGGGAAAGAGGGATTGCAATGACTTGTAAAGAGTGCATACATTATGATGTGTGTGAAGCATTAGAAAAAATGGGATAAGCAAAATTTATCCGTCACAGTGTAGCTGCTTCAAAGACAAAAGCCGATTTATTGAGTTGCCATGCAAGGTTGGGGATAAGGTTTGGGTAATAAATAAAAAAGATATTTATGAATTTAGAGTATATGGTATAGACATAGATTATAAATCAGCTTGGTTTACATTTTTATGCAATGGTACTTTTCCAGAATTAAAAGAAAAGAAGATTTATTATTTATCAGATTTTGGAAAAACCGTATTTTTAACCCCCGAAGAAGCAGAAAAAAAGTTAAAGGAGATAGAAGAGAATGGCTGAATATATTGATCGAGATGCTTTGCTTAAAGAAATATACCAGCAAAAAGCAATGAGCGCACATAGCTTTCCACGCAGTCATTTTGTGATAGGGGATGTACTTGCTTGTATACAGGCAGCGCCCGCCGCCGACGTGGCCCCGGTAGTGCATGGAAGATGGGGATGGTACGAAAAACAGCTTGTTTATCTTGAAATTGCTTTTGATTTAATTTCAAAAATTCACTCAGATATATGTAATAACGGTAATAGAAAAAATGATACAGCCGATTATACGCTAAATGTATTAACACAAATGAGCTTATTAAAAACTAAATTAAAAGGTGGATTTGAACAATGATTATTTTAAAACGAGATATGTGCGAAAATTCAGTAATAAAAACTGCCGATAACAATACAAACGAATATTTACCTTACTGTCAAGCAAGTTTCAATTCCGACGGCGGCATAACTATAAGAAATTACGACCGGGCAAACAAAAACAAAGATGAAATTATTATTCTTTCAGATACAGAAACAAATGCTATTTTTAGACTAATAAAAGAAATAAAAAACAAGTTTAAAGATAATGATTTGCCGTTTTAATAAAAAATGGATTTGGAGGAAAAGCAATGACCTATTGTAAATACTGCCAAAAGGCGATCGGGGATGTCGTGGAGCCGGTGTGTAAGGCGTGCCGGGCAAAGCGGATGGTCACAAGGGGCTGGCATTTTACATACCGCTTTGACAAAAGACCGGCCGAAAGGATCCGGATCGGGAAAGCGGGGGCAAAAGCATGATGTTTTTATACGGGCTCAACTGTGTGGCGCTGTTTGTGGGATACTGCGTGCTGTTCTTCCTGGCAGTGCTTCTGCTGGCGCTGATCGTCAGCTATGCGGCCAAAAGAGGAAAGAAACAGGGCGGCAGTCACAACAATCACAAGGCATAAGCCGAAAGGGGCAGGCGGATGACCAGTCAGGAGAAAAAAGCATATTTGAAGCAGTATCTTGAGGCAAAAGACCGGTTTAATGACATCATGGAGGAGATGGCGCGAATTCGATCAGACGCGGAACGGATCACGCCGATCATTACGGACATGCCGGGCGGGTCTCATGTCAATGACAAGATTGCGATAGCTGTGGAGCGGCTGGAAGCCTGCGCCCAAAAGCTGGAAAAGGAATCAGACAGGATGCAGAAGACAATGGAAAGCATCAGCGGCATGATCGCTGCCCTGCCGGATGCGCAGCTTCGGAGGATGATGCAACTGCGATACATAGGCGGGCACACATGGGAGGAAATTGCGGTGCTGATGAATTACAGCTATCGTAATGTTTGTTATCTTCACGGGAAAGCATTAAGCCAAATAAACTTTTCATAGTATTTCACATAAAAAGTGTGATATAGTTATACTGGAAAGAAATATAAAGGAGCATCTATCATCCGATAGGTGCTTTTTTGATGCCTGAAAGGAGACAGGATATCATGGCGGTATATGGAGTCAGTGAAAACAGCTGCCTGCAAAAGATCTCATACAACGGTCTGCTGAAAGGCGACGGGAACAGTATCACCGCAGCCGACGGCTGGACGGACGATGCGACCCTCGGCACCCAGACCTACAAGAAGCTGACGGTTGCGGCAGAGGGCAGGAACCCGCTGGCTGCCTTTCGCAAAAACGGGGAGAAATACGAGCAGGTGGTGGCCTATCTGGCGGTGAACGGCACCAATGCGGACATTGCCTTCCTCGAAGCCTTTGACGGCTATGTGATCTGTGTATGAGGGCGCGGGATAAGCAGATATGGGGCAGATTTGTGTATCGTCCGGCCGGGAGAAGCGCACCGCCCGGCTGTACCGGCTGCGTCTGGAACGAATACATCCGCTGCGGCGTGGCCTTCTGTTCCCTGCCGCGGTGCCGGAAGGAAGGTGGTGGCAGTGGCAAAGCATCTGACGGATAAGCAAAAGAAAAAGATCATTGCGGATCGTGCGGAAAATATGTCGATTCGGCAGCTGGCGCAAAAATATAAAACAAGCACCACTACAATCCAAAGAGTGATCCGCAGCGATCCCGATTTTGCACAAAAGGTCACGCAAAAAAAAGAGCAGAACGCAGCGGATATCCTCTCCCATATGGAAACCAAAAAAGACACCGTCAATCTGATCATCGACCGCTATCTCACTGCTTTACTGGATGAAGAAAAAATCGAAAAAGCGACCCCTTCGCAGCTTACGACCGCGCTGGGCACACTGATCGACAAATTCACGATGACGGCACAGAACGAACAGGCGATACAAAAGCTGGATGAAATGATGGACAAAATCGGGGGCGTGATCTGATGGCGTTTACGGTCAAACAGCGGGAATATCTGGACAACGCCAACCACCGATGGAACATCAAGGAAGGCGCGACCCGTTCCGGCAAGACCTATCTTGATTACTTTGTGATTCCCAAAAGGATCAGGCGGGTGGCAGGGCTTCCCGGGCTTGTTGTGATCCTCGGCAATACCAAGGGGACGCTTCAGCGCAATATCATCGAGCCGCTGCAAACGATGTACGGCCGTTCTCTGGTCGGAGATATCAAAAGCGACAATACTGCTATGCTGTTCGGGGAAAAAGCGTATTGTCTGGGCGCGGATAAGATCAACCAGGTCAACCGCATCCGCGGCTCGTCCATCAAATACTGCTATGGGGATGAAATGGCGACCTGGCACGAAGATGTCTTTACCATGCTGAAAAGCCGTCTTGACAAGCCGTACAGCAAATTTGACGGGACATTGAACCCCGAAAATCCCCATCACTGGGTCAAAAAATTCATTGACAGCGACGCTGATATTTACTGCCAGTCTTATACCATTGATGATAATCCCACACTCGACCCCGCTTTTGTGGAAAACCTCAAGCGGGAATATGCAGGCACTGTTTATTATGACCGGTATATCCTCGGGCTTTGGAAAGCGGCAGAGGGCGTGATCTATAAACAGATCGCAGATCGGCCGCAGGATTTTGTGATTTGCGAACCGCCGCCTGTTTTGTTTGCAACGATCGGCGTTGACTTCGGCGGGAACGGGTCGGCAACGGCGTTCAACTGCACCGGCTTTACACAGGGGCTGCGGGAAATCGTTACCCTGCGGGAGTATTACAAAAAAGGTATCGTGTCCCCTGCTGAATTAGAGCAGGATTTTGTCGCGTTTGTACAGGAGTGCAAACGCTGTTTTATTGTGGCGGACGCTTACTGTGACAGTGCAGAGCAAACCCTGATCCAAGGGCTGCGGACAGCCTGCATGCGTGCCGGTGTGGGGATCAATATCCACAATGCGCGCAAGGGGGAAATCAATGACCGCATCCGCTTTTTTTGCCGCCTGCAGGCGACGGGGCGGCACAAGCTCATGACAGAATGCAGGCATACTCTTGAAGCGTTCCAGACCGCCGTGTGGGACGCAAAACATCCGACAGAGGACGTCCGGCAGGATGACGGCACCTATAATATCGACAGTCTGGATGCGCAGGAATATGCAGTCGAGCCGTACATGCGGCAGATGATCAATATTTGGTAAGGCGGTGAAGCAGTGTTCCAAAAAATCAAAGAAAGGGTGAAAAACTGGATGCAGAAAGCAGGCGCAGACACAGGGCTTTCCAAAGAATTCAAGGATATTTTCGAGGTGGGCGGCGTTCCTGCCTTCAACCAGTTTTACTATTTCGGTATTTTTATCTGGAAATATTTATATAAAGGCTTTTACAGCCCGTGGCACAGGATTCTGGCGCCGACCATCTCCAATCCCAGGAACCGGCGTGATCTGGAACGGATGGACACCGCAAAAGCGATCTGCGCAGAGCTGGCAGGACTGGTCTGGTCGGAGCAGTGTGAAGTGCATGCTTCACAGGATACGGGAGAAAAACAGCCTTTGGAAGAGTTTGTCCATGACGTGCTGGACAAAAACGGGTTTTGGACAAAAATGCAGGAGCATATCGAGCAGGTGCTCGCCCTGGGCGGCGGAGCGATCAAAGCGTGGTATGAGGAAAAACGGGACAGTCAGGGCAATGTGATCCCAGGCTCCGGCTGTATTCGATTGGGATTCTGCATGGCTGATCAGTTCGTTCCGATGGCATGGGACAATGCACAGGTGACCGACGGCGTGTTTATTTCCCGCGAGGCCAAGGACGGCTATTATTACACCCGGCTGGAATGGCATAAGTGGGACGGGCTGACTTATTATATCAGCAATGAGGCGTTTCGGAGCGAGTACAAGCCGCCGCAGGAGGGCATGACGGAAAGTCAGGATATCCTCGGCTTCCGGTATCCGCTGAATGAAATCTATCCGTTTCTGAATGAGGAGACCGCTTTGCAGGGGCTGACCGCTTCTCTGTTCGCCTATTACCGGACGGCAGTCGCCAACAACATCGACGACAACTCCCCGCTTGGCGTATCGATCTATGCAAATGCGCTGTCTACGCTGAAAGCATTGGATATCTGTTACGATTCCTTTATCCGGGAGTTTCGGCTGGGGAAAAAGAGAATCATCGTTCCGGCGCAGTGCATCAATACCGTCATAGACCCGCAGACAGGAGAAGCACGGCGCTATTTTGACGCAACCAATGAAGCCTATGAAGCGCTGTCCACCGACAATCCGGACGCGCTCAAGATACAGGATAACTCGGTGGAGCTTCGCGTCGATGAGCATGAACGGGCGATTAATGCCTTTTTGTCCATTCTTTGCCTGCAGGTCGGATTTTCGGCGGGCACCTTTACCTTTGACCGGGCGCAGGGGTTGAAGACGGCCACCGAGGTCATCAGCGAAAACAGCAAGACCTATAAAACCATCAAAGCGCAGCAGCAGCAAATCAAAAATGCGATTGTGAGAATTATAGACGCCATTATCCAGATCGCCTGTTTATATGATCTGCAATGGAACGGCTACAGCATTAAAGCGCTTGCAGCCTCCGGCTGGGAAACCAAGGTTGTCTTTGACGATTCCATTCTGCAGGACAGACAGACCAACTTGAACGAAGGGATTTTGCTGACGACCAACGGACTGATGAGCAAAAAGCGGTTTATGGTGGAAAAGCTTGGATACACCGAGGAAGAAGCCATACAGGAGCTGCTGGAAATTCAAAACGAGGGCGGCATCTCCGCTGATGCGTTTGATATATCCGACCGCAGCGCACAGGAAGGTCGGGGGTTTGACCCGAATACGGAACCGGAAGCAAAAGAAGATAACGAAGCAGCGGCAGAGGATGAGGCGTAAGAGGTGATGAAATGGCACGGCTCACGCCGAATGATATCCTGAAGCTTTCAGAGCCTGTCGAGCTGGTCTATCAGCAGATTGTGGATGCTCTGCTTCTGAATATAGCCAGGCATTTCAACACAGGGAAAGCGCTGTCAACGCAGGAATGGCAGATGAAAAAGCTGGCGGAGCTGGGACAGCTCAACAAGGAAAGCCTTGCGATCATTGCCGATATGACAGGGCAAATACCGGAGCTGATCCAGATTTCACTGGAATCCGCCGCGCTGGAAGCGACAAAGGATATCGAACCGGAGCTGCAGGAAACTGTCAAAAAGGGTGTCATCAAAGGCGCTTCGGCTGACACGGTGCTGACCAGCAGAAGCATTTCCAATGCGATGACCGCCTACGCAGAACAGGCTGTGGAAAAGTTCAACCTTGTCAACACGGTCATGCTCAACAGTACGCTAGAGCAATACCGCAAGGTGATCGCTAATACAGTGCGGCTCGAACAGCAGCTGAAGTCTACGCAGCAGATCCTCAATACTGCGGCCGGTAAGGTCGTGACCGGTGCGTTTTCGCGCACACAGGCGCTGCGGGACGCGCTGTCTCAAATCTCGAACGAGGGTCTGACAGGCTTTATTGACAAAGCAGGCCGAAAATGGTCGCCGGAAGCCTATGTGAATATGGACATCCGAACCACGGTGCACAACACGGCGATTGAATCGGTAAAGCAGTATTCACTGGAACGGGGATATCATATTTTCATGGTGTCACGCCATTCCGGTGCACGGCCGTTGTGCTATCCGTATCAGGGACGATATTTTTCATGGAGCAACGAAAGCGGGACTTTCACCGACGGAGAGGGGAAACGGCACCGTTATTCGCCTATCTCTTCCACCAGTTACGGAAAGCCTGCCGGATTGTTTGGTATCAACTGCGGGCATCATCCGATAGAAATTCGTCCGGGAGTGACGATCCCGCGGGAAATGCCGGTGCAAGACAAGGAGAAAAACGACCGCATTTATGCCGAAAGCCAGAAGCAGCGGGCACTGGAACGCGAAGTGCGGTATGCCAAGCGGGACGCCGCCATGCTGGCTGCCGAGGGAGACCAGGAGGGCTTTGAAAAGGCTGCGCTGAAGGTCAAACAAAAGCAGGCCAATTACAACGCGTTCTGCAATGAGACCGGACGAACGAAAAGACTGGACAGGACGCAGGTTTTCGAGTATAATAAGAGTGTAAGCGGGAAAGCTGTGGCAGCGGTCAAAAACCAGACACATCGTAAATACAGCAGGTATTTAGGCACAAAAAATGCAGCGCAGACCGCAAGCAAGGTCAGGGCAATCACGGAAAGCGGAGATAAATGGCTTCTTGACGGTTTTGTGAAGGCAGTTGACAAAGGTGATATTTCTCCACTGGTCGGGATTGACACCTATCTTTCCATAGCGCGGGATGTTGAGAAAAGACTTGTTGGCACCACGACGAAAAACGGAGTGGAGATCAAAGGTTACACTTCACATTTTATTGATCGTGTAGTCGGGCAGACATCCACGCCGCACAAAGGAATGCGAACCGGTGTTACGGTTGAAGATGTACTTGATACATTGCTGTATGGCGAACCACAGCCTATCTCTATAAGGAAAGATGGAAAACAAAGTCAGAAAATAAAAGGCCAAAATAATGCAGTTACAATAAATCCGAAAAACGGTCTGCTGATACAAACGAATCCAAGGGAGGGATGACGAATGTTTAAGTTAAGCGGAGAAGAAAAGAAATTCATAACCGATAATCTTGACCCAATACTTGTTGAAGCAACAAAGTTAAATGACATTCTTGATCCTTTAGACGATTGGATAACTGAAAATGGCTTTGATGACAATTATGATCTGACAGACGAGGGTCGGAAAGCACAAAGAATCTATGACAGCATTTACAATAACAATATATAAACCATCCTTTCGCTAAAGGGTGGTTTTTTCATGCAAATTTTTACGAAAGAGGTGGAGAAATGACAAGTTGCAAGCACAGCTTTATCGGCAAAGCTGACGGCGTACACTGCGCCAAATGCGGCCTGAAGCTGACCGCACAGGAATATGCGGCAATGATGCAACCGTCCGCAGCAGAGGCCAAAAAAACCGCAAGGGGCGGAAAGAAGGTGACAAAAGATGAATGAACTGCAAAGATTAATCATGTTTCTGAAAATCCAGTATCATAATTTTGGCATCCTGCACCGGCATCTGGACGGAGATCCGTGTTGGTTTGAAAATCACGAAGAAATCGACGAGTGGAAATGCTGTGTTGCAAAGCAGCTGGACGAGCTTTGCGAAGAAGCACAGGCACTGGGATATCCGGAGCCGGGGCTCAAAGACGCGCTGCTTACTTTTGGCAGCGAAGAAGTGACACCGGAGTTGCGCGGTTTGCAGGAGACATTTCGCATCGCACAGAGTATGATGCGATCCATTTCCGGTATGATGCAGGCGGCAGAAAAGGAAGTGCCCGCGTCTGTCGTAAGCAAGCTGCAGGAAATGGAATACGGCTGGAACAAGCTGGCCGATTATAAGCTTGCCAGACTGCTGGGCAAAGCGGCAGGAGAAAGAAAAGAAGAGAGGTATGAGGACGATGATTAAAGACGGATGGTATTGCTGCCCGCATTGTGGGAAAAAACTGTTTAAAGTCGGAACCGATCCACATGCCAAAAACTGTTATTTCAAATGCAAAGGATGTAAAAAGGTGATAGCCTTAAATTTTGAACAGTAGAGCCATGCGCCAAAAATAAGAGCCATTGAGCCGGTGATTTGTAAGTGAACCTTACAGATTTCCGGCTCTTTTTTTATTGGCAAAATCCGCCCCCGCAGCACGGCGTTAAACTGCGGTGCAATCCGCCCGTCGTTCTTGGGCGTTAAAGAAAGGATGTATTGATTATGGCATTTACAAGAAGATCATTGGCCGCTCTTGGCCTCAATGAGGAGCAGGTCGATAAAGTTATGGCGTTGCATGGTACCAGCATGTCGGACTTTATCCCAAAATCCGAATTGCAAGAGAGGATCGACACAGCGCTGGCAGACGCGCAGAAAAACGCGCTGCAAAGTGCACAGATCAAAGAGACCGACGAATACAAGGCCGTTGCAGAGGAACGGGACATGCTCCGCGCTCTGGGCGGCGATGACTTCGCATCGGTCAAGCCCAAATTCCGCGAGACCGTATATAAGATGCTCGAACGGGGAGAAAACGCCCCTGCGATCGCCGAGCAGCTGAAATCGGTAGCGGAAAAATACGAAGAATATTTCACAAAACCAGAACCCGCACAGCCTGCCGCCCCGCAGTTCGGCGGTGAAGTAAAAGGACAGATGCCGACCGGGAAAACCGGTACGTCCTTTATGGATGTGTGGGGGTACGACAAGAAAGGATGATAATCAATGGCATTTACTCAACTTGATTTAAACTATGCAACCGAATACTCCAAGGCAATGGCAAACGCTTACCCATACCTGTCCTATTTTTCCGACCTGTATGGCAGCCCGAACAGTGCGACCTATAAACCGATTTCCGGCAAGGCGGTCGCAGTGCAAAGCATGACCACCAGCGGCGCCCGTGCCGTCAACCGTGACCAGATCACCGGGACATTCAACCGGAACTTTAACACGCAGGAGCAGATCCTCACCATGAGAATGGATCGCGAGTGGGACACGCTGGCCGACCCGATGGATATTCAGGAAGATCCCATTGTCAACATCGCGAACATTACCAAAACGTTCAATCAGTTCCACAAGGTGCCGGAAATGGACGCTTATGCAGCTTCGACACTGGCGTCTGCGGCCACTGGCTTCGGTGCTACAGACAGTACGACACTGTCGGCAGACAATATTCTGGCGCAGTGGGACACCTATCTGGCATATATGGTAGACCAGCGCATTCCGCGTGACCGCATCCGCTGCAAAATGACGCCTGACACCTACAAGCTGCTGAAAGAAGCGGCCGGCATTACCCGATTTGTAGAAGCCGATACCGGCATCCGCAACATTGACCGCAATGTCGGCAAGCTGGATGGCGTTGTCATCATGGAAGTCCCCAAGGATATGATGATGTCCGCATACGACTTTGCAGAGGATTGGGTCGCAGCAGACGGCGCAAAACAGATCAACATGCTGATGTTTGACCCGCTGGCGATCGCAGCGCCGGTGGTATATGAAACCTCTATGATGTCCGCACCGACTGCGCAGAGCAAAGGCAAATGGCTGTATTACGAGCGGTATTACTATGATGTATTTGCGCTCAATCAGCGGCTGCCCGGTATCTTTGCACATCTGGCAAGTGCGGCAGCACTCGGTTCCATCACCTTTACCACCAGCGCAGGAGCGGATGCAACCCATACCGTCATCAACGGTCTGGCACCTGCGCCTTACGGTATGGCATATGTTGTCAAATCCGGGGCGTCTGCAGATCTGCCTGATTACGGCGAAGCCTGCACCAGCGGATGGACGCCTGTCACCAACGGAACAGCTGTCACGACTGCAAGCGGGCAGACGATCACCATAGCGCTGGTCAATACCACCAAAGGCAATACTGCAACCGCAGGCGGTTCTGCGGCCGCTGTTGTCGGTGCTTAAGAGGGTGGGACAATGGCGTACATCACCTATGATCAATATCTGGATATCTATGGAGAACCACCGATTGACGGAACAGAGTTTCCAGTGTACGCCGGACTTGCGTCTGACCTGATTGACAGCATCACCCAATACAGGATAAAACAGGGCGGGGGCTTCTCCGCCCTGCCTGATTGGCTGCAATCGCTGGTGCAAAAGGCGACGGCGGCACAGGTGCTGTATTTCTCTCAGCTAGGGCTGGAAACCGTATTGACGGGACAGACCGGACAATCATTTACCGTCGGAAAAGTATCCGTTTCGGGCGGTGCGCTGTCCGGCGGCAATATGACGTCGGCGCAGCTGATGATCAGTCCGCTTGCCAAAGCATTGCTGGAACAGACGCCGCTGATGGAAAGGAGTGTGCATGTGTGCTCAGACCGATACCTCAATCCCTTTTGGGGGATATGATGACGCTCAAGGTGTGTACCGGGCTGGATACATGGCAGAAACCGGCCTGGAAACAGTATGTTGTCAGGAATGTGCATCTTCAAAACACCAATGAGGTGAAAAAAACAAAGGAAAACACCGAAGTGGTGCTGCGTTCCACTTTATTCATCGACGGCAGGCTTTCTCGTCCGATACTGGATTATGACACGCTGGCAGAGCAGTCGCAGAAGGCCGGGCGAACCATGCGGTGCGTCGTATACAACGCGGCAGGACAGAAGTATGGAGAATACGAGGTGCTGACCGTCGATCCTGTGCCCGATGTCCCGGCAAGACGCATTCATCATATTGAATTGGGGCTGGTGTAATGGGAGTCAAAATCAAACGCAACATGCCGAAAATCGTGGCAAAGATTGAAGCAGGCCGACAGGCAATGGTGGAAGCGGTCACGGAGTCGGTGGTGGAATATGGGAATATCTTTGTTCGTGAGGATCAGGGCGTATTGCTGGCATCGTCTCTGATTGGAACCACAATAACTGATTCCGTTGACCAGAGCGGATGGACGGATGAAGATAAAAAGATATATGCTTCGGCATCCGGCAGCCGCCCAAAAGAGGGAAAAGCGGTCTGGGACACGCCTTATGCCAAACGAATGTATTACACCGGAACGCCATCTAAAGATGTGAACCCCGAGGCTTCTCTGCATTGGGCGGAAAAAGGTGTCAGCACCTATAAAAAGGAACTGGATCAGGTGGCGCAGAACGCATTCAACGAAGGGATGAAGAAAACATGAGCGTATACGATGATGTGCTCAATGCGGTCATCGATCTGGCCGAGCAGGCGAAGCCCTATTCCGATATCCTGATCGGCCCGATGCCGCCGGACAACGGGATTTCCATTGCATGGAGTTCGGGAAATCTGAATACCTTTCTGGACAAGCGGGCAGCGGTCAGGATGACGGCAGTTTTCAACTGCAAGCATGAGGATCAGCAGACCGCGAGTGACACGCTGGGACGGCTTCACACCTATTTGAACATGCGGAAGAACTATCCTTCGGCAGACAATTTTCAAATCACAAACATCGAAACGATCGGCGCGCCTGTTTACCTTGGGCGCGAAGAAAACAACCAATGGCTTTACGGCTCCAGCCTTGAAGTCAAATTTTTCCTAAAGGGGGAATAGCGATATGGCAGCTTATGGCTTGCTTACCATGTATAATTTGACTGCGTCTATTGGGACACAGAAAACCGGAGACCCAGACCCTACATGGACATACTCCGAGCTGGCAGAGGGGATCGACAATATTGCGGAAGCACTCAACGAAACCGTTCAGCAGTATTTCTTTTTGTCGGACGATGGATTTGCCCGCAACCATGTGACCGGTATGGCACCGGCGTTTACCCTGACTGGTAGACGGGTCGTCGGCGACGCGGCGCAGGATTATATTTTCAGCAAAAAATATGCGCTTGACACAGATCGTCAATCGTCGTTCAAACTGGAGTACAACGATGCGGAAGGCACCAAACAGACGATCACCTGTGACTGTACCATCTGCAATATTCAGGAATGGTCGGGCGCAACTACAGACGACAGCGCGATTTCGTTTGAAATCCGGTTTGACGGAAAACCGACAATCACACCGGCAACGCTGCAAGTCAATTTGGCGGCTAAAGCCAAAACGACGGAGAAAGCATAAAACAGGGGGCTGACTGCCCCCTCTTGTTTATTTAAAGGAGTGAATGATCATGCATGTGATCCAAAAATCGCAGGCGTTTACAGATACCATAACTTTTCAGACAAACGGAGATGCAGAAGACCTGACCGTTCACATCAAATTGAATATCACCCCGGAGCTGATCCCGCAGTACCGCGCCGTTCAGCTTCGTCTGGTCGAATTACAGAAACAGAACCAGACAGATCCGGGAAATACTGAAATTGTTGCCGGAATCGGAGAGTGCATCGTGCAAACGATGACGCTGTTGTTCGGGGAAGAAAATACCGAAGTGATCATCCGGTTTTATGATAATGATTTGGCACAAATGCTGATGGATGTCTTCCCATATATCCGGGATGTCATTATCCCGCAGATTGAAAAAATTGCCAAAGAGAGAAAACAGCAGTACCGGAAAAGGATTTGACGATGACACTCTATGACAAGCTGCCGCGGCATGTACTGTTTCAAGGAGAAAAAATCGGGATCCGGCCGGAATTTGCACGGGTGCTGCTCTGCCTGAAGATTTCGGCTGATCCTGTCTTGAGTGATCCGGACAAGCTGGAGCTGTGTCTGCAAATTCTGGTCAGACATCGTGCCCGGATTCCAAAGAATGATACGGATAAGGCTGCACTGTTTCAGGCTGTTTTTGATTTTCTCGCAGATGTGGAGAAAAAGCAAAGTCACAGCATGAAAGTGTTTGACTTTGAACAGGACGCGGCATATATTTATGCGGCTTTTTATCAATGCTACCACATTGACCTGCTGTCAAAAACAGGAAGAAAGCTGCATTGGCATCAGTTTATCAGCCTGTTTGGCGGTCTGTCAGAGGATACGCGTTTGATGCAGATCATTTCGATCCGTTCCCGCCCCATGCCGAAAGCGACCAAATACAATGCGGAAGAACGGCAGATGCTTGCAAAACTGAAAGCGCAATACCGGCTGCAGCTGACAGAGGAAGAACGAAAAGCCCAGTTGGCGGACGGATTCGCTAAAATGGCGGCAGCTTTAAAGAGTATGGCACAAGAAAAGAGGTGATGACATTGGCAGAAGGTGAAGTGGTATATGACATACGGGGTGACAGCAGTAATCTTGACAGTGACCTGAATCAGGCGGAGAAAAAAACGAGCGGTTTTCTCGGGAAGACCGGAAGCGCGTTTAAAACCGCCGGTAAGATCGCCGGCGTTGCTTTTTCTGCGATCGGCTCAGCTGCGATAGCAGCCGGAACCAAGGCGGTCACCGGCGCAGTGGATCTTGACCAGGCGATGAACCAGTTTGCGGCGGCAACGGGCGTAGGAGAGGCTGCGCTTGAAGAGTATGAAGATACGCTGAAAAGCATCTATGCCAATAACTACGGTGAATCCTTCGAGGACATTGCCGGCGCCATGGCATCCGTCAGGCAGCAAATGGGGGAACTGGATCAGGCAACTTTGCAAAACATTACCGAATCCGCCTATACCTTAAAAGACACCTTTGGATATGAGATCAATGAATCAGTCCGTGCAGCAAGCACTTTGATGAAACAGTTTGGCGTAACTGGCGATGAAGCGATGAACCTGATCGCCACCGGTGCACAGAACGGGCTGGACTTTTCCGGCGAACTGATCGACAGCATCAATGAGTATTCCGTCCAGTTTGCCAAGGTTGGACTGAACGCCGACGACATGTTTAAGATCATGGAGAAAGGCGCCGAGACCGGTGCCTGGAACCTTGACAAAATCGGCGACGCAATCAAGGAAATGTCGATTCGTGTGGTGGATGGCTCCGATACGACAGCACAGGGATTTGCAGCGATCGGGCTGAATGCCGACGAAATGTCGGCCAAATTCGCCAAAGGCGGAGACAGTGCAAAGCAAGCCTTTAGCCAGACGATTAAAGCACTGGCAGGAATGAAAGACCCGCTGCAGCAGAATATTGCAGGCGTTAATCTGTTCGGCACGATGTGGGAAGACTTAGGGCCGGAAGTCGTGACCCAGCTTGCTAATATTGAAGAGGGAGCATACGCTGCCGGAGACAAATTGGAAGAGATGAAAAAGGTCAAGTATGATGACCTTGGCTCCATGCTTCAGGGACTGCTGCGGTCGCTTGAAGCCCTTTTGCTTCCGTTGGGTGAAGAACTCATTCCGATTATCCAATCGCTTGTCGATACATTAATGCCCCATTTAGAGGAATACCTGGAGCCCATCATGGAAATGCTGGGCGGCGTCGTGCAGCAGATCCTGCCGCTGGTGGAAACGCTGCTTCCGCCTATGCTGGAGATTATCTCCATGCTGATGCCGTATCTGACGGAGATCATCGACAAGGTGCTCCCTGTGCTGATGGAGATCCTGCAAACACTCCTGCCCCCATTGATGGAAATTGTGGAAGCACTTTTGCCCCCGCTGTTTGCGGTTCTGGATGCGATCCTTGATCCGCTGCTGGAGCTGGTTCAAGCACTTTTGCCGCCACTTAGTCAAATACTGGAAGCGCTGGCGCCATTGCTTCAGGCGCTTACCCCTATCATTGAATTTCTTGCGGAACTGTTCAGTGATGTTCTGGGCGCTGCAATCAATGCAGTCATGCCGATCATCACAGAACTGATGAACATCTTAAAAGGCGTGATTGACTTTATTACCGGTGTTTTTTCCGGCGATTGGGAAAAAGCATGGAATGGAATCGTTGCAATTTTTAAGGGGATTTTCAACTTGATTCCGGCAATAGTTGAGGGCGTCATCAACGGCGCTATCGGGATAATAAACGGGATCATTAAAGGAATAAACGGGCTTACCGGTTTGATTGGGATCCCGGAAATACCGTTAATACCAGATGTCACATTACCTCGTTTTCACACAGGCGGCATCGTCGATTTTGAAGCCGGAGAGGGACTTGCCTTGTTGAAAGACGGAGAAATGGTATTGACGCAGGCACAGCAGAAACAACTGTTTGAATTAGCAAGCGGTGGCTCCGGTCTTGGCGGGCAGCCAATTGTTGTGCAGTCTCCCGTCTATCTGGATGGCAGGCTGATTTCCAAAAACACCACGGGGCATCAGTTTTCAGATGTCATGGCTAGGAGGTATCGATGAGCATGGATGTCTATGTCAATGGCTCACTGCGCAGTGATGTGCTGATCGAAACCGGCGGTAGCATGGAGACGGAAAACTCCCATACCGCGACATCAAGTATCAAGGTGTCCATGCCTTCTGATGCCGAGCCGCTGTCTGAGTGTGATTTTATCCAGTTTAAAAGCGGGAGTGCCGTTGTTTACTCCGGCACGGTCATGGAAATCAAGCAGGATACGTTTCCACTGCAAAATTTATCGTTTAAAAACTACGAACTGACGATTTCAGACAATTCCGAGCTGCTGTCTGCGGTATTTGTCGATATGACCTTTCAGCAGGAAGCTAATATCATGCAGATTTTATACGGTAATCACGCTGTCGGGACAGGCAGTGAATGGTATAACAGCAGCATGCCGGGGTTTGACGGGATCATCGTCCGTTTGAACGGCGAAAGCATCACTATTGGCACAATTGATGATTTCAGCCGGTATGAGTTGTCCGAGCCCGCCAATCTTTGGGGGATGTATGTGCGGGATGCACTGGACAACCTGGCGGACATCGCGGGTGCATGGTGGGAAATCACGCCGGACAAGGTGTTTAACATGCGTTATCCGTCCTCGTCCTCGCCTGCGCCGGTCAGTATCACGGCTGATTCTGATATTTTCGACGTCAGCGTTTCGCGGGATGCCTTTACGCTTTATTCCGCCGTCCGTGTGGTTGGCGGAGAAGGCGTGGGGAGTTTGCTGCATCCAACCATCACATATCTTGACAATAATCTGGAGCAAAATAATGCTATGAGGCTATCTGCGACAGAGCTTCAAACCAAATATCCAATCAACAAGATGGGACAGGAGTCTATCTATTATTACAGTACTAACGGTTCTTTAGAATATGTCTATCGAATTGGGGTTAAAGGGCTCGATGACGACAATCCCGACATTGACGGATTATATACATCTGGAAGCGATTTAATTGAATTAAAATCATCATCCGGATTAACTTTTCCGTCACTTGTTATGGAAGGTAACGTGGGGAATTGGTACAGTTTATCGTATTATCCCAATATTGCTATTTATGCCAGGATGACAGATGAACAGCTTGTAAACGAAATCCAGGAACAGCGCGGCGGTACCGGCGTGATCGAACAGCTCATAGAAGACAATAGCATCAAGAGTTTTTCCGACGCGGTATCAGCCGCAAAGGCGTTTTTGGAAGAAAGCAAAAAGCGGGCGTTTACCGTCGATTTCAGTACCTTTATCCCAGGCTGGTCGGTCGGACAGACGCTGACGATCGAGCTGCCGTATTATGATGTCGGCGGGATGTTCAATGTCGTATCTCTGAAAAAAGTCCCAATATTGCAGCAGGACGGCAGCAGTATCATCCGGTATGATGTTTCTGCATCTACTGTAGCACTGCGGGAAAAGGTCGGGACACTGTTCTACACCCCAAAATCGATCGGATTTTCACTCGGCACCGACTTTCCCAATACACAGTCCTATGTCTATGACAACAAAATTGTTTTGACCTCTGCTGTCACATGGAGCAAGACAAAATATGTGAAATGGTCTGTCCTGGAAAACCAGACATGGACGCAATTGATGGCACAATACTCCGCATGGGAAGATTTCAGTACAGTGATCGCATCTGATACACAGGTGATGCAGGCACTGACGGACACAGGAAAAGAAAAGTTTGCGAATGCCTCTGTGTATCCTTCAAGCGGCAGTGCTGATTCTCCGGAAGTACCAAAGCTGTGTGATATGCTTGCTGTGCTCAATGGAAATGGAAACCCCTTGTTGACCATCTCTGCCGACAGTGTGTCAATTGCGGAAGATATCGTATCAAATTATTCTATTGCACCCAATAGCATCGAAACGCAGATTTCGGGATTTGCTTATATGAGCGGTGATGATGTTGTACAGTATTTTCCTCTTGCATTTGACAAGAGCGGCGATAATCCGGAGGGACAATACAAGATCACATTAAGCATTACACAATCATTTTCTGGAAAATGGCTGACAGCGGATGGAAAAAACATCCTGACGACTGCTGTCTACACCGGCGGAAGAATTTTTCCGCTAAACGGGGATCTGTCGATATCCTATCTCAATGAAACCGGAGATCTTGTCATGCCACTGGAGCCATTGGAACCCAGCGAAATCGGTTTGATATATAACGGCGCATATACTGTTAGCTATTACATCAACGAAAATGAATACATTGGGGTGCTCAAAAGCTTATCTTATTCCGACGGGAGCGATACGAGTGTATCGATTCATACGGATATCGATCATAGTCCCGGCAATCCCGCTGGAAAGTACGATCTGATCCTTTCAATTACACACAGTTTTTCATAAGGGGGAATGCTTTTATGTCTTATCAATCTACAACACCAAACTTTGATCTGCCGCAATGGCAGGAAACCGATTCGTTTCAGATGGATGACTTTAACGAGGCATTCAGCAACATTGATTCTGATGTACAAAAAAAAATCACCGCGACCGGTATTCTCAAGGGCGACGGGAACGGCGGCGTCACAGCGGCAGCCGCAAATACCGACTACGCTACCACCCGCCTGGCGACCGCCGCATACTCCGGCCTGATGGGAACGGCGCAATTCACTAAGCTGAATGTCATCGACGACTATGTTATAGACCAAGGCACCAGTGGGATCTGGACATACCGCAAATGGAGCAGCGGCATCAAGGAATGCTGGGGCAGTCAGACCTTTTCAAATGTTAATATCAATACCGCGTTCGGCGGTACGTTTTATTCCGGGAATTTTGGCAATATAAATTTCCCGAGCGGTTTATTTACTCAAACCCCAAAGGTATTTTCAGATGTTTTAGAAGGAACTTACGGCTGTTGGCTGATGCGGGGCTCAGATCACCCCAGTGCCGCTCAAACCGGGTCACAGAATGCAGTGAGAGGAACCGCTGTCAATATTCCCAGCGTTACTTTGGCATATTATGCGGTAGGCAGATAGAAGGGAGCAAAAACATGACTGAAATCTTTCTGAAATGGCTGATTCCGTTTCTGTGCGGCGGGGCGGTATCGGCAGCCGGAGCGCTGTTCGGGATGTGGAAGAGCGGAAGAAAAAAAGACCGCGCCGTGGAAAACGGGCTGCAAAGCCTGCTGCGCGCCGAGATCATCCGTTCGTATGAAAAATATACCGCCCGCGGCTTCTGTCCCCTTTACGCCAAGGAGTCGCTGAAACGGGAATACGACAGCTATCACCAGTTAGGCGGGAACGACGTGGCAACCGAGCTGTATCATCAGGTTATGATTTTACCGACCGAGGAAAGGGGGGAAGAACGATGAACATTCAGGAATACATCCAGCCGGAGCTGTTGGTGCTTATCCCGGTGTTGTACCTGATCGGCATAGGACTGAAAAAAAGCGCAATGGCTGACAAGTGGATCCCGCTGGTTTTAGGCGGAGTATCGGTGGCGTTGTCTGCGCTGTGGGTCTTTGCGACCTGCAATTACAGCGGAGCGCGTGAGATCGCCGAGGCGGCCTTTACCGCGATCACGCAGGGGATCCTGATCGCAGGTGCCAGCGTCTATGTGAATCAGCTGATTCGTCAAAGCGGAAAAGAAGAATAGCAAGAGAAAGGAAAACCGAGATGGCAGTAAAAGAATATTCATTGAAAAGAGACGGAGAAAAAAGTCTTGCCCCGCATTTTAAGGTGCGGGAGTTCCGGTGTCAGGATGGCAGCGACAGGATTTTGATCAACGAGCAGCTGCCGACCTTGCTGGAAGCGCTGCGGGAGAAGCTGGGAAGCGACAGCATCGTGATCACCAGCGGCTACCGGACCGAGCAGCACAATGCAGCGGTGGGCGGCGCTAAGGGAAGTCAGCACCTGAAAGGAAACGCGGCGGACATCCGCTGCAAAAAGGGCGGAGCGATCATCCCCGCGAAAGAGGTTTGCTGTGCGCTGGAAGACATGGGTCATGCCGGCGGGATCGGATACATCTCCGAGACAGCCGTGCATGTGGACGTCAGAGGTTACAAAAGCTGGTTTGACGAAGCGAAGGGAAAGAACGGGATCGAAAGCTTTTATACATATTTCGGGCTGAAAAAGCCGGAGCCTCCTGCGGAAGAGAGCAGCGGAAAGATCTCGGTCGGCAGCATTGTGACGGTGAAGCAGGGAGCAACATCCTACGAGGGAAAAAAGATCGCGTCCTTTGTATATGGGCGGGAATACCGGGTGGATGAGCTGAGCGGGAACCGTGCCGTGCTGGACAAAGCAGGACTGTGCACAGCGTTCCGGACAGAGGATCTGACACTTGCGGGAGAAGCACCCGAGCCGGAGGGAAAGACCTACACGGTGAAAAAGGGAGACAGCTTCTGGAAGATCGCGGCAGAGCAGCTGGGGAACGGGACCCGCTACAAGGAGCTTGCGGCCTTCAACGGGATGGACGTCACAGATACGATCTATGCCGGCCAGGTACTCAAGCTGCCGGAGTAAGTTTTATATTTCATGAGATATTTGCGGGGCGTGTCTGTTATGACGCGCCCTTATTTTTATTTGCAGAACATTTTTGACTTGCATTTTGACTTGCATTTTTACGGTTTTTCATGATATTTCATGATATTTTATGATAACACGACTCTTTTTACAAAAAAGCAAAAGCACCGACAAACAGCGTAGAATCGCTATTTTTCGATG
The DNA here is from genome assembly GCA_944386455.1 of uncultured Clostridia bacterium. GTDB lineage: Bacteria > Bacillota > Clostridia > Oscillospirales > Ruminococcaceae > HGM13222. Next base: position 19,307 of record CALXBC010000011.1, on the reverse strand, counting down.
CTTTAAGACTGGAGCTACTGATCCGATTCGAACGGACGACCTGCTCATTACGAGTGAGCTGCTCTACCTGCTGAGCCACAGTAGCAAATCCATGACTTAAATATTATACAATACAAGCTTGCATTTGTCAACGAAAAAGTCATAAAATACTTTTTTATTTTTTAGTTTACACTTTCATATGTGGCATGATATAATGTGATTGACATGCTTCATAATTCTGCTGATAAAATATTATTTTTGATTCTGCAATAAAAACATCTATCCCTGCATTATTATTATGAAAGGACAAAGAACCATGTTTATTTGTTTGACGCCGGCTCATGCAAACAAATTCAAGCATTCACATCCTGCTGCGCTAGATGAAGAGTTGATCGTGCGAACCGGAACCAACGATTCCGATGCGTTTTCCGAGCTTTATCATCTGACCGCACAGGCCGTGTATGGCTTTGTTCTGTCAATCTTAAAAAATCAACATGACGCAGAGGATATTATGCAGGACACCTACCTGAAAATCAGGCAGTGCGCCCATCTCTACCAAAAGCAGGGCAAACCAATGGCATGGATTCTGACTATTGCCAGAAATCTTTCGCTGATGCGGCTGCGAGAAATCAATAAATCCGCTGAAGTATGCTCTGAACCGGCAGACGAAGCCTCTGATTTCTCAGCAATTTCTGACAGTGAGAACAGACTGATATTACAGACAGCATTTGGTATATTGGACAACTCGGAACGGCAGATTGTGCTTTTGCATGCCGTTTCCGGAATGAAACACCGGGAAATCGCCGCGTTGCTGGAATTGCCGTTATCTACTGTACTGTCAAAATATACCCGGTCTCTAAAAAAGTTAAAAAAGCTGATTGGACCTGCCGGAAAGGAGTTCTGCTCTCATGAATAATCGTGAAATCGAGTCCAAAATTCAAAGCGCAATAGCTGACATCACTCCGAATGTGCTGGACCGTGTTCTGTCCTCTGACGTTCAAAAAGAAGAGAGGTTAGATGGAATGGCTTCTATAAAAAGATTTGCTAAAGCAAAATGGATTGCAGGAGCTGCAGTGGCAGCCTGCGCTGCCTTGCTGATTACTTTTGGCAGTATATTTTACATCAACAACGGAATTACAGATTCGATGATCTTGCTGGATGTGAATCCAAGCATTGCGTTTACGACCAACAAATCTGACAAAGTACTTGAGGCGTCCGCTCAGAATGATGACGGGGAAAAAGTACTGGATGGAATGGATTTAAAGGGAGTTGATATTAATGTTGCGGTGAATGCCGTCATCGGCTCTATGGTCAAGCAGGGATATCTTACCAGCACTGATAATTCGATTCTGGTATCGGTAGATAATAAAGATATCTCTAAGGCGGAAGCTCTGAAAAGCGAAATTGTACAAGATATCAGCATCACCCTGAAAAATCAGAACATCGACGGAACAATCTACAACCAAACACTCGATTTTTCTCAGGACGGTCTGGAAGAACTGTCGAAAAAATATAGCATTTCAATCGGCAAGGCCGTATTTCTTGCCAAGCTCACGACCGTTTATCCTGAATTCAACTATGACGAATTGGCCAAAATGGATATTGAAGACATTGCTCAGCTGGTTGAGGGACAGAATCTGGATCTCAGAAAGGTGATCGACTGTGATGGAGATGACTCTATTCAGGAAAACATTGAAGATGCAATCGACGATATCAACGAAAGCAGTGCGCCGTCTGAGGGAACAACCTCCAGCAGTTATATTTCTGCCGCCCGTGCAGAAGAGGTTGCATTGAAACATGCCGGTCTGTCCGGCGGTGAAGTGTATTTTGTCAAATCAGAGCTGGAGCATGATGACGGCCGGGTTATTTATGAAATTGAATTTTACAGCAAAGACAATAATGAATACGATTATGAAATTGATGCGGTAAACGGTGATATTCTGTCTTTTGATCGTGACGCGGAAAACTATAACGGAAAGGCTCCCAATAGCAGCAGTCCGTATATCGGAACAGATAAAGCAAAAGAAATTGCATTAAACCATGCCGGCCTGTCCATAAATGATGTATCTTTCATAAAAGCAGAATTAGACCGTGATGACGGTCGCGTTGAATATGAACTTGAATTTCGAAAAGGCAGAACGGAATATGAATATACAATAGATGCATCCAGCGGAAAAATTCTCTCCGCCGAACAGGATATTGATGATTAAACTAACCGCCTGACGTGCCAAAATACACGTCAGGCGGTTTTTACTCTTAAAATTATGAAACCGTAATTTGTTCCCTGATAGCCTGAAACTTTTTCTCCCCGATCCCGGAAACATCCATCAGTTCTTCCGCTGATGAAAACGGGCCGTTTTGTTCCCTGTATGCAACAATCCGTTTTGCAAGTACGTCCCCGATTCCATCTAAAGCAGTCAATTCTTCCCAGGAAGCCGTGTTGATGTTGACTTTTTCACTATTATGGAACTGATTTCCACTTTCTGCGGTCTCTGATATTTCTTTATATTCTGAAGAAGCAGATACCAATGATTCATGTTTTGAACCTGTCCAAACCGAACAAGTTGTCGCAGCCGGATACAACCCAGGTGTATCCTTACAAATAAATATCACCAGACACAGCAAAACAGCACAGGAAAAGCTCAAAACAGCCCGACGCTGTGTTTTTTCACGCAATTTTTTCACCTCAGCATTTTAGTCACAGATAATGATACGACAAAAACTGCGTTTTCACTTACTGGATCTCCTGCTCTAAATTATCAAATTTCTGAGTCGAAAAAACTCACCCAATGTTATATTTAATCCGTCACAAATCTGCACTTTTTATCCATCATGCTGTACGCTGTTGACGGCGTTACTATTTTTTGTGATAGAGTTTTTTGGTTTGATATCGTGGCTCGCAAGTAAGGTTGATCCCCAGCTTCCGGAAAGTGACTTCGTCCACCTGGGATAGAATAACAGAAGAATGCGCTTCGCATCCTTTGAGTTTGTCGAGCTGCTGCATTGCCAGTTCGGCCAGCGGATCGGTTGCAGCGCTGATGGTCAGCGCAATTAGAATTTCATCGGTATGCAGCCTTGGATTATGATTTCCAAGGTGTTCCGTCTTCAGATGCTGGATTGGTTCTATAATGGTGGGGGAAATCAAATGGGAATCATGACCAATGCTGCCAAGATGCTTCAAGGCATTTAGAAGGGCTGCAGACGATGCTCCGAGAAGAGAAGAAGTCTTTCCGGTTACAATTACACCATCCGGCAGTTGAATAGCGGCAGCAGGCATCTGCGTTTCCTCTGCTTTTTGCATGGCGGTAGCTGCAACCTTGCGGTCTGCTATCGTGATTCCAGCTTTATTCATCAGTAATTCGATTTTATAGATTTCTTCTGTACTGGTACGTCCCTGCCGCTGTTCGCACATTGCCTGATAGTAACGGCGGATGATTTCCTGTTTTGATGCTTCTCGTACGACGTTATCATCGACGATACAGTTTCCCGCCATATTGACGCCCATGTCTGTGGGGGAATGATAGGGGCTTTTTCCGGTGATCTTTTCAAAAATAGCATTTAAAATCGGAAAAACTTCAACATCCCTGTTGTAATTGACAGCGGTTTTTCCATAGGCTTCCAGATGAAACGGATCAATCATGTTAACATCGTTTAAATCCGCTGTAGCAGCTTCGTATGCAAGATTGACGGGATGGGTCAGCGGCAGATTCCAGATCGGAAAAGTCTCAAATTTTGCATAACCGGCTCTGACACCGCGCTTGTATTCGTGATACAGCTGCGAAAGACAGGTCGCCATTTTTCCGCTGCCAGGGCCGGGAGCGGTCACGACAACAAGCGGTCTTGTTGTTTCAATATATTCGTTTTTCCCGTATCCGTCATCACTGACAATTAGCGGAATATTGCTGGGATATCCGTCGATTGGATAGTGAAGGTATACTTTGATTTTAAGACTTTCAAGTCTCTTTTTGAAATTGTCTACTACGGTTTGACCAGAATACTGGGAAATGACAACGCTTCCTACGTACAAGCCGCAGTCGCGGAAGGCGTCGATTAAACGAAGAACGTCTAAATCATAAGTAATGCCAAGATCACCGCGGATTTTACTTTTTTCGATATCTGTAGCGTTGATGACGATGATGATTTCTGCCTGATCCGCCAGCTGCAGCAGCATTTTGATTTTACTGTCCGGTGCAAAGCCGGGCAACACGCGGGAGGCGTGAAAATCGTCGAACAGCTTTCCGCCGAACTCCAGATACAGTTTGTTTCCGAATTGCCCAATCCGTTTCAGAATCTGTTCAGACTGCGTTTTAAGATACTTGTCGTTGTCAAATCCAATCTTGTTCACGTTAAACATTCCTTTCTGGACACCACTACTGTTCCGGTCCCACTTGAAGCAAATTCATACATTTTTTATTATAAAGATTTTTCGTTCGTATTACAACAAAATTTTACAATTTTTTTATTTTAATTTAATCGGAGACTATTTGTCCATAAAACCTTGAGAAAATATCAGAAACATTATGGTATCCTTGAAAATGAAAATTGAGGGTTCGACTAAATATTACTTGAATTTATAAAAAAAATAGTGTATAATTATATCGCTTGTTTTTTAAAAAATCCCAATCGTTTCTCTTATGTTTTCCAGTCAGCCTTGTACATTAAAGTGACGGCAGAATTATAATTTTTCCGTTTTTAAAGCGGGTTAGATGGAGGAAGCAAATATGAAAGGCGATCTGCACTGCCACAGTAAACTTTCGGACGGCTCTCAGGGGATCGAGGATATCATTGCAATGTCCAAAAGAATGGGCTTGGACTTTGTGGCGATTACCGACCATGACACAATGTCATCTCATTCACGTTCTAAAATCGTTGGGGAGCGATATGGCGTCCAGGTAATACCTGCCGTGGAATTCTCTGCGTATGATTACCACAGAAACAGACGCGCACATATTTTATGTTATCTGCCGTTAAAGCCCGATCGGCTGGAGGGAATGTGCGTCAGGATCTGCGATGCGCGTAAAAAATCAGGCAATGAAATGGTCAAACGGGTGATGAAGCTGTTTCCGATCGGGCCTGAGAATATTACAAAATATTCTGCCAGCAGTAAAAGCATTTATAAGCAGCATATCATGCATGCGCTTATGGACGCCGGATACTCGACCGGGATCTATGGAGGGCTTTACGATACGCTGTTTTCTCCCAAAAACGGAAGCTGCTATGTCGAAACTAAATACCCGGATGTTCGTGATGTGATTGATCTGATTCGTTCTGCGGGCGGAATCACAGTTTTTGCTCATCCTGCGGTATATGACAGCTTTGATTTGGTGAAAGAGCTTGTGGAGGAAAAGCGGCTGGACGGTATCGAGGTTTGGCATGGCAAGGCTTTGCAGGATCATGTGGATTATTTAGCTGCATTGTGTGATCAATATGGTCTCATTAAAACCGGCGGGTCTGACTTTCATGGCATGTACGGCTCCCGTCCCGCCAATATTGGCAAGTGCACAACACCACAGGAGTCGATTGACGCTCTGTTTGAATTGAGTGAACAGCGCCGCAGGGGGATTTGAGTTAGTTTTGCAGTCGAGGGGAAGATGGACATGGATGTAAAAGAAAAAGCAGTTAGAGAACATCTGAATTGGCAGGGAAAAATAGAAGTCGTCTCCAGGGTCAGGATTGCCAATAAGGATGATCTTTCTGTTGCCTATACGCCAGGGGTAGCACAGCCATGCCTGGAAATCGAAAAGAATCCGTCTCTTTCTTATTCCATGACGCGCCGCGGCAATCTTGTGGCCGTTATTACCAACGGTACAGCTGTTCTTGGGCTGGGCGATATTGGCCCTTTGGCTTCAATGCCGGTTATGGAAGGAAAATGTGCGCTGTTTAAAGAATTTGGCGGAGTAGACGCAATCCCGATCTGTATCAGATCGAAGGACCCGGAAGAATTTGTTCATGCCGTTGAACTGATTTCATACAGTTTCGGCGGGATTAATTTGGAAGATATCGCAGCGCCTCTCTGCTTTGAAATTGAGCGCAAGCTGAAGGAACGTCTGGATATTCCCGTTTTTCATGATGATCAGCACGGAACGGCGATCGTGGTGGGGGCGGCTTTGACAAATGCGTTAAAGCTGGCAGGCAAACGGATCGATAATATCACGGCTGTGATTAACGGCCCCGGAGCGGCCGGACTGGCAATTGCGCGGCTGCTGCTTCAAATGGGGATCGGAAATTTGATTTTGTGTGATCGTGACGGCGCGCTGTATGAGGGCTGTCCGCGCAATGATGCGGAGCAAAAGGCCGTTGTCGGAATGACGAATAAACTCGGTATAAGAGGGACGCTTGCGGAAGCCATGAAAGGCGCCGACGTCTTTATCGGGGTTTCCCGTCCGAATATGGTGACCGCCGAGATGGTGCGCAGCATGTCGGAAAAGCCAATTGTATTTGCCATGGCGAATCCGACCCCCGAAATCATGCCGGAAGAGGCTTTGGCTGGCGGTGCCTTCATTGTTGGTACCGGGCGCAGTGATTTTCCAAATCAGATCAATAATCTGCTGGCGTTTCCGGGCATCTTTAAGGGAGCACTTGCGGTAAGGGCTGCTGCCATTAACGACGAAATGAAGCTTGCAGCTGCAAGCGGGATCGCCGGGCTGGTCGATGACAATGCGCTTTGCCCGGAATATATCCTGCCTGATCCGTTTGACAGGCGCGTGGCTGATGCAGTTGCAAAAGCTGTATCTGACACAGCTTTGCAAATGGGACTGGCACGTCAGTAAGAAACAGAAAGGCGGCATCCGTTGGACTGCATGATGCCGAAGGGAAATGGATATGACTTTTACTTACCAGCCGAAAGGCGTTTGTTCCAGGGAGATAATTTTGGAACTTGATGACAATGGCGTGATCAGCAGCATTCGGTTTGTGGGCGGATGCAGCGGTAATACGCAGGGGGTGGCCGCATTGGCAGTAGGACAGAAAGCGACGGACGTCATCCCGAAACTGGAAAATATCCGTTGCGGCTTTAAATCCACATCATGTCCTGCACAGCTTGCCGCTGCTCTGAAAAAAGCACTGGAATAAAATCAAAGCCGCAGGATTCATCGGTTCAAAGGGATGCTTGAAAAATGAAAGAGAAAAGCAGGATTCTCGATATTGTGATTGTAGCGGTTGGCATCATACTCGCTGTCATTGAATACTTTGTTTTGCCGGACCGTGTGGCGATGCAGGTTGGAGCGTCAGGAAACCTGCAAAATTTTGCCCCGAAATGGCTGGCGGTATTGGCCCCGTTTGTATTGATTTTTCCGGGGGCGGGAATCCATTTTACAACCGGAGATAAAAAATGGCTGGTGATAGGCGCATTCGGTCTCCTGGTGTCTGTTCTTATTCTTATTATTAATCTGATATAAGTTTTAGGCCGTCATTTAGACGGCTTGAGCGTGTCTAAAAATCGACACACTCTCGAGGGACAAACACAATCACTGCGGCAAAGCCTTGTTCTGCTTTTTCCCCCGATTCCCCCTTTTCAGTCGAAAACCGGCTCCACAGGAGGCTTTGCCTCTGCTCACCGCCGGTTTTCTCTTGTGTGTGTCATTTGTAAAGCTTCGCTTTCCTGGCGGCGCATGTCCGCCTGCGTGACGATTTTTTGTTTTTTTACCCTTTTTTCGACAGACTGAAGCCGTCATTTAGACGGCTTATTTTTAATATATTAAATAATAGTTTACAACTGAGGGAAAAAGCGATATAATAGTTGCATGTGCAACTATTAATAAAGGAGACAAAAATTTATGCCGGGCTTAATGAAAAATATCAATCAGATTGCCCGCTGCGCCGAACAGTATCGTACTGACCAGCTGGCACCGCTGGGACTGACGGGCTGCCAGTACAGCTATATTTTGAACGTATGCAGACAGCCCGGAGTTTCCCAGGAACAGCTGGCAAAGCTTATTTGCGTCAACAAGAGTACTGTTGCCCGCCAGCTTGCGCAGTTGGAGGAAAGCGGCTTTGTCAGGAGAGAGGCGGATGAAAAGGATCGGCGGGTTATTGCAGTATATCCGACTGAGAGGGCAGAACAGTCCTATCCGCAGGTGCGCAGGGTGTTACGGGAATGGAGCCGTTATATCACGGCCGAACTGGATGATAATGAGAAGGGAATTCTTTTTTCCATGCTGGAAAAAATGAAAATCAGAGCGGCGGAATACCTTGAAAACGGCCGGATCAGCAGTTTCGGGGAGGAAGAATAAATGAGGGCTCTCATCAAATATATTCGCCCCTTCTTCGCTTATATCTCTGTGACATTGACAATCAAATTCATTGCGTCAATCATGGAATTGCTGATACCATCCGTGCTGGCTACTATCATAGATGATATTGTACCAACCGGAGACAAAGGAAAAATTTTTTTATGGGGCGGTGTTATGGCACTTTGTGCGCTGACTGCTCTGTTGGGAAATATTATCGCCAACAGAATGGCGGCAAAGTCGGCGGGCGGCATTACACAGCGTATCCGGCATGATCTGTTCAGCAAAATCACTTATCTTTCTGCAAGACAGCTTGACGGATTTACCGTGCCGTCTGCAATATCGCGGCTGACCACCGACACCTATAATCTGAATCAGCTTTTTGCCCGGATGCAAAGGATTGGCGTGCGCGGCCCCATTCTGCTGATAGGCGGTATTATCATTACTTTGATGATGGACATTGGGCTGACGCTGATTTTGGTGGCAACGCTGCCGGTGATTGCGCTGCTCGTTTATTTGGTCACCAAAAAAAGCGTACCGCTGTATACCAGGCAACAGGGGATTTTGGACAGGATGGTTCGGGTCGTGCAGGAAAATATTACAGGTGCGCGAGTCATCAAGGCTTTATCCAAAACTACATATGAACGAAAACGATATGACAAGGTGAACAATGAGCTGGCGGATATGGAACAGTATGTGGGAAATATTATGGCTGTGACTAATCCTGGTTCCACGCTGATTTTAAACCTGGGGCTGACGCTGGTCGTGCTGGTCGGAGCTTTTCGGATGAACGCGGGCTTAACGACATCAGGCGTTATCATTGCCTTTTTGAATTATTTTACCATCATATTAAATGCGATGCTGGGGATTACACGCATTTTTGTCATGTGGTCCAAGGGAGAAGCGTCGGCCAAACGGGTCGCTGAAGTGCTGCAGACACCGGAAGATCTGACGGTGCTTCCGGGAGAAAGGGAGAACACAGAAAATTGTATTGTGTTTGAACGGGTCAGCTTTTCCTATGAAAAAATCCGTAATAATCTGACTGATATCAGCTTTGCCTTAAAGCGTGGAGAAACGCTGGGAATTATCGGTGCGACAGGCAGCGGAAAAAGCACGATCATTAATCTGCTGATGCGGTTTTATGATGCGGACAGCGGACGGATTCTGATAGACGGCAGTGATATCCGTACGATTCCCACAGAAATACTTCGACAGAAATTTGGCGTGGTATTTCAAAACGATTTCCTTTTTGCAGATACGATCGAAGAAAATATCCGGTATTTTCGGGATATCCCAGAAAAGGAAATCAAGCAGGCCGCCGAAACAGCTCAGGCAGAAGAATTTATCCATACGGTAGGCGGGATGGAATATGCAGTCTCTGCAAGAGGAAACAATCTGAGCGGCGGGCAGAAACAGAGACTGCTGATTGCACGGGCGCTGGCGGCACATCCGGAAATTCTGATTTTGGACGATTCTTCCTCAGCGCTGGATTATCGTACAGATGCGGTCCTGCGGCGGGAGCTGGCGCGGCATCATGCAGAAACGACCTCTATCATTGTGGCACAGCGGATCAGTTCCATTAAAGGAGCGGATCACATCCTGATACTGGATGGGGGAGAGATGATCGGATATGGTACGCATGCACAGCTGATGAAAACCTGTCCGGTTTATCAGGAGATCGCCGAAAGCCAGATGGGAACAGCCGGGGAGGTGTCAGAGGATGCATGAACCCCGTTCAGGAAAAAGAAAAAAATATTTGCTTGGCCGGCTGTGGAAGTATCTGAGCCACCATAAGCTGCTGATTGCTTTGGCACTGTTGTGTATGCTGTCTGGAAATCTGCTGGCACTGCTGGGACCAAAGCTTTCCGGAAATGCGATTGATGCGATGGGGATTGGATATGGCAGCGTGGACTTTCCCAGGGTTTTATATTATGTCGGACTGATGGCCGTATTTTATCTGCTTTCCGGCGTACTTTCCTATATTCTTTCTTTGCTGATGATCCGTCTGAGCCGTCAGGTGATCTGCCGGATGCGCAAGGATGTATTTGATAAGCTCTCGATCCTGCCGGTCGGCTTTTTTGATCGTTATCAAACCGGAGACATCATCAGTGTGATTTCATATGATATTGATACAGTGAATCAGTCTTTTTCCAATGACCTGCTGCAAGTGCTGCAAAGCATTGTCATTGTGGTGTTTTCTCTGGCTATGATGCTGAGTATTGCCCCTGTACTGGTCCTGGTGTTTGCAGTCACCATTCCGCTTTCCATTGTGTTCACCAAGTTCATTACCAAACGGGTGCGCCCTTTGTTTCGAAACCGTTCCAAAAAGCTGGGGGAGCTGAATGGCTTCGTGGAGGAAATGATCGGCGGACAAAAAACAACAAAGGCGTATGGAAGAGAAAAAGAAGTTATCACACGGTTTGATCTCAAGAACAAGGAAGCGGTAGACGCATATAACAAAGCGGAGTATTATGGAACACTTTCCGGCCCCTCCGTGAATTTTATCAACAACATGTCTCTGGTTTTGGTCAGTGTATTCGGCGCTCTGTTGTATCTCGAAGGCGGAATCGGTCTGGGAGAGATTGCCTCTTTTGTTCAGTATTCCCGTAAATTTTCGGGGCCGATCAATGAGATTGCCAACATCATAGGAGAGCTTCAGTCGGCATTTGCGGCTGCGGAGCGTGTCTTTCGCCTGATGGATGAGATGCCCGAAAAACCGGACGCAGAAGGCGCCAAAATACTGGATGATGTCTATGGAGAGGTGCTGGTCAAGGACATTTCTTTTGGATACTCACCTGATAAAACAATCATTCATCATTTCAGCATGAAGGCAGACAAAGGCAGCCTTGTCGCGATTGTGGGGCCGACAGGAGCAGGGAAAACGACGATTATCAATCTGCTGATGCGTTTTTACGATGCGGATAGCGGCGCTATTTATGTGGATGACAGCAACATATATGATGTGACCAGAGACAGCCTGCGCGGCGCCTATTCAATGGTGCTGCAGGACACCTGGCTGTTTTATGGTACGATTTTTGAGAATATCGCTTATGGAAAAGAAAACGCCACGATGGAGGAAGTCGTACAGGCAGCTAAGGCTGCAAAAATCCATGATTATATCGAAAGTCTTCCGCAAGGCTATCAAACTGTTTTGAGCGATAACGGCATCAATATATCAAAAGGACAGAAACAGCTTTTGACAATTGCACGGGCGATGCTGCTGGACTGTAAAATGTTGATTCTGGATGAAGCGACATCCAACGTTGACACCCGAACAGAACAGCAGATACAGGCGGCAATGCGGGAACTGATGCAGGATAAAACCTGTTTTGTGATTGCTCATCGTCTGTCCACGATTCGGAATGCAGATAATATTCTGGTCGTCCGCGATGGGAATATTGAGGAACAGGGTACGCATGAGGAACTGATGGCAAAAGGCGGGTTCTATTCAAAGCTGTATTATGCTCAGTTTGAAACTTACTGATATTCTGCAGTTGGCATGTTGTTTGCTGAACATATGATAAAGGAGAAGACAGGCTGGAAAACCTGTCTTCTCCTTTATCACAAAATAAAAAATCAGGTGAAAGACATTTATTCTGCGGGGGAATTGGTATAGTTCACAAAGCATAAGTTCAGATCCACGCCGCCCTCAATCCCGGGAACGCTGCCTTCGTTGGTGTATTGCCACATTTGAAATTCATAAGGGAAAAAAGGCTTGTTGAAGTACTGTGCAAACCATTTGGGATATTGTGTCAGCCTCTCTAATTCCACATGGTCCATCATCCATTCGATGTTCCCATATATCATCGGCGTATATCCGGCCGCCTTGACTTTTTCGCAAAAAGCGATGGTGATATCTGTCTTTTGTTCCGCAGACAGCTGAGCGGTGCGGGCGTTGTCCGTTCCTGTTTCTTCCATATCAAAAACAACCGGGTATTTAATATCATAGTCCTTTATCGAATCTAAAACAAAGGCCGCTTCTTCTTCGGCTTCCTCCACGGTGACTGCCTGAGAATAAAAATATACCCCCATATCGATACCGGCTTCACTTGCACCCTTTAAATTTTGATCGCAATATTCATCTTTCATAATGACGCCGGTTTCATATCCGCGATAACCCGTTCGAATAAAGGCATATTCGATCCCGAAATCCTTTACAGCCTTCCAATCTATTTTTCCCTGATGCTTGGATACATCAATGCCGTTTTTGGCTGTTACGCCGTTTTTATCAGCATATTGCGCGATACTGTTCTGATAGGTCAGTACGCTGAAATCGTAGTTGTTTTTGGGCAGACTGTCATCTACCGGCTCATAAACGACGCCGGTGTCGTTTTTGTATACAATCACGTCGTCAAAAAAGCTCTGGAGAAACGGAATGCCGACACTGTACTGGTTGGAATGCTGTTTGAATACATCCAAAGGAATCATGTCCTCTTCCATAGTTTTTTGCTGCTGCTCAATTTTAGACATAGCAGACACAGATTGGTTTTGCAGCTTATAAATATATAAAAAAGAAACAGCCAGCAGAGCTGCCAAAATGACGCAAAAAACCCCGAGTATGATAATTGCAGCCTTTGTTTTTCGCGGTACTTTTATTCTTGCTTGTACTTCCGTTTTGTAATCTTCCATTTTTCGCTTTCCTTCCTGCGTGGGATAAACGGCTGGCTGCTTTCAAGCGTTAACAGACAGCCGGAATTTTTGGCGTCCTACATTTTAATGTGACGTACTGGAGGATGCTTGCGCTAATATTGCATCCTTCTTTTTTTGATCAGAATGCTGGAGACAAATAACCGGCAGATAAGCCAGCAGCATCATCGCGATACCGCACAGTTCCAGCCATAAAATTGGAATATTGAAATATTTCAGAAAAGGGAATAGCTGTAGAATATGAGGCGGTAACGTATCTGTCATAATATAATTGGTTCCAAAAACCTTATTGAATGCAAAGACAAAAACAAAAATAATGTTTCCCAATACAAAAGCCTTGATCATGCTCTTTTTTTCAATTTTATATTCCAAAACGAAAAGGCAGTACAGACCAGTCAGAAGCAGGATGTGATGACTGATGACAAAATGCCATGAGAGAAAGCGGTCGATCCGCATCGGCGTATTGGGCCAGAGCATGGCCGGCAAGGGACCAATCCAGGTAAAAAAATAGACCGCTTCAAAGAGTTTGCGATTTCCCGTCACCAGTACAAACATAAAAAGGTATCCGCTGATAAAGCATAAATGAAGCGGAAGATGCAGCTTCCAGGTGTAAACTCCCGTTAAAATAAAATAGGTATATAAAAGCAGCATGTTGACAAAGAAAACTCCCGCCATTACATAACGGACATTCTGCTTATATTTCCATCTTTTGATATCATCCCTTTTCCAGTAAAGCAGGACAGCAAGTGCGATTGTCATAAGGAGCAGAAAGATATGCGCAGGGCCGAACAAATTCAGTTTTGTAATATCATCAGTTTCATCCAGAAAAAAATCAGACCAAAATTTTCCCAATGGTTCCACCTCAGCGTTGAAATCTGGTTTTCATTATAGCATAAATATGAGCTTTTGTCCATAAAACTGTCTCTGTTGTAAGATAAACGTAAGATATAGAGCAGTGCTGTTTTCATAATATAAGCCGCCCTTTCAACAGGGCGGCTGCTCTCGGGTGGATCAGAGAAAGCTGACATCGAAAAATCAGGAATAGGTCTTAATGATTTCTTCAGCAACCTCGCGTTTCGTGATACAGCGGTCCATGGCCTGCTTTTCTATGTATCGGTGAGCATGCGGTTCATCCATTTGCAGGCTGCTTATCAGCAGCCATTTGGCACGGTTCACAATCCGAATCTCTTCCATTTTTTCCTGGAAGGACAACGTGGTTTTTTCAAATTTTTTCAGGCGTTCCCGTGCGCTGACCATCCAGGAAAGTGCCTGGGCTAATGCCGGCCTGGATGTAGGTTTGGGCAGTGTAAAAACGCCGTGCCTTACCACCCTGTTATAGATGCTGTCGTGAATCTCCGCCCTGACAAGCAGCAGAACTACTATATTTTTTGCTGAACAAAGATCGACTGCGAAGCGTATACCCGGATCGTCAGGAAGGGGAGAGTTGATGATTACAAAATCGAAATCTCGTTCGGCAGTAATCTGCTTTGCGGTATTGATGCTGCTTGCGATTTGAACCGGTGAAAAGGAGGGGGCTGGAAGCAAAGCGGGCAGAATTGCGTTGAAGGTTTCTCCTACCGAGACGATTAGTACACTGTATACCCGTTCTTCCAGATTCATCCTTATCCCTCCTGCTCCCAATATGATCTGCAGTAAGTATCCAGTATTGCTGCGGGCAGATGCTGCCGGATAAAACTGCTGTCTGCGGCGGTCCGGCGGGCAGCGGTCAGATTTTCTGGCAGCCGCTTGAAATCTGCCAAAACCGCCGCATCTGCTTGAAACAGATTGAAATCGGCGGCCATTGGCAGCTCCAGACTGTTATCAATTCCGTAAAGTCCCGCATGGATCATCAGCGCAAAAGCAAGGTAAGGATTCGCCGTCGGATCAGGAGAGCGAAGCTCGGCTCTGCGGTATTCTCCTGCGGCAGCCGGAATTCTCACAAGCTGAGAGCGGTTTTCTCCTGACCAGGAGACATAAGCAGGCGCCTTTTTTTGGCCGAGACGCCGGTAGGAGCTTTCAGTGGGGTTTAAAAAAGCGGACATATCACAGGCTTTGTTCAGAATTCCCGCGATAACCGGACAAAGAACGTCGGAACCGTCATCTGACTTTACTGATATGTTAATGTGAAATCCGTTTCCTGGTTCATTTTCCAGCGGTTTAGCGGTAAAATCTGCCCAAAGTCCATTCCGGCGGGCGGCAGTCTTGACAACGGTTTGAAATGTCAGAGCATGGTCGGCGGCCGTAATAGCATCAGAATAACGGAAATCAATTTCATTTTGCCCAGGACCTTCCTCATGGTGCGAGCTTTCCGGGCGGATCCCCATTTGTTCCAGGGTCAGACAAATTTCGCGCCGAATATTTTCACCGCTGTCATCAGGCGCAATATCCATATATCCCGCCCTGTCATAGGGAGTTTTGGTTGGCTCCCCATTTTCATCCAGCTTAAACAGATAAAATTCCTGCTCTGCTCCGAAGAAAAAAGTATAGCCTTTTTTCTTTGCGTCGCTGACCGCTTGTTTTAAAATATTTCTGGTATCACATTCAAAAGGCCGTCCATCCGGATAGGAGATACTGGAAAACATCCGGACAACCTTCCCGTGTTCCGGCCGCCAGGGCAGCTGTGACAGTGTATCCGGCTCAGGATGAAGCAGCAGATCAGAATGCGTTTCACACCCAAAGCCGGCAATCGCGGAGGCATCAAAGGCAATCCCGTATTCAAAGGCGCGCGAAAGCTCGTCCGGCATGATTGAAATATTCTTTTGCTTTCCAAATACATCGCAGAAAGAAAGACGAATAAATTTTACGTCATCCTCCTGAACATACTGCATGACCTCTTGTTTGGAATAATTCATAATTAAAGCCCAGCTTTCTATCAGTTTGCCACATACATTTGTTTATATGGATTTTTGCTGTCGGGGGTAATCACTGTAAAGGGCGCATCCATGACAGCATTTTTATCA
Source organism: uncultured Clostridia bacterium (assembly GCA_944386455.1). Lineage (GTDB taxonomy): Bacteria > Bacillota > Clostridia > Oscillospirales > Ruminococcaceae > HGM13222. The sequence continues at coordinate 3,493 of CALXBC010000011.1, read as the reverse complement.
TATCCGAACAGGGAGCAGAATTCTGAAATGAAGGGCTCTGCCTCCAGCAGTTCATCCGGCGCAGCGGGATGAGGTGTAACCTGACTCGGAAATTTGATATGTTTGCAATCCGAGCGCAAAAACATTTTGCCGCCGTGCATGCCTGTACAGGGAAAATTCCCGACAATGCGCTTTTGTTCAGCCTCCAGACCGAGAACGATGATGACGCCGCCGGCCTGATATTCTCCCAGAAAGCTCCCTGCTGCACCGCCGATGACCATTACAGGCACTTTGTCCTGATAGGCTTTCATATGAATACCTGCACGGTAGCCTGCATCGCCTTTTACAAATATTTTACCGCCCCGCATGGCGTAACCTGCCGCATCACCGATGCTGCCATGGACAATAATTTGTCCTGCATTCATGGTATCGCCCACGGCGTCCTGTGCGTTCGCCTGTACCATGATGGACGCTCCGTTGAGATAGGCGCCGAGCGCATTGCCTGGGACGCCGCTAATTGTGATGGATTTGTCTGACATTCCGGCGGCAATGAAGCGTTGACCGCAGCAGTGGATCAGAGTACAATCGTCATCCGCCTCACGCAGCTTATTGTTTAACGATCTGTAGTCAAGTTCTTTTGCATCAATCAATATCATAACTATACCACACTTCCGAATTTTTTTCTACGGTTTTAGGGAAATTTCAGAAACGATTTTTATTCTCCCGCATGTAAAATTCCAAGGATATCCAGTTCCTTTTGAGTGAGTCCGATTCCTCTCAGCATCAGACGATTGCCCCGCAACGCTTCGATTGAATTGATGCCCATGCCGCCCATCAGTTCCATGATTTCATGCCGCCATGCTGTCATCAGGTGAACTAGACGCCTGCTTCCAGATTCGGGGTTCAGCCTTTTTACCAGTTCAGGCTGTTGTGTTGCAATGCCCCAATTGCATTTTCCGCTTTGGCAGGTACGGCAGAGATGACATCCCAGTGCAAGCAAAGCGGCAGTGGCTATATAACAGGCGTCCGCGCCCAGAGCGACTGCTTTTATGACATCCGCCGCACTGCGGATTGAACCGCCGACAACCAGAGAAACCTGATTTCGAATGCCTTCTTCCCGTAGCCGCTGATCAACGGCGGCAAGCGCCAGTTCGATCGGAATTCCTACATTATCGCGGATTCTGGTGGGCGCTGCACCCGTACCGCCGCGAAAACCGTCGATCGCAATGATATCTGCGCCGCTTCGTGCAATTCCGCTGGCGATGGCGGCAATATTGTGTACAGCGGCAACCTTGACGATTACGGGCTTCTGATATTCAGTAGCTTCCTTCAGAGAAAAGACGAGCTGACGCAGATCTTCAATCGAGTAAATATCATGATGCGGTGCAGGGGAGATGGCATCTGAGCCTTCGGGAATCATTCTGGTGCGGGAGACATCGCCGACAATTTTTGCCCCCGGCAGATGACCGCCGATCCCGGGCTTGGCGCCCTGTCCCATTTTGATCTCGATGGCAGCCCCCGCATTCAGATAATCCTCATATACGCCGAATCGCCCGGACGCAACCTGTACGATGGTGTTTGCACCATATCGGTAAAAGTCTTCATGCAGACCGCCTTCACCGGTATTATAAAGAATGCCGAGCTCTTCTGCGGCCATTGCCAATGATTTATGTGCGTTATAGCTGATAGAGCCATAACTCATAGCTGAAAACATAATAGGCATGGAAAGCTCGATCTGCGGGGGCAGCTCACATTTGATGCCTGTTTTATCATGCTCCACCTTTTGCGGCTTTTGGCCGAGAAATACACGGGTTTCCATGGGCTCACGGAGCGGATCAATCGGTGGATTGGTCACCTGAGAAGCGTTAATCAGAATATTATCCCAATACACAGGCAATGGCTTTGGAGTTCCCATAGAAGAAAGAAGAACACCGCCGCTTTCTGCCTGTTTGTAAATTTCTCGAATTGTGTTATAAGACCAATTGGCGTTTTCCCGAAGCGTGCAATCGCTTTTGACAATTTTCAAAGCTCTTGTAGGGCATAGAGAAACACATCGCTGGCAGTTTACGCATTTTGATTCGTCTGATACCATCATGTCTTTTTCTGCATTATAGTGATGTACCTGATTTGCACACTGCCGTTCACAAACACGGCAATTGATACATCTGTTTTCATTTCTGACTACTTCAAACTCAGGATAAAGGAACTCGATTCCCATTAATAAGCACCTTCCCTTACTTTAACAATCACAGGTTCGCCGCCGGCAGGTGCCCAAATGTTTTCCGCCTCTGGCTCCATTGCCCGGATCGCCGCCTCTTCACTGGCGATATATACTTTATCGTCTTTTTCTCCTATTACCATTGAACGCAGCTTGAGACGATCGTTGAGCGCCATTAAACCTCCGCTGAAGCCAAAAACGATAGAGAACGGCCCGGTTATCAGCAGACTGGAAAACATCGTACGCAGAAATTGATGCTTTTTTCGGTCTTCCAGATCGGTTTTATCTGCTATCGTACTCCAGAACGGAGCTGCAATGACGCTTGCTGCTTCTCCAAGCGTCAGCCCCTGAACGCGTACAAGATAATCCAAAATATAAGTGATGACTTCAGTATCGGTTTGCAGCGTGCATTTATAGCCAAACATTTCGATAAAGCGGCGGTTTGCATCGTAGGATGAAATTTCACCGTTGTGTACAACAGAATAATCCAGCAGGGTAAACGGATGCGCACCGCCCCACCAGCCGGGTGTGTTTGTGGGATAACGTCCATGCGCCGTCCAGGAATAGCCTTCATATTTTTCCAGTTGATAAAACATACCCACATCCTCGGGGAAACCAACCGCCTTGAACGCCCCCATGTTTTTTCCGCTGGAAAAGACATATGCTCCTTTCATTTCCGCATTGATTTTCATGACAGTACGGGCTACAAATTCTTTTTCATCAAGCTGCATGGATGACAGAACAGATTTCAGCGGATCCACAAAATATCTCCAGATAATGGGTTCATCTGTAATCCTTGGGATTTTTCGCGTGGGAATGATCTCTGATTGCACAATTTCAAACCGTTCTTTTAAAAAGGCTTCGCAGTCTTTTCGGGTACTGCGCTGATCAAAAAACAGATGCAGCGCATAAAAGCTTTTATATGCGGGATAAATTCCATATCCGGCAAAACCGCCTCCCAGTCCGTTGGACCGATCATGCATCGGTTCCATGGCATGGGTGATGTTGTCGCCGGGCATTCGGTTACCATCTCTTGAAATAACTGCGGCAATCGCGCAGCCGGATGGAATTCGCACTTGTCCCTCAATTCTCATAACAGACCATCCCTTTCCAAAAATAAAAAAGGCGTTCATCTGAATACAGAAAAGCCGTATTCAAATGAACGCCTTTGCTCATTTGAAACAATTATATATCACATCCTGCATAAAGTCAAGAAAAAAATATAGGCGCATTGTAAAATGAACCTGCAATAGTAAGAAAACAGAAAAAAGTATCCATAGTGACAAACCTGTGGTA
>CALXBC010000010.1 GCA_944386455.1 uncultured Clostridia bacterium | reverse complement strand
TCTTTGCACTTATTATACCATAATTCACCGCTAAAGTCACTATTTATGCCGTTTTGCGGTTTATTCAGTAGACATTAATTAAATAAAAAAATCGCGCTGGAATTTAACGAATATTTATATTATTATAAAATCAGATGTTTGAATTGTCAAGCACAATTAAACTATGATCCAGGAAAGGAGCATTTATATGCTGAAAGTGGGGTTAGTTGGCGTCGGCGGTATGGGCAGCGTCCATCTCAAAAACTGGCGCGCTATGGAAGGAGTGCAGCTGACGGCCATCTGTGATATCCGGCATGATCTGCTGAACGAGAAGGCTGACGGGGAAAAGCTGTATACTGATTTTGATGAAATGCTGGAAAACGAATCATTTGACATCATCGATGTTTGTACGCCATCCTATCTGCATAAGGAGCATTCGATCAAAGCATTGAAAAAGGGAATACATGTCTTGACCGAAAAACCCGCCGCACTGCATCCGGAAGATGTCAAGGAAATGTATCGAACAGCAGAAGAACATCATGTGAAGCTGATGGTTGCACATGTCATCCGTTTTATGAAAGATTATCAGATTCTGAAAGAAATCTGCCGGACAAAAAAATACGGTGAATTGCTGGAAGGACATTTTTGGCGCCTTTCCGCCACGCCTACATGGTCCTGGGATAACTGGATGCAGGATGAGCAGCGCAGCGGTCTGGTTCCTTTTGATCTGCATATCCACGACTGTGATTTTATTTACAGTCTGCTCGGCAGGCCGCATACAGTCAGCGCGGTTCGTTCGCAAGCGCACAGTAATGCTTTAACCGATCATTATATCGCAAAATACGATTATCCCAAGGCAACGGTTTATGCGGAGGCTTCTTGGTATGCAGGTGAAAAATACCCGTTCCGCGTTGGCTATGAAGTCATTTTTGAAAAAGCAGTGCTGCGGCTGGATGAGACCGGACTGAAGGCATATCAGGCAGATGGTACGCTTTTGGACTATTCTTCCGCGGCCGCGGCAGAGGACACCGGCATCAATCTGACAACCACCGACGGTTATTTTGAAGAGATGCTGTATTTTAAAAATTGCGTTGAAAATGATACACAGCCGGCTGCGGTTCCGTTTGAAGAGGTAGAAGGTGTGATATCTGTTATCACGGAAGGTGTAAACAACGCAAAAATAAATCATAATTGATGGAGGTAACAGTATGAATTTTAAAATTGGCGTCCTGGCAGACGGTTTCCAGCTGCCGTTTGAACAGGCAATTGCAGAATCAGCAAAGCTTGGGATCGACGGCGTTCAGATTTACGCCGTAAGCGGTGACCTGGCACCGGAAAATATAACGCCGGAAATAATCAGGGAAAAAAAGGAAATCCTCAGTCACTACGGCGTCAAAATCTCCGCCGTCTGCGGCGATCTGGGCGGCCATGGATTTGAACTGCGGGAAGAAAACAAAGCGAGAGTGGAAAAATCGAAAAAGATTGTGGACACAGCGCTGGAACTGGGCACCAATATCATCACTACCCATATCGGGGTGGTTCCCGAAGATAAAAGTTCCGACACCTATCAGGCAATGCAGGAGGCATGTAACCAGCTTGCGGAATATGCAGCGCAAAACCACGCCTTTTTTGCAGTGGAGACCGGTCCCGAACCGGCACAGCGCCTCAAAGAATTTTTAGACAGCCTGTCCTCTAAGGGGGTTGCGGTCAACTTTGACCCCGCCAATCTTATCATGCTTTGCGGAGACGATCCCGTAGCCGCAGTCGATACGCTGAAGGACTATATCGTTCACACACATGCAAAGGACGGGGTGAAACTGGCGCTCACCAAGGCCAACCCGCAGCAGACCTATCTGGAGCTTCCGCTCGGTATGGGATTTGTTGACTTTCCGCGTTATCTGAAAGCGCTGGACAATATCGGATATCATGGTTTCCTGACGATTGAGCGCGAGGTAGGAGAAAATCCTGCGGCCGATATTAAGCTGGCGGTGGATTTTTTACATGCCAAAATCGCAATGTAAGCTGCTGAAAAAGCCATACAAGATTATGGCTTTTTCTCTATTTATTCGTATTAAATACTCAGAAACAATTTGACAAATAGAAAGCAGTATAAAAATCAGAATGGGTACAGTCTGAATTGACTGTACCCATTCTGATTTTTATAAATTCAAGCCTCGGGAAAGAAAAATTTCTCCCGCACATTTTACTTCTTCGCGGTTTGGCGGTTGGGTGTCTGCAAGCGTATAAGCACGCCCCAACGCTTCCCATTTATATTCTCCCAGTTTATGGAATGGCAGAAGCTCTACCTTTTCAATACAATGATAGCGGCTCAGCCTCTCTGCCAAACGTTCCAATTTATCCTGCATTAAGGTCAGTCCGGGAACAAGGACATGCCGGATCCAGACCGGCTTATCCGTCTGTTCGCAATAATCCAATACCGCAAATGCGTTCTCATTTCCCATGCCGGTCAGTTTTTGACAATCCAGGGTATCTATGTCTTTGATATCCAGCAACAGCATATCGGCTGCATCTATCGTCTCCCGGCAAACGGACAGCGGAATCGAGCCGGCCGTATCCACTGCCGTATGGATTCCATGCAAACGGCAGCCGTCCAATATTGCTTTGACAAATTTATGCTGCAAAAGCGGTTCTCCGCCGGAAATGGTAACGCCGCCGTCTTTAATAAAGTTACGATAGCTTAAAATTTCCTGTATCAGATAATCGGAGCTCATCTTTTTTCCGTATGCAGGATCCCAGGAGTCTGGATTGTGACAATACAGGCACTTCAGCGGACAGCCCTGAAGAAAAATGACAAAGCGCACACCGGGACCATCAACTGCGCCAAAAGACTCAATGGAATGGACCCTGCCGACGACGTTTTCCGCCATATTTTGTCTCCTTTCTTCTCCCAGTCCGGCAAACAGTCAGAGATGCGCCGAACATCCTATTTTTTCTTGGCAAAGGCGGCCTTGGCCCTTGTATAGATATTATCTGCAGAAAGTCCAAATTCTTTCAGCAAATCTGCCGCGGGGCCCGAATGTCCAAAAACATCATTCACACCGATTTTAACGACTGGAACAGGATAATCCTCGCACACTGCCTCAGAAACAGCAGAGCCCAGACCGCCGATGATACTGTGTTCTTCAGCGGTAACGATCAGTCCGGTTTCATATGCCGCCTTGAGAATGAGCTGGGTATCCAGTGGCTTGATGGTATGAATATTGATGACTCTTGCACAAATGCCATCCTTTTTCAGCATTTCCGCCGCTTTCAGCGCCTCATATACCATCAGACCGGTGGCGATAATGGTCAGATCGCCGCCATCCGCAAGTGTGATTCCTTTGCCGGTTTCAAACCGATAGGTGCTTTTATCATTGAACACTGGGCAGGCAAGGCGTCCAAACCGCAGATAGACCGGGCCGTCAAGTTCCAGTGCCGCTTTTACCGCCGCTTTTGCTTCCACATCGTCCGCCGGATTGATCACCGTCATTCCCGGTATCACCCGCATCAGGGCAATATCCTCACAGCACTGGTGGGTTGCGCCGTCCTCTCCGACAGAAATACCGGCATGCGTCGCGCCAATGATGACATGAAGATGCGGGTATCCAATCGAATTGCGCACGATTTCAAACGCACGGCCTGCTGCAAACATGGCAAAGCTGCTTGCAAACACTCTTCTGCCGGTCGTGGCAATACCGGCGGCAATTCCCATCATGTTTGCCTCTGCGATTCCGCAGTCAAAAAAACGTTCCGGATAGGCCTTTTTAAACAAACCTGTCTTAGTAGCAGCCGCCAGATCGGCATCCAGCACCACAAAATCCGGATATTGCTCCGCAAGTTCTACCAACGCTTCTCCATAACTTTCTCTTGTTGCCTTTTTGATCATATCAGCCATCTTACCGTCCTCCCTCGATCTCCGCCAGCGCAGCATTCAATTCCGCCACAGCCTGCTCATACTGCTCTTTGTTTGGCGCGGCTCCATGCCAGGACACTTGGTTTTCCATAAAAGAAACGCCTTTTCCTTTAACAGTTTTCATTACGATTGCAACAGGCTTTCCCGAAATCTTTTCCGCCTCATCAAACGCCCGCTCGATCTCATCAAAGCTGTGTCCGTCCAAGGTCAGCACAGCAAAACCAAATGCTGCAAATTTATCAGGAATCGGCTCAGGTGAATTGACCTCAGCCACAGTGCCGTCAATCTGCAAACCGTTGCTGTCCACGATGGCCACAAGATTGTCCAGTCCCTTATTGCCGGCAAACATCGCAGCTTCCCAGACCTGTCCTTCTTCGATCTCCCCGTCTCCTAAAATGGCATATACCCGATAATCCTTATGAGAAAGCTTGCCCGAAAGCGCCATGCCGCAGGCAGCAGATATTCCTTGTCCCAACGAACCGGAGCTCATATCCACGCCCGGAATATGCTTCATATCCGGATGGCCTTGAAGCATCGCTCCGATATGGCGCAGTGATTGCAGTTCTTTTTCTGGGAAATACCCCCTTTGTGCAAGAACAGAATACAATCCGGGAGCGCAATGTCCCTTGGACAGTACCAAACGGTCCCGATCCTCCCATTTTGGATTTTGCGGCTCTATTCTCATTTTTGCAAAATAGAGATAGGTCAGCAGGTCAGCGATCGATAAAGAGCCGCCAGGATGACCGGACTTTGCATGATAAACACCTTCAATGATTCCCAGCCTTACCTTGCAGGCGATCCTTTGCAGTTCCTTTTTTTTAGCGTCTGTCATATGTGATTCCTTTCTCCGTCTGTTGAAACGGTCCCGAATTTTTCACTGGCATTTGTATGAATATAATGAAGCGCCCAGGCAACAGCATCATGATTACAGTCAGGCGCTACAACATCCGCAATCTGCCGGATTTCGTCCGGCGCATTGGCAACCGCAAAGCCAACTGCCGCCTTTTGGATCAGCTCGATGTCATTGTTGTAATCCCCGATTGCCGCTGTATGCTCCTGTTTGACGCCAATCAGCTGCGCAAGCCTTAGCAGCGTATCCCCTTTTGATACACCCAGCGGCATCATTTCCAGATAAATCTCACTGGACTTGATAAACACAACATCAGGATAAGCCTTGCCCTGCATATACTGCCAAACCTCATCCTGCAATGTGCTGTCCATCACAAAAAGAACCTTGAACCAGCCGTCCGGCAGCTCGTCCGGTGACAGTTCCTGATACTCCAGGTGTTCAACGTCCACATGCCAGGACACATACTTATTTTTTCTCACCACATAAATCTGGTCGCCATACAGGATTTCAGCTCCTACCGCAGGGAACATATCCAGAATATCCTTCAGATACCCTCGGGCGGTCTCAGGCAAAGAGGCCGTCCATAAAAAGCGGTGCTGCTCAAAGTCATAAATTCCTGCGCCGTTGTATAAAATACAGGGTTCCCGAATCCCAAGCTGCTTCACATATGGTTCCGTTGCGGGTACAGCTCTTCCGGTCGCGATCACAAAATGACCGCCGTCCTTGATAAATTCAGCAATGGCTCTTTGATTTTCAGCAGTGATTTCTTTTTTGCTGTTGAGCAGTGTGTCATCCATATCAGTTGCAAACAACAAATCAGATGTTTTTCTTTTCAACCAGGATTTCCTTTCTGTTATGTTATCTTTTTTGCTTTCTCCAGAAACTTTTGAAAATACGCCGGCAGCTCGCTGTCGAACTCCAGATAAGATGCTGTTGACGGATGAACAAAACCGAGCTTTTTCGCATGAAGACATTGCCCCTGCAGTTCTGTAATGCATTTTTTAGGGCCGTAAACATCATCTCCGGCAACCGGATATCCAATATAAGCGCAGTGTACTCTGATCTGGTGGGTACGCCCGGTTTCCAGCCGAAACTTCATGTAAGTAAACCGCGAAAAGCGTTCCAGTACTTCAAAATGGGTGACTGCATCTCTGCCATTTTCTCCGCCCACCCACATTTTCCGGCGCTGTGTTTGATGACGCCCAATCGGGAAATCTAATGTTCCGCGATCTTCTTTCACGACTCCATAAACCACAGCGCGGTACTCCCTGGTAAAGCGATGCGCCTGTATCTGCTCCGCCAGACAAAGGTGCGCTCTGTTGTTTTTCGCCGCCACCAGCAGACCGCTTGTATTTTTGTCGATTCGATGGACGATTCCAGGACGAAATGAGCCGTTGCAATCAGACAATTGCCCGCCGCAATGATACAGCAGTGCATTCACCAAGGTGCCGTTTCTGTTTCCGGCGGCGGGGTGCACCACCATTCCTTTTGGTTTGTTTACCACCAGCAGATCGCTGTCTTCATACAAAATATCCAGCGGGATGTTTTCCGGTTTGGGAATTTCATCCTCCTGCTCAGGAAGCTCAACTACAATCATTTCGCCTTCGCGCAGTCTTTCGTTTTTTCCCGCAGGCTTTCCGTCCAGTAACACCGCACCGCTTTCCAACAGCCTTTGCACAGCGGAACGACTGAAATCAGAAAGCTGCTGCGTCAAAAAACGATCCAGCCGCTGGCCTGTATCAGCAGCAGTGATTGTAAAGTCCAGCCTATTCGGCATGATGCTCCTCCCAATCCACAGTCACTGTATCAGACGGCTTCGGCCTGGAAGCGTCTTCCTCCAAAGCCGAAGCACCGGAGAATAGCTCCGGATGTTTTCTGCGCCTGCGTTCTTCCAGTCTGTGACTGACCAAATCGCCAAACAAAAGATAGCAAACCACCAGAATCGTTCCAACCACTACGCAGCAATCTGCAAAATTAAAGATTGCAAAGTTGATCAAACGAACTTCGATATAATCAATGACATAATGCCGAAAAATGCGGTCGATCAGGTTGCCGATTCCGCCCGCTATAATCAGTGAGAGCGACCAGATCAAAAAGGGACTTTTGATTTTTTTTAACAGCAGCACGATGATCAGTAGCAGTATCACCACTGATGTCAAGCCTACTAGCAGCCATCGCTGATTTTCAAAAATTCCGAAGGCCGCTCCCGTATTATGAATATACGTCCAATGAAACACGCCGTTCCATACGGCGATAGAGTCTCCTACGCTCATCGTCGTATCCACAATGTATTTGATCAGCTGATCGACCCCGACCAGTACTGCCGCAACGATTAACGCTATATATGTCAAGTTTTCATACCCCGTATTTCTGTTAATTTATGGATAAGAGAAACGTTTCTCCCGGACAGCACGGTACGAATACCGCATGAACGGTATTCGTACCTCGCCGTTTTTATTTTTCCAGTTCTCTCATGACATGAGCACAGCGGCTGCAAAGAGTCGGATGCTCACTGTCAGCGCCAACCGTTTCGCTGAACGTCCAGCACCGCTCACACTTTTCCCCGACCGCATGGCTGACTGTTACAGTCAACTCATCCGCAGCATTCTTCTCCAGCGCAACGTCAGACACGATAAAGAGCGCAGCAAGCTCATCCTGAACAGCTGCAAGGAAATCATAGAGTTCTCCTCCGCAGCGAAGCACTACAGACGCTTCCAGAGAGGAGCCGATTTCTTTTGCGGTTCTCTTTTCCTCCAACGCCTTGTTCACGCTGACGCGGACATCATACAGACGGTCCCATTTGGCAAGCAAAGCATCATCAATCGGACAGCCAATGGCCTTTGGGATTTCATTAAAAAGTACACTCTCTTTATCCGCATTTTTATCATGCGGCATATAGCTCCAGATCTCCTCTGAAGTAAACGCCAGAATTGGCGCTACCAGGCGGGTCAGAGCATCCAGGCAGATATACATGACAGTCTGAGCCGCACGGCGTTTCACAGAGTCAGCCTTTTCACAGTACAGTCTGTCCTTGATAATATCCAGATAAAAGTTTGACAGCTCCACAACACAGAAGTTATGGATTGCATGGAACACGATATGGAAGTCAAACGCGTCATAAGCCTCCAGCGATTTCTTTAACATGATGTCCAGCTTCATCAGGACGGTTTGATCCAGCTCACCCAATTTATCAAACGCCACCGTGTCTTTATCGGGATCAAAATCATTCAGATTTCCCAAAATGTAACGGGCCGTGTTCCGGATCTTCCGATAGGCTTCGCTGAGCTGCTTCAGGATTTCCTTGGAAATACGGATATCCGCGTGATAATCCGAAGAGGCAACCCACAGCCGCAGAATATCTGCACCATACTGCTTAATGATATCTTCAGGGTCAATTCCGTTTCCGAGGGACTTTGACATCTTTCTTCCTTCACCATCTACCACCCAGCCGTGGGTGCAGACCGCCCGGTATGGCGCAACACCTTTCCAGGCTACAGACGTCAGCAAGGAAGACTGAAACCACCCGCGGTACTGGTCAGCCCCCTCAAGATACAGATCAGCCGGCCAGGCAAGCTCCGGGCGCTCCAGTAAAACAGCAGCATGAGAGGTTCCGCTGTCAAACCAGACGTCCATGATATCCTTTTCCTTGGTAAAATGCATGCCGCCGCAATGCGGGCACCGGAAGCCATTCGGCAGAAACGCATCCGGCTCTTTTAAAAACCACGCGTCGGAACCTTCCTTACGGAATATGTCAGAAATCGCTCCGATTGTTTCGTCTGTTACGACGCTCTTGCCACACTCGGTGCAGTAAAGGATTGGGATTGGAACGCCCCATGTGCGCTGACGGGAAATGCACCAGTCGTTGCGGTCACGCACCATATTTTTGATTCGCTCCTCACCCCATTCAGGAATCCACCTGACATTTGAAATAGCGCGAATCGTGTCGTCTTTGAACTCTTCTACCGAACAGAACCACTGTTCCGTCGCACGAAACAGCACCGGTTTATGACAGCGCCAGCAATGCGGATACTGATGTACGATCTTCTGCATGGCAAACAGCGTGCCGTCCGCATCCATACGCTTCGCGATCGCCTTGCTTGCTTCATCGGTCGTCAAACCGGCAAATTCTTTCCCTGCCTCTGCTGTCATTTTACCGTCATCGTCAACCGGGACTACAACTTCCAATTCCTTGTAGTTCTTACAGACGTCAAAGTCCTCAACACCATGTCCGGGCGCAGTATGAACGCATCCGGTACCGCTTTCCAGCGTCACATGGTCTCCTAAGATAACCAGTGATTTTCGCTCCAGGAACGGATGCTGGGTCGTGATATATTCCAGCTCTTTTCCAAGAAAAGAGCCAACCGTTGTATAGCTGTCAATCTTTGCCGCCTTCATCGCTTCATCGACCAGCGCAGATGCCATCACATAATACTCCCCATTTGCGCAGGCCACCGTATACTCAAATTCAGGGCCGAGACAGATTGCCACATTGGCCGGAAGCGTCCAGGTGGTCGTTGTCCAGATCACAAAATAAAGCTTTTCCTTGTCAATGCCAAGGCCGTCGAATTTTCCTTTATCGTCAACGACCTTAAACTTGACATAAACAGAGTAGCAAGGGTCATTTTCATACTCAATTTCTGCCTCCGCCAATGCAGTGTGGCAGTCCGCGCACCAGTACACCGGCTTTAGGCCCTTATAGATATATCCTTTTTTCGCCATTTCGCCGAATATTTCGATTTGTTTGGCCTCAAATTCCGGCTTCAGGGTCAGATATGGGTCGTCAAAATCCCCCAGTACGCCAAGCCGCTTAAATTCATCCCGCTGATTCGCCATATATGTCAAAGCAAATTCGCGGCAGTGTTTGCGAAGCTCCACAGGGGAAATTTTTGTGCGGTCTGCTCCGACCTTTTTCAGCGCCTTCAGCTCAATCGGAAGGCCGTGCGTATCCCATCCGGGAACATACGGGGCACAGTATCCGCTCATATTTTTCTGCTTGATGATAATATCCTTCAGCACCTTATTCAGTGCGGTACCAAGATGAATATCACCGTTTGCATATGGCGGTCCGTCATGCAGGATATAAGACGGTTTTCCCGCATTTTTTTCCACCATTTTGTAATAGAGCCGTTCTTCTTCCCAATCCTTCAGCATTCCAGGTTCCTTTTGGGGCAGATTGCCGCGCATCTGGAAATCAGTTTGCGGAAGATTGAGCGTCTTATTGTAATCCTGTGCCATCCGATTGTACTCTCCTTATTCTGATAAAAATAAAAATGATTTGGGATATAATATCTCTTGCGACAGACATTCGTGCCCCTTTCGGAACACGCATTTCCCCCGCTTATTTATTGTTTTTGCCAAATTTCAGTTCCCCGAATTTGGATTCAAAGGATTTCTCCATATCGACCCGCTCTGATTTGAAAGGAATCCGCTGCGAACTGTTTGCAAACGAAATCTGCTGCGTTTTTTCCAAATCGCCATTAACGGCTGTCAGCTGCTTTTTTGCGATCTGCTGGGTATTTTCCAGCTCTCGCTTCGCACGCTCAACCGGATCGGAAACGGTTTCCGCCCGTGTTGGCTCCTCAGCTGCGGCTACAGGCTGTTCTGCTGCCTTTTCTTCCTGCTGCGGCTGAGCAGAAGCCTCCGCTGCTTTTGGTGTCTTGTCAGCAGCTTCAGCGACCGATTCATTCTCAGTCTCCGATTCCACTTTTTCATGCTCTTCCACATCCGGCAAAGCAGTAATCAGATCAAGATGGGATTTATAGATTTTCAGCAGCCGTGCCTTGAAATTGGAGACTTCCTTCTGCATTTTCAACAGCGCCTGCTGTTCCCGTTCCACCTGTACTTTTGTCCCGGACACCGCCTTGGAAGCGGTCTTTTCCGCTTCCCGCACCATTTCATCCGCCTTTTCCTGTGCCTCAGCCAGCATTTTTTCGGCTTTCTCCTGTGCTTCTGCAACCACTGTGTTGCCAAGCCGTTGTGCGCCCAGCAGCGCTTCCTTCATGCTGTCCTCGTCCTTACGATATTCTTCAATTTTTCCCGCCAGGATTTCGATTTTTTTCTCCAAGACAGCCTTTTCCTTGTTCATGTTATCCACAGCCTGCGCCAGTTCAGCAAGATACAGGTCGACTTCCTCAGCCTTATAGCCAAACATCGCGGCTTTGTCAAATTTTTTCTCTTTTATCTCTCTGCCAGTCATTGCAAGCACCCGCTATTTTCCATTACAGACAAAATGGAAAATTCTCCTTTCTGATCGATAGTTATCAATTACAGGTATTTTAACAGTGTAATATAAATACGTCCTTTTTTTGTTTCCCGCAGTTGTTCAGACAGCTTTGCCTTTCCAAAACCACGCACAGAGAGAATGTCTCCTGCTTCCACCGCTGCACTGTTGCTTTCCGTTTCCCGATGATTCAGACTGACCAAGCCGGCCTGGATGAGTTCACAGGCCTTCTCCCGGCTCTTTCCGGTCATCAGGGAAACAACGCAGTCCAGCCGTAAAGAAGCGACCGTACCGCTGATCTCACGAAACTGCTCTTCCCGCGAAAGTGAAGCTGTAATTCCTTTTTCGATTTTAACACCGGTTCGCCCAATCTTTGTTATCTCGCTGCAAATCAGCGGCTCCACCTTGTCGGTGACAAAAAGGATACAATTTCCCTCAGAAACCAGAATGTCGCCTACCGCCTCTCGCTTGATCTGAAGCGCCATCAGCGATCCCAGAAAATCCCTGTGAGAAAGCGTATCTTCCTTGCGGAAACGAAAGGTCAGAGCTGCTATCGGGAACGCAGCCTCCTCCGGCCCCAAATAATCCGGAAACACGCCCAGCATTTGCCTCTGTGCGTGATCATAGCCGCCCCAAAGCATCCAGTTCTCCTTATGACAATGCTTCAGGTACTCCTGAACCAGAAACACCTGCCGTTCATCTAAATAAGAAGTAAACTTCGGAATGCATCTTTGCTCCACCGTCTCAAAAATGTCCTGCAGTCTGGCAGCAAACAGGTTCTCATCCAGCTGTGTCTTACCAGTCATTCCGATTAAAAATAAACCCCGTTGTTTTCCAGCTCATCCAACAGATCGCCGACAATATCGACGTTATAAGGCGTAATAATAAAGGTGCTCGCCGCTACACGCTTGATTTGGCCGTTATTGGCATATGCGACACCGCTTAAAAAGTCTACCAGTCTTCTTGCTACTTCTTTGTTGGTAGATTCCAGGTTCAGTACGACCGTTCGTTTTTCATTCAGGTGATCGGCAACAGAGCTGGCATCGTCAAACCGCTCCGGCTTGACCAGAACGACCTGGAGCTGTGTTGTCGCATGAATATTCACTACTTTGTTGTTTTTCTTGCCCCCGGCGGAAGGCTCCTCATAATCAAATGCCTCCGGTTCAGGCGCCGTCTGGCTGCGTTCATTTTTAATGAAGTCCATTTCATCCTCATATTCTTCATCTGCGGCACCAATAAAATTTTTCATCTTATCAACAAATCCCATTTTCAGTTCCTCCCTGTGATTGATCTGATTTATTCTTTTTTATAATACAACCCGGAGCCAAGGATGTCCCCCGCTGCGGGAAATATTCAAATGACCTTGTTTATACATAATTTCTGGGGCCAAAAATCGCAGACCCCAGACGGACCATCGTAGAACCGTGACGAACTGCCAGCGGATAATCCGCCGACATTCCAAGTGATAAAACATCCCACTTTTGCTCTTTCTTCTGCTTTTGAAACAGTTCTTCCATCTCGCTGAAATAACGCTCCGCCTGATTCTGCGGCGGAATTGCCATCAGCCCTCTGATACGAATATTCTCCAGTCCGGATACGGATACAAGCAAATCCGGCAGATTTTCCGGCAGAACGCCGCTTTTGGTTTCTTCCCGTCCAATATTAACTTCAAGAAGGACATCCATTGACAAATGATGCTTTTTTGCCTGAAGATCAATTTCCTTGGCCAGCTTCAGCGAATCCACCGATTGTATCATCGAAACCTTATCTATTATCTGACGCACCTTATTGGTTTGTAAATGCCCGATGAAATGGATATGCTCCCGTTTTAAAAGATAGTCATCATATTTTTCGCACAGCTCCTGTGCACGGTTTTCTCCCAATATAGTCAAACCGCCTTTTTTCACCGCGTAGTTGATATAGACAGGGGCAACGGTCTTGGTAACGGCCATAACCGTGATCTCTTCCGGGCTCCTGCCGCAGGAAGCACAGGCCTGCTTGATTTCTTCTCTGATTTTTTCCAGCCGCGCGTCAATCAGCTTAAGCTTTGGATCGTCTTCATTCAATTGGTTTTTCGTCATAAAGATCTTTCCCTTTTATTACAACATCATCATAAACATGAACATATTCATGCTCTGTATCCTCTTCATCATGGATTTTGCTGATCACATACTGATCTGTTTCATACAGCTTGTCTATCTTCCGAAAATACAGCTTCTGTCCGATTTTTTCATAGACCCCCATCTCATTGTCTGCATTATACCGGACTGCTTCCTTGGGGACCTGGATTCCTGTCACTGTGGACAGAATGATTTCCACATCATCTACCCGGAGTTTGCTCACCGTGCTGTCCATAATATTGCAATCAAAGATCACAATATTTTTTTCGTTGTTTTTATCGAATTCTGCTCTTGAGACCGTAGCGCGGTAGGTATCAGAACCATAAGAAGGAAACACAAGATCGACAGTCGTCCCCTTTGACAGAGACGGTGCCTCTGACGCATCCACCAAAACCGCGATTTTCCATTCAAATGACTGGATTACCTTTCCGATTTTAGTTTCATCCCTCGTAACCGGTGTTGTTTTAACAGATTCCAAAACATCCGCCAGCTGGTCACTGGTCAGCTTTGCCATATCGTTGCAAGAAAACCTTGTTTCCCACCCATCGACTGTCTGGGAAAAATATCCCGAATCAGGCGATGTAACGGAGGTCGGCTGTGCGCTGATGCTGCTTTGAAGCTGCTTTTGCTGCTGCTGTAATTCCGAAATCCGTTCGTTGAAATTTTCCGCTTTTCCAATTACTATCTGTTTTTTACAAAATAGCTCCTGCAGCTCCAAGCGATATTGGGTCAGCTCCGTATAATCCTGATTGCCAAGCATACTCATCAGTTCCAGATAGTTCTCATTGATCTGCGATGTCAGAGAATCCAGTGTAGCCGCAGCAGTAGCGCCTTCTTTCTGTGCCTCAGTCAGGACTGCGATTTCCTCCCCGAGTTCTGCGGCACGCTTCTGAGACTGCATATCTTCTTCTGTCGCATATTTGTCAGCAATCACAGAGCTTTGTGCGACTTTGCCGCCGTCTGTCACCCGATAACTCAGCACCCCATCCTTATTTTGGCTGATCACTGTTTCATCACGGACTGCCAGCGCCTGTGTTCTTATACTGTTGTTGACAGTTGCACGAAACACCGTCTGTGCCTCATAAGGAGAATAAAAAAAGGTGATGATCTGTATGATAACATAGACAATAATAAAAACAGAAAGCAAAACAGATATAATTTTAATGATTTTGGAATTCATAGGCAACAATCCTGTATCCTGCAGCGGCAGTACCGCCTGTTATTACTCGGCCGGCTCATCCTCACGATTGCGCTTTTCGTCCAGAAATTCTGTCAGCAGAACAGGTCTGGACGGAACAACCGTCGATACAGCATGCTTATACACCAGATTCTGCTTGCCGTCACTGTCCAGCACGATCGTGAAATTGTCAAACCCCTGTACGACTCCTCTAAATTGAAAGCCATTGGTCAGAAAAATCGTCACCGGCATTTTTTCTTTCCTCGCCTGGTTCAAAAAGATATCCTGTAAGTTCAATGCCTTCATAACACAACCACTCCTATCCAAAGCCTTATATTTTTCACACTTCTCTCTGCTTCACAAAAAACAGCACAATCCGGAGAAAGCTGCTGACTTTGGACTGAAAGAATCAGCACCTTATTTTTATTATCATAACATATTTCCCCGAGGAATTCTATACAAAAGGCAAAATATTTTAGAATTTATAAAAGATTTTTCAATTTTTCCGCCGCATTTTCTGCCAATTCTTCCATATTTTGGTAATCATCGACATATAGCCAGCTGACAGAAGTATTTTTTCGGAACCAGGTCAGCTGCCGTTTGGCATATCGACGAGATTCCTGCCTGATTTTTTCAGCTGCTTCCGCCAAAGATTCTTCTCCGTCGAAATAACGTTTCAGTTCCTTGTACCCAATTGCCTGCGCCGCAGTTTTCAGTCCCTTTTTCTGTAAAACTGTTCTTGCCTCCTCAAGCAGACCGTTTTCCAGCATCCGGTCCACTCTGGCGTCGATTCGTTCATACAGCTTTTGTCTGTCTCGAAATCCCAGCCCAATCAGAACTGACCGATAGGGAGTGGGATTCATTTTGCTGCGCCGCTGGTGCTCAGCCATCGTCACGCCTGTCAGACGATAAACCTCAATGGCACGGATGATCCGCGGCAGGTTGTTTGGATGCAGTTTAGCAGCCGTATCCGGGTCAAAGCCTTTCAGCTCATTCAACAAATACACCGCGCCCTTCTGCTGCGCAAGCTGCATCAGCTCTTCGCGCAGCCGGGGATCTGTTTTAATCTCCGCAAAAGATATATTGTTGACTACCGCATCAATATATAACCCGGTTCCGCCCGCCAGAATGGGCAGCCGTTGCCGGGAACGGATCTCCCGGATGGTCTGATGTGCCAATGCCGCATAATCCGCAACGCTGAAGCCCTCAGACGGATCCAGAAAATCCATCAGATGATGAGGGACTCCCCTCATCTCTGCCGGAGTAGGTTTAGCGGTGGCAATGTTCATGCCCTTATAAATCTGCATCGAATCAGCAGATACTATCTCGCCGCCAAAGCGCAGCGCCAAATCAACCGCCAAAGCTGTTTTTCCCGAAGCGGTCGGGCCGAGCACTACCGCAAGCGGTATCTTTTCATCTGCCAATTCCGATCCCCTCTCAATCAAACAATCCGATGAAATTTCTTTTCCAACTCATACTTTGACATCGTAATTACAACCGGTCTGCCATGCGGGCAATAACGGATCCGATCGTTCGTGTAAACTTCCCGTACGATCTCCAAAAGCTCCTGCGGCGCATTTGTGTCGTTTGCCCTGATCGCCGCTTTGCATGCCATGGAATGCAGCATATCGTCAATCAGCTCCGGTGAGATATCCCGCTTGTTTTTTCGCAGACTGCACCCCAGCTCATAGAGCACCTGTGTTGCATCCAGCGTGTCCAAAAATATCGGGATGGAGCGAACCTGAACAGAGCATTTTCCAAAGTCATCAATGTCAAACCCATAGCGGGCGATGATCTCCCTGTTACTCAGCAGCGCCAAATAATCCTCCCGCGGAAAGGTAAGCGTCATCGGCGTCAGCAGCATCTGGCCTTCTATATCGGCATGTGCTTCCCGCAGCTTTTCATATAAAATCCGCTCATGCGCGGCATGCTTGTCAACGATCAAAAACTGATTCTCAACTTCCGCCAGAATATAGGTCTTGAACAGTTCTCCGCAGACCCTGACAGAAACAGGCTCCGCCTCAGCCGAAGCCGGCTCAGTGTCTTTATTCCGTTCCGATTCTGCCGCCGGACGCTCAGATGCGGCCGGACTGGTTTCCTGTTCGGGTGCAGGCGCTTCATTCCGGGCGCCGAACAGCTTATCCAGCTCCAGATATTTTAAATCATCCTGCGTCAATTCAGTGTCCTGATGATTTTCTGCCCGCAGATTTTCGCCATATCCTGCAGCCCCGCCATCAGACACATGCCGCTGCTCCGGCTGGATTTCAAAGCCGCCAAACCGGATTGACTCTGTTTGGAGCGAATCTCCCGGCTGTTCCTTTCGCTGCGGCTTCCATACAGTCTGCTCACCCGTATAAGCAAACTCCCGCGCTTTGGTCGGATAGTCGAGCGGTGCTGCTGACGGCGGAGTGATAACCTCCCGCAGATTCTGCTCCGTCGCCTGTTTTTCCTTCAGAAGATTTTTGCTGTAGTCCGTAATCGCGCCTTTTACCGCAAAATAGGTGGCGTCATATACATTCTTCTCATTGATAAAGCGGATTTCCGTTTTGGCCGGGTGCACGTTAACATCCACAGAGTCCGATGGCACCTCATAATATAATACACAGGCAGGGAACCTGCCCACCATAATAGAATGACGGTAGGCTTCTTCCAGCGCGCCTGCACAGGTGCGTGATTTCACATATCTGCCGTTGACAAAAAAATGCTGTGATTTCCGGTTTGCCCTGCTCAGATCCGGAATACTCGCAAAACCACAGACATGGATTCCCTGGTAACTGTAATCCACAGGCAGCAGTGTCTTGGCAAACTCCTTGCCGAAAACCGCATATACGGCGGAAACAATCTTTCCGTCTCCGGGTGTATGAAGCTCTACCTTATTGTCCCGAATCAGCTTGACGGATACTTCAGGATGGGACAGCGCAAGCTTCTCCACGATACCGGCCACCAGCCCCGCTTCATATACGTCGCGCTTCAGAAATTTCAGCCGGGCCGGAACGTTATAGAACAAATCCCGCACTACAATCGTCGTACCGTCAGGACAGCCTGCTTCAGACAGCTCCAGCTGCTCCCCGCCTTCCAGTTCAATCCGCGTACCGAATTGTGCTTCCGGCGTTTTGGTGAGCATCTCCACTCGGGATACGGCGCAAATAGAAGCCAGGGCTTCTCCGCGGAAACCCAATGTTCCGATGCTGTCCAGATCATATTCATACCGCACCTTGCTGGTCGCATGCCGCAAAAACGCAGTCGGAACATCCTCAGCTGCGATTCCGCAGCCGTTATCCGTAATACGGATATAGCGGATGCCGCCGCCCTTGATTTCCGCCGTAACTGCAGTCGCGCCCGCATCGATCGCGTTTTCCAGCAGTTCCTTTACAATGGAAGCCGGCCGCTCGATCACCTCGCCTGCCGCAATCAGCTCCGCCACATGCTTTTCGAGCACATTGATTTTTGGCAATCTGCCCACCTCTTCTAACATTATGATTTTTCTGTAATACTGCTGTCTTGTCCATACACTGTCATGGACACGCCTGTATCCTGCACCAGAACATTTTCAGGCAGTCCGGCAAACCGGCCGACGACATAAAAATCTCCGGCAGCCCCTGACAGATTGCATACCTGAATAAAATACACAACCCAAAACCAGCTGTCCGGCACCAAAAAGTTAACAGCAAGAAGTATCATGCCTAAAATCACAACCGGAGCCAGCGCAATGATGAGATAGCTTTTTTTATGAAAGTAAGCTTCACTGCCGGCATAGGCATACAGTCCGGTAAACCCGTAACTTGCCCTGACGCCACTGAAAAATTTTATAAAAAGGCCGTGAATCAGTTCATGAAGTACCATATAAATTACAATACCTGCAAGCAGAACAACAAACCGAAGAAAATAGAGAACAAGACCGCTGCTCATGCTAAAAAGCCGACTGATCGGCATCAGAAAAAGAGCCGGAACTATCATGACCGCAGCGATCAGCAGCGCGGCCAGATTGACCAGTAATGCAAGCCTTTTATTTTTTTGCAGATCAATTCCAAAAAGCGGAACATAGCCTTCCGGAAGTATCAGCGTACTGTAGACCATCATTTTTATCTGCCGAGCGGCAAACCGCCGCATCGCCTGTCTTCCTTTCTGTCCGCCGATCGCAATCACAGCAGACTTTTCAACTCATATAAGGTATTCAACGCTTCGATCGGCGTCAGCGCATTCAGATCAACCCGTTTGATCTTCTCTATAACCGCATGACCGGGTGCGGACGCAAAGCTCAGCTGACCGCTGTCCTCGTTATGGGCTTCGGTTACAGACGACATTTGCGCATGCTGTGCTTCTTTCTCTCCGTCCAGCTCCTTTAAAATCTCTCTGGCACGTCTGACGACCGTATTTGGCACTCCTGCGAGGCGCGCCACCTCGATGCCATAGCTTTCATCAGCTCCGCCGCGGATGATCTTCCGCAGAAAGGTAATATCCTCTCCCCGCTTTTTAACCGCGACATTATAATTTTTAACGCCCTTTTTCTGCTGCTCCATAACGGTCAGTTCATGATAATGAGTTGCAAACAGCGTTTTGCAGCCCAGCTTTTTATTGTCAAGTATGTATTCAATCACCGCTCTTGCGATGCTCATACCGTCAAAAGTCGAGGTGCCGCGGCCGATCTCGTCCAGTATCACCAGACTGTTCTTTGTCGCCTGTGTCAGAATTTGAGCGACTTCATTCATCTCCACCATAAAGGTAGACTGTCCTGAGGTCAGATCGTCAGAAGCACCGACCCGGGTGAAAATTTTATCCACAATGCTGATATGCGCCGATCGCGCCGGAACAAAGCTGCCGATCTGAGCCATCAGAGTAATGATCGCCACCTGACGCATATAGGTCGATTTTCCCGCCATGTTGGGGCCCGTAATGATCAGCAGCTTGTTGTCGTCCAGATCCAGCCTGGTATCATTTGGCACAAACGGCTCGTTTTTCAGCATCTGTTCGATCACAGGATGTCTGCCGTCCACGATTTCCAAAGCGCCGTCCAGCGAAATTTCGGGGCAGACATAGTTATTCATCACCGCAGTATTTGCAAAGGAGGCCAATACATCAATCTGAGCAATGCTGTTGGCGGTATCCTGAATGACACTCAGTCGGGAAGCAACGAATTTTCGCACCTCATCATAGATATCTGCTTCCAGCGCCAGAATCTTTTCATTTGCATACAGCACCTTGCCTTCCAGATCCTTGAGTTCCTCCGTGATATAGCGTTCACAGTTTGCAAGCGTCTGCTTGCGGATGTAACGGTCAGGCACCAGGTCCAGAAACGACTTGGTCACCTCGATATAATATCCAAACACCCGGTTATAGCTGACCCGCAGCGTCTTGATCCCGGTCGCATTCTTCTCCTTTTCCTCAATAGCGGTAATATAACTTTTGGCGTTGACACAAACATCCCGGATCTCATCCAATTCCTCGTTGAAACCCGCTTTGATGACCCCGCCGTCCTTCAGGCTGACCGGCGGATCATCCACAATTGCAGATTCCACCAGACGATGGATTTCCTGCATCGTATTGATTCCCTCATGCAGCTCTTTCAGCAAAGAAGATTCAAACTGCGCGGTCAGTTCCTTGATTTTCGGCAGTGCTTCCACTGTATATGAAAGAGCCTTCAGTTCCCGCGGATTGACAGAACCATAGATCACCTTCGTCATCAGCCGCTGCAAATCATAAACCTTGGAAAGCTGTTCACAAAGCTCGTCCCGCAGAATACTCTGGCTGCAAAGCTCCATAACGGCATTCTGCCGTCTGGTGATGACCGCCAGATTCACCAGCGGCTGTTCAATATACTTTCGGATCAGCCGCTTGCCCATCGCGGTTTTGGTTTTGTCCAACACCCATAGCAGCGTGCCTTTTTTCTCCTTGTTCCGCATGGTTTCGGTCAGCTCCAGATTTCTCCGCGCCGTCAGGTCGACCGACATATATTGACTGTCACTGTAAACCGTCGGTCGAATCAGGCGCTGTGCGCCATCCTTCTGCGTCTCACGGATATAAGACAGCAGCACGCCCAGCGCCGCAACTGCCAGAGGCTTGTCCTCCATCTCCAGCTGCTCCAGAGAAGATGCCTGAAACTGATCCAGAATCGTCTTTTCATTCGCCTGAAGATCATATTCCGAATCATCCATCAGCTCAGCCACGCATCTGAGTTTGTTCTGAACAAATTCTGCGGCCGTCGTCAGCCCGGAAAAGGCATGATTATAAAGCAGCTCGGACGGGGAAAACTTGGACAGTTCGTTGACCACATCGGCACTGATATCCTCAGAACGCACCTCCGTAATAAAAACATCGCCGGTGGAAACATCCGCAAAGCAGGCGCCAAATCCCACCGGGCCGACAAATATGCTGGCAATAAAATTGTTCCTCGTTTCATCCAGCATGCTGCCTTCCGTCAGGGTGCCGGGCGTAATCACGCGGACGACATCCCGCTTGACCAGTCCCTTTGCAGTTGCAGGATTCTCCATCTGTTCACAGATTGCAACCTTGTATCCCTTTTCTATCAGCCTGTTGATATAGGTTTCACAGCTGTGATGGGGAATGCCGCACATCGGGGCGCGTTCCGCAAGACCGCAGTCTTTTCCGGTCAGCGTCAGTTCCAGCTCCTTCGACACCAAAACCGCGTCGTCGAAAAACATCTCATAAAAATCCCCCAGCCGAAAAAACAGGATATGATCCTTATGCTGTTCTTTAATCCGCAGATACTGCTGCATCATCTGTGACAATCCCAAACCGAATCCCTCCAAAATGTCATCTGGCAATCAAAACAGAACCAGCTGTCAGTGGCAGCCGGAGCAGCTCGCACAGCTGCCGGAACAGCCCGCCGCTTCCTGCCTGCTGGGGCAGGTTTGAGGGTCTTCTCCATTGACGCTGTACATTAAAATCGTGCTGATCTGATTCATCAGATCGTCCATCGCATTTTTGGCGTCATTATACGCCGCCATATTTTCATTGGCCAGAATCTTACGGTAAATATCCTTCAGTTCATTGTCCAGACGCCGCATCTCGTCCTCATCGTGCTTTTGATTGTCATTAATCTGGTTATTGATGGTGATCCGCTTCAGGTTGAACTGGCCGATCAGATCCTGCAGCTCGGCGTCGCTGTCATTCCTTTCCTTTGCCTCAACCAGTTTTTTGTACACCTCGGACTTTTGAATTTCTTTTCCCATTTCTCTTGCCATTTGAATCAGTTCCATATTACAGTCGTTCCTTTCTCAATTTTCGTTACTTGTCCGGCTGTCCGCGATCTCACCGATTACAGCCCACCGGAGCGCCTTTGTCACACGAACGTTCACAAAGCCGCCAATCAAGGCCTCAGAGCCTTCAAATTCCACGATAACATTTTGTCCTGTACGCCCTGTCAGCCAGCCGTCACCGCTTCTGCCCTGCCCTTCCGCCAACACACGAAATGTTTTGCCGACCAGTCCGTCATAGATAGCCTGTCCGATTTTTTCCTGAACATCCAGCAACTGACGAAACCAGCGGGATTTTTCCTGTGGAGATACCGGGTCATCCATCTGTGCTGCTTTTGTCCCGGGCCGCGGTGAAAAAATGAAAGTATAGAGGAAATGATATCCCACCTGTTTTACAAGCTCCAGGGTCTCGTCGAATTCCTCTTCCGTCTCTCCCGGAAATCCCACAATGATGTCGCTGCTCAGAGAGAGATCGGGAATTTTTTTGCGTGCATAATCCACCAGCGCAAGATAGCTTTTTTTGTCATAATGACGGTTCATTTCCCGCAGCACACGGTCACAGCCGCTCTGAACGGGAAGATGCAGATGATGGCACACTTTTTCGCACCGGGCCATCGTATCGATCAGATCCGGGGTCGCGTCCTTCGGATGGGAGGTCATAAAACGCAGGACAAAATCTCCGTCCAGCACATTCAGCTTTCGCAGCAGACCTGCAAAGTTGATTTCTTCCTCCAGACCTTTGCCATAGGAGTTGACATTCTGTCCCAGCAGCGTGATCTCTTTATAGCCGTCTGCAATCAGCGCTTTTGCTTCCGCAATAATATCAGCGGAAGCACGGCTTCGTTCTCTGCCGCGGACATAGGGCACCACACAATAGGTGCAGAAATTATTGCAGCCGTACATGATCGGCAGCCACGCCTTGATTTTCCCGTCCCGTACCGCAGGCAGTCCTTCGGCGATTGCACCGTCGCTGTCCGGTGCTTCAAACACCCGTTTTTTTTCGGTCAAAGCACGGTATAGGAGTTCCGGCAGTCTGTGAAGCACATGTGTCCCAAATACCAGATCGATATATGGATAGCTTTTTCTGATTTTTTCCGCAACATGTTTCTGCTGCACCATACAGCCGCATACTCCGAGGATCATGTCCTTTCTGGCGTTTTTACAGTGGGACAGCTGTCCGATGCTGCCAAACACCTTATCCTCCGCATTTTCCCGTATAGCGCAGGTGTTGTATATAACCAGGTCTGCATCGGCCGGGGCGGTGCAAAAATCATATCCCATCCCTTGCAGCATTCCCTTAATCTTTTCTCCGTCACTGACATTCTGCTGGCATCCGAAGGTATGGACATGGGCAAGCGGCGTTCTGCCCGGGTAACGCAGCTCCAAAAGCTTTTTTACCTGCAGAGCATATTCCCGCTGCCGGGAAAGCTCATCTTCCGGGACCAGCTTTTCGCTTCTGCTGTTCAAAAAAATAACCATTCCTTTCCGTCGGCATAAAGCAGCTTATACCGACGCATAAAAATACAACATATATTATAGCAGTTAACAAAATTGGTTTCAAGCATTCTCGGGAAAAATATTGCCGATTTTTGCCGCTGTACATTGAACCGCCCACGCAGTGTGAGCCTGCATGGGCGGTTCAATGTTTTTACAGCAATAGGTAGCAAAGTGCAAGCAGCAGCTTTTGATCTGCTCCTTCATTCATCAATACGATCAGCAGGAGCAGGATAATGAGCCTGTCATGATCGAGATTCAGCTGTGACAGAATCCCGGATAACGGATTGCCCCCGCCCGGGGAAGCAGGCGGCGCCGTTTTTTCACGCTCTGCTTCGTGATGCCGGTCTCTGCCGGGCACCTGCCCGATAGCAGGCAGCCCCGGTGCTGCCGCCTGTCCGGCGGAATGTCTTTGCTCCGGCGGTGCGGCTTCCTGTACGCCCCCCAGCTTGCTGTTGGCAATCCGCTGCATTTCCCTGACCCGCCGTACAGCATCCTGCTGCATCGACATCAAGTCTGAACTGGAATAATTACTGTTTTTCCACGTCATGTTTCGGGCCTGGCCGCTCCCTCCTTTTTTTCTTATGAAGCGATTTGCCGCTTTCCTCAGGGCTTGAGAAGATTATCCAAGATTCCGGATTCCTTCAGCAGCGGAAGCAATGAAAACAGCTTCATCATCCGCAGCACCTCATCCACCTTATGGCGGCGGTCTTCCCGCATCAACGGCCGCAGCGCCTGCAAAAAGCGGGTATTGTCATCCTCATTGTGAAACGCAGCCATAACCTGCTGCAGCTTTAGCATCATGTTGATGTCAATACCAATGTCCGGCAGACCGCCCTGCTGCTTCCCGTTATCCTGTCCCGACGCTCCGCCTCCGGAAAGCAGGCCGTTCAGCGCAGAGAGATCCAGTCCCCCGTCCGATGGCGCGGCAGTCTCCCGCCGTTTTTCGTCCGGCAGTCCGTTTTCCCCCATACCAAGCATACTTGCAACGCTTTTCAGCTTCTGCATGCCTTCCTCGCTGCCGAGGATTTCCTGGAGCTTGGAAACAAGATCATCCATGCTGTTATTTTTCTCCCATCATGTTTTTCAGGATTGCCTGCGCCTGCGGCGAATTGAGCAGTTGCTTTGCAAGCGCAGGGTTGGAAAGCACCTGCTGTACTTTAGCTGCATCGTTTGGGCTCATCCCCTTGAGCGTGTCCTGTACGTTATTGGTGCTGAGCTTGCGCTTTAGTTCTTCCGGTGTCGTTCCCATTTTCTTGCTTGCCATCTGAAGCAGCTGATTTAATTGCTTTTCTGAAAAATTTGCCATATCATATCATCCTTTCATATATATGAAAATTTTGATGCCGCCATACCTGCTTTGTCAAACCGGATCAAATTTTCCAAAATTTCACGATTTCATCATATCTTTATGCTATGATAAAAGCAGTATATAAAAGAGAGGTCTGCTTTCATGAGAGTCATTGTCATTTCTGATACCCACGGCAATTCCCATATCCTGCAAAAAATTCTGGACCGCCATCAATCGGATGCTTCTCTGGTCATTTTTCTCGGGGACGGGCTGCGGGAGTTCGAGGCTGTTCAGGCGTTGTATCCCAAGCTGGAGTACCACTGCGTAGCAGGCAATTGTGATTTTGCCAGCATGGCAAAACGGACCGATCTTGTTTTTGCGGCCGGCAAAAGACTTCTGATCACCCACGGAGACAGCTTTGGCGTAAAGTCCTCGACAGAGCGGCTGCTGAAAACCGCCAGAGACAATCACGCGGACATTGCGCTGTTCGGCCATACGCACTGCGGCATGACGCAATTTGTCGATGGCATCTACCTTATGAATCCAGGAAGTCCTGCGAGGCCACGCGGCTTCGGAGCAAGCTACGGAATTATCGATCTGATGCCGAATGGGATTTTCCTGAACCTGGTCAAACTCTGACTGGCCGCGCTGTCATCTCTTTTATTCTATGTGCGGCGGGAGATTTTCGTTACTGCTATCATGCAGCAGAATGCATACCATTCACTTTTATCTGCGGGCAAGAGAAAAGAGCATATCCGAAGATATGCCCACTGTCAAAAGAGGGGAATATTTTAGGAAAATTTCCCTTTTAACTGTAGCAGCCAAGATCATGCGCGCCGGCTGCGAGCGAGAAGTGTCAGTCAAAAGCGATCCGGCAGATCGCTTTTGACAAGCTTTCTGCTATGTACTGCCGTTTTGGGGAACAATCGGATCCGTGAACCTGTATTTGCGGGTATAGTCTTTGGTTTCCTCATTGCGCACCACCGGCGAGGTATGCTTTTGCAGCAGCTTGACAATCTGGTAGACGTCAATCCATATTTCGTTATTTCCTTCCTTCTGGGATTCATCAAAAATCAACTGCATCCCGAAGTGGAGGTGCGGCTTTGTCATTCCGTTGACGTCCTCTTTGGTGCTGTATCCCGTCATCCCGAGATATCCGATCACATCCCCCGCCTGTACGACAGCCCCTTCCTGAACAGTGGGATGGAACGGGTGCCCCTTTCTCAGGTGGGCATAATAATAGTAGCGCTTTTTATCAAAGCTTCGGATCCCGATGCGCCAGCCGCCGTACTGGTTCCAGCCGGCAGCCTCAACCGTACCGCTTTCAACTGCAACGATGGGCGTCCCGATACTGCCCAAAAGATCGTTGCCCAAATGTTTGCGCTTATATCCGTAATCGCGTGAGTTTCCGAAGTCGTCATAATGGGAAAAGCTATATCCGTATGCCACTGGGGAATATGCTTTCAGACCGTATTTTTTCACCATCTGCGGCTGATCGGTCCCCACTGTATCTGCCGATTCGATCTCATATTCTCCTACCATTCCGCCCAGCACTGCGTCATAGGCTTCCAAAAAATAGCGGTAATACTTCAGCGTATCTTTGCAAAGCTCTTCGGCTGTCCGGCCGTTTTTTACTTCCTGTACATATCGGTCCATATCCTTTGCTTTATACTTTTTCCAGTTTCCGCCGTATTTAGTCGCAAGATAGGCAAGATTTTCCACCCATTCGATATGGCAGCCGCTCTCTTTGGTCTTGATGTCCAGATTCAGCGCTTTTTCCATTGCCGCGTATGGCACATCAAATTCCACCCATTTGATATAATCTTCCCCAACCGCGTCTGCAAAAAAGTTGATTTTGGAAAAAAGCGTAACCGTATTGATCATGATACCGGCTGCCAGCAGACCGCTGACAGCAAAAAAAAGCAGATTCCGTTTGAGCACAGCGATTCCTCCAGACGCGGCAGGCATTGAACAGACATACTCCTGTCCAAAAGCCAATATACTGCTATTATATTGAATGGGACAGTAAAATATGACCTTGCAGCCGGGCTGTTCTGCCCTCCTGCGCTGTATAAATCTGGAAAAATCAGTGAAGAATAGGGTCAGCTTGTCAAATCCTCTATCAGCCGTTCCAGCTGGGCATCGTCCTTGACCTGGATGCCTGCCTCCAGGCTTTTGACATCCTCCTCCGGCAGAGTTTCCACAGGATATTCATAAATATCGATCGGCTGCGGCTCTCCCGTTTTATAGACGGCGATGTTTCCGTTATATTCCTTAATCACATATTGATAAACCGGCTCATCCTGTTTGGGCGATCCCGCAGGCGTATTATTTGCCGCCGCATAGCAGAACACTGCGATTGCCAGGATTAAAACAATGACCGTCGCGCCGATTCCAATTGCATCTGATTTTCTCATCTCATTTGTCCTTTCTGTGATCAGCTTTTACTGATAGCTTTGTCACAAAATGGAAAAATATACACGAAAAGCAGTGTCACAGCGATTACGATTTATTACGATTTTTTTACAGTTTTTTCAAACCACTTAACAAATCGAAATTCTTATGCTATAATCAATGTGATGTTTTCCTGTATTTGGAAGACACTGTTTTTTATCCGGCCACACAATATTTCGATATTATTTTGATGCTGACACAGCAAACTAATCCAAGGAGGCGAGCTTACCTAATGAACGAAAAAGGTTCAAAAAAGGTTTCCGCTGAAAGCACAAAAAGCAAAAAGAAAACGCATAAACATAAAAAGCCCCGTTCCAAAGGCATGCGTATTTTTCTGAAGGTCCTTTCCACAGCGGGAAAGGCTCTGGCTACTCTCTTTCTGGTGGGCGTTATCACCGGCTGTATTGTGGTAACGGCACTGACAGTCTATCTGATGAAGTTTTCTGACGATACCAACTATGTCGACATTGAGAGCTACAAGTCCAGCAACGCCATTATCTATGCAACCGACACCGCCGGCACCATTTCGGCCGACAACCTGAGCAGCTATAAATGGGAAGAGGTCGGAAAAATCACTAACGGCAAAAATCAGCAATGGGTCGATTATAATGACATTCCGCAGCATGTCATTGACGCATTCCGCTGCACGGAGGACGTCCGTTTCTTCGACCACGACGGCGTGGACTGGAAACGTACCTTTGCTTCGTTTGCCAACCTGTTTCTTCATTTCTATGATACCAGACAGGGTGGTTCCACCATCACGCAGCAGACCATCAAGGTCATCACGGGCGATGACGACGCCAGCGGACTCTCTGGAATTTCAAGAAAAATACGGGAGATTTTCCGCGCCCTGAATACCGAAAAGAAAGTGGCAAAGCCACAGATTATGGAGTGTTACCTTAATATCATCAACCTTGGCAACGGTACCTGGGGCGTTCAGGCCGCATCCAAATATTATTTTGGAAAGGATGTCCAGGACCTGACAATCGCAGAAGCCGCCTCGCTGGCAGCGACCGCCAAGTCTCCCTCCAATTATAACATCAAAGACGGGGCTGAGATCAATGAGCAGCGGCGCGAAAATTACACGCTGAAGGTGATGCTGGAAGAACGCGCCATTACGCAGGAAGAATACGATACTGCAATGGCTGAGGATGTCAAAGCGGTTGAAGACCCTGAAATCGCCAACGAAGAAAACCAGGAAACCCAGAAGGCCCAAAGTTATTTTATCGATGAGGTTTACCGCGAGGTGACCAACGACCTTATGGAAGAATACGGCTGGAATAAACAATACGCGGAAAACATCCTGAAAAACAGCGGTCTGAAAATCTACACCACCATGAACCCCGATGTTCAGGATATTTTAGAAGAAAAATACCTCGATCCGTTAACCTTTGCATCCAAATCGAATGTCAAGGATCCGCCGCAGTCCGCAATGGTCATTTATGACCTGGCCGGACACATGCGGGCTGTTGTCGGCGGCCGCGGCGAAAAGCCGGGCGCTCTGACCCTCAACCGCGCGACCCAGTCGACTGTCGGAATCGGTTCCTCGATCAAGCCCCTCTCCACCTATGCCCTGGCAATCGACAAAAATTTTGTGACGTGGTCAACGATGATCGAAGACAAACCGACCCTGAAGCGTCCGGACGGTACACTTTATCCGAAAAATAGTCCTAACAGAAGCTATGGCATGATCACCATTCAAAAGGCAATTGAGCGCTCCCTGAACACTATTCCTGTCCGCCTGATCCGCGAGCAGATCACCAGAGAGGCCAGCTTTGATTTTATGGTCAACAAGCTTGGTATCACAACTCTCGTAAAATCAAAAGAAATCACAAACGAGGATGGCAGCACCGAAACCGTCAGCGATATCGACTACGCTCGCCTCGCGATGGGCTCGCTGGTCAACGGCATGAAGCTGTCGGAACTCGCCAATGCCTATCAAATTTTCGCAAACGGCGGCTATTACAATGAATCCACGACCTATCTCCGGGTGGAAAAGCCGGACGGAAGCATATTGCTGGAGAGCAGGTCCAATCCGCTGCGTGCGATTTCCGAAGAATCCGCAGGCGTCATGAACAAGCTGCTGCAGCAGGTTATTGAAGGCCCTAACGGAACAGGAACCCGTGCCAAGATGTCCAATCAGGTCGTAATCGGTAAGACCGGTACGCAAAACGATGGCAAAAGCTTGGCTTTTCTTGGCATCACCCCCTATTATATCGGTGCGGTCTGGGTTGGTTACGACACGCCAAAAGATATTAACACCAATACCCATTATCGTCCGGTCCAGATCTGGAAAAACGTCATGACAGATGTTCACAAGAATCTGTCCAAAAAGGAATTTGAGCTTTCCCCGAACATCAAGCAGCTTCAATACTGTACCAAAACAGGTATGATCGCATCGGACAAATGCACCAGCAAAGCGACCGGCTATTATAAGTCCGATAATATTCCCGCTACCTGCAGCGGAAATCATTAACGCGGAAAGGTAAGGTTTGTTTCTATGGCGTCACTGGACATTGGAATCGATCTCGGCACTACCTCCGTTATTGTCTATATGCATGGCAAGGGCATCATTCTGCGTGAGCCTTCTGTCGTTGCCGTGGATACGCGGGACAACACCGTCATGGCGGTCGGCGAGGAAGCCTATGAAATGATCGGCAAGACCCCTGCTTATATTAATGCGATTCGTCCTTTGAGGGAC
Organism: uncultured Clostridia bacterium; assembly: GCA_944386455.1. Lineage (GTDB taxonomy): Bacteria > Bacillota > Clostridia > Oscillospirales > Ruminococcaceae > HGM13222. The sequence goes on along the minus strand of CALXBC010000010.1, from coordinate 30,458 downwards.
GGCGTCATCTCCAACCACATCCTGACAGAATTTATGATTAAAGAATTCCTGCGAAAAACCAGCAAAAGTTTGATGATCAAACCACGGGTGGCGATCTGCGTTCCTTCTTCCATCACGGATGTGGAATCCCGCGCGGTCGTACAGGCGGCTACCAACGCCGATGCGCGCAAGGTCTTTCTGGTCGAAGAACCAATCGCCGCAGCAATCGGCGCCGGCATCGACATTAAGGAAGCCAACGGCGTTTTGATTGTCGATGTGGGAGGCGGGACCACCGATGTCGCCATCATTTCACTCAGCGGTATCGTCCGCTCCGATTCCATCAAGGTGGCGGGCAATACCTTTGATGAAGCGATCATCCGCCATATCCGCCAGAAATATAAGCTGCTGATCGGGGAACGGATGGCGGAAAAAATCAAAATTGAGCTGGCCAGCGTTTTTGAACCCTCCGAGAATGAAAAAACAACCATTAAAGGCAGAAATCTCGTAACGGGATTGCCGCAGAAAATCGAAATCACACAGGCAGATCTGTATCCTGCGCTTTTGGAATGTGCGATGGAAATTGTTGCTTCCATCCGAAGGGTATTGGAAAAAGCACCGCCGGAGCTGGTTGGTGACATCTATTCCAATGGCATTACCATGACGGGCGGCGGCTGTCTGCTGAATGGTCTTGATAAGCTGATTGCTTCCCACATTCATGTAGATGTCAGACGCGCAGAGGAGCCAACCGACAGTGTCGCGATCGGCACCGGCAATGTTTTTGATTATATCTCCGATTTATCTGACGGTTTTGTCAATGCCAGTACTTACCAGCACTAAAAAATGCTGCTGTTTCTTAATTGAAACAGCAGCATTTTTACATCAGCGGAGAAAACAGCTTTAATATCGCCCGCAGCGCTCTTTTATACACTGGGACACTGCGGCAGCCTGCCAAGGTAACAGCTTCTGACTGTTCCAGCATCTCCTGATAATCCCGCAGAACTTCTCCCACCGAATCGGTGCGGTACATCCAGACCCCACATTCAAAATGCAGATAAAAGCTCCTGAAATCAAAGTTTGTTGTTCCTACGATCGCAAACTCATCGTCTACCACCATAGTCTTGGCGTGGACAAAACCAGGCAAATATTCGTAAATTTGTACGCCCCTTTCCAGCAGCTGGCTGTAGTTTGCCCTTGTGGTTTCGTGGACATACCATTTATCTCCAATATGCGGTGTGATAATTCTGACATCGACGCCGCTTTGCGCCGCAAGGCAGAGAGCGGTGGCCATTTCATTGTCTAAAATCAGATACGGCGTCGCGATATACACATACCGCTTTGCATGATTAAGCATATTTAAATAAGCATTTTCTCCGACAGGGATATCATCTACCGGGCTGTCGCAAAACGGCTGGACATATCCTTGCGCTTCGGTCTGCTTTCGGGGACGGTATTTTTGGCAGTCTTCCGGTTTTCCGGTGCAATATTCCCACATTGCCAAAAACATCAGCGTCAGGCTCCATACCCCGTTTCCTTTCAAAAGAAGGGAGCTGTCTTTCCAATATCCATGCTTTGGATAAGCATTGATATACTCATCAGCAAGATTGATCCCGCCCGTGATCCCCACGTCGCCGTCAATTACCGCAATCTTCCGGTGGTCGCGGTAATTCATGAAAATATCCAGCGATGGTTTGAAGGGATTAAACACCTGCGTTTGAATACCAAGCTCATGCAGCTTTTTGGGATATCCCGCCGGCAGCAGATTGATTGTTCCCATATCATCATACAGTACCCGCACTTCGACCCCTTCCCGCACCTTTGCTGTCAGGATATCGAGTACCGTATTCCACATTTTGCCTTCCTCAATGATAAAATATTCCAGAAAAATAAATCGTTCCGCTTTTTTTAACTCGTCAATCAAAGCGGCAAATTTTTCTTCTCCTGGTGTCAGAAAACGGGTATATGTATTCTGACAAACCGGAAAGCCAGTACAGCCCTGAATATAGACAGCCTGCTTTGCAGCGGCCTCGTTTTCCCGTGCCAGCTTTAACAGCAGGCTGTTATCTGCTTTGGCAGTTCGATTCAGACGTTCTGCAATTTTCTGCATCTGCCGTCTTGCTTTCGGCGCAATATTGCGTTTTCCAAAAATAAAATAAAGAATCCCGCCCAGCGCCGGGAACAGCAGGATTGGAACAATCCATGCCAGCTTATACATGGGATTATCCTTTTTGTCTATAATATATAGTGTGATAGCGATGCTGAACAATATAAAAACAGCGTTTAAATATACGAAGCTCTGACTGAGAAACAAGATGCCGGCAATCAGAAGAAACAGCTGGAATGCCAGCAGCAATCCTGTGACAAAAGCCCGTCCGGTCAGAAATTTCAAAATTTTCTTCATAATCAATCTCCTTCCAGTCCTGATCGGATGGGCTTACTGATACAAGCCTTATGCTCTGCAGTCAGAAAATATGCCTGATTTGTTATAGCAAAAGAGAAGCGCCATGCGGGCTCGTCCATGAAATCATTCTGTTATTTTTTATTTTCAATTTCAAAATTTCTTCCGCGGGCGGCGGCGCTCGGATCAGGCTCCGGTATGAGATTTCCCTTTTTATCCTTTTTGTGAAAAGCAGTCAGCGGCAGCGTTTGATATACCGATTCATCTGTCTGTCCTTTAACCGGAACGGAAAGATTTCCCTTAAGTCCATCTTTAAAACGTATCATAATTATTTCCTCCTTTTGCCGCAGCAGCGGATCTTATTTTCCAGACCTGTCAGGACATAACAGGTCTGAAAATATTATTCTCATAATTTAGAGATTTACTAATATTTTTTTCCTCTCCCTCATATCATAGGATTAGACGAGCTTTCGGAAGCCTGTCCGGCATAACAGTTTCTTTCTTTTTTCCTTTTTTGATGTTTTTTAAGAGGAATTTGGTTGCATGAATATCGTTTTTATGATATGATAAAAAGGATTAAAATGTTATGGCTGATATTGGTTCCGAAAAGACTGATCAACAGAGTCTTTTGTTGAGATTGGAGTATGAATTATGGCAAAAACCAGAGTTTGCGTATTGTTCGGCGGTGTCTCGTCCGAGCATGAAATTTCACTGCTGTCAGCGTCATCGGTGATTCAAAATATCCCTGCTGACAAATATGAGATCATTTGCGTCGGCATTACCAGAAAAGGAAGATGGCTGTATTACCCCGGAGATGTGTCCCTGATTGCAAACGGAGAATGGGAATCCCATCCCGACTGCACCACTGCTGTTTTAAGCGTTGACCGTACCCATAAGGGACTGATTAAGATTATGTCGGACGGAGAAACCTCTGTTCTTCATATCGACTGTATCTTTCCCGTGCTGCATGGAAGAAACGGTGAAGACGGTACGATTCAGGGGTTGTTCACCATTGCGGGAATCCCTTATGTTGGATGCGATACCCTGTCATCTGCCGTCTGTATGGATAAAGCCTTTACCCACACGGTTCTGGACGCCGCTGGAATTCGGACGGCAAAGTGGCTTTCTCTCTGCCGCAGCGATATTTCAAGGCTGGATGAGCTGATTCCCACAGTCGTGGAAAAATTGGGATTTCCGATGTTCGTCAAGCCGGCCAACGCCGGTTCCTCGGTCGGTATCAATAAGGCAAATGATGAGGAGCAGCTCAAAGAAGCGATCAAGATCGCCTTTTCTCACGATACGAAGGTCGTTGTAGAAGCTGCAGTGGTTGGAAAAGAGGTTGAAACCTCGGTTTTGGGCTATGACAACCCCTGTGTGGCAGAACCGGGTGAAATTGTGCCATGCAATGAATTTTATGATTATGAAGCAAAATACATTCTGGGTACAACAGAGCTCTATATTCCTGCGCGTCTGACGCCGGAAGAAACCCAGAAGGTCAAAGAAACTGCTCTGAAGGCGTATCAGGTATTAGGCTGCGGCGGACTTGCCCGTATCGACTTTTTTGTCACGCCGGACCATGAGGTCATTTTGAATGAGCCCAATACCATGCCTGGATTCACTGCTATCAGTATGTATCCAAAGCTGTGGGAAAACAGCGGCTTATCCTATCCTGAGCTATTGGACCAGCTGATCTCCATGGCGATAGAAAGGGCGGAATTTTAGTGGATAAGCGGCCCATTGGTGTATTTGATTCGGGGCTCGGCGGCCTTACAGTGGTCAAGGAACTGAAAAAGCTGCTCCCGCATGAGGATATTATCTATTTCGGCGATACAGGGCGCGTGCCATATGGCACCCGTTCAAAAGAAATTATTACCGAATACGCATGTCAGGATATCAACTTTCTTCTGTCTCATGATGTAAAAATGATTATTGCAGCCTGCGGAACGGTCAGCGCCGTCCTGCCGCAAAGTATCATTGCGTCGTTGTCCATACCCTTTACCGGGATTTTGCTGCCCGCTGTGCAGGCTGCCTGCGCCACTTCCCAAAACGCCAGAATCGGAGTAATCGGAACGCCGGCCACGATTAAAAGCGGAGCCTATGGCCGTGCAATCCGTTCCATACGCTCTGATGCCGTTGTAACGGGCAATGCTTGTCCGCTCTTTGTTCCGTTGGTGGAAAACGGCTATGTGAAACGCTCAGACAAGGTAACCAGTCTGGTGGCATCCGATTATTTGAAAATTTTTGAGGGAAGCGGCATTGATACCATGATTCTGGGCTGTACCCATTTTCCGATTATCCGCGATATTATCAGCGATATGCTGGAGCAGGACGTCACGCTCATCAATCCCGGAGAGGAAACCGCCCGGTATACAGCCGCCAAGCTCACAAAGGAACATATTCTTAACGCCCCTCAGCACGAAGGAAACTGTCGATACTATGTCAGCGATGCTCCGGAAAGTTTTTCTGAATATGGCAGCCTTTTTCTGGGAGAACAGATCGGCGGACATGTGGAAAAAGTCGATATCGGCCAGCTGCCAGCCAACATCACAAAATAAAAGAAAGCAGTCAGAAAATATGAAGAAAAAAGACGTATTTATATCCATTGTCGGAAAGCAGACCGCTGAAAACGAATCAGAAACCAGCGAGCTGTATACAAACGGCACCTTTTATAAGGACAAGGATGTCTATTATATCTCCTATAACGAAACCCAGGCAAGCGGATTTGACGGTTGCCGCACCGTTGTAAAGGCAACCGGCGAAGACAAAATCATCATGATGCGCAGCGGTCCTTCTCAAGCTCATCTTGTCATGGAGAACCAGCGACGATGCATCGGCGAATATGGTGTCGACGGCCGTAGATTTACCATTGGCGTGACAACAGAGGAAATCCAAAACAAGCTGGACGAATCAGGCGGTACCCTTTTTTTCCGTTATCTGCTTGACCTGAATGCACAAAGCTTAAGTACAAACGAGGTCACCATTACGGTTCAGGGACAGTAACTTCTGAAACAAGGATATTGAAAGGAATGGACATATACATGACAAATCTAGTACAGGCAGCGACATTACAGTTGAAGGAACTGCTGGAAAACGCGGTCAGAGCTGCCATAGAAAACGGTTCTCTGCCCCAGGCAGAGCTTCCCGATTTTATTATTGAAGTCCCCGCAGACAAAACTCATGGAGATTTTGCATCCAACGCTGCAATGGTATCGGCGCGTGCCTTTCACCTGGCACCCAGAAAAATTGCTGAAATCATCGTGCAGCATCTCAGCCTTGACGGTAGCTATTTTAAATCCTGCGAAATCGCCGGTCCGGGATTTCTCAACTTTTTTTTGAGTGCAAGCTGGTTTTCCGATGTCTTGAATGGCATTGCTGCTGATCAAGACAGCTATGGCAGAAGCAGCTTTGGCAGGAACAAAAAGATTTTAGTGGAATTCGTTTCTGCAAATCCGACCGGCCCGATGCATATCGGGAATGCCCGCGGCGGCGCCATCGGCGACGGTATTGCTTCTGTGCTTGACTGGGCAGGATATGATGTTTCGCGTGAGTTTTATGTCAATGACGCGGGCAACCAGATCAATAAATTTGCACTTTCTCTGGAGGTGCGGTATCTCCAGCTCTATCAGGATGGAATCGAGATGCCGGAAGACGCTTATCAGGGGGCCGATATTACAGAACACGCCAAAAATTTTGCCGCCATTCACGGGGATCATTATGTGACGGTTTCCTCCGAAGAACGGAGGAAGGCTCTGGTCGATTATGCGCTGCCGCTCAATATCGCCGGTCTGGAACGGGATTTGAAAAAATATCGCATCGTCTATGACAACTGGTTTCGGGAGTCTACCCTTCATCAAAATGGCGAGGTTGAAAAAATAATTGAGCTTTTGAAGGAGAAAGGCTGTACCTATGAGGCGGAGGGCGCTTTATGGTTTAAGGCAACCGATTACGGCGCTGACAAAGACTTCGTTCTGGTCCGTTCCAACGGAGTGCCCACCTATGTGGTTCCCGATATTGCCTATCATTATAATAAGCTGGTGGTCCGCGGCTTCGACAAGGCGGTCGATGTTCTGGGCGCCGATCATCACGGCTACGTCCCGCGTCTGAAAGCGGCTCTGGAAGCACTTGGGGTGGATCCCGGCCGGCTCGACGCCGTATTGATGCAGATGGTGCGGCTGGTACGCGATGGTGAAGTCATTAAAGCAAGCAAGCGCAGCGGAAAAGCAATTACGCTGGTGACACTGCTTGACGAGGTTCCGATCGATGCAGCCCGCTTTTTCTTCAATATGCGGGAGGCTAACTCTCATTTTGATTTTGATCTGGATTTGGCGGCTGAAGAAAGCTCCAAGAATCCGGTTTACTACGTCCAGTATGCGCATGCCCGTATTTGCAGCATTCTGAAAAATCTTGCGGCTGAGGGGATCAACGCGGTTCCGGCCGCGGCATGTGATTTCAGTCTGCTGACAGCTCCGGAAGAGATGGAATTGGTGCGCTTCATGGCAGGGCTCCCAAATGAGATCATGGAAGCTGCCAAAAACTATGACCCATCCCGCATGACAAAGTACGCCGTGGAGCTTGCAACCCTTTTCCACAAATTCTATAATACATGCCGGGTACGCGGAGAAGCAGAAGCACTGATGCAGGCGCGCCTTGCGGTCTGTATCGCAGCCAAAACCGTTTTGAAAAACGTACTTACGATACTGAAAATCAACGTTCCGGAGTCTATGTAGTATTATTTCCTGTTCTTGGACAGGCAGTCAGAAAGGATTGGATCATTTTCGATGGACATATCCGACTCACGTTATTTTATTACGATTAACGACAGCATGGTCACAGCGGTATCGCCGGATGGCAATGCCCATATCGGCGGGTGTCTGGACACCGATATCCCGTTTGAGGATCACAGCTTTACCGAGCTGATCGCCATGATGCGGGAGCGGATTGCTTCTCTTGTCAATCGCGGCGCCGGTTATATTCTGGCGGACAGCTGCAAATCCCTGCGTCAGGCCAGAGCGGCGGTCTTTGCATGCCGCAAGGAAAAAGTCGGGCTGATCATCTGCCTCGATTGTGATGAGGATGGAGAAACGCCTTATGGTGATAACGCGGCAGCCTGTCTGATTGCTTTGCAGGAGTTAGGACTTCTCGCCTTTGGGGTCTCCGGAGAACTGACGCCGGGACAGTGCACAAAAGTGCTGGATCTGCTTGTCCCATTTGCCAAGATTCCGCTGATAGCAGCCCCTACTGCCGGAGAACCCAATCCCCTTATTCCGGAGCTGTACGACCTTGCTCCGCAAAAAATGGCAGACTCTGTTCTCCCGTTGTTAGACCGTGGGGTCACGATGCTGGCGGAAAACGACGGTGTAACAGAACAGCATGCTGCGCTGCTGAAACGGGAACTGTTTTCCTATGATGCTTCCGGATTGAGACTGGAGCGGGAAGATGAAGAAGACAACATCATTCTTTCCAACAACCGTGAATTTTTCGTAATCAACGATGAACGGCTGGAATTTACAGAGCCGATTCTGTGTTCACAGGATATGGCAGATAAGCTGATCGCTGCGGAGGAAGAAAGCTATGATGTCCTGCTGATTCGTATCGAGTCAGCGGACGATGCTCTGGTGTTTGAAGACAACGCACATCTGGCAGCGCTTCCCGTCATGTTCAGTGCCGATAATGAAATTGCGCTGAAAGCTGCTCTAATGTTGTATGACGGCCGTGCAATGATTGATTCGGAAAGCGCAATCAAGGAAGACGCTCTGGGAAAAATTGCTGCCAAATACGGCAGTTTGATTTATTGAAATAATAAAATAGGAAGCAACGGGATGGTGAGACGCCGTAACGAAGTTTAAAAAATCGGGGCAGAGTCAACGGACTCTGCCCCGATTTTTGCTGTATATCTAAGTATGTAACTTATTATGGCATCCGCAAAGATCTTACCATACCGGTGCTTTCTATTCTGTTTTAAATCGTTATCCGCCATATACATCAGCCACATATTTTCTTAAATTGGCAAGCCCGATAGAGAGCGCTTCTATGCAGTCTTCCATTCCTTCAAACTCCACTCCCACATAACCGTCATAGCCGCCTCGTTTCAATGCATTCAAACATTGTTTGATCGGAACAACACCGTGTCCCACAATTGTTCCCCGCAAATAGTTGCCGGAACGCGTCATCATGAAGCCGGTTCCCGGATCCGGCGCGCTGCCGTCTTTATAAATAAAATCTTTTGCATGAACATAAAACGTGTAGGGCGCTGCTTTCCCGCAGGAAACAGCAGGATTTTCGTCCGCGCAGAGGAAGTTTCCCATATCACACAGCCATCCGAAGCTGGGATGCGCAACAGCTGTAATCAGTCTTTCCACACGGTCTGCATCCTGTAAGAAAAAACCATGGTTTTCCACCATAGTACGAATCCCCTTGGATTGTGCATAATCCGCAACCCGGCGAATCGCTTCTGCCAATTTATCGAGCATACTGCTGAGCCCCCTGATGCCGGTCGGATTCGTCCATGTGGCATCATGACGGACACTGGATGTTCCCAAAACAGCAGCGATATCGATTTTCTTTTTGAGACGTGCGATCTCAGCTTCCATATCATGGCCGATAAAATCCGCGGATACCGTATAGCTGGAGACCGGCAGCCCTGCCAGATCGCATTCCGCTTTGATTCGGCGGGCATAATCTTCTTCCGTCATTCCATTCGGGGGCTCCAGATCCGTAAACTCGATTGCGTCAAAGCCAAGCTCCTTGGCCTTTTGAATACAGGTAAGCTGGTTTAAAATCCCTTTTCTTATGTATTGAGAAAAGCTGTAAGAACTGACCGCGATTTTCATCAATGAGCGCTCCCTTCTATTTTTATGATAAGGAAAAACGCCGCCTTTTTTACAAGGGCGGCTGAGCGTGTCGAAAAACTAGACACGCTCTATAAGAGGGGGCATCCCCCTCTTATAATATCGCCCCAACAAGCCGCGTTGCGACGCGGTTTGTCGAGGTCGCAACCGATGCGCATGTCCTCGGTTGCTCCATTTAAAAGGGGATTTTCCCTAAAATATTCCCTTTTTCTACAGACTGCGCCGCCTTTATACAAAGGCGGCTAAATTGCGTCGTTTTAACAGTTACTGAATTGCGACGACCTCATAGCCCGCCTCGGTTACCGCTTTTTTCAGGACGTCATCGCCGACCTCCCTATCCAGCGTCAGGTAAGCCGCTTTGTCCTCCAGACTGACCTCAGCAGTTACGCCGTCCAGTGCATTCAGGGCCTGCTCAACATGCGCTTTGCAGTGGTTGCACATCATTCCGTTGATTTTGATTGTTTTTTTCATGATGATATCCTCCTCTGGCTGTTCGCCATAATTTTCGGTAATGATTTTATTTTCATCCTGACGGCCGTTTTGTCCCGCAAAGCGATATTTTGGCTTGAACAGCTTGAGTCTGAGTGCATTGGAAACAACACAAACAGAGCTTAAGCTCATTGCGGCAGCCGCAAGCATTGGATTGAGCTTGAAATTCGCCACCGCAATCAGCACCCCCGCCGCAATAGGAATTCCAATCGAGTTATAAATCAATGCCCAGAACAAATTTTCCTTAATATTGCGGATGGTCGCCTTGCTCAGCTGAATGGCAGACACCACATCTAACAGATCATTTTTCATCAGAATCACATCTGCCGACTCAATCGCAACATCTGTTCCCGTTCCAATTGCGATCCCGACATCTGCGCGTGCCAGTGCCGGTGAATCGTTGATACCATCTCCCACCATTGCGACTCGTTTTCCTGCTGTCTGAAGGCTGCGGATCTTCTCTTCCTTTTCCTGGGGCAGCACCTCGGCAATCACTTCTCTGATTCCAAGCTCCTTTTTGATTGCATCAGCAGTCCGCCGGTTATCCCCGGTCAGCATGATGGTTTCGATTCCTGCGGCATTCAGCTCTGCTATCGCATTTCTGCTGGTTGGCTTGACAGTATCTTTGACCGCGATCAAACCAATGATTCCATTGGCATCCGCAAAGTAAAGCGGTGTTTTTCCCTCTTTAGCAAACGCATCCAACTGATCCGCATAACCGGCGCAGTCGATTCCGTTATCCTCCATCAGTGCACGGTTGCCCGCAAAATACCGCTGTCCTTTCAGCGTGCCGATGATTCCGCGGCCGGATACACTGTCAAAATGCTCCAGCGAATCAGGTGTAATCTGTTCTTCCCGTGCTTTCATCAAAACAGCTTCTGCTAACGGATGCTCGGACGCGGCCTCCAGCGCAGCAGCCACTCCAAGCAAGGAAGTCCTGTCCCAGCCGGACGCAGGAACAATATCTGTCACTCGAGGTTTTCCTGCCGTCAGCGTCCCCGTTTTGTCAAACACGACCGTATCAACGCTGTGAAGAATCTCCAGCGCCTGAGCTGACTTGATCAGAATCCCGTTCTGCGCACCTTTTCCTGTCCCGACCATGATCGCCGTCGGCGTCGCCAAGCCAAGCGCACAGGGACAGGAAATAACCAGTACCGCGATACCGATTGACAGCGCAAATTCAAAAGGCTTGCCGAGAATCAGCCAGACTGCGGTTGCCAGTATTGCAATCACAATCACTGCCGGAACAAAAACACCGCTGACCTTATCCGCCAACCGCGCAATCGGAGCCTTTGACGAACTGGCTTCTTCCACCAGACGAATAATCTGGGACAGCGTTGTATCTTCTCCTACTTTTGTCGCCCTCATTTTAAAATAGCCGGTTTTATTGATGGTAGCGCCTGTCACCTGTGCCCCAGGTATTTTTTCCACCGGGATGCTTTCGCCGGTAATAGCGGATTCATCGACCGAAGAACTGCCTTCGATAACTATACCGTCGACCGGGACTGCCATCCCCGGCTTGACAATAACAATGTCCCCCTGCACAACCTCTTCGGAAAGGATTTCCGTTTCCTTTCCGTCCCGCAGAACGAGAGCTGTTTTAGGTGCCAGATTAACCAGCTTTGTGATCGCTTCAGACGTTTTTCCCTTTGCACGGCTTTCCAGATACTTTCCAAGGGTAATCAGCGTTAAAATCATCCCAGCCGACTCAAAATACAGATCCATGGAATACTGGTGAACACGCTCCATCTCTCCATGCCCCAGTCCATAGCCGATCTGATAAATTGCAAAAATCCCATAAATCATGGCAGCGGCCGAGCCAATCGCAATCAGGGAATCCATATTGGGGCTGAGATGAAACAGGGAACGAAATCCGTTTTTAAAATATTTAAAGTTCAGAAAAATGATCGGCAGGGACAATAAAAATTGCGTAAATGCAAAAGCCAGGGCATTCTCCATGCCGGTCAAAAACCCTGGCAGCGGTGCGCCGAGCATATGCCCCATCGAAATATAAAACAGTGGTATCAGGAATATAAATGACCAGATCAGACGGATTTTTGTCTGTCTGCGTTCGTCCTCTGCACGATTGAGAGGCGCTTTGTCAATAGCGGCCTTTGCCTTTTGATTGGCCAGAGCCGCACCATATCCCCCGCTTTCCACTGCGGAGATAATATCCTCCACGCTGCACTGCGCATCATCATAGTCAACCGTCATGGAGTTGCTGAGCAGATTGACATTGCATTCTTTTACACCGGTCAGCTTTGACACACTTTTTTGAACGTGTGAGGAGCAGGCCGAACAGGTCATGCCCGTCACATCGAATTTTTGATGGTTCATCACAACCGACTCTCCTTGTCAGTACCGCCCCTCATTTGAAAAGAGAGGAACTTTGTATATATTATACCGCCGAACTGATAAAAAGTCAATTTCATTTCCTTATCAAGTTAGTAAATACTAACTTTGAATTATTGGACAGAATGACAAAAATTTCCGCTGACAGACTGAAATCCCCGCTTCCTATAAAAGAAACAGGGATTTGCAGCATAACTAAAGCTCTTCCACGTACTGCTTGAGACTGCCAAGCTCCTTGATAATCGGAACCCCGATCACCTTTGCCAGTGCCTGGTTCAGCTCGTCGTATTGATTCCCGGTGACAATGATTTCGTCATACCGATGCTCCTGAAGATTAGCGATTCTGCGGTCGATTTCAGAGATCACTTCCGCTTTGATATTATTCATGTGATTTTTTCATCCTTTCCGGCAATATCTGCTGTCTTATTATTCCATGCCGAAAGGGATTTATTCTGCTGGCTTCTTTTTTGTTTGAACAATTGATACACGCCCCACACCGCCAGCAAAAGCACAGACAAAGCCGTCAATGCAAATCCAGGCCAAAATCCCCGTGGGACATAGCTTGTACGGATCTCATGCGTTCCCGCGGACAACGGAAGCAGCAAAAAGGTATCCGAAAAAGCGGTATATTCTGCTTTCTCTCCATCTACCCAAACCGTAAAGCCGGAATCATAGGGAATCGAAGTAAACAGATAGCCATCCTGTTCCATTTCAACCGTTCCATTTATTTGTGAATTTTGATAATTACTGACATCCAGGTCTTTTTTCTGGAGCGCAGTCATCACATCGATGTACTGTTGGGTATCCAGCGCATAAATATCTTCGCTGAGTAGCTTGACGCTGCCCCTGTAAATATCGCAGACAACCTCAACCTCTTCCCCCGCCGCAAAGGTGCCCAGATACAAACAGCACTTGGTCTCCCCGGAAAAATATCCGGAAAGCAGTTTGCCGTTGACATAGATATTGGCTCCGGCGGTCTGATTGGATACAAGCGAAAGATAATACGGGTCTCGGGCATCAGCCGTAAAACGGTAAATCATCCGCTTGCCATCCATATCCTTTTCAAACTCGATTTCTCGAAACACCTGCGCATCCTCACCGCAGACAGCACTCAACAGATGGTTCTGCGTCGCAAAATAGTCATTTCCTTCGATATAAAAATCCGCAATTTCAGCAGACGACTGAATCCCGATGGATAAATAATAGGGATTCTCATACAGTGTGACCGAACCGTTTTTCATGACCGGACGGTAAAATTCAGGCATCTCATCCTTTGACATGATATAGCGTACCCCAAATAAACTGTCTGTCACCGGCGTGGAACCAAAATAGGAATTCCAGAAATAATACTGTGCAAAGCCGAGCTTTTTGGTGGTCTCATTGATATGGCGGTTATAGGCAGAAGAATAGTGCGTAATCCCGTTATAGCCCAGCCGGAGCGCATCGTTTTTGGAAAATTCAAAGTCTTTCTCAATGCGGTAAAAATCATTTCCCTGACTTTTTGCATAATCCACCAACGGACGCAGCTCCTCATAAAAGCTGTTGTATTCCTCTACCGTTTTATAGTGGAACTGACTGTCCAATCCATTGAACATGACTTTTGCGTTATAAAACAACTCTCCGCCTGTATACCCGACCGCCAGCACTAGAGCGGTTATACATAACACCAATTTCTTCATGCTGCCGAAAGCAAACAGTTCCGGCACCACTTGCTCCATGCTGATAAAACCGCGATAGGCAAGAAAAATCATAAAAAAGGAAAACAAGAATGCGTAACGATAAGGGAACCAGTTCGGATACTGAAATACATGCCAGAACATATCCAGCTGACGAATCGAAAAGCTGAGAATAAAAAACACCAGGATTCCGCCCGCAGACAGCTTTTCTCTGAGTCTCACCGCCGGTGAGGCAAAATAAACCAATACCAGCAGCAGAACCAGCATCCCGCAAAACACCGCCGGAAGCCCGGAATTTGTAATGCTGTCATAGTTTCCAGGCAAAAGTTTGGAAAAAAACGCAAACGGCTGAAAATTCCAGAAATTATCCGGCGTATAGTTATAGCCGCCGATCTTTCCATGCAGAAGATCCGTGATCGTCGGCACCAGCAGCCACGCGGCAAGCCCGAATGCCAGCAGAACGGAGCAGGCGTAGACCAGTACTTTTTGAAAAAAGTCCTTGGCTGCAATCTGACGTTCCCCTGTAAAATAGCGAAAGAAAAAATAAATCACACAGAATATTCCGACCATATAGGAAATATAGTAGGTTGAGATAAAAAGCACCGCAAGACTCAGCAGAAACAGAACCGGGCTTTTTCCCTTCAGAATCCGCTCCAGTCCCAGCAGAATAATCGGCAGCCAGATCACTGCATCCAGCCACATCAAAGACAGCGAATAGACCAGATTATAGCTCATCAGCGCATAACAGACCGAAAACAAAACGATCGCAGCCGTGTTCTTTCCAAATGCAAACCGCAGATAGATCGCCATCGTCAGGCCGCAGAGACTGATTTTTAACACGGTCAGCCAGAGAATCGCCAGCGGAAGCTGGGATTGGGGAAACAGCAGCGTCAGAAAGGACAGCGGGCTGGAAAGATAATAGGCAAACAGCCCGATATAATTGCTCCCAAAGGACTTGGACCAGGAGAAAAAGATGCTGCTCTGTCCGCTGACAATCTCCCGCAAAGAGGAATAAAAGGCGACATACTGGTCCGACATATCCATCAGCAGGACAGACTTTTCCCCAAACGGATAAAAGCCGAGTGATTGATAGACCAGCAGCATCACCAACACGGGAATAAAAAAAGAAATGGATAAAATCAGCCCGGTTTTCCAGCGGCCAAGCCTGCCGGTTTGCAGTCGAGTCATGCAGACTATCCTTCCTTTCAAACAAACAGAATGGGAATATTATACCATATCAACGACTGATTATCAATCTTTTCACATATATATTAACATGAATCAAATCAAGTAAGGGTGCTGTTTTCACATGATGAAATGGATTTTTACCGTGATGATTGCGGTTTCTGTTCTGTTTGGAGTTCTCAATGACAGGATCGGCGATGTCTCCAACGCCGCACTGGAAGGCGGCAGCACCGCCGTCACGCTGGTGATCACGCTGACCGGCGCAATCTGTCTGTGGAGCGGTATCATGAAGGTCGCTGAGGATTCCGGGCTGACCGGTCTGATCGCCCGGCTGTTTTTCCCTCTCACCCGCCGGCTGTTTCCGGGACTAAAAAAAGGCTCCAAAGCGATGCGCGCCATCTGCATGAACATGACAGCAAACCTCTTGGGGCTCGGTAATGCCGCAACACCACTCGGCCTGGAAGCAATGCGCTGTCTCAAGGAGGAAAACAAAAACAGCGGGACGGCCTCCAACCACATGGTGACCTTTGTCGTGCTTAATACTGCTTCTATCCAGCTGATCCCCACCACAGTCTCTATGCTGCGGCTGAATCATGGTGCAGCCAATCCGCTGGACATTCTGCCTGCGGTTCTCTTTACCTCTGTCATTTCCCTCGCGGTTGGGCTGTTGACCGCAAAGCTGCTTGGCAGAGTATGGCGCAGGGAACGAACACAAAGTATGTGAAAAGAGTGGGATCCCGTATGATGAAATTTACAGCCTATCTGGTTCCTGTCCTGATTGCAGGCATTTTGATTTACGGACTGGTCAAAAAGGTCAATGTATTCGACAGCTTTATCCAGGGAGCAAAGGAAGGGCTGCACACAGCCGTCAACCTTCTTCCTGCTCTGGTAGCGCTGATGGTTGCTGTGACCATGTTCAAGGCTTCCGGTGCCCTCGATATCCTCACCTATTCCTTAGACCCGCTGACCGGAAGCCTCGGTATCCCGGAGGAAGCACTGCCGCTGGCTCTGCTGCGTCCCATATCGGGCAGCGGCTCCCTTGCCATGCTGGAAACCATCCTTGCCCAATACGGCCCTGACAGTCTGATCGGACGGATCGCCTGCGTCCTTCAGGGATCCACCGAAACGACTTTTTATACCATCGCCGTTTATTATGGCGCGATTGGGATAAAAAATACCCGCCACACCGTATTTGCGGCGTTAGCGGGCGATTTTGCGGGTCTGGTAGCCGCCTCCCTGGCAGTACGGCTATTTTTCTGATGTTACTTCATTTTGATAAGATCCGAAGCTCCGTGATCTGCTGCTCCCAAAGATTGCCGATCGTAGCCGGCTCTCCCCGGAAGGTAACCGAGATGCTGCAACCAATGGAATACTGTGCAGCCTTTTCCGGATCCGTCAGCCGGATGATCAGGTATTCTTCCTGCCCGTCAGAAGGCTGAAACCCGACCCAGCCTGCGTTGGGATCCACCAGATCCACCGTTCCCTCCAGGGTGCAGGAGTGGCTCTGGGGCGCATTTCCCTGTTCCGGCGCCAATGCGGCGGCCAGCTTTAAAAAGCTTGAAAGCGGGAGATTGGTGCTGCCGATATAATAATCCACTCCATCTTTCCGGAACTGAAGATGATAGCAGTCTTCCCCCTGTTCATCCCGATAATGGAACACGGCGTAATCCCGTCCGTTGATCCGGGTAAAGCTGAGGTGATCGGATGCAAGAAAATCAGGCTCGATCTCAGCAAAGAGTCTGTTGTTTTTTGCCAGCGTGACGCCCACGGTCTGCGTTTTATCGGCTGTGAAAAAGGTAAAGGTGTTGAGGTCGCCGTACACTTCCCCGTTTGAGCGTTTATAAATACAATATTCCGTATCATCCGCCGGACGAAAGCCCGGCAGCAGCTCCGGGACCGGCAATGTCACACTGAAATATTCCAGCATTTCGTCATAAGACAGCGTTACCCTATCAACGACAGATAAAGCAATCCCGTTTGTTTCTCCGACTTTCGGAGGCGTTTTCAGTTCATTGACCGGGGCACCAGGCTGTTCTGCCACCGGCTCCGATCCTGTATTACTGTCCTTTGACGGAGAGGATCCCTCCACGGGCAGGCTCTCCCCCACAGCATCTGACGATAGTACCGGCGGCACTGTATTGGTATTTCCGCCGTTTTCCTTCATGGTAATATCGGAATGCTCCTTAAAAAGCGGCTGCGTCGCAACAGAAACGGCCAGCACAGCCAAACAGGCCGCCAATCCGATCCACTTACCCCAATGCCGTTTCGGGATCTGCGTTTCTGCCTCCTGTATCAACGATTCGTCGATCTTGCCGATCCCTGCAATCAAATCTTTCCCTGTCATAAGCAAAAGCCCTCCTTTTTCAGATAATCTCTCAGCTTGTTTCTGGTACGAAACAGTAAGATCTTGACCTTGCTCTCACTTATATGATATCTTTGCGCGATCTCGGCAACAGAGTCTGCAAACCAGTACCGCCGCACAAAAACAAGCCTGCTTTCAGGGGACATCTTCTTTAAAAAAACGGTGAGCGAATCTCCGAGCTCCTGTACGTCGATCTCTTTTTCCGCATCCCCGGAAGACAGGCACTGCTCCATCTCTTCCGTCAGTTCCACCAGAGTCGTTTTTCGCTTCCGGGCGTTCTGCCGATCAAGCAGATCAAAAACGGTAAAGCGGCAAAGCTTCAGCAAATACGCCGACAGACACCTCGGGTGATGCGGCGGAATGGTGTACCATGCCTTCAGCCAGGTATCATTGACACATTCCTCGGCATCTCTCCGGTCCTTCAGCATACCGTAAGCAAATCGATACAGCCTGGCACCGTATTTTTTCTCTGTTTCTTCGACGGCTGTCTGCTCCCGCCCCAAAAACAGACGCACAAGCTCCTCATCCTCCATCGGGATCTCCCCCTTCCTTCTAACAATAAAAGGCGCCTTTCACTTTGACAGTGGGATTTTAATCGACAGCGGTTACAGATATTTTCTGATTTCTGTCAAACGCACTGCTTTAAACTTGCAAAGGCTGCCGGTTTTTGCTATAATAAATAATAATCCGCATAAATGAAAGAGTTGATGATATGCCAATCCGGATTCCGGTTACACTTCCTGCGGCTGCCACCCTGGAACAGGAAAACATTTTTATTATGGACGAGCAGCGGGCTTCTCATCAGGATATCCGCCCGTTAAAGATTGCACTGCTCAACCTGATGCCCAAAAAAATCGAGACAGAAACACAGCTCCTCCGTCTTTTAAGCAATACGCCCTTACAAGTGGATATTGAGCTGGTACAGGCGGCAACCCATGTTTCTAAAAATACACCGGAAGAACATCTGCTGACCTTTTATAAAACCTTTGATGAGATCAAACACCAAAAGTTTGACGGCATGATTATCACCGGTGCGCCCATTGAGCTGATGGATTACCAGGATGTGGACTATTGGGACGAGCTGTGCCAGATCATGGAATGGAGCAAAAAAAATGTATTCTCCACACTGCATATCTGCTGGGGCGCACAGGCAGGGCTTTATTATCATTACGGCATACCCAAGTATCCGCTCCCGCAGAAAATGTTCGGCGTTTTTCCCCATCGCGTTCTGGACTACAATCATGAACTTGTCCGCGGGTTCGACGATGTTTTTTTTGTTCCGCATTCCCGTCATACCGAAGTGCGCAGAGCAGATATCGAAAAACATCCCGATCTGGAGATTTTAACAGAATCTGAAATTGCAGGCGTACACCTGGTCGCGTCTCGTGACGGGCGGCAGATTTTTGCAACCGGGCATTCCGAATATGACCTTTATACCCTTGCAAACGAATACTTCAGAGACAAAAAGAAAGGGCTCAGCATATCGCTGCCCTACCATTATTTCCCGAATGATGACCCCGAAAAGCTCCCTGCTTTTATCTGGCGAAGTCATGCCAACCTATTGTTTTCCAACTGGCTCAACTATTTTGTCTATCAGCAGACGCCCTATAATCTGGAAGCTTTGTAAAAAAACGCTTCTGTATGTTTTTCATACAGAAGCGTTTTTTATTTTATCATAAATTCTTCTTCATCTTTTTTCGGCGCTTTTTCAAACTCGATCGGTTCCTGCTCCACCTCGACCAAGTCATCCAGGGAGTAAGCTGCTGGTTGCGGTTCTTCCGCCGGCTGTTCCCGCTTAAATTTAATATGCAGTATAATCGTCACCGAAAGCAAAATGACAACGCCCGCTGCCACCGAAGTGTAAAACAGAAGCCGGTTCCCGTCATCCTTCAAAAACTGGACAGCCTGTCCCAGAAATAAGATTTTGTCAGTTGCCTTACCGACCACAATAATCTCTCCGACCGTCATATCCACGCTGTGTCCGGCTTTATCACTCAAAGAGAGTGTATCTCCGTCAATTGCCACAATCTTGCCAAATTGTACGCCATCTTCTTCCTCGTCTACAGGATAATAGCACAGAAAGTCTCCAACCGCCATCTTCTCCAACTCCATCGGCTCCACCGCGATGATGTCATTTTCCTCCATAACCGGTGCCATGCTGCTGTTGGTATTGACATACAGATAACGTCCGAAAATGGGCTGATTTTCCCGTGAAATCCATTGATATGCGGTAGGAAACAGCAAAAGCAGCGTAGCGGCAATACAAATCACGATCACAACGATATTGACCGCTGTCAGCACTGCCCCCGCTTTCCCGTTATTCTTTTTCATCCGCAAGGAACACCCCTTATCATCACGATCCGCTGTTCAAACTGACTTTAATCATACCATAGTTGTCGAAAAATGGCAAGTACCTTTTAATTTACACGCCGGAGCAGCTGTAGGAGTACAATAGCTATACAAATACTGCAAATTTGCCACAGCTACAGCAGGAGTATTATCGGTTAAAGTCAGCGCCAATGTTGTTTGTGTAGCCGGCTGTGCTAAAAAAGCACAGCCGGAAAACATATAACTGATTAAATCCTTTAAAACAAACAGTCAATATAACTTTAGCATTATAATTCAGAAATATAATCTATTGCAACAGATAAGGCTTTTTCGGGATTACCCTGATTACAGAATATCACTGTTTTACAGGTAACCGCATCCTTAACTAAATAAAATTCATATTTATGCCGGTAATTTGGCTTTTCCTTCGCCTTTTCCCTGCCGTAATAATCGGCATATAAATTTCCGTCATAGCTGAACCAGCCGTATCCGATTGTCTCCAGCACAGAAGAATAATAATGGCGTCCGACCAGAGCGCCCGCCGATATGCCTTCCAAAGGAACATAAGTGCCCAGATACCATGTATCCTCTGACTGAAGATAAGAATTGTATTCTTCAGCCTCAGCTTGAGAAACCGGTTCCATATAATATGACACTATGCCTTTAAATCTCCCTTGCTTAACCGCAGCCTCACCTTCTTGTTTTTCTTCCGGTATCGGAAGGCGGTTTAATTCGCTCTGCAAAAAATCCCTGTCCATATCAAAAGTTTCATAGGAGCTTTTGCTGTCATCCCACTTTAGATATGCTATTCCTCCTGCCAGCAAACATATAACTATCAAAATAACGGTCGTTTTTAAATAACGATGATGTTTCATAACGACATTATCTCCTAAAAAGCTAAAGTTATATTTATTCAAATCGTTACATAAAATCACTGAAAATTTCTGTGACATTATAAGAATAAAAACCAGAATTCTTCATATCATACATTGTTAAAGATATTGTGCCGTCAGATTGTTTTGTTATATCACAAAAATACTGCAAATTCCCACCGTTAAATTCAATCGTTGAATTACGATTAAACGATATTGTTTCAGATTGTCTCGTGCCCGTTTGCGTATGAAGTAAATTAGTCAAACATTCCAAAGCATCTGGAGCATCAATTACAACAATTCCGTTTTCAGTTTGTATGGAAACACTTGTAATATCATTTGTTTTTATTGGTTCGTCAACACTTTTATTCACCAGCAAATAAGAAGCTTCATCGTTTCCAAAGCCTATCATACCTTTTTCAGTAAGATATAAAATTTCATTTTCTGAAAACCCAACAACCTCATAAATATTACAAAAAATATTTTCGGGCAAATGGCCTAAATGCTTTTTTTCTTTTACTTCATAATACTCTGCTTCACTCCATTCGTTAATATTGATTTTATAATAATAATTATCAGGAGAGCATGACTTTAAAAATACGATATAAGCAAAAATCATCAGCACAATAAAGCCAAAAGCTATTGAAACAGCAATAACTTTAGCTGTTTTATTATGCTTTTTCATATTTATATCATCACCTCTATGATAACCCCAAAACGGCTCTGTCGTCCGCTCAGCACCTATCTTTTCGCTAACGCGCGGGTTCTTCATATCGAAGGAGTCCGCGCCGAACAAATTTAATAATATTCGATCGTGACCCGCTTTCCAAGCTGCCTTAAAATCGCTGCGATCTCCTTAATCAGATTCAGCTTCAGGCTCAGACTGACAGGCAAATCCGGATTCTGGTGAGCCGGATTCAGTGCACGGCCAACCAAAAATTTTACGCTGGTGCACTGCTGCAGCCACATTTTGGCAAGCTGGGTGGCGCCATCCTTTTTGTTCAGGCTGTAGGTATCCCATTTGTCCTCATCCGCATTGAGATAATTTTTGATGATCTCTGCCGCCTTGCCAAGGGTAAGAACGCCTTCTGTCACGATATCGATTCCCCGCATGGTTGCAGTGGGCGGAACAGCCGGATTCTCATAATTGATAGAGACATCCAGCGGCGCTCCGGTTACACGGCTGACAATTTGTGACGTTGTTCCGCCGCAAACCACCTTAAGACCATCGGATTCTATCAGCTCATGCACGACCTTTTCATCGTTGGCGGGATCGACCGGCGGCCCCACCATGATGGTTACGGGCAGTGCCTTTTTGACCTTGAGCACACAGACCGTGCTGTCGTCGCCGCATTTGTTCATATAGAGTGCATTGACCGCAAGCAGCAGCTTTCTTGCCGCTTCGGTGGGCGACATGGATGCCGTGATGTTTTCCTGGATATACTTGACGATATTGTCATAATGCCAGCCCAAATCCAGCAGGCATCCGACTCCCGCATGGACAACCCCGTCTGAGAACGCGATCAGCATATCGCCCTCACTTAATTGCAGCTGGGTCATGTAGATTTTCTTCCCGTCAATTTCAACCTCACGCCTGTCCAGCGGCTGAGGCCGGTTTTCCTTGAGCAGGACAAGCTCCGGGTTGTCAAATTCCGCAATATAGGTGCTGCCGTCGTCATTGATATGAACGATCGTAAAGGTGGAATAGGCGATCCCGCGCACAGAGCAGACAGGGAGCGTGCTCGCAATCGTTTCCACCGCTTCCTGTAAGCTGGAGCCGCTTGCCAGCATGGTCGCAATGATCTTGCTGGTCAGCGTGGAAAGAATGTTGGCCTTCACGCCGCTCCCCAGGCCGTCCGCCAGCACCGCAAGGGAAAATCCGTCCCCGCGCACAAACTCCACCTTGTCGCCGCAGAGTTCTTCTCCATATTTATTCAGGCTTTGATAGGCAAAATCAATAAACAGACTCATAGGCTATCTTCCTCATTCTGCCGCTTGGGCTCCAGGGGTTCACTGACCTCTTCCATTGATTTTTTCAGCGTCGTCAGCGCCACCTTGGTTTCCGCCGTCGTTTCTCCTAACAGACTTGCAATCTCCTGTGCAACCCGCATCTGCTTATCAATGACGTTCTGCGCCACCTCAATGGTATGCTCCCGCATTTTGGCAAGTTCCAGCTCCGAAAGCTCGTCAGCCGTAATGTTCTTGATAAACGCAACATAGATCTTATGCTGCGGAATATAGGTCACGGTTTCCTCTACGATGAAATCTTCCCGCAGCTTTACCTTCTCGATGACCGGAACATCAGACCGGCTGGCTCTGTCAAACAAATCGTCCGCTATAAACTCACTTACCGGCATATTGAGATAATCCTGGCGTTTAATGCCAAACATCCGCTCTGCCGTTTCATTCAGATCCTGTACAAACAAATCGCTGTCGATTGCAAAAATGGCATTCGGAGAATTGGAGAGAATCGTATTGGATATATTTTCTGCCCGTTCCCGGAAAAACGGCAGGCACATATTGATGTCGGCTTTTCCCTGGAAAACCGCAATCGCCTTTTCCCGGCAACTGTTGTAGCCGCAGCTGCCACAGTTAAGTTCCTGCTCCGGCGTATATTTTCCCGTTTTTTCCAAAATGGCACGAATCTGCGCTTCAGTCGGCATCGCAGATTTTCCTCTGCGGTCGGTAAAGGCGCGGGGATGATCCGCCTTTGCGTCGGCTGTCACGGCATAATGACGGTCATATAGCATTTTCTTGTCCTCTATGTACTGTCTGGCGACAAAAACATGCTTGCCTTTTTTTCGCATGACCGGGCCGCCGATACAGCTGCCCTTGCATACATTTGCTTCCACCGCAAGCCCGGTCAGTCCCTCGGTTTCCATGGCATGAAACAGTTCCATACAATCTTCAACGCCGTCAATTGCAATTCTTCGATACAATTTGTCCTGAGACTGAAGCGTTTCCAAAATACCGCAGGCCGTAGGATAAACTCTTGCTTTATAGTCTTTGACGCCTTTAACATCAGCATCGGTACAGCCGTCTTCAGCAAAAGTAAACTGTTGTTCTTCCATCCAGCCATCCAGT
This sequence comes from uncultured Clostridia bacterium, assembly GCA_944386455.1. Taxonomy (GTDB): domain Bacteria; phylum Bacillota; class Clostridia; order Oscillospirales; family Ruminococcaceae; genus HGM13222. The sequence goes on along the minus strand of CALXBC010000010.1, from coordinate 6,888 downwards.
TCCTCAAAGGTGATTGCGTTGTTCACCAGCCCGCCTGCCAGCGGATCGGACGCTTCGTTTTTCTTGGAATAGCATGGGCCGATAAACACCACGCGGATATCCCCATAGCACTCCCGCATCAGCCGTGCATGCGCCATCATCGGAGAGGAGACAGGAGCCAGATAACGGATCAGCGACGGATAATGCCGTTCCACCAGCATCACCACCGAGCTGCATGCCGTAAAAATAATGTTTTCCATCCGTCCTTCATCAAGCAGGGCGTCATATTCTCTTGATACCTGCGACGCCCCGATTGCGGTCTCCTCCACATAGGAGAAGCCCAGTTTTTTCAGCATGCCGGACATCTGATCAAATCCAACATTTTCATAATATGCTTTCCAGGACGGAGCCAGCGATACTGCAACCGGATGTCCGGCCGAAAGCAGCGCCCTGACCTCGCTGATATCATTGCGGGCATATTTCGTGTTCTGCGGACAGCAAGCGATACACTCCCCGCAAAGAATACATTCCTTTTCAATTACTGCAGCGTTCCCGTTTTTAAACTCAATTGACTTGACAGGACAATTACGAATACATTTATAGCAATTCTGGCAATTTCCCTCTTTCAGCTGTACGATGCTCATAGTAAACTCCTTTCCCTTCCGATCAAATTATTTCTGCCGACATGCGGCAGTCGTTTTCATAAAGCTGCCGAACATCGCAGCAGAGCTGCTCCAGTTCAGAAACAGATGCAGCCGGCGTTTCCGGTGTGACCGATAGAATCCGTTCGACCTTGCTGCGATAGTGCTTTGGAGCAGCAGGGAAATTTTCAATCCGCAAGGTCGCCTTTTTTTCATTCAGACAATAAACGCGGCTAAGGGCAAACAATACCTGATTCAGCGCTGATATAGAACGAAACAGGTGTCCGACAGTATAATAAAGCTCACGGGTACCCAAACTTTTTTTGGCAAGAGCACAGGAAAAGTCCGCTTCAAAGAGAAAAGAAGAGAGCAGCGCTTTCCGCATCGGCTCAGGGTATGCCTCCGCTCGTTGCTTCAGCACCCGAAATTCATCATTTTCTGCATATAAAAGCTTCCCGGATGCCAATTCCCCGCGGTACATCACATTGAGATACGCATGAGGATGCCCCGTCTGATAATGACAGGATATCACGCCCGCATCGGTTTGGTTCAGACATTCCTTTATACGGCTGATATCACGCAGAATCAAATCAACAGGGATTCCGCCAACAGTCAGCCAGCCGCCGCAGTTGACCCAGCTTCCCCACTCTCCTTCATGACAGATAAGGTTTTCTCTATGAGCATCATCCAGTTCACGCGCGGCTGCATTCAGCATATCATAGTCGAGCGCCGCTCTGTCATAATAGATACCAATATCAATATCGGAGGATTCGGCTGCCGTTTGCGTTGCACGGGAGCCGCCAAGTACGATTCCTTTCACAGAAGGACAGCGGCTGAGCGCCTTCGTGATGCTGCTGATAAGCTGACCGATCATCGCTCCTGCCCCGCAACAAAATCCAAAATCGGCTCCAGATATTTGGAATCCGTCCAGTCACAGACCTTTCCTGCGCCTGCCATCAGCGCCGTTTCCCAGGGCTCATAGGCAGACGGATCTTTTTTCGCCACCATTTTCTGAAGCAGTTGACAAAGCGTCCTGTCTTTCCACGACATCGCTTCTTCGTTCCAGCCGCCACGGCAATAAAAACAAGGAATATCTTTTAAATCATCCTTTAGATTATGAGAACAAATCTGTGCAAATGTCTTTTCATCATACGGGGAAGCGCCAACGCAGAATACCGCCAGCGTTTTATTCTTTAACACATCATAATGCTTTCTGAGAAAGGACAAGCCTGAAATTCCGGATGCGTAAATTCCGCCTCCGAAAATCACAATGTCGTATTGTGAAAGCTGATCGATTTTTGTCCGATTCACATCTGCGCATGCAAAATTCGCCGCCTCTGCCAGCCAGTGCGCATATTTTTCGGTTGCTCCGTATTTAGAACGATATAAGACGATCCCTTTTTTCATTTGCTATTCCCGCCTTCAGTCTAAATTAGGCAGGATCCGCTCGCGAAAAACCTGCTCACAGTTTGTGATCGATACGTCAGGCAAATATTCCCCTTCAAATGTCACGGCAATTCCTCCTTTGCATTTTCCCTGACAAAAGGATGCTTTCAGCGTCAGCTTATCCTCCAGATGTTCCGTTTGTATCAGCTTCTGATAGCTTTGTACCACCTGATAGGAGCCTTTCAAATGACATGAACTGCCCACACAGACTGTAACCGTTTTCAATCCGATCTCCCCGCCTTTCAAACACCAACATATTTATCATTATTATACTACACTTTTCCGTCAGATTCAACAGTTCACAACTGATTCTGCCGATTTTTCCGCCCAGTAGTCCGCCCTAAAATCAGGAATTATGGTTTACTTTTTCACAGCGGAATGGTATAATAAATATAAATATCATTTAAAGACTAAAATGGAAATGGGTTGCTTTCATGAAAGTTGCTTTATTTACGGAAACTTATCTTCCCTATATTAACGGCGTTGTGACACATGTCAAAATTTTGAAGGAAGGGCTGGAAAAGCTTGGACACAAGGTTCTGGTCGTTACAGCCGATCCCAATACCAGGCGCTATTATGTCAGAGACGGCGTACTGCACTGCCCTGCTAAGAGCTTTAAACGTTTTTATGATTATGGTCTGGCTTCTCCGGTCAGCACCAGGCGTTTGATGTATATCAAACAATTTGATCCCGACATCATCCATATTCACAATGAATTCGGGATCGGGTTTTCCGGCGCCATGATTGCTAAAATTCTGCACAAGCCGCTGGTTTATACCCTGCATACCATGTACGATGAATACCTGTATTATGTCGCGCCCAGACCCATGCTCCCCTTTGTAAAGCGGGTTTCTCACCATTATGCAAAATTTTTGGCCAACAATGCAGCGGCGCTGACCGGACCATCCAAAAAGGTTCAGCAGTTTTTTGACGACTGCGGTGTCAAACGGGATGTTTCAGTGGTTCCCAACCCAGTGGAGCTGGACATTTTTCTGCCTGAAAATATTGATGAGGATAAAAAGGCAAAGTTTCGTGAAAAATACAACATATCGGATGATGATACTCTGCTCTGCTTCTGCGGCAGGCTCGGACGGGAAAAAAGCGTTGACGTCCTGCTGGATTACTGGGCAAAAACTATCAGGCCGGAGGATCATTGCAAGCTGATGATCATCGGTGACGGTCCGTCCCGGGAAGAACTTGAACAGCAGGCGCATGAGCTTGGCATCGACAATATGGTGACCTTCACCGGAAAGGTCATGCATGATGAGCTTCCGCCCTATTATGCATGCTGCGACCTTTATGTCACTGCGTCACTGTCTGATACCAATTCCATCTCGATGCTGGAAGCAATGGCAACCGGACTTCCTGTCCTGCAGCGGTTTGACAAGCTGAACGAAGGACAGGTTCGAGACGGTATTAACGGCTATATTTTTTATGATGAAAAAGATATGTACCGCGAAATTCTGAATTACAAGAACAAAACCACAGAAGAAAAGGAAGCGCTGCGCTTTGCGGTCAGGGATTCCGTCAAGCAGGCAGGAGCTGAAGACCTTGCCAACTATCTGCTGACAATTTACCGCGGAATTGAGTTTCCGCAGCGGCATGCTCATCGGCACCGTTATCATACCCGTCTGCGCAAACCAACGGAACAAAAAGACGGAGAGGACGGTCCTGAAGAATGATCCTGCTGATTGCGGGGGCATCCCATACCGGAAAGACCCTGCTGGCTCAAAAAATACTGGAAAAATACAAGATTCCATACCTTTCCCTTGATCATCTGAAAATGGGTTTGATCAGAAGCGGAAGAATCAACCTGACACCGGAAGATGACGACAAGCTGACCGCCGAGCTTTGGCCGATTGCTTGCGAAATAATAAAAACGGCAATAGAAAACCACCAAAATCTTACGCTGGAAGGTATTTATATTCCCTTTGACTGGAAAAAAGACTTTTCTTCTGTTTACCTCAAGGAGATACGATACTGTTGTCTGATCATGACTTCTCATTATATCAAAGCACATTTTACCGACATACAGAAATACGCCAACGTAATCGAAACCCGGCTGAATGATTCCGGCTGCACCATGGAATCTGTTCTGGAAGATAACGAAAACAATCTGAAACTCTGTCAGCAGTACGGCTGTCATTATTCTTTAATTGACGATCAATATACGGTGGATATCACCATATAACTGCTGACAAAAAAACTGCTTTTCAGACTTGACATTTTGAAAATATCTGCTATAATAATGACGTTTGTGTGCATATCTGCCTCATAATGCACAAAGCGTCATTTGTTTTTTCTGATAACATTTGTCTATTTATACAAGTTGATCTGGAGGATAAAAAAATGAAATCCAACTATGATGTTGCCATTATCGGCGGCGGGATCGGCGGGATCATGGCCGCATATCGTCTGGCAGAACAAGCGCCCGGGCTGCACGTCTGTATTCTGGAAAAAGGGCATGCCATTGAAAAAAGGATTTGCCCGATTGTGGCAAAAAAGACTGATAAATGCATCAAATGCAGCTCCTGCGCCATAATGGAAGGAATGGCCGGCGCGGGTGCGTTTTCTGACGGAAAATATGTTATCTCCACAGAATACGGCGGCTGGCTGACCGATTTTCTCCCGTCCGAAACTGTCATCGACTATATTGAACAGGCAGACCGCATTCTTGTTTCCTTTGGCGCAACCACTGAGCGCTTTCTGCCTGACAACGAACTAAAGAAACGCTGTCTCCAGCACGACTTGCATATGAGCCAGGCTCAGCTGAAACATTTGGGAACCGATGCAAACTTTGAGACCATGCGCCGGCTGATTCATTCCCTGGACGGCAAGGTGGATATTTACACCGATACGGATGTCACAGCCGTTGACAAGGAAAAACATCTTCTGACAGCTGTCAATAATAAAACGGAAGTACAGGTTAAAGCCGACAAAATCATCTTTGCAGTCGGCAGATCCGGCAGTCGCTTTTTTTCGGCCTGGTGTATGGAAAACGGCATAGCATTAGACAACAATCAGGTCGACGTCGGCGTGCGTGTGGAGCTTCCATCCATGATCTGGGAAGATTTTTCCAAAAAAATCTATGAACCCAAAATCTGGTATCGTTCCAAGCAATACGGCGATACCACCCGCATGTTCTGCTTCAATGAACGCGGCAGTGTGGTGACCGAAAATACTGACGGCGTGCTGACCGTCAACGGACATTCCTATCGCGATCAAAGCCGCAAAACGGAAAATTCCAACTTTGCTCTGCTGTCTACCAGCCGTTTTACCCAACCGTTCCGGAACCCGATTGAATACGCGCGGCATGTCGCCTCTCTTGCCAACCTCATCAGCGGCGGCAGCGTGCTTGTCCAGCGGCTGGGAGACCTGGAAAACGGCAGGCGCAGCGATGAAAAGCGGCTTGCCCAGTCCACGACAAGGCCGACGCTCCATGCTGTCGCCGGCGACCTCAGTCTCTGCTTGCCAAAACGTCAGCTCGACAACATCATCGAGACCCTTCACGCGCTGGATGCCATTGCTCCGGGGACAGCCAACTATGACACATTGCTTTATGGTGTGGAGTGTAAATACTATTCTGCGCGTCCTCATTGTGAAAATTTCCAGATCGAAGGATTAAAAGATATATACGCGATCGGTGACGGCGCCGGGTTTACCCGTTCTCTCTCTCAGGCAGCAGCCAACGGTCTGTATGTAGCAGATCTCATTACAAAATAATGCCCATAAAAACAGCCTGGCACAAACAAATTGTTTGTGCCAGGCTCAGTCTGTATAAAAAGGGGTAAAAAAATAAAAAATCGTCACGCAGGCGGACATGCGCCGCCAGGAAAGCGAAGCTTTACAATGACTCACTTGAGAAAAAGCCGGCGGTGAGCAGAGGCAAAGCCTTTTGCGGAGCCGGCTTTTGACTGAAAAGGGGGAATCGGGGGAAAACGCAGAACAAGGCTTTGCCGCAGTGATTGTGTTTGTCCCCCGAGAGCGTGTCGATTTTTTCGACACGCTCAGCCTAGTACAAACAAATTGTTTGTGCCAGGCTGTTGTTTTTCATTCCCCGACATTCAAAATTGCCTTTGTCTTGCTCCAGATTTCCTCAGCGATCTCCTCAGGTGTGCCGGAACCATCAACGACAATGATGTTCTCTTCATTTTTCACCAGTTCAAACACCTGAAAGAACTGTTCCCGCACCGTCCTCAAATTTTCCGTTGTTTCATATAACTCCGTTTCAAAACGATTGTCCAATATCCGTCGGACAGCAAGTTCAGGCGGCACATCCACAAAAATATGCGCATCCGGCCGAAGAATCCGGGCGGCCTGTTCGTTCAGCTTCATTACCCAATCCAGCGGCACTTTGCTGCCATTATAGGCATAGGATGACAAATAATACCGGTCGGACACCACATGAATCCCCTGCTCCACCTTAGAACAGATCCCATTATACTGATTGAGCAGATGATCCAGGCGGTCTCCCGCAAACAGTGCAGCAGTCACAGCCTCATCTGCCGCCAGTCTTTTTTTCAGGATCTGGTTCACCAAAGCACCCACAGGGCCGTCCGTCGGTTCCCTGGTTTCACAGCAGGACATCCCATCTGCTTTGAGCCGTTGTGAGAACAGCTTCATCTGCGTGGTTTTTCCGCTGCCGTCAATTCCTTCAAAAACAATAAACCTTCCGCGTCCCATGATAAAAGCAACTCCTTTTCAGCAAAAAGCCCGGAACACAGAACGGTTCCGGGTATAGCTTGGAGCGGGTTACGAGGCTCGAACTCGCTACCTCCACCTTGGCAAGGTGGCGCTCTACCAGATGAGCTAAACCCGCATA
>CALXBC010000009.1 GCA_944386455.1 uncultured Clostridia bacterium | reverse complement strand
AACTTGACGGTGGCGGTCATTATACCCCAGAGCAAATAGAAAAAGACAAAGTTAGAACGAAAGAGTTAGAGGGTATGGATTTAACAATTTTAAGGGTTTGTAATTTGGATATTGACCGAAATTTTAGCGGTGTATGTGAATATATAGACTTGACTGTTAAAAAATCTCTCCCTCAGTCAGCTTCGCTGACAGCTCCCTCGTCAGAGGGAGCCGAGATGTAGATTTGTCCCTGATTTGACACAAGCATATAATGGCTATCAAGAAACGTTACTGTCAATCGGCTTCAGGATAGGAAAGGAATGGTTTTCGCCATGAAAAAAATCGGCTTTGGACCGGCAGATATCTTTCTGCCTCAAAATGTAGATCTGACAAAGTGGAGCGTTGTTGCCTGCGACCAGTATACATCCGAACCGGATTACTGGGCGGCGGTGGAGCAGCTTGTCGGAGATGCTCCGTCCATGCTGCGTCTGACCCTGCCCGAAATTTATCTGGAGCAGCAAGACGTTTCACAGCGAATCGCAGCCGTTACACAGAATATGCAAAACTATCTCGAAGCCGGGATTTTCAAAACATATCCTCATGCATATATCTATCTGGAGCGCACGCTGGCAGACGGAAGGGTGCGCAGGGGACTGATCGGCGCCGTCGATCTGGAAGCATATGACTATGCCGCCGGAGCACAGCCGCTGATCCGTGCCACCGAAGGAACCGTTCTGGAACGGATCCCGCCGCGGGTCAGGGTTCGGGAGAACGCACCGCTGGAATCTCCCCATGTGATGCTGCTGATCGACGATCCTAAAAAGCGGGTGATCGGGCCCTTGACAGAGGCAGCCGGCGGATTTCAAAAGCTGTATGATTTCGATCTGATGCAGGGCGGCGGACATGTTACGGGCTATCTGGTGAGCGAAGAACAGGCAGCACGCCTGGAACGGGCACTGGGACGGCTCTGCGACAAGAGCGCACAGCAGTATGAGCATCCATTGCTGTTTGCTGTGGGAGATGGAAATCATTCCCTTGCAACCGCCAAGGCCTGTTTCGAACAGTACAAAAAAACACACAGCGAAAAGGAATGGAAGAAATCACCTGCCCGATATGCGCTTGCCGAGGTTGTTAACCTTCATGACGATGCGCTGCAGTTTGAGCCGATTCACCGGGTTGTGTTCGGCGTCAATCCCGATCACTTCCTGCGCAAGCTGACGGAATATTTTGATGTTTCTGCCACGATCGATATTGGACAAACCTTTAAATATGTAACCGGGGACAAAATGGGAGATATCACCATTCTTAACCCGGATTCCAATCTGTGTGTGGGCACAGTACAGGGCTTTATCGACGCCTACACTGCAAAGTATGGCGGAAAAACCGACTACATTCACGGAGAAGACGTTGTGGTCTCGCTTGGTTCCCGGCCGGACAGCATCGGGCTGATTCTCCCCAAAATGGGAAAATCCGAGCTGTTCCGGACCATACAAAAAGACGGCATTCTGCCGCGCAAGACCTTTTCGATGGGACATGCCAACGACAAGCGGTTCTATCTGGAGTGCCGCAGGATCAAATGACACGGAAGAGAAAGGCGGAATTTTTATGAAACGGATCAAAAGCTTTGAAGTTGACCATACCAGGCTGGGGATCGGCATGTATGTTTCCCGTACGGACGGAGATATCGTGACTTATGATCTGCGGATGGCGGTCCCGAACAGCGGCCGCTATCTTGATACCGCAGGAATGCACACCATGGAGCATCTGATGGCGACCTTTCTGCGCAATTCCGCTTTTGAACAGAATATCGTTTACTTCGGGCCGATGGGCTGTCGGACCGGCTTTTACTTTCTCCAGCGCGGTATTTCTCATCAGGAGGCCATTGCACTGGTTCGGGATGCACTTGATTTTGTCCTGGCTTATTCCGGGGACATCCCCGGCTGCTCCGAAAAGGAGTGCGGCAACTACAGGGAGCATGATCTCGCAGCCGCCAAGGAGATGGCGCGCCCGATTCGGGAGCGGCTGGAGCACTATACGCCGGAGGAGCTTGCCTATCCGCAATAATCATGCGCCCAGAGGGCATACTATTGCAAAAAGGGGAATCGCAAAATGGAAGAAGCTGCAAAGCCGGTGTCCGCTTCTCGCACCGAGCAAATCCAGATTTTGATGCCGCAGCATATCAACGGCTATAAGCGGCTGTTCGGCGGCGTACTGATGGAATGGATCGATATCGTGGCCGGGGTCGTCGCCAGACGTCACTCCAATTCTGAGGTGACAACTGCCTCTGTCGACAATCTTCAGTTCAAGTCGCCCGCCTACGTCAACAGTACAATCACGCTGATCGGCACGATCACCTTTGTGGGAAGCTCCTCTATGGAGGTACGGGTGGACACCTTTACCGAAGCGCTTTCCGGGGAGCGCAGGCTGGTCAACCGTGCCTATGTCGTCATGGTTGCCCTGGATGAAAATGAGCGCCCCAAGCGCGTACCGCGGCTGATTTTGGAAACCGAAGAGGAAAAGACGGAATTTGAAGCCGGAAAAAAGCGGCATGAGCTGCGCAAACAGCGGCGGCGGGAAAATTTCTGAAGGCATAAAAAGAGCGTGTCGAAAAAGCCGACACGCTCTTTTTTATTCTCTTTTTCCTTTTACTGGATAAACGCCATCACAACATTCACGACCAGCGTCACCACAAAAAAGACGATTGCAAGCACCTTGGTAAGCTTTTCCAGACGCGCCTCTCTGGTGCGGCTCTGGTTTTTTCCCAAATAGGACTCCGAAACGGTTCCCGTAAAGGTAGCAGACATATTGGACTCCCGGCCGCTCTGCATCATCACGATCAATATAATCAAGATACTGGCAATCAGCAACAGCACGCCGCCGACGATTTCAATCGGATTCATCTCATTGTTTTCCTTTCTTTTTTGATAGCTTATATTATGATAGCATAACATTTCGGGTTTTGCAAGAGGTTTCGGGATAAATTTACAATATTTTTTCGGCGCCGTTTTCAGCCTTCAGCAGAGCGTACATTTTCATGTCCAGTATCCTGCCGTTTTTACAGGCGTTTTTGCGCAAAATCCCCTCACACAAAAAGCCCGCTTTTTCCAGCACCCGGCAGGACGCCGTATTATACGAAAAGGGCTCAGCAAAAATGCGAATGATGTCGGTATTGTCAAACACATGACGACAGGCCTGTCTGACGGCGCTTGTACACAGTCCCTTTCCCCAATATGCTTCCCCGAGATAATATCCCAGCTCGGCCGTTCGGGAGTGAATGTTTGCACAGCGGCTGATCGAAATACTGCCGACCGCCCTGTCGTCCACCGTGATGGCAAAGGCAAAATTATTTGCGGGATCAGCCGCCAGCATGGCGCCGATAAATTCTTCTGCATCCTTCACGGAATAAGGATACGGGATCCCGTCCCGCAGGTTGTTCAATATATTGGGGTTGTTGATCGTTTCAGCCAGATCACCGGCATCCTCCGGCCGCCATTGCCGCAGCACACATTCCATGTCATCCGCCTCCCGTCGCCTGTCTCACAGGTCAATTTTCAGGTCCTTATAATAATATTCCCGGTCACGCCGGGAAATCTCCCGCAGCACCCGGCAGGGATTTCCGACCGCTACCACATTGGCAGGGATATCCCTGGTCACCACGCTGCCTGCCCCGATGACAGTGTTATCCCCGATCGTGATTCCCGGAAGGATCACACTGCCCGCCCCGATCCAGACGTTGTTCCCGATCCGGACAGGAATGTTAAACTGCGCCGCCCTGCGCCGCAGCTCCGGCTCAACGGGGTGTCCGGCCGTGGCAACCGTCACATTCGGCCCAAACATCACGCTGTCTCCGACATAGATATCACCGTCATCCACCAGCGTCAGATTGAAATTGGCATAGACATTATCCCCAAAATAGGTATTTCTGCCCCAGTTTGCATGAAGCGGCGGTTCCACATAGCAGTTTTTTCCGACCCCGCCCAACAGCTGTCTGAGCAGCTCATCGCGCTTTTGGGCTTCTCTCGGCCGGGTCTGGTTAAAATCATACAAAATCTCGAGACAGGCGGTCTGCTCCGCCTGGATTTCGGGGTCGGTGCAAAAATAAAGCTTCTGATTTTTCATTCGTTCCTTTGCTGTCATCTCTGTTCTTCCTTTCTGTCATCTGCCAGCATCGCCCCGGCGCGGTTTAATAAGACTGTACGCTGATTCGGCAGCTGCTCGTCGATCACCAGGTTCAGCAGGGCTTCCAGCGCTTCCCCGAGCTGTCTTCCCTGGGGAAACCCAAGCGCCAGCAGGTCCTTTCCGTTGACTGCCAGCTTTTCCCGGGAAAAGCACTGCCCTTCCTGCAGTACCGTATCCAGTTTTTGCTCCACCAGCCTGAGCACCGACAGATTCTCAAATTTATAATTGGTCGCACCCCGGTCGGCGGCTTTCACCTGCAAAAGCTGGCGCAGTCCCTCTTCCCCGAGGCGGTTGAGCCAGCGCTTGACAGACCGTCCCTCGGGCAGAATATCCGCGTCATGCCAGCGTACCAACAGAAGCACCCGATCGGCCGTCGCATGGTCAAACCGCAGCTGCTGCATGATCTCCCGCGCAATCTCTTCGCTTTTGGCAGGATGTCCGTAAAAATGGCCGATCCCTTTTTCGTCTGTCGTAAAGCTTGCAGGCTTGCCGCTGTCGTGAAACAGCAGCGCCAGCCGCACCGCCGGTACCGGCACACTGGAAGAAAGCGCCTGTACCGTATGCGCCCAGACGTCAAGATAATGATGCGGATTTTTCTGGTCAAAGTCAAACATCGGCGCCAGCTGCGGCATGACAGCGGCAAAAACATCGCGGTACTCCGTCAATACCTGCCTGACATTTTTTCCGCAAAGCAGCTTCACAAGTTCATCCCGTATCCGCTCCGCTGCAATGTTGTGGAGCATGCCCGCGCCTTCCCTCAGCGCCGCGGCAGTGTCTGCATCGATCTCAAAGCCCAGCACGGCCGAAAAACGCAGTGCACGCATGATCCGCAGCGCATCCTCGCGAAAGCGTTCCTCCGGCGACCCGACACACCGGATACAGCTCCGTGCAAGGTCTGTCCGGCCGCCGAAATCATCGATCAGCCCCCGCCGCGGATGGTACGCCATCGCGTTGATGGTAAAATCCCGCCGTTTCAGATCGCGGTGGATATCGTCAGTAAAAACGACCTGCCGCGGATGACGGTTGTCCTCATACACCCCATCGATTCGATATGTTGTGACCTCAACGGGCTGTCCCTGTAAAACGGCCGTGACTGTTCCGTGCTTTTCGCCGGTCTGAGCGACCGTACAGCCGCGGAACAGGACAGCCGTCTGCTCCGGCAGGGCGTTTGTCGCAATATCCCAATCCTTCGGCGTCTGTCCGAGCAGACTGTCGCGGACGCAGCCGCCCACCGCCCAGGCCTCAAAGCCGTTTTTTTCCAGTATCTCAATAACCTGCGCCGCAGACTGCGGCAACATGATTTCCATAATAAAGCTCCGTTTCTTTTTCTGGTTTCATTCAATCATTCTGCCGCCCTGCGGAGAATCGCGCCCTCTGCAGTCGGGTGCGGACAGGGAAGCTCCAGCTGCGCCATCGGATGACAGGCAGCCTGCACCGCCGCGCCGTCCTCATAAATGGCGGAGATGGTCCATACAAACGGCGGTTTTCCCGGCTCCAGCACCTCAACCGTGTCCCCGACCGCAAACTTGTTCCGCTGGGCGACGATCAGCCTGCCGTCCCGATAGCCCTCGGCGACAGCCACCACATCATAGCTGCGCTGATATCCGCCGTTGTCATAATATTGTCCCGCCTCAGGCGTGCCGAAGAAAAAGCCGGTGGAATACTGACGGTGACTGACCTTTTTGACCTCATCCAAAATCCACCGTGCCGGCCGGTAGTCCTCCGGATTTCTCATCAGCTCATCCACCGCACAGCGGTAGGCGTTGGTGACGACCGAGACATAATAGGACGATTTCGCCCGTCCCTCGATCTTAAAGCTGGTCACCCCTGCCTTTGCCAGACGGTCCAGGTGCTCGATCATGCACAGGTCCTTGGCGTTTAAAATATAGGTGCCGCGGTCATCCTCAAAAACCGGAAAATATTTGCCCGGCCGCTTTTCTTCCATCAGATGGTATGCCCAGCGGCAGGGCTGGGCGCATTCTCCGCGGTTGGCGTCCCGTGCGGTCAGATAGTTGGACAGCAGGCACCGCCCCGAAACGGATACGCACATCGCGCCGTGGACAAAAACTTCGATTTCGAGTTCCGGCGGCGTTTTTTCCCGAATCTCAGCGATTTCATCGATGCTCAGCTCCCGGGCAAGCACCACCCGCTTCGCACCCATCCGATAAAACTCCGCTGCCGTCACATAGTTGACGATCCCCGCCTGGGTAGAAATATGCACTTCCATATCGGGAACAGTCCTTTTGACCATCCCCAGCACCCCGATATCCGTAACAATCAGCGCATCCACGCCGCATTGCTCTGCCGCAAGCAAAAACTGCGGCAGAGCATCCATTTCGCTGTTGCGCGGCAGGGTATTGCAGGTCAGATACACCCGGACGTTTCGCACATGGGCATACTGTACCGCCGCTTCCAGCTCCTTAAGCGAAAAGTTTGTCGGCGCGGCGCGCATGCCGTACTGTGTGCTGCCGAGATAAACGGCATCGGCTCCATACCTTACCGCCGCTTCCAGCCGCTCACGGTCCCCCGCAGGAGCCAGCACCTCCGGTTTTATCAGCAAATCCGATTCTCCTCTCATGTAGCCGGGCCTTCCGGTTTTCTATTTTACGGGAACGCCGGCCGTGCGGCAGTTCTTCTTGTGCTCAGAATAGGTCCCCGCATAATAGAAATTGCCCTCTTTGTCTGTCACAAAATAATTGTATTTGGTGTCCTCCGGATACAGGGCGGCCTTGATTGCTTCCAGCCCCGGATTGCAGATCGGTCCCACCGGAAGTCCCTCGCATTCATAGGTGTTATAGGCATCATATACATCCTGGTTCTGAACTGCCTCATAGGGCTTGATGTTTTCTTCCACATACTGAATGGTCACATCAGACTGCAAATGAGGAAATTCCTTCGGATTGTCGAGCCGGTTCCAAAAGACAGAGCTGACCTTCCGCATCTGCTCGCTCTGGCCGGACTCGGCCTGTACCAGTGAAGCCAGTGTAATGGTTTTCTCCAGCGACCAGCCAAGGTCGTCCATCCGTCCGTATAGATCCGCCGTGATTTTATCGCTGAAATTCTTTACCATCTTCTGTGCAACCGATTTTGGCTCTTCTCCCAGGAAAAACTCATAGGTGTCCGGGAACAGATATCCTTCCATCCGATAGAATTTCAGCGCATCGTTTCCTACCTTATCCTCAAACCGGTACCCGAATTTGTTGCGGTTGACCACATCCACAAATTCATCCCCGTCGCAGATTTCATTTTCCTCCAGCAGGGCGGCAATCTCACGCAGCGTCATTCCCTCGACAATGGTGATAGAGCGTACATCCTTTTTCGGCGCGTTTTTCTGAAGCTCCTGCATGATGCCGTCATAGCCCATCATGCTGCTCAAATTGTAGATCCCGTATTGGTAAGTCCCGTCATATTCGCTCATTTTGGAAACAAACTGGAACAGCAGCGGGAACTGGATCAGCCCTTTTTCCTTCAAAACCGCCGCAATCTCTTTTGTGGTCGCACCCCGCTCGATTTCCACCTGGATGATTTTATCGCTTTTGGAAAAGGCGAAGATGTCATTGAGTCCCAGCCAGATTCCCGCGGCCAGGATCACCGAAACACAGATGACCGACAGCGTATACAGCACGACCTTCATGGAGCCGGCGCGTTTCTTTTTCTTTTTCTTTCGCTTTGGCTGCTGCTCGCCGCCGTTATGTACCGCCTTTTCCTGTTCCTCCAGTACCGGTGTGCTGTCAAAAGCGTCCTCGTCAAAGTTGAGCTGAAATTTGGGCGCAGTCTCTTCCGAAGCAGCCGCAGACCCGGTCTGTTCTTTCGCAGAGGTCTGCTCGTTTTCTTTTACCAGCTCTTCCGGCCGGTCAGCTTCTGTGTGGGCTTTTTCCGTCTGCTCCTGCCCGGATGGCCGGCACAGCTCCTTAAGTTCCTCAAATTCATTGGTATCCCGGTCATGCTTTTCCATATCCATGGTCCCTTTCTAACTGAATTAAAAGCCAGGCCAGCCTTTCTGCCCCGCAGCGGAATGCCGGAAATGCCTTTTGTCCGTTCCGGCCGGCCCGATATCTGCGGGTATCGGCTTCCCGCTTTGTCACCAAATTTCCCGTATCGTCATAGTATATACAAACCGAAGGGAATTCCCGCGGTTTAATTTAACAACGAGGTGAAATATTATGTGTAACAACGGTTTTGGCAGTAACTGCAGCTGGATCTTCATCATCATCCTGCTTCTGGTCTGCTGCGGCGGTTGCGGCAACGGCAGCGCGTTCTCCAACAATGGCTGCGGATGCGGCTGCTAAACATAAAGCTTCTGTTATCGAGAGCTTTTAACATGTCGGCAAAGGTACTGTTATACCCATTTTAAACGGCGGAGCCGAAGACCTGTGCATCAGCGGACGATTGGCTCCCGAATAAAGGTATGATTGAGCAAACGCTGCCCGCAGCCTTTCTTCGGCTCCGCCCCAGGCGACCATTTTTGCAGCACTACTCTTAACTGCACCTCGATGCGGTTGCCGCTCCTGCGGCAATGCGGCCATCACCTACGGCCGCAAGCTGAGAGGTGTTTGTCAGATACCGTCCGGCGGACGGTCGGCTATTGTTTTTTTCATCACTCTTAACTGCACCTCGATGCGGTTGCCGCTCCTGCGGCAATGCGGCCATCACCTACGGCCGCAAGCTGAGAGGTGTTTGTCAGATACCGTCCGGCGGACGGTATCTGACAAAAGCTCCTTTCACCGGGAGCTTTTCTTTTTTCAGCCGAAGCACACCGGACTCTGTAACCAAGATATCCGCCCGCCGGTCAAATCTGCCCCGCGGCAGCTCGTCATGCACGCAGGCGTTGTAGCAGATTCCGATGGTTACGCCGTGATAACGGCTTAGAAAGCGATCATAATATCCCTTCCCGTATCCCAGCCGGAAGCCGGCGCGGTCAAATGCCAATCCCGGCAGAATGCAAACTGCTTCCGGAAATCGTGTCAGACGCGGACAGCATTCCGTTTTCGGCTCAAGAACCGAAAAGGACGCACTTTCCAGATCCCGCATCGAGGTGATCCGGTAAAAGTCCATCGCAATTTTTCCCGGTACACAGCGGGGAGCCGCAACAGTCTTTCCCTTTCTGAGCGCGTCCTCCACCAGCCGAAAGGTGGCCACCTCGATCGGGGTGGAGATATAAGTCAAAAGCAGCTTTGCCTTTTGGTATTCGGGCAGCGCAGCCACCTGTTTAAAAATCGCTTCATCCATCCGGACTTTTTCCGACAGACGGAGCGAACGGCGGTATTCCTTGCTGGACGCGCGCAGCTGCTGCTTGATTCCGCGGATGTCTATTCCCATTGGACAGCCGCCTTCAGTCCGTCTGCCTGTTCTTTCCCGCACAGCGCCTCCACCAGCGCAAACGCGAACTGGTTCGCAGCGCCCGCGCCCTTTGCGGTGATGATGTTTCCGTCGCAGACGACAGACGCATTCTCATACTCCGCTCCCTGCAGCGCTTCCTCAAACCCGGGAAAACAGGTTGCACGCTTTCCCTCCAAAAGTCCCATATGTCCCAATATCGAGGGCGCGGCGCAGATAGCCGCTACATATTTGCCGCCCCAGCAGCAGTCCTCGATCTTTTTTGCAACATGTGCATTTTTCTCCAGATTCCGTGTGCCCGGCATTCCGCCCGGCAGGACAAGCATATCGGGCAGCCCCTGCGCTTCCTCGATGATACAGTCGCAGTGTACTGTGATCCCATGGGAGCCGGTCACCACCTGGGAACCCACGCCGACCAGCCTGACTTCCTGTCCTGCACGCCGCAGATAATCCGCGGGGGTCAGCGCTTCTACCTCCTCAAATCCGGGTGCAAGCAATAAATCAACCATTTTTTGTCACCATACGGCATGGTATTTTTCCACGCCGTCCCTTTCCTTTAATCCATCAATAAACCCATGTAGGCGTTTTTCTCCATGATTTCCGCGGGTATGCGGCCGGCCAGCGGCCGAAGCATGCCATATGCAGTGCGTTTGCATTTTCCGCCGGCTTCCGCCGTCCCAAGGGGCGGAAAAACGGCCGCCGCACCATGACAGTGCATCCGCTCCTCCAGCAGCGGCAGAACAGCCGACAGCTCCTGCTTTGAAAAGGAGGTCTCCTTGACGGCAAGAAAGCTGTCGATGGCATAGCAGACCACATATCCGCTTTTTCCATTCCCTTGGACAAGCAGGATATCCGTTCCGCTTTCCAGCAGCTCCTCATAAATATAAGGATACAGCAGCGGGTCCTGCATCATACAAACAGGCAGCTTTTCCACAAATACCTGCCGCAATCGCAGAAAATCATCCCGGCTCATCCGGCTGATTGTCCATTCCGGCGGTTTCGGCCGTTTTTCGGCAGACGCCGCCTGCAGAATATCCCGGTAAAAAACAGTCTGATACCCCCGCTTTTCATAAAAGCCAAACAAAGATGCAGACGCAGGAATCAGGCAGGAAAAGCATTCTCCCCGCTCTGCCGCATCATCACAGGCAAAGGTAAGCAGCCCGGTCATAATGCCGCGCCCTTCATACCGTCTGTGGGTCGCGGCCGCATAGATATAATGCCCCGGATAATCCGTTGTGTCCGCTCGAAAGGAAACCGGCAGCATCGACAGCATGGATACCGGCCTGCCGCGCTCCGTCCGTGCGACAGCGACCCGGATCAAGGGAAACAGACTGTTGAAATACTGTTCAATATAACGTTTTGTATCTCCAAAAACCGATTTCCAAAGCCGTTTCAGCGCCGGAACATCCGACGGTTTTGCAAAATCAAAGGCCAGCATCCATACACACCGCCCGCTTATGCCAAAACCGCAGTATACTCGGTCAGCAGGATATCAGGCTGATAAGACAGCTTCGCCTTCCGCAGCCCCTCGATTCCCATGTCCTCTTCGCGGTTGACATATCGGTAACCCATCAGGCAGTTTTTTACAAACAGATTGTTGATCGTGGGATACGCGCCCCGCACCTCGGAAAAAGCCTTTTCAAAATGGACGACAAAGGTGTCGCTGTTGAGCGGTTCGCCCACGGTGTAGGCCACGATCTTCCCGTCGAGCCGCAGCAGCCCGCCCGAAAAGCCCAGCTGCGCAAAATGATCGAAGGAGCGGCGCACCGCGCAGACCTCCCGCTGCTTGTTCTCATCCTCCGAGCAGCCGTTTTCCTGACACCATCTGGCGTTCATCTCCAGACACTCCCCGAAGTTGTCCGGCGTGATCTCCTCAAACTCCCAGTCGCCCAGCAAAAACTGGTTGACATAGTTGCGCTTGGCGTGCAGCTTTTTCCCCGCCAGGGACGCCAGCCGCTCCGAGGTGTAGATATAATCAAAGTTGTTCCGGTCCTCGGCAAACACGAACCGGTCCGGGAACAGCTCGTCCAGCTGCGCGCGGGACTCCTCCAAGATCCCGTGCATCCGAAACGGGATCCCGCTTTCCTCACAGTAGCGCAGGATCGCCTCGATCGCGGGCTTGAGCGCCGAGCTCCCGGGGGGAAAGAGAAAGCTCGGCTCCTTTTTCCCTGCGCAGGCGATATAACGGTCCTCGAAGCGCCCCACCATGATGTGATATTGTTTTCCCCAAATAAAATTACTGCCGAAGGAGTAGACGCTCCCGCGAAAATCGGAGGCCGCCAACAACGGCTTGATCCACTCTCTGTCCTTCAGCTCGATCGGTTTTAACTCCAGCAAACTGTATGCTCCTTTGTTTTCAGATTCCGTCACTTATTATTTTTCTTTCATTGCCTGATAATATGCCCTGACTTCTGAAATTTTTCCGCAGCTCATCTTTCCCTCGGGACAGCCGCCGCGAAGGCAACTTGGACCCGCATTTTGAAAGAGGGTCGGCGCGACCTCCAGCACCAGCCGGAGCATCTCGTCCGCGACCGCCTTGATCTCCCACTGGGCGCGGTTGCAGCAGCGGTGACGGAAAAAGTTCATCAGGCTCCTGGCGTTCATCGTCACAATGATCGAGGTCTCGCAGGCGTTAGGCAGCACAAAACGGGCATCCTCCTGCGCCTTTTTCAAAAAAGCGGTGTATTCCTTTTTATGCGTTTCCCGAAAATCTGCGGCAAGCTCCTCCCCGGAGGGCTGCTCCTCGCCGTTCTCATCGAGATACTCCCGGATATACCGCAGCAGGATCGCGTCACGCAGCCGGTCATAGGCCTGCTGGATCTCTCCCATCGTGTCGCGATAGAGCTGCTCGGCCTCGGGGTCCTGCGCGACTGCCGGCGGGGTCACATAGTCAAACTGCGCCTCGCTGACATACCGCTGGCTTTTCTGGCTGTAGGAAGCGATCCGGTGCCGCACCAGCTGGTGGCTGCACGCGCGGGAGATCCCCTCGATCGCAAAGGTAAACGAGGCGTGCTCGATCGGGCTTTCGTGTCCGATCTCGGACAGCATCTCGATAAAGCTGTCGGTTTTCTCCTGCGTCAAGCCCTCATAAAGCGCATCCACGCTGCTGTCGGAATAGCAGAGCTTGGCGGCGCAGGCGACTGTTTTTTCCGGCATCGGGGTATGCGCCAATAACGTTACTTTCATGATTGGGTTCCTCCTGATAGTTCGATCGGGACAGCCCGGGGGCTTGTCCGCTTTTCGGAAAAAGCTCCTCCCGCGGCCAAAGCCGCGGGGGACGCTGTTTTGTCAGCACTCAAAGTCAGATGGGGTCAGTTCATCCTTGCACTCCAGATCATTCAGTCTGGGCGGGAAAAACTCGTTGACCGGGAACTTGATCCGCTTGAACAGCTCGCAGGGGTCGTCGGTGGTCGTGACGCATTCCTTATCCGGGATGCAGAAGTCATAGACCGGCACCATCATCTGGACCTGGCGCTCGATCTGGCAGATCGAAAACAGTCCGATGGTGATGAACACGACCTTTTCGGGCACCACGGTGCCGAAAACCCCGTCAAAATCGCCCGAGATCCCGTCCGGTACGGCGGTATTCACGCTCATGCAGCAATCGGGGCAGTAGTCGCAGATCTTGCAGGACAGGCAGATCGGATTGACGACCTGCACACTGGCCTTGGGCGCGTTGGTCGGCAGATTGCCGCAGGGCCCGACGCTGTTTGCGCTGCCGGTACCGTCAGACGAGAACACCTTGACGCCGCCCTCGCTGCCGTAGAGGATGACCTTTTTGCTGAAGATCGCAAGACCGACACAGGCGGTCGGACAGCCGACAGGAGAGCTGTACGCATCGATATGTACCTTAAAGAAGAAGGTCATGTCGACGGAGTAGAAGCCCTTGTTGAAAGGGACCGGCTCCACATCCAGGAAAACGTTGAGCACCTCGACCTTTCTGCATTTGACGCTGAGCGCCGCATCGATGATCGGCTGCTGCGTGTCGGTAAAATAAACCTGGAGGTCCTCCAGACAGTCCTTATCGCTGCAGCTGTCATAAATTCTGGCAGCATCGACGCAAACCGCTTCCTTAAAGCAGTTTGTGCTATTGGCGCCGGATTTGAAGTTGGAATCAGCCATAATAATCCTCCTAATATGAAATTAAGGTTGTAGAATCAAAGCCTCAATACATATTATGAGGATCCTGCGGATTCGTGCATAAAAAATCGGAAAAAGCTGCAATTTGCGCCGAAAATTCCCGTGATCGGCTCAGACGCTGCCCTGATAATTCTCCACAAATTCCCGGAGACGGTCCAAAAAGCTCTCCTCGCCGACGGTGTTGATCTTAAAAAACACCGCCTGGCTTCCGCCCGAGGTGATCGCCGAGAGGAAGAACTCCCGTTCGGTCCCGAACAAAGTGACGTTCAGGCTGACCCGATTCCCGCCGAAATAGCTGTACCGCTCATAGACCCGCACCGCGCAGAAAACATCGCCCTGCTGATAAGAGCTGCCGTCCTCATAGCTCGCGGAAACGCTGCCGTTGAGGATCGCATCGTCCAGAGCCCTCAGAAAATCCGGAAAGCTTCCCCGGATCCGGCATTCGTATTTTGCCATGTCCGTTCCCCCTTTGCGCCGCCCTTACGGCAGCAGATAGTCTACCGTTTCGATCGGTTTCCCGCCCCGGAAATAGACCCGGGGGACCCTGCGGCTGATCCCGCAGATGATCTCATAATTGATGGTCCCGGACAGCGAGGCAAGCTCCTCTACCGGGATCACGGCATCCTGCGAGGAGCCGAAGACCGTTGCGACATCCCCCGCCTTTACCCCGGGGATATCGCTGACGTCCAGCATCAGCTGATCCATGCAGACGGTGCCCAGCACCCGCGCCCGTTTTCCGTGCAGCAGCATATCCGCCCGGTTGGACAGCGCCCTGCGATAGCCGTCCGCATAGCCGACCGGGACGGTGGCGACCCGCATCGGCCGCTCGGAGATAAAGGTCCTGCCATAGCTGACCGAGCAGCCGGCCGGGATCTCCTTGACCATTGCCACCGCGGTTTTCATCTCCATCAGCGGTTTGACCGGAAGCAGTCCGTCAAAATCGCGGCTGGGCGACAGTCCGTACATCGAAATCCCCATCCGCACCAGATTGCACAGCGGATCGGGATGACGGATGATCCCCGCGCTGTTCTGCAGATGGATATACGAAAGGGGCAGCCCCTCCTTTTGCAGCCGCAGCACGATCGCGTCAAACCGCTCCTGCTGTCCGGCGGTATACGCCTCGGAATCGGGGTCCAACGCATCCGCGACCGAAAAATGGGAAAAGATCCCCTCGACCTTCAGGCCGGAAAGTCGGGACACCGCCGACAGCTCCTCGGCGGCAGCCGCAGCGTCATCGGTGCGAAAGCCGATCCGCCCCATCCCGGTATCGAGCTTCAGATGGGTCTTGACCCGCACGCCGGCAGCCCGCGCCGCTGCATCGAGCGAACGGGCATACTCGGTACAGAACACTGCCTGGGACAGCTGCTGCTCTGCAAGAGTCGGCGCAAGCTCCGGCGGGGTCACCCCTAAAATCAGGATCTCTCCGCTTACACCTGCCCGCCGCAGCGAAAGGGCCTCCTCCACATTGGACACCCCGAAAAAGGAGATCCCCAGACGGCAAAGCTCCGGCGCAATCACGCCATCCCCGTGACCGTATGCATCCGCTTTGACGATCGCCATCAGCCGGCGGCCGTTCGCACGTTCCCGAATGATATCCACATTTGCAGCCAGACGATCGAGATCGATCTCCGTCCAGGTGCGTTTTAATAAGTCTTTCAAAAAGTTACACCTTCACATAATCGTAATAGTTCTCTAATAAATTAAAAATAAATTTCATATATAATACAAATATATGCCAATAGAAATGAAGTGATTCCATCATGACTGATCCTGCCAAAACAGTCGCTTTTACAGGACACCGCCCGGAAAAAATCCGGGGCGGAAAAGACGAAACCGGCGCCGAAGTACAGCATATCAAAGATGAGCTCAAAAGACTGATTCTGGATAAAATCAACGGCGGCTGCATTTGGTTCCTGACCGGAATGGCCATGGGGGCTGACATCTGGGCGGCAGAAACGGTCCTGTCCCTCAAAAAAGAGCACCCGTATATCCGGCTTGTGGCAGCAGTGCCGTTTCCGGGGCAGTCCGATGGCTTTCCGCAGAGCTGGAAAGAGCGGTACCGCGCCGTTTTGTCCCGCTGTGACGAGGTTCACACCATTTCTCTTCAAAGACAGCCCGGCTGTTATATGCTTCGCAACAAATGGCTGGTAGAGCATTCCTCCCACATCATCGGGGTCTACAACGGCAGCCGCGGCGGCTCCATGCAGACACTGAATATGGCACTGCTAAACGGATCCGATATCAAAATCATTCACTGCTGATTATTTTTTCTTTCGAGCCGGGGTATAGCTCAAAAACATGATCCCCGCCACATTGGCAATAATGGAAACGATCAGCAGCAGACCGCTCAGCGCGGATTCCGAAGGATTCACAAAAAGTATGATACTGACAATCAGCATCACGATCCCCAGACCGAGCAAAATCCCGCCGATGATTCTTGCATAAACCTTTTTCAAAACAGCACCTCACTTAGACCGTGCCTTGCACAGAGTGTTATACAGTATTTATTATAATATAAAACCGCTGATAATACAACCGATTCAGAAGAAATATTTGCGTTTTTTCTTGGTGGAAAAATGCAAGCGGGCTGCTTGTTTTCGTCGGCGCGCATGAATTTTATGGAGCATTTTTGGCTGTCTCTCTTTACAGACAGCCGTTTCTGTTTTATAATAGGAATCAAGACCAATTCAAAAAGGAGGACGCGCCGAAAAGAAACGGCGTGGTTTTATATGCTTGCATTTGAAGAACTGAAGCAAAAGCTCCATGCGCTGCTGCCGCAGCTCAAAGATATCCGGGAAGCGACCGGGGTGGAAACACTGAAAAAACGGGTGGCAGAGCTGGAAGACCAGGCGGCGCAGCCGGGCTTTTGGGACGATGTGGAAAATTCTCAGAAAATCGTCAAAGAAACCAATCAGATGAAAAACAAAATCGAGTCCTGTGAAAAGCTGGAGCGGGAATACGAAGATGTCATGACCATGATCGAGATCGCTTTGGAGGAGCAGGACGAGTCCCTGTGGGACGACGTAAAATCGGCTGCGGACGAATTCATGTCCAATCTGGAAGCGGAAAAGCTCGCCACACTGCTTTCAGGCGAATATGACAGCAAAAATGCGCTGCTGACCTTTCATGCAGGCGCAGGCGGCACGGAGGCCATGGACTGGGCGCAGATGCTGTACCGGATGTACCATATGTGGGCTGACCGCCATCATTTCAAAGTGAAGCTTCTGGACTATCTGGACGGAGAAGAAGCAGGCCTGAAAAGCGCATCCATTCTCATTGAAGGCTTCAACGCATATGGGTTTCTGAAGTCCGAAGCAGGCGTGCACCGTCTGGTTCGGGTCTCCCCCTTTGACGCATCAGGCAGACGGCACACCTCCTTTGCCTCGCTGGAAGTCATGCCCGAAGTGGATGACGACATGGAGGTCGAGATCCGTGACGAGGACCTCAAGGTCGACACCTATCGTTCCAGCGGTGCAGGCGGCCAGCATGTCAATAAGACAGAGTCCGCCATTCGGATCACCCATATTCCGACCGGTATTATCGTTGCCTGCCAGAATGAACGCAGCCAGATTCAAAACCGCGCGATGGCAATGAAGATGCTCAAATCCAAGCTGCTGGAAATCAAAGAACGGGAACACCTGGAAAAAATCGAGGATATCAAAGGGGAACAGAAGGAAATCGGCTGGGGCTCCCAGATCCGTTCCTATGTATTTATGCCCTATACGCTGGTCAAAGACCACCGCACCAACTATGAAACCGGCAACATCGGCGCCGTCATGGACGGTGATTTGGACGGCTTTATCAACGCCTATCTGAAGGCAAAAAGCCTGGGCGAGTTGTAAAAGAACAGTCCGCCGGACTGTCAGGCTGACCCTGCATCAACTGAAAGCCCCCGAAGCAAAGAAAAAACTTTGCTTCGGGGGTTGTTATCTTTTTCTGAGACGAACAATTATTATAATCGGTACTTTTTGTCCCGGGAACGGTACCTCATAAAATCGATCCATGATAAAACCGGCCGCAAACGCCGTTCCCAAAACCTCTTCCATTGGCCTGTGATAATAATTTTGAAGCACGGGCTGCCCTGCTACTGCCTCTCCCTTGTCAATACAGGATGTAAAATAATCCTCATTCGGATAAGTGAAGCACGGATGATGCATGGAAAAAATAAAGCATCCGTCCGGTTTCAGCAGCTCATATACTGCGTGAAACAAGGGCGCAATCTCATATATATCCATCAGTGCCATGTTGGAAACCGCTTTATCAAACGGCCTTTCCTGACGAAGAGCCAGCACAGCTTTTTCGTCCGCAGCGTCACAGACATGAAAGGTTACCCTGTCCAGCACCATATGACGGCGTTTTTCAGCAAGCTCCACCATTTTAGGACTGTAATCAAATGCCACCACTCTGGCGCCCTGCTCTGCCATACGCTTGGAAAAGTTTCCGTTCCCGCAGGCAATGTCCAGGATCAAGTCCTCTTTCTGCACGCCGAGCAGCTCTTCTGTATGCGGTCTCACCAAATCCCGATGAAAATAGTTGGATTCTTCCCCCATATAATCATCCCAGAATGCTGCATTTTGTTCCCACGCCGTGAGTCCATTGTCAGTCTGCACCCATTATCCCCCTTTTCAGTCAAAAACCGGCTCCGCAAGAGGACTCGCCTCTGCTCACCGCCGGTTTTCTCTCAAAGAGTCACTCCGGCGGCACATGTCCGCCTGCGTGACAATTTTTATCGTTTTTTGACAGTCTGAGACCGGAAAGCTAGACTTTCCGGTCTCAGTTTGGTTTTCCTTTTATTTATACAGCGGACCGTAATTCCCGCAGGCTTTGTAATCGGCAGCCTGGATGTCATCGGTTCCAAATGCCGCCCATGCATGCGGACGATAAATCTTATCGGCCGGAACATTGTGCATTGCAACCGGGATACGCAGCATACTTGCCAGCGTGATCATATCTGCTCCGACATGACCGTAAACAGAAGCGCCATGGTTGGCTCCCCAGTTTGCCATCACGCTGTACACATCCTTGAACGCACCCTCTCCGGTCAGGCGGGGCGCAAACCAGGTTGTCGGCCAGGTACGGTCGGTACGAAGATCAAGGGTTCTGTGCATTTCTTCGTCAAGAACCACCGTATATCCCTCCGCAATCTGGAGCATCGGGCCAATCCCGTCTACAATATTCAGACGCATCATGGTGATTGGCATTTCAGCGCCGGTCTTGAAGTGGGACGAGAATCCGCCGCCACGGAAATATTCATAGTTGGCGCGGCACCAGTCGGTCTGCTCCAGGCAGCCTTTGATGTCAGCGTCTGTCATGTTCCACCATTCCTTCATGCAGCCGTTTCCGTCCGCATCCTTTGCAGCGCCGGTTGCATCAAGAGCAGTAGCGCCGGAATTGATCAGATGGATGAAGCCGTTGGCAGCCCGTCCTGTGGGCTTTCTGCCGACAACCCGCTCAACCGCTTCCGGGCTCCAGTAGGTCCGGACGTCACTGAACAGCGGGGCCATATTGGTTACCAGGTGCGCAATCAGCATGGTAGCGCCGTTGAGGGTATCATTTTCTGTTGCAAATACCCGCGGCTGACGTTTTCCGTTCCAGTCAAAGGTAGAGTTACTGATGGCTTCGGTAAAGTCTGCGTTCGGGAGCCAGTCCGTCCACTGACGCTGACCCTGGAAGCCGCCTGCGATCGCGTTGCGGCCAAGCGCCTCCTCATGCCAGCCCATTTCATCCAGCTTCGGATTTCCCAGCATAATGTCGCGGGTAATCAAAGTCATCTTGACAATAAACTCCCAGTCCTTATCGGGATCGACAACCTTGGATCTGCGAATCATCTCAGGCAGATTTTTGCCTGCATTGCAGTCAAAGCCTTCCTTGCAGTTTTCCTTGACCCAGGCAAGCGCTTTTTCATATTCATCGTGGTCATAAATTTCCAGACGGATTCTTCTCAGGATTTCGGTCATGTCAACCCATTCCGGCCGGATTCCAAGATAATCCTGGAAGAAGTTGGCGTTGCAGTAAGAGCCGCCGATGCCCATTGCCACGCCGCCGAAATTGACATATGCCTTATTGCGCATGGAGCCGACAGCAACCGCACATTTTGCAAAGCGCAGAATTTTTTCTTTTACATCATCAGGGACAGAATGATCGTCTGCATCCTGAACATCATGTCCGTAAATCGAGAACGCCGGCAGTCCTCTCTGTGTATGCGCCGCCATAGCTGCCGCAAGATAAACTGCGCCCGGGCGCTCTGTGCCGTTAAAGCCCCAGACTGCCTTGACCGTCAGCGGGTTTAAGTCAATCGTTTCCGTTCCATAGCACCAGCAGGGCGTAACGGAAAGCGTGCCGCAGACATTCTCTTTAGAGAACTTCTCTTCACATTTTGCCGCCTCTGCACCGCCGCCGATGGTGGAGTCCGCAATCACGCACTGCACCGGCGTACCATCCGCATATTTCAAATTTTCGCTGATCAGCTTTGCGGCTGCATTTGCCATTCCCATGGTCTGTGCCTCGAGGCTCTCTCTGACGCCGCCCCAGCGTCCGTCAATAATCGGTCTGATACCAATTTTTGGATAAGTCATTTTTTCATCCATCCTTTCTTTCATTTTTAACAGGCATTCCGCCGCCGTTTATAAGCAGGTTTCAATGCCCGATATCAGCATTATTCGTCTTTTACTACGCCTTTTTGCAGCATGACGTTTGCATACAATGCTTTTTCACTGGTCGCAATGATCGCATATGCCGTTTTGGCTTCTTCATAAAAAGCAAACCGCTCAATATGGCTGATTGCGGCCTCACCGCGTTCATCATGCTTTTCCACAAGTTCCCGGTAGGTGTCCCAAATCGGCGTTTCCACATCGTCGCCCGGCACCAGCGCCATCAGATTTACCGGATGTTCAATATAAGTATCCAGAGGAAATACCTGTAAAATAGCATCTAAAATCTCCGGCACGCCGTGCCCGTCACAGCGGATCACCTTAGCGTTTTTTCCCATGGACTCCGCAGGAAAATTTCCGTCCGCGATCACGATTCTGTCGCTGTGTCCCATTTCACAAAGCACCTTCAGCAGCTCCGGCGACAAAATCTTGGGAATCCCCTTCAACATAACACCAGCCCCCTTTACAAAAATGAAAAATATCAGTGTTCACTTATAATTATATCTGAGATATATTTTTTTTCTCGAAAATATTTGTGTTTTTATAGACATATTTTGTGTTTTGCAGTATAATGTAAACAGATTTAAAACGAACCTTATATAAATGTTAACCAGAATGTCTTAACTGTCAGCAAATGGAGGTGAGGTTTTGAAAGGAATTTTGGAACGGCGTCAGTACGGTTCAGATTTTGAGCTTTGGTGCCGCTGCTACCGGGATATCAAGTTTCTTGCGCACTATCATACCGATGTGGAAATGATTCTGGTCCGGGGCGGGAACCCAAAAATCACAGTCAATAACCATACTTATCCCTGCCGCAAGGGGGATGTCGTTGTGATCCGCCCCGGCGACATCCACTTCAATGAGCATGACAGCTCGGAAAACGTGCTGGACTTTGTGGTCTTTAACCCTATTATTTTAGGAGATATCTATTCCTCCCATATTGAACTGATTCCTTATATCGGCGCAGAGCAGGCGGAAAAGTTCAGCTTTGCCGTGGACGGCACCACGCTCTTTGACACGCTCCACCGGGAGCTGCGCAGCAAAGAACGGTATTATGACGCCGCTGTCAAATCCAGACTGCGCAGCTTTTGGGTCGATTATCTGCGCCATTTTGCCACTGGAGAACAAGGGGGAGCGCTGGTATCTCCCAACCGTCTCTCCCGTATCCGGGTGCTCCTGGACTACATCGACCGGCACTACGACCGGGACATCCCGTTGTCCAAGGCCGCAGAGCTGCTTGGCTATGATACTTTTCACTGCTCTAAAACCTTTAAGGCGATTACCGGGGTCAATTATGTGACCTATCTGAACACCGTCCGGGTGGGAAAAGCATTGGAAAAGCTGCGGGGCTCCGGCAGCAGCATGATTGACGTAGCCCTTGACTGCGGGTTCAATACGCCCCGCACTTTCAACCGCGTATTTAAGGAAATCACCGGCATGACGCCGACCGAATATCTGAAAACGTTGGAACAGGGAATCGTCAAGCATCCGGATGATCCTGCACAGAACCACACAATCCTGTCCTTTGCGGACAGTTGGCTGTAATCAATCTGATAGGAAAGGAAATCAAACAATGCTGATCAACTTTAAAGGCATGGAGGAAACTGCGCTGCACAATTTTTATGGAGGAAAAAAGGATCTCTTTGCCAAAATGTTTGCAGACAAACAAAACCGCATTCTTTACGGAAGGCTGGATCCGGGGGCTTCCATCGGAACTCACACTCATGAAACCAGCAGCGAAATTATTTTTGTTCTCCACGGAACCGGGAAAGCCATATGCGACGGAGAGACAGAAGCTCTTTCCGCGGGATCCTGCCACTATTGCCCCAAAGGCTGTACGCACAGTCTGGTCAACGACAGCAGCAGCGATCTGGTTTTTTTCGCTGTTGTCCCGCAGCAGTAAACAAACCGCTCTTTTACAGCGAAAAACGATTCGCCGAATCGTTTTTGGCTGACACCTCTCCGTTCGCGGCCGTATATCATGTCCGCCTGTGTGACAATTTCTTATGATTTATCGTTTTTTGACAGTCTGACTTACCTTTGGGATATGTAAATCGGATGCAGCTTTACATATTGCTGCAGCCGGGAAGCACAAACGGCCGCAAGCAGGATTTTGAACACATCTCCCGGCAGAAACGGAAACACGCAGGCCGTCAATGCAGGCAGCAGGGCGGATTTCATCAGGATCAGATACCATATGGTGCCAAACAAATAGCACACCGCCGTTCCTGCCGCCATCGCCAAAACGGTTACTGCAAATCCTGTCCCAAGCCAGGACAAAATCAGCCCAATGACCAGCGCCATAAAAATATAGCCGATGATATAACCGCCGGTCGGCCCCGCCAAACGGTCCAGGCCCCCACGAAAGCCCGCAAACACAGGAACCCCCACAGCCCCCAGCAAAACATAGACAAGCTGGCTGACTGCGCCGCCGTATCTGCCAAGCAAAGCACCCGAAAGCATGACCGCAAAGGTAGCAAGGCTAAGCGGAACATCCATCGGAAGCGGTATGGCGATCTGGGAGCAAACAACAGTCAGCGCTGCAAACAGCGCGTAAAAAACCAGTTTTCTGGTGGTCACATTCATAAATAGGTCTCCTCTATTGTAAACTATTGTGTTGTTTTTCGGTTTACAATTATCTTATAACAAAAGCAGCGGATTGTCAAGTCTCCGCTGCTATTTATTGCTGCCGGGATTTAATCATGCTTGTTCTTTTCTGAGCGGCGCAGCAGCCAGCGCAGCACAAAGCTGATAACCAGCAGAATGCCTGCCAGTCCCGCCAGCGGCAGCAGCAGCCAATCCGGGAACCACGCCGCCAAACGATCCGCAGCCAAAGCGAATATCGCCACAGCGACTGCCAAAGCCGCAAAAATCACCCACGTTTCCATGACAATGCTCCCAAAACACCGACTTTCTAACCGGCATTTCTTTCTTTTTTCTTATATTATAGCATAAATCTTTATGATTTACAAAATTTCTTTACCTTCACAATGTTCGATTCCGAAACGGATAAGAATGCTGATAATTTCATTTCTGCTTCGTCCTGTTTGTCCTGCGATTTGTTCCAGAGCATCCAGTATTTCTATTGGCACCCGAACACTGAAAGCACGAAACCCATCTTTTCCCCGGTAATATTTGGAATAGATTACAACTTTATCCTCCATATGAAAGCCCTCCTCTTTATTCAGCATAATTGTTAAACCATTTCTATTTTAGCAAATATCAGTCTGTATGATATTTCAAATTATAATATGATAATTTCAATATAGAATAAAAAAGCTTTGCTGCAAAGGAATTTTCATGTTTTTGACTTTCATTTTATTTCGGAATCTGCAAAAAAGGACTGTTGCAATGCAACAGTCCTCAGTCTGTAGAAAAAGGATAAATTATAAGAAATTGTCACGCAGGCGGACATGCGCCGCCAGTTGCAGCCTTGACAAACTGCGGTATCTATTGTTTGCTTTGCACAGCGCCTCGATGTGGTTGTCGCTGCTGCGGCAACGCGGCCATGATATACGGCCGCGAACGGAGAGGTGTCAGCGAAAAACGATTCGGCGAATCGTTTTTCGCTGGAAAAGAGGGGGAATCGGGGGAAAAACACAGAACAAGGCTTTGCCGCAGTGATTGTGTTTGTCCCTCGAGAGCGTCGTCGGCTTTTTCGACACGCTCAAAAAAAGGACTGTTGCAATGCAACAGTCCCTTTTATTTTGCTCCATGCAATTATACAAGCTCGATAATTGCCATCTCCGCAGCGTCACCGCGGCGAGGTCCGGTTTTGATGATACGGGTATATCCGCCGTTTGTTTCCTTGTACTTCGGCGCGATCTCGTCGATAACCTTTTTCGCAGCGCTCTCTTTTGTCACATAAGAGAACACCTGACGCTTGGAGTGTAATGAGCCGTCTTTTGCGATCGTGATGATCTTTTCCGTCATCGCACGGACTTCTTTTGCTCTGGTCACGGTGGTTTCAATCTTTCCGTTTTCGAGCAAAAAAGTTACCATGGCTCTGAGCATCGCCTTTCTGTGATCGGTTGCTCTGCCCAACTTTCTTGTTCCTGGCATCGAAAATTCACTCCTTACCTGAAAGCGCAAAGCCAGAAGCGGCCTTTCGCTTTATCCTTAAAAGCCTTTTAGTCAAATCCTTTCGGAACCTATTCGTCGGTTTTGGTCAGGGTAAAGCCCAGAGAAGCGAGCTTTGCCACGACCTCCTCCAACGATTTTCTTCCGAGGTTTCTGACCTTCATCATATCTTCTTCTGATTTATTGATCAGATCTTCCACCGTGTTGATGCCGGCGCGCTTCAAGCAGTTGAAAGAGCGAACCGACAGGTCAAGCTCCTCAATAGTCATCTCGAGGACTTTTTCCTTGCCTTTGTCATCCTTTTCCACCATGATGTCGGCTGTGTAAGCCTCCTCTGACAGGTCTACGAAAAGGTTGAGGTGCTCGTTGAGAACCTTGGCACCCAGCGAAACCGCTTCCTTGGCGGAGATGGTTCCGTCTGTCCAGACCTCAAGCGTCAGCTTGTCATAGTCTGTGATCTGTCCCACACGGGTGTTGTCCACCGTGTAGTTTACCTTTAACACGGGAGTATAGATGCTGTCAACCGGGATAACGCCGATTGCAGACTGCAGATTCTGTTTGTTTCGTTCTGCCGAAACATAGCCGCGTCCTTTGTCGAGCGTGATTTCCATATAGAGCTTTGCATTCTTGTCAAGGGTGGCAATGTGCATACCCGGATCAAGAATCTCCACTTCGGAATCTCCCTTGATATCTCTGGCAGTTACTTCGCATTCGCCCTCTTTTTCGATATAAACCGTTTTAGGGGCGTCGCCATGAATTTTTGCGATCAGACCTTTTAAATTGAGTACGATTTCCGTAACGTCTTCCTTAACGCCCGGGACAGTAGAAAACTCATGCTGTACCCCGTCGATTTTTAACGACGTCACAGCAACACCGGGAAGCGAGGAGAGCAATACCCGTCTCAGGCTGTTGCCCAAGGTGGTACCGTAGCCACGCTCAAGAGGCTCAAGAATAAATTTTCCGTAAGTTCCGTCAGACTTGATTTCGGCCGACTCAATTCTTGGCTTTTCTATTTCAATCATATTTGACCCTCCTGTGAAACAGCTTTAAGCTGCATAATCAATGCGTCTTCCCCTGCTGATAGAACGAACTGAAACATTATTTGGAGTACAACTCAACGATGAGAGTTTCCTCAACATCCAGGTCGATCTCTTCACGGTTGGGCATGCGAAGGATCTTTGCTTCCAGCTTGTCGCGGTCAAGTTCCAGCCACATCGGGACCGGACGTGCGCCGCAGCTTTCGATGATTGCCTTGAATTTATCGCTCTGGCGGCTTTTTTCAGAAACAGCGACAACGTCCCCTTCCTTTACCAGGAAAGACGGAATATTGACTCTTCTGCCGTTGACGGTATAATGGCCGTGCAAAACGAGCTGTCTGGCCTCCGCTCTGGAAGAAGCAAGCCCAAGTCTGTAAACAACGTTATCCAGACGGGACTCCAAAAGCTGAAGCAGGTTTTCACCCGTCATGCCAGCCTTGCGGGCAGCCATTTCATAATATTTTGCAAACTGGCTTTCCAAAACGCCGTAATAACGTTTTGCCTTCTGTTTTGCTCTTAACTGCAAACCATATTCGGATACTTTTTTGCGTCCCTGTCCATGCTGACCTGGGGCGTAGCTTCTGCGGTCAATCGCGCACTTGTCCGAATAGCATCTCTCGCCCTTCAAAAAGAGCTTCTGACCTTCGCGGCGGCACTGACGGCAGACCGCACCGGTATATCTTGCCATATCTTCGTTACACCTCCTGATAATCGATTACACACGTCTTCTTTTCGGCGGACGGCAGCCGTTGTGTGGGATCGGGGTAACGTCCTTGATCATCGTTACTTCCAGTCCAACGCCCTGCAGCGCGCGGATCGCGGCCTCACGTCCAGAACCTGGGCCCTTGACATAGACCTCTACCGTTTTCAGACCATGCTCCATTGCAGCTCTTGCAGCGGTTTCCGCAGCAGTCTGTGCAGCAAACGGTGTGGATTTTCTGGAGCCCCTGAAGCCCAATGCTCCGGAGCTGGATTGAGACAGTGTATTTCCCTGAACATCAGTAACAGTAACAATCGTATTGTTAAAGGTGGACTGGATATGAACGGCACCGCGCTCAATGTTTTTCTTTTCGCGTCTTCTGCGAACAGTTGTCTTTTTTGCTGTTGCCATGCTTCGTATCCCTCCCTATTATTTCTTCTTATTGGCAATGGTCCGTTTCGGGCCTTTGCAGGTGCGCGCATTGGTTTTGGTTCTCTGACCTCTGCAGGGCAGACCTTTGCGGTGGCGCACGCCGCGATAGCAGCCAATTTCGATCAAACGCTTAATGTTCAATGCAGTATCACGGCGGAGATCCCCTTCAACCGTGAAATTCTTGTCGATATAATCACGCAGCTTGGATACATCGTCTTCGGAAAGATCCTTGACTCTGGTGTCAGGATTTACTCCGGTTGCAGCGAGGATACCCTGCGCGGATTTTTGACCAATACCGTAAATATAAGTCAAACCGATTTCGATTCTCTTATCTCTCGGCAGGTCGATACCAGCAATACGAGCCATGTAATCGTTGCACCTCCAGTGCTTTGACCCGGTTCTTCCTCCCTGTCTCAAGCAGGTTTACAAACGGGATCTTCAGCTTAATCATAAAGTTGATAACTTCAATTTCCCAAATTAACCCTGACGCTGTTTGTGCTTTTTGTTCTCACAGATGACCATAACGCGGCCTTTTCTCTTGATAACCTTGCACTTTTCGCAAATGGGCTTAACCGAAGGTCTTACTTTCATTTGAAATACCTCCTTCACAGTTCCGGCCCAAAGGCCGTTGCTGCATCACTGAAAAAAGTTTCTTATTTGGAACGCCAGGTAATGCGTCCCTTGGTCAGGTCGTAGGGTGACATCTCGACTGTGACCTTATCGCCGGGCAGAATCCGGATGAAGTTCATCCGCAGCTTGCCGGAAATATGTGCCAGAATCTTGTGTCCGTTCGCCAGCTCCACCTGAAACATCGCGTTGGGCAGAGATTCGACGACCGTTCCTTCAACCTCGATAACATCATCTTTGGACAAGCGTACTACCTCCCTTTCGGCTCCTCCGGGCTTTGGCACAGCGCCCCGCCATATTGGTAAGGCCAGCATATTGCCCGAAGCTTTTTATCTGTACAGCACTGCGCCAAATCAACGATCTGCGCGGTCGGCTTCAGATGCTTCACATTTTTCCGCTTCGGCTTTGCAAGGGTGCGATGCTTTCCGTCCGCTACATAAGCGGTGTTGCCGTCCAGCCTGAGCACCACGCCGAACCGGTCCCTGTCATGCCCTGCATCCGAGCAGACGATCATACCTTCCACAATCCGCATCCTGTCTGTCTCCTATGCCCTGGTGAGGATCACCGCACCCCGGTCGGTGACAGCCACGGTATGCTCAAAATGAGCAGATAGGCTTCCTGAAACAGTTTTGACTGTCCAGCCATCCTTCAGCGTCCTGACATCCTCGCCCTTTATGTTGATCATCGGCTCAATGGCGATGGTCATTCCAGCAACCAGCCTTACGCCATGCCCCGATTTCCCGAAATTGGGGACATCGGGTGCTTCGTGCAGATGTCTGCCCACACCGTGGCCGACAAATTTTCGCACAACCGCATAGCCGCGCGCTTCGACATAGCTTTGCACCGCAAAGCCAATATCACCGATCCGCGCCCCTGGCTTCACAGCCTTGATCCCCTCATAGAGGCTTTCATTGGTTGCATCCAGCAGGGCCTTCGCTTCGGCGGAAATTTCCCCGACCGCAAAGGTATACGCATTGTCGCCGTTAAAATCATCATAAAACGCACCGGTATCCACACTCACAATATCGCCGTCCCGGATAATGATGTCCCTGGACGGGATCCCGTGGATTACAGTGTCATTGAGCGAAATACAGGCCGACCCCGGGAAACCGCCATATCCCAAAAAATTTGGTTTCGCTCCAAAGGAACGAATCTTTTTTTCAATGATATGGTCAAGTTCCTTGGTGGACATGCCGGGCTCTATCGATTTCCCCGCCTCCTGCAAGGCAATTGCGGAGATTTGACAAGCCTTTGCCATCCGCTCCAGCTCTTTTGCAGTTTTCAGTTCAATCATATGAATCGCCACATGATACGAAACCCGCATAATTCTATGCCCGGTATCGTTTCCTTTCTCTCTGTTTTTGACAGCCGTCAGGCTTCCAGTGCTTTCAAAGTGAGGGCAGTGGTATCCTTGACTTCCTCCTGTCCCTCTACAATGACGAGTTTGCCTGTTTTTTCATAATACCCCTTTAAAGGTTCGGTCTGCTCGTGATAAACACGAAGCCGCTCCCTGATGGTATCCGGATGATCGTCCTTGCGCTGTACGGTTCTGCCGTCACATTTGTCACAAGCATCCTCTTTTGCAGAAGGCTTGTAGTCCACATGATAGGAAGCGCCGCATTTTTCGCAGACCCGTCTGCCGGACAGCCGCTGCATGATTTTTTCATCTGCGACTTCGATGTCGATGACCTTGTCGATCCTGACGCCCATCGTATCCAGCGCCTCGGCCTGCGGGACGGTCCTTGGAAATCCGTCCAGAATAAAACCGTTTTTGCAGTCATCCTTGCTGATTCTGTCTTTCAGAATCTCGATGACCACTTCGTCCGGCACCAGCTTTCCGCTGTCCATAAAGGACTTTGCCTTCAAACCGGTCTCGGTTCCGTTCGAAATTGCT
Source organism: uncultured Clostridia bacterium (assembly GCA_944386455.1). Classification (GTDB taxonomy): domain Bacteria; phylum Bacillota; class Clostridia; order Oscillospirales; family Ruminococcaceae; genus HGM13222. The sequence goes on along the minus strand of CALXBC010000009.1, from coordinate 35,530 downwards.
TCTCTGAGCATGTTTCCGGTCGAGATCGCGGGAATATGCAGATGCGCACAAATGATTTCCGCCTGTGTTCCCTTGCCCGCACCGGGGGCCCCTAATAAAATCAAATTCATATCGGAGTTCTCCTTACTCTAAGAAGCCCTTATGATGACGCATCATCATCTGGGATTCCAATGATCTCATCGTCTCAAGCGCAACACCGACCACGATCAGCATGGTTGTTCCGCCAAGCGCCATATTGCCCGCATCCGGAACTGCCATGGAAAATGCAATCGGGAATACTGCAATCAGGCCGAGGAAGATAGCGCCCACAAACGTGATCTTGGAAATGACTCTGGTGATAAAATCAGAGGTGGGCTTTCCTGGACGAATACCTGGGATTGCGCCGTTGTTCTTGCGGAGATTATTGGAAATTTCGATCGGATTATACTGAATCGCCACATAGAAATAGTTAAAGGCGATGATCAGCAGGAAATAAAGAATTGCATAAAACCAGCTGTTGTACCGGAACAGGCTGAAAAAGCCTTCCCAGAAGCCGCCGGCCTTCACCTGTACAAAGCTGCCGATAGTGCCCGGAATGGACATAATGGAGCTTGCAAAGATGATCGGCATAACGCCGCTCATTGCAACCTTGATCGGAATATAGTTGGTTTGTCCGCCGTACATCTTTCGTCCGACCACCCGTTTTGCATACTGAACGGGTATCTTGCGCTCTGCATTGGTCATCAGCACAACAAAACCGATCAGCAAAACAAAGATTACAACGATCAATGGAGCCAGCACATAGTACTGTGGCTTCTGTCCGCCCAGTCCAATCAGACCAATAATAGACTGTACTGCCTGCGGACCGCGCGATACAATACCAGCAAACAGGATAATGGAAATACCGTTTCCGATTCCCTTGATATTGATCTGTTCACCGAGCCAAACGATCAATGCTGCACCAGCCGTAAACATCGTCACAATCACCGCCGCAACAAAGAAGCCCGTAAAGCCGTGCTTATATGCATCCTTGAGCGCAGAAACATCACCTGTAATGGTGCCGTTGCGCAGAATGAAATAGAAGCCGACTGCCTGGATCAACGCGAGACCGAGTGTCGTCCAGCGCGTGATCTTGTTCAGCGTCTTCCGCCCTTCCACGCCTTCTTTTGCGAGCCGCTCCAGCGGAGGAATAGCGACCGTCAGCAGCTGTATGATAATGGAAGCGTTGATATACGGTGTGATCGACATTGCAAACAAGGTCGCATTGGAAAACGCGCCGCCGGTCATGACGTTCAGATAACTCAAAAAGTTACCTGCACTGTCCGCGCTGCTGAACCACGTCTGTAATGCAGAGGTGTCCAAAAACGGGACCGGAATCGCAGAGCCGACCCGAAAGATAATGATAATGAAAAAGGTATAGAGGATTTTTTTTCTAAGGTCCTGGTTTTTAAATGCATTACGGAACACATCGAACACTTAGATCACCTCGGCCTTTCCACCTGCCTGCTCGATTTTTTCTTTTGCAGATGTCGAAAATTTAGCGGCCTTGACCGTCAGCTTTTTACTGATTTCGCCGTTACCGAGAATTTTGATCCCGTCCAGCGTCTTTTTCACAACGCCCGCTGCCTTCAATGCCTCTGCGTCAACAACCGCTCCGTCCTCAAATCTGTTGAGCTCGGATACATTGACCGCTGCATACTTCACAGCAAAGATATTATTGAAGCCTCTTTTCGGCAGACGTCTTGCCAAAGGCATCTGTCCGCCTTCAAAGCCCGGTCTGACACCGCCGCCGGAACGGGCGTTCTGGCCCTTGTGTCCTCTGCCCGCGGTTTTGCCGTTACCGGAGCCGGCTCCTCTGCCTTTGCGGAACGAATCCCGGTTGGAACCCGGTGCCGGTGATAATTCGTGCAGTTTCATACTCGCACCTCCTTGCTTAGTCTTCAGTAACCTCGACGAGGTGGGAAATCTTCGCGATTTTGCCCTTTGTCGCATCATTGTCCGGCTGGACCGTTTCAGCGCCGATCTTGCGCAGTCCAAGAGAATGAGCGGTGGCAATCTGTCCCTTTTGGGAACCGACAAGACTTCTTACCAGTTTGATCTTAAGATTGGCCATGTCCATGTCCTCCCTTAACCATAAATTTCCGCAACGGATCTGCCGCGGGTCGCAGCAACCTGTTCCGCAGAACGCAGGCTTGTGAGGCCGTTCATTGTTGCTCTTACGACGTTGCAGGGATTATTGGACCGCAGGCATTTGGTACGAATATCCTTGATACCTGCCATTTCCACAACCGCACGGACGGCGCCGCCGGCGATCACGCCGGTACCTTCCGGAGCCGGCTTCATCAGAACGCTGCCTGCACCGAATTTACCAATCACTTCATGCGGGATTGTAGAACCCTTCAACGAAATTTTTGTCAGATTTTTCTTTGCGTCCTCAATTCCTTTGCGGATGGCATCCGGAACCTCGCTGGATTTTCCCATGCCGAAGCCAACGATGCCATTGCCGTCGCCGACGACCACCAAGGCTGAGAACTTCATAACACGTCCGCCTTTTACCGTCTTAGCAACACGGTTGATGGCGACTACTTTTTCACTTAAATCAAGTGTAGATGCATCTATTCTAGCCAAAAGATTACCTCCCCGTCAGAATTTGAGGCCACATTCGCGGGCGCCCTCAGCCAACTCCATCACGCGGCCGTGATACAGATATCCGCTGCGGTCAAACACAACGTTTTCGATACCCTTTTCCGCTGCTTTTTTTGCAATCAGCTCGCCGACCTTTTTGGCGCCTTCCTTGTTTCCGCCGTTTCCTTCAAAGCCCTTTTCAAGGGAGGATGCAGAAACCAGTGTTACGCCGTTTACATCGTCGATCAGCTGTGCATAAATATGCTTTGCGGAACGGAATACGTTGAGGCGTGGACGTTCAGGCGTGCCGCTGATTTTGTTGCGCACTCTGAGGTGCCGCTTGATTCTTGCCTTATTGCTGTCAGGCTTTTTAATCATTACCAGTCACTCCTTACTTCTTAGCGCCCTTGCCGGCTTTGCCTTCTTTTCTCTGAATATGCTCATCAACGTACTTAATACCTTTGCCCTTGTATGGCTCCGGCTTCCGCTGCTCGCGTATTTCAGCAGCAAACTGGCCTACCTGCTGTTTGTCTGCACCGTGTACAACGATTTTGTTCGGTGCCGGGACCTCGATGGTGATGCCCTCCGGCTCCGGCATAATGACCTGATGGGAATACCCCAGGTTCATCACCAGATTCTTGCCCTGTTTCTGGGCACGATAACCGACGCCGTTCACTTCGAGCTCCTTGCTGAAGCCATTGGTCACGCCCTCGACCATGTTGTGGATCAGTGTGCGTGTCAGGCCATGAAGCGCTTTGTTTTCTTTTTCGTCATTCGGACGTTCCACTGTGAGGACGTTGTTTTCCACCTTCACAGTAAAGTTTTTCGGAAATTCCCTTTCCAGTGTTCCCTTCGCACCTTTTACGGTAATGTGATTGCCGTTTATTGTGACATTCACGCCGGAGGGGACATCGATCGGTTTTCTGCCTATACGTGACATATTCGACGCTACCTCCTCTTACCAGATGAATGCAAGGACTTCGCCGCCAACATTCTCTTTGCGTGCCCGTTTGTCGGTCATCACGCCCTTGGATGTTGAAACGATCGCAACGCCAAGGCCCTTCATCACCTTTGGCATATCCTCGCAGCTTGTATAAATACGAAGGCCAGGTTTGGACACTCTCCGCAAGCCCGTGATGATCGAGGACTTGTTTTCGCCATACTTGAGAGTGATCCGGATGACGCCCTGTTTTCCGTCATCAATGACCTGGTAGTTTTTCACAAATCCCTCATCCACCAGAATCTGGGCAATTGCCTTTTTCATGTTGGATGCCGGAATGTCAACCGTGTCATGTTTTGCTGTATTCGCATTTCTAATGCGGGTTAGCATATCAGCGATTGTATCGGTGATCTGCATGCCGTCAACCTCCTTTGCTCGTGCTTACCAGCTAGCCTTTTTAACGCCCGGAATCTCACCTTTATAAGCCAATTCTCTGAAGCAGATACGGCAGATCCCGTATTTTCTCAGATAGGCGTGCGGCCGTCCGCAGATTTTGCACCTGTTGTAGGCACGGGTGGAATATTTAGGAGTTCTCTGCTGTTTTACGATCATGGATCTCTTTGCCATCTAAATTTTCCTCCCTTTACTTTGTGAACGGAGCGCCCAGCATAGACAGCAGCTCGCGCGCCTCTTCATCAGTTTTTGCGGTCGTGATGAACGCGATGTCCATACCACGCACCTTGTCGATCTTATCATATTCGATCTCAGGGAAAATCAGCTGTTCCTTGATACCCATGGAATAGTTTCCGCGGCCGTCAAAGGAATCGGGGTTGATACCTCTGAAATCTCTTACTCTCGGAAGAGCGACGTTGAACAGTCTGTCAACGAATTCGTACATTCTGTCTGCGCGCAGGGTAACCTTTGCGCCGATGTTCATGCCTTCCCGCAGCTTAAAGTTTGCGACGGACTTTCTCGCCTTGCAGACAACCGCTTTCTGGCCGGTGATCTGTGCGAGGTCGCCCATGATTGCGTCAATGATTTTCGCGTTGTCGCGTGCTTCGCCGCAGCCAACATTGATGACAACCTTATCAAGCTTGGGGATCTGCATGACACTCTTGTAGCCGAACTTCTTCATCAGAGCCGGTGCTACATCATTTTTATAGTAGTCCTTCATTCTGGCCATGAATCTTCCTCCTCACTTAAAATGTTGCCTGGCAATGCTTGCAGACACGGACTTTTTTGCCGTCTTTGTCAACGGTGTGGCCGACTCTGGTCGGCTTGTTGCATTTCGGACAAACGACCATAACCTTGCAGGCGTAGATCGGGGCTTCTGCTTTCACAATGCCGCCCTGCTCGCCCATCCGTCTCGGTTTCACATGCTTGGATACCATGTTGATCCCCTCGACAATGACCTTGCCTTCCTTGGGGCTGACTTCGAGAACCTTGCCGGTCTTCAGGGTCTTTTTCTCGTCCTTATATTTGTCCTTGAATCTTCCGGTCAACAATACAACGGTGTCGCCGGTTTTCACGTGCATCTTCACGATAAGTGCACCTCCAATTAAAGAACTTCAGGAGCAAGGGACAAAATCTTCATGTATTCCTTTTCACGAAGCTCTCTTGCTACCGGCCCAAAGATACGGGTTCCTCTTGGGTTTTTATCTTCTCTTATGATGACAGCCGCGTTCTCGTCAAAACGGATATAGCTTCCGTCTTCCCGGCGAAGACCTTTGGCTGAACGAACGATAACTGCTTTTACAACATCGCCCTTTTTAACAACGCCGCCTGGTGTTGCTTTTTTGACCGAAGCAACCACAACGTCGCCGATGTTCGCATACCTTCTGCGGGTACCGCCCAATACGCGGATGCACATGAGTTCCTTAGCACCGGTGTTGTCCGCTACCTTAAGGTAAGTTTGCATCTGTATCACAGTGCGTTCCTCCTTTCGGACTTAAAACAGCAATTATTTTGCCTTCTCAATGATTTCTACCAGTCTCCATCTCTTGTCTTTGGACAAAGGACGGGTTTCCATTACCATAACGCGGTCGCCGATGCCGCATGCGTTTTCCTCGTCATGGGCCTTGAGCTTGACGGTACGTTTGATAATCTTTTTATAAAGCGGATGACGGACATTGTCCTCGATCGCGACAACGACGGTTTTGTCCATCTTGTTGCTGACAACCTTGCCAACCCGCGTTTTTCTGAGGTTTCTTTCGCTCATAGCTTAAATCCTCCCTTCGGCCTATTGCGCACTTTTCATTTCCTGCTCGCGGATAACCGTTTTAATGCGAGCAATATCTTTTTTGACTGCTTTAATACGCATAGGGTTATCGAGCTGGTTCACAGCAAGTTGGAAGCGCAGCTTGAAGAGCTCATCTTTGAGGTCTGTCAACTTCTCGTTCATTTCAACGAGCGACAAGTCACGGATTTCTGAAGCTTTCATGATTATTGCTCACCACCTTGTTCTTCTCTCGCAACGAATTTGCACTTGATCGGGAGCTTGTGCATCGCAAGGCGCATGGCCTCGCGGGCAGTTTCCTCCGAAACGCCTGCAATTTCAAACATAACACGACCGGGCTTTACAACGGCAACCCAGTATTCCGGGGAGCCTTTACCGGAACCCATTCGGGTTTCAGCCGGCTTTTCCGTAACCGGTTTGTCCGGGAAAATTTTGATCCATACCTGACCGCCACGCTTGATATAACGGGTCATGGCGATACGGGCAGCCTCGATCTGGTTGGAAGTAATCCATGCCGGCTCCAGTGCCTGTAAGCCGTATTCGCCGTTGCTGACCGTGTTTCCGCGGGTAGCGGTACCTTTCAGGCGGCCTCTGTGCACGCGGCGGTATTTTACACGCTTTGGCAGTAACATTACTTACTTCCTCCTTCCCTGCGGGGCTTTTTTCTCGGAGCGGGAGCATTCTTTCTGCTGCCGATCTCTCCTTTTAAGACTTCGCCCTTGTAGATCCAGACCTTGACACCAAGCTTACCATATGTGGTATGCGCTTCTGCGAATCCGTAGTCAATGTCTGCACGGATGGTCTGAAGCGGAATGGTTCCCTCGTGATAGCTTTCGCTCCGGGCGATTTCAGCGCCGCCCAGACGGCCGGCCACGCGGGTCTTGATTCCTTTTGCGCCGAGCTTCATGGTTCTGCCGATGCACTGCTTCATGGCACGGCGGAACGAAATTCTGCGCTCCAGCTGAGATGCAATATTTTCTGCAACCAGCTGTGCATTGAGGTCAGGCTGTTTGACCTCTACGATATTGAGGACAACCGGCTTGCCGATCATGTTCTGGACAGTCATGCGGAGCTTTTCGATCTCCGCGCCGCCCTTACCGATGACGATACCGGGTTTTGCACAATGAATGTGGATTCTGACTTTCTGAGCATCGCGCTCGATCTCGATTTTCGGCACGCCTGCGGCATACAGAGTCTTTTTGAGAAACTTACGGATCTTGTAGTCCTCAACAAGAACATCGCCGAACTCTTTATCTTTCGCGAACCAGCGGGAATCCCAATCTTTGATAACGCCCACTCTGAGTCCATGTGGGTTTACTTTCTGGCCCATTCGTTTACCTCCTTAAACCGGCAGCTTAACACCGTTAAGCCTATATTTGATATGCTGCCGCTGTTATTCCTTTTCCTTCAGGACTAAGGTAACATGTGATGTTCTTTTCAGTACGCTGAATGCGCGTCCCTGCGCACGGGGTCTGATTCTTTTCAGAGTCGGTCCCGGTGTCACATAGCATTCCGCAACGTACAGGCTGTCTTTGCTCATGCTGTGGTTATTCTCCGCGTTTGCGATAGCAGACGCCAGGAGCTTTTCCAGGATTTCGCTTGCAGCCTTCGGTGTGTTTTTAATGATAGCCATGGCAACATCGACCGGTTTGTTGCGGATCAGATCAAGAACGATCTGCACCTTTCTGGGAGCGATTCTAGCATATCTGAGGTTCGCCTTTGCTTCCATTTAAAAATTCCTCCTTCCGGCCTATTTTCCGTTGTTAGACGTCTTGGAACCGGCATGGCCCTTAAATGTTCTGGTAGGAGCAAACTCACCGAGCTTATGACCCACCATGTCCTCCGTCACATAGACCGGGACGTGCTTGCGTCCGTCATGCACTGCGAAGGTGTGACCAACGAAATCCGGGAATATGGTTGAAGAACGGCTCCAGGTCTTTAAAACCCGTTTCTCGCCTGATTCGTTCATCTGCTGAACTCTCTTTAACAGGACCGGCTGTACATAAGGTCCCTTTTTAACACTTCTACCCATGATTCATCTGCCTCCTTTCACATTACTTCGCGTTTCTGCGTTTTACAATAAATTTATCGGAGCGATGATGTTTCGCACGAGTCTTATAGCCAAGAGCAGGCTTGCCCCACGGGGTGACAGGTCCGGGACGTCCGATCGGGGACTTTCCTTCACCACCGCCGTGCGGATGGTCGTTCGGGTTCATAACAGAACCGCGGACTGTCGGTCTCCAGCCCATATGGCGTTTCCGTCCGGCTTTACCGATGCTGACGTTTTCGTGGTCGATATTGCCGACCTGTCCGATCGTCGCAAAGCATCCGACCGGTACGTTGCGCAGCTCTCCGGAAGGAAGACGGATCAGAGCATAGTTGCCTTCTTTGGCCATCAGCTGTGCCATGTTTCCGGCGGCGCGGACAAGCTGTGCGCCCTTTCCGGGATAAAGCTCAATATTGTGGATAAAGGTACCGACCGGGATATTGGTCATCGGCAGTGCATTGCCGGGCTTGATATCCGCATCGGCGCCGGCTCTGACGACATCGCCGACCTTGAGATCCTGCGGTGCGATGATATAACGCTTCTCGCCGTCCTCATACTGCACCAGCGCAATGTGTGCAGAACGGTTCGGATCGTACTCCAGAGTGAGTACGGTTGCATTCATGCCGACCTTGTCTCTCTTGAAGTCGATGATACGGTATTTGGTGCGGTTTCCGCCGCCTCTGTGGCGAACGGTGATCCGTCCGTAGCTGTTTCTTCCGGATTTGTGCTTAAGCGGAGCCAGGAGGCTCTTTTCCGGTTCAACCTTGGATAAAACCGAATAATCGGTAACCGTCATCTGACGTCTGGAAGAGGTCGTGGGTTTGTAGCTTTTGATCGCCACTGTTGATTCACTCTCCTTTTCGGTTTAGCGGCCGGCCGCTGCTGCCGGCCATACGTTACCTCGGCATAAAGCCGTTTCCCTTAAAGGGCGGTTAGTTCATGCCTTCAAAGAACTCGATTCCCTTGGAATCCTTTTTCAGCGTAACGATTGCTTTTTTCCAGTCCGGCTTGTGTCCGATGTTTCTGCCGACCCGTTTTTCTCTGCCTTTGCAGTTCATGGTGTTGACGCTGTCAACAGAAACCTTAAACAGCTCCTCGACTGCTTTTGCGATTTCCACTTTGTTTGCATCCACCGCCACTTTGAAGGTGTATTTCTTGTCCGCGATCCGTGCCATGGAATCTTCCGTGATGATCGGCTTCAAGATAATGTCCTGAGCAGCTCTCATTATGCGTACACCTCCTCGATTTTTCCGACCGCATCCTTCACCACGACAAAGGTGTCGCAATTCAGGATGTCATAAACGTTCAGGGTGTTGACCAGAGCGGTTTTGACACCGGGAATGTTCGCGGCGCTCTTGACCACCTTCAGGTCTACATCCGGCATCACGATCAAAGCCTTTTTGCCCGCATTGCAGGCTTTCAGCATCTCGACGATTGCCTTGGTTTTAAATCCCTCGAGATCGATCTTTTCCACGATCAGGAGATTGTTGTCCTGCACCTTGCTGGACAGCGCGGATTTCATTGCCAGCCGCTTTACCTTCTTGTTAAGGGAGTAGCTGTAATCACGCGGCTTCGGGCCTAATGCGACACCGCCGTGTGTCCACTGCGGAGCGCGGGTAGAACCCTGTCTTGCGTGGCCGGTGCCCTTCTGTTTCCAGGGCTTTCTGCCGCCGCCGCTGACCTCAGTGCGGGTAAGGGTGGACTGTGTGCCCTGACGCTGATTTGCCAGATAGTTCACAACCACCTGGTGCATCACCGCTTCGTTGGGCTCAATACCGAAAATAGCATCCGAAAGCTCCATAGAAGAAACTTCTTTGCCTGCCATATCTAATACTGCAACCTTTGGCATTTTGCTTCCTCCTTCCCTTAAGCCTTCTTGACACTGTTGGTAATGGTGACGATGCCGCCTTTCGGGCCGGGCACCGCACCCTTCAGTGCAATCAGATTGTTTTCTGCGTCTACCTTCACGACGACCAGGTTCTGAACAGTCACGTTCTCAGCGCCCAGATGACCCGGCATTTTCTTGCCCTTCGGGATTCTGGACGGATCGGTCGCCGCAGCCATAGAGCCGGCATGACGGTGTACAGGGCCGGTACCATGGGTGTCTTTCAGGCTGTGGTTGTTGAAACGCTTGATGGTGCCTGCAAAGCCTTTTCCTTTGCTGACGCCGTGTACATCAACGATATCGCCCTCGGCGAACACATCCGCTTTGATGATGTCGCCGACGTTCAGCGCGTCACAGTCTTCCAGCCGGAACTCCTTGAGTTCCTTTTTCGGAGCAACGTCCGCTTTTGCGAAATGTCCTTTCGCGGGTTTGGAAACCTTGTTTGCACGCACATCGCCGAATCCGACCTGAACCGCATTATAGCCGTCATTCTCGACCGTTTTCTTCTGTGCCACGACGCAAGGTCCCGCCTCGACGACGGTTACCGGGATCACATTCCCTTTTTCGTCGAAGATCTGGGTCATACCGATTTTTTTACCGATAATGCCTTTTTTCATGGTTGTACCTCCTTTAGGTTATTGGTTGAGGGGATGCCCCAACATGACCTGCCTCGGCCAAAACGAAACGAAAACCAGTATTCTGCAATCAGAACTTGATTTCCAGATCAACGCCGGCAGGAAGTTCCAGGCCCTGAAGCGCTTCCACCGTTTTGTTGGACGGTCTGAGCACATCGATCAGCCTTTTGTGAGTTCTCGTCTCAAACTGTTCCCGGCTGTCCTTGTACTTGTGGACCGCACGGATGATGGTTACGATTTCTTTCTCGGTCGGAAGTGGAATCGGGCCGGAAACTCTGGCGCCGGTGCGTTTTGCGGTCTCCACAATTTTGACCGCTGCCGCGTCGACCAAGGTGTGGTCATAACTCTTCAGTCTGATTCTGATTTTCTCTTTGACTGCCACTGTCATCGCCTCCTTAAAATTTTTGGGGGGAAGACGAAAAGCGAACACGCCCCCGTGTGTTTCACACACGGGCAATAAAAAAGCCGAAAAAACACAGAGTTTTCCCGGAGCGTAAAACAACCTCAAAAGGTTGTCCCAATACGATTGATGGCGGGGAAACCGCTATTGCAATCCCATCATTCAGCTTTTGTCGCCCGGTTTCAAATCGGACATACTCCACGGAAAAACCGGAGCAGATGCTCCGCAACCTCCCGCTTCAACGCATATCTGTCGCAGTCACGCTTGTTTATTATACATCACCTTTCCCTGGATTGCAAGGGTTTTCCAAAAGAAGATTGAGAATTTTTTTCGTTTTTTTTGTGCAACATGCCGATTCCTTTCTTTTTTAAAAAAAGGATTGACAAACCGTTTGCAGACAGCTATACTGTAACTGACAGCTTGTTTGTTACTCAACTAGCTAACTAACTTACAAGGTGGTGCTCCTGTTGAACGTTAACCCCAATACAGAAAAGCCGATTTTCATTCAGATCGCGGAACAGCTGGAAGATTCTATTTTTACAGGAGTATTCCCGGAAGAAACAAAAATCCCCTCGACAAATGAAATATCCGTTCTGCTGAATATCAACCCGCATACCGTTTTAAAAGGCATGAACATGCTGGTTGATGATGAAATCATCTACAAGAAAAGAGGCTTGGGAATGTTTGTAAAAGAGGGAGCCGTCAAAAAAATCCGCGAAAAGCGACAGGCACAATTTTACGACCAGTATGTTGCGGCTTTGATCAGCGAAGCGTCAAAGCTTCAAATGTCAAAAGAAGAAATTATCGCACTGATCGAAAGGGGCTATGAACATGAACGCCATTCAAATTAAGAATGTCACCAAGCGATATCATGATGTTACGGCGCTTGACCATGTTTCTTTTTCCTTCGCATTTGGAAAAATCTATGGATTCTTAGGAAGAAACGGCGCCGGAAAGTCCACGCTCATCAACATTATCGCAAACCGTATCTTTGCGGATGAGGGCGAGGTCCTGGTTGACGGCATTCCGGCCAGGGAAAATATGCTGGTGCATGAAAAGCTCTTCTGCATGAGTGAAGCAGACCTGTATGAAAAGAACCTGAAGGTCAAGGACCATTTCAAATGGATGCAGCGGTTTTACGACTGCTTCGACCTGGATAAGGCATTTCAGACCGCAGAAAAATTTGAGCTTGACGTCAATCAAAAATTTAAAGCCCTGTCAAAGGGATATCAGTCTATCTTCAAATTGATTGCCGCCTTGTCCCTCAATGTACGCTATGTCATTTTTGACGAGCCGGTGCTGGGGCTTGACGCAAATCACAGGGAGCTGTTTTACGATCTGCTCCTCAGGGACTTTGAAACCCGGGAACAGACGATCATCATTGCCACCCATCTGATTGAAGAAGTCGCCAACATCATTGAGGAGGTCGTTTTGATCGACAAGGGAAAGGTGCTGCTGCAGGAAAGCACGGACACTCTGTTGGAAACCGGATACTGTATCTCCGGGCTGGCACAGGATGTCGACGACTACTGCAGGGGGAAAAATGTGATTGGATATGACGAATTAGGAAGTCTGAAGCTTGCCTATTTATTGGGAGAAAAAGCACAGCTGCCTCAGGGAAGTCATTTACAGATTTCTCCGATGAATCTGCAAAAGCTGTTTGTCAAGCTGACAGAGAAAGGCGGTAACTGAGATGAAAAAATTAAAGGCGGCCATTCAATATGAATGCATGACCTCATTCAAGTATATCTGGTATTTTTACGCGATTCAATATGCCATTGTGCTTCTGATCTCTCTGATTGTCGCAATTGGCACCGGCAGCTTTGACAACATCGGTTCAAACTGCCTGGAAATCAACTCCCTGATCTTTGTCGGGATTCTGGGCGCGCTGGGGTATCGGGAAGATTTCAGAATGCTGATCCAGAACGGCTTCACCCGAAAGTATATCTTTATCGCAACGGTTTCCCTCTATTTGTTTATTTCGGGCATCATGGCACTGGTCGATACCATCATGGGAAACGTGCTGCATGCTGTTCGGCCGGATTACTTTTCACTGTACGGCGCCCTTTACGGATATCATAATGTCCTGATCAACTGGCTGTGGCTGTTCCTCGTTTATATGGCGGTCTGCTTCCTGCTGTATCTCATGATTCTGGTCATCAACAGAATCGGGAAAACAGCGTCGGTTTGTCTTGGTGTCGCGCTCGGCGGCTGCGTGCTGCTGGTGTTTGCGCTGTTTCGGTTCGTGCTTCCCGGCAGGACTGTCGCGGCCATCGCAGAGTTTGCAAGGAATGCAATGGGATTTATGGGGGACGGCACTGTCTATCACGCTTTCCCTGTGCTGACCCTGCTTCTGCTGGGCGGCATCCTGGGCATTGGCAGTTTTGCCATTATCCGCCGGACAGAGCTGAAATAACACGGTGCCAAAAAGTAAGGGCTTCTGCCGCCGGCGCGTGCATTTTCGCCTCAAAACCATGTCGCAACAAAAAACGGCCGCTTTTCCTGCCAGAGAAAAGCGGCCGTTTTCACACCTTGCGGTAATATTTATAGTAGGCAACAATACTCCGCAACTTACCGGAGTTTAAGTCTTTCCCTTTGATCACAGCGCCCTCCAGGCTCATCAGCTCGCCAACCTCAGCTTCTGCCAGTTCGGCGCGGAAAATCTCTTTTCCGTCACAGTCGATCGTGATGATCCCGTCCTGATAAATATTGATCCTGCCGCTGCGCCCGATGACAGTTTCGACATAGGTTTCCATATCGCGCTCTGTCACATACCGCAGCGGCTTTTTGTCGATCCGCCGGTAAAGGTCCCCGACGTCCTTTTTCTTCTTTCTTCCTGAAAACAGTCCCATCATAACAGCCTTTCTGTATGGTCAGGTAATATATGGCTTCGGATTGATGCGTTTTCCGTTGGGACGAATCTCAAAATGAAGATGGTATCCGCCGGAAGGACCTCTGGAAAGGCCCGAATTTCCTACCAGTGCAATAAGCTCTCCCTGATCGACTTTCTGACCGGTCTTCACCAGCACACGGGACGCATGGCCGTACAGCGTTTTCACCCCGTTTCCGTGATTGATAATGACATTATACCCAAACCCGTTGCTGCTCCAGCCGGCGTGCTCAACCGTGCCGCCTGCCGCTGCATAAATTTCCGTTCCCCGAGGCGCCGCAATATCCATTCCATTATGCATTCTTCCGCCGCGCCAGCCATAGTTAGAACTGATGTATCCGCCGTTAAGCGGCCAGACAAAGCTCATCCCTTTCAGCGCCGTGCTGCCGTTTGCAGTGGCGACCGTGCTGACCTTTGTCCCCTGTACGATCTTCTGATTGACCACGTTTTGCAGCACCTTGCTGCTGACCTCCGTCCGGGCAACCTCCACGCCGTTGACATACTCTACATCCTCGGTCACTTCGGTGATACCGTTTACGCCCTTTTGGGTCACCTTGCGGTAAGAAGCACTTTTGCTGCTGTCGTTGATGGTTTCGGTCTGATAGGCGGTTTCCTTTTTTCTGGTTTCCCGACGGGTGACCCGCACCTGCATAAACGGCACGGATTTGGACAAATAAACCTCATCCCCAATCAGAAAATCCGTTTCACAGTTAGGATTCATCGCCTTAAAGTCCGCATAAGCAACGCCATTTTTCTTTGCTACACCGCTGGGGGTGTCTCCCTCCTGTATCGTATAGGTTGTTTCGCCCGCCACCTCAGAGCCAATCAGCTCCAGGATCTGTTCCTCCGGCACGACGGATTTTGAAAGGTAAAGCCCCTCTACGATACGAACCGGATTCACAAACTCAACGGTTTCGTTTGCGGCGCCGGTGCGGTACTGCGTCAAAAGCGCCTCCGTTGCCGCGTGAATCGCATCGACGCTCTTGACGGCGCCGTAAAATTCCTCCCCGATATAAATACCGTTCGACTCCACAACGTCCTCTGCACAAAGCTCAACCATCCGGTCAACCAGCGCTTCCCGGCCAACCGGCGTCCCCTGTGATACCGCGCAAAGGCGAAACTCCGGTTCTGCCTGAAAGGGGTCGTCCCCCTCCCCATACACAATACGCTGCTGGAACATGGTCATGGCGCTGTTGTAAACGTCCTCGTTTTCCACATATCCAAGCAGCTGTCCGTTATACCGCACCTCAAGCATAAACGGAACAGATGCTACGACATGCACAGTCGCAGCCAGTATCACGACGCCCAGAACCGGTGCCGTATAATTGAGCGCTGTTTTAAAGATCCGCCCGTTGCGTTTGATCCCTCCGCCCAGTGTTGCAAAGAAAGCGGCGACTGCAAACCGCGGACCGATTTTCGCCGCAGAGGCGACATTCCGCCGAATCAGACGAACACCGCGTGCCACCATCAAAAACGGACTGGCAAACGCCGAGCCGATGCGGCAAGGGATCTGAGCCGCCGCTGTACACAGCTTTTGCAGAGGGCGAGTCAGCTTCTCTGCAACAAAAACAGAGAGTTTTCGCTCCGCGTCATAAATATTTTTAATAACTGCCAGCACTTCCAGCCCCACAAAGGAGGCCGCATGATAGAAGCTCTTGCCGACAGCATGGAAGATAGTAGACTCTTTTTTTGGGTTCAAGTTCCTATTCCCCTTCCCAAACCGGATTGCTTTTGTCACGAAAGCAAAAAACGGCTGTGCGCCGTTTTTTGCCGTCCTTTTTAAACTTCTCCGTCAACTCCCGATATAAGGCAGCGGATTGATCCGGGTGCCGTTTTTCTGAATCTCAAAGTGGCAGTGATTGCCGGTAGAACGTCCTGTTGTTCCAACAAGCATGATGACATCGCCCTTATCCACCTTTTGTCCGACCTTGGCGATCAGCTTGCTGGCATGGCCATAAAGCGTTTTGATTCCATTCCCGTGGTCGATCATCACACAATAGCCGTAGGCGCCGTTCCATTTCGACATGGTGACTGTCCCGCTCTCGGCGGCATAGACCTCTGTGCCCTTTGGCGCACGGATATCCAGTCCGCTGTGATAGCTGCCCCAGCGTGCTCCGAAATAGGAGCTGATTTCTCCGCCGTTGACCGGCCACATAAAATGCAGATTCCCAAGGGAGCTGCCGCCCATGCTCATCGCCGCTGCGGAAGCATTGCTCGGCTGCTTGGTTCCCTTCACAATTTTCTGGTTGACCACATTTTGCAAAACCTTGGTGCTGACAACCGTCCGTTCGGTTTCCACCCCGTTCACATACTGCACGTCAGCCGTTACCTCATTGATTCCCTTCTGACCGTTCTGTGTCACCTTGGTATAGGATATGCTCTTGCTGCTGTCATTGACCGTCTCGGTCTCGAACATGACTTCTTCCTGATAGGTTACACGACGGGTGACCTGCACCGGCATGAACGGCTCCGACTTTGCCAGATAAACCACTTTGCCAATCAGGAAATTGGTCTCACAGTCGGGATTCATGGCCTTAAAATCCGAATAGGGCACATCATGAGCGCTGGCTACTCCGCTGGGGGTGTCCCCGGCCTGAACCGTATAAGTGACTTCACCGGCCACCTCGGAGTTCAGCAGGGTCACAATCGACTGTGCATCCACCACCGAATCCGTCAAATACAAACCTTCTTTGATTTCAACCGGCTTCACCAGCGCAACGGTCTCATTCTCTGCACCGGTGGTATATTCTGCCAAGAGCGCATCGACTGCTTTTTCGATTTCAGCAGTATCTGCGACCGCACCGTAAAATTCCCCGTCGATATAAATGCCGTTCGACTCCACAATATCTGCACTGGCGGAACGGATCATGCTGTCCACCAGTTCATCCTCCGTTGCCAGCTCGCTGCTGTCTACCACCGCAAGGGTAAACTTCGGTGTTGCCAGCTCCGGTTTGTCCGTCTCGCTCACAATCCGCTGCTGGAGCATCTTCGACGCGGTTTCATATACCTCTTCGCTTTCAATATAGCCCAGCTTTTCGCCGTCATATTCGACCGCGACCGCAAAATTCAGATTGGTCATCACACCGACCACAGTCACGACCGCCGCAATACCGAAGGCAGCCGCACCGTAATTCAGCAGTCCTTTGAAAAACCAACGGTTATTTTTCACACCGGCACAAAAAGTGCCCATGACGGCAGGCACAACCGGACGGCCGTCTTTTCTGGCCGCCGAAGCGCTCTGTCCCATCAGGACAAATCCATGCGCAACCGTGCGAAACGGGCGCGTAATAGTGCTGCCAGCCCTGCGGAATGCTTCAGAAACACGGCTGCAAAACTGCTCCATTCCGGGCCCCAGCCTGGCAGCAGTAATTTTGGAAAGGCGGCGTTCCCCGTCATAAATGTTTTTGATTACCTTTAATACTTCAAATCCTACAAACGAAACCAATCTATTATAATACTTTATGATCTGATTCAATGTTAATGAATTGTTCTTGTAATTGCCTTCCTTCTCAGGCAGGTTATTCTCCTGCTTCCGAGCCATTGGATTTTCCCACTCCTTTTTTCCCTGCTGGTATTTGCCTGCCGGTGCAGACAGATCAGAGGCCACATCCTTCCGGAGCGCCAACGAGGCGCCGGAATTTCATCATACACGAAAACTCGTTTCCTGTCAAGTTATTACAAACCGGTAACAACTGTTTTTTATTATAATAAAGCCGCCTTGATTTTTCAACCCATTTTAGTCTTTGTTTACAAAATCAGCGCGATATTTAGAACAATCAACGAAACAAAAACACATTTTCATTCATTTTTAAGATTTTATTGTTTTTTGTTTTTATTATTTTGGTTTCAATTTGTAATAATTTGGGTGTATAAAACATCCCCCGGCAGAATCTGCCGGGGGATGTCAAAGCATTTTGCTTCTTATTTAGTCCTTGTTGTTGTAAAGGCCGCGCTTGACATAGGTGGTGTGCAGGATCTCATGCGCTTTATGGCTGCCGGGCTTGCCGAGATAGTTGTCATAAAGCTCCTTGATCACGGGGTTGTCATGGGATTTGCGCAGCGGCAGGTTTTTGTCTTCCTCATACAGAGCCGCCGCACGAAGCGCCTTCAGATCGGTAAAGTTGCGTACCGATGCCGGCTGTGTGGGCTGTCCGCCGCCGTTGACACAACCGCCGGGACAGGCCATGATCTCGATGAAATGATAATTCGCCTTTCCGTCGCGAACGTCGTTGAGCAGCTTTCTTGCGTTGCCGAGGCCGGATGCCACCGCGACCCGCACCTTCATGCCGGCCACGTCGTACTCTGCTTCCTTGATTCCCTCGGTGCCGCGAACTTCGGTAAAGTCAACCGACTGCAACTCCTCGCCGGTCAGCGTTTCGACGGCAGTACGCAGAGCCGCC
This sequence comes from uncultured Clostridia bacterium, assembly GCA_944386455.1. Taxonomy (GTDB): domain Bacteria; phylum Bacillota; class Clostridia; order Oscillospirales; family Ruminococcaceae; genus HGM13222. The sequence goes on along the minus strand of CALXBC010000009.1, from coordinate 17,493 downwards.
TCCATAACGCCGCCGGTTGCGCCGAAGATCACGCCTGCGCCGGTAGCAGTACCGAGCGGCGCATCGAACTCCTCGTCCGGCAGGTCGTTAAACATGATGCCTGCGCGCTGGATCATCCGCGCCAGTTCTCTGGTCGTCAGTGCGACATCCACGTCAGGGACGCCTGCCGCCGCCTGATCCTCCCGTCCGGCCTCAAACTTTTTCGCCGTACAGGGCATGATGCTGACCACAAAAATATTTTTCGGGTCAAGTCCCATCTTTTCCGCGTAATAAGTCTTGGTGATTGCGCCGAACATCTGCTGCGGCGATTTGCAGGAGGAAAGGTTATCCACCATATCGGGGAAATAATGCTCACAGAACTTCACCCAGCCCGGAGAACAGGAGGTGATCAGCGGAAGCTTGCCGCCGTTTTTGACCCGGTCGATAAACTCGTTCGCCTCCTCCATGATGGTAAGGTCGGCAGAGAAATCGGTGTCAAACACCTTGTCAAATCCCAAACGGCGGAGCGCCGCAACCATCTTGCCCTCGACATTGGTACCGACCGGCAGGCCAAACGCCTCGCCCAGCGTTGCGCGGATGGACGGCGCGGTATTGACGATCACGGTCTTTTCGGGGTTTTCCAGCGCAGCCCAAACCTCGCCGGTCTGATCCTTTTCATGCAGCGCGCCGGTCGGACATGCCACGATGCACTGCCCGCAGGATACACAGGCGGTTTCCCCGAGCTCTGCCTCGAACGCGCAGCCGATGTGGGTGCTGAAGCCGCGTTCATTCGGCCCGATCACCCCGATGCCCTGCATATTGTCGCAGGCAGCAACGCAGCGGCGGCAGAGGATACATTTATTGTTGTCCCGCACCATATGGGCGGAGGAGAGATCCAGCTCGTACTTGGGCCGCTCGCCCGCAAATTTTTCCTCATCGTCCACGCCGAACTCCTTGCACAGGCGCTGCAATTCGCAGTCGCCGCTGCGCACGCAGGACAGGCATTTGCGCTCATGGGTGGAAAGGATCAGCTCCAGCGTCAGCCGGCGGGATTTGAGCACCTTGGGGGAATTGGTCGTGACCTCCATCCCCTCGTTGACGGGATACACGCAGGAGGCAACCAGTGAGCGGGCGCCCTTGACCTCGACCACGCAGATCCGGCAGGCGCCGATCTCGTTGATTTCCTTCAAATAGCACAGGGTCGGGATGTTGATGCCGGCCAGGCGCGCGGCTTCCAGCACCGTGATGCCTTTCGGAACGGTAATCGGCATCCCGTTGATCTTAATATTTACAGTTTCCATCTCGGCAATACTCCTTATTTCTTAGTGATCGCGCCAAAGCGGCATTTTTCCATACAGGCGCCGCACTTGATACATTTCGATTTGTCGATGACGTGCGGCTCCTTCACGCTGCCGGAGATCGCCCCGACCGGGCAGACTCTGGCGCAGGCGGTACAACCCTTGCACTTCTCCGGATCAATTTCATAGCTGAGCAGCTTTTTACAGGCGCCCGCCGGACATTTTTTATCCTTCACATGGGCGATGTACTCGTCCCGGAAATACCGCAGCGTCGAAAGCACCGGGTTGGGCGCCGTCTGGCCCAGTCCGCACAGGGCGCTGGATTTGATGTGCTCACACAGCTCCTCGAGCTTGTCGATATCCTCCATCTCCCCGCGGCCGTCGCAGATCTTTTCCAGCAGCTCATGCAGCCGCTTGGTGCCGATCCGGCAGGGGGTGCACTTCCCGCAGGATTCGTCCACGGTGAAGTCCAGGAAAAACTTGGCAATATCCACCATACAGGTGTCCTCGTCCATGACGATCAGACCGCCGGAGCCCATCATGGAGCCAATGGCAAGCAGATTGTCATAGTCGATCGGGGTGTCGATCAGCTCCGCCGGAATACATCCGCCGGAAGGCCCTCCGGTCTGGGCGGCCTTGAATTTCTTGCCGTTCGGGATGCCGCCGCCGATCTCCTCGATGATTTCGCGCAGGGTAGTACCCATCGGGACCTCGACCAGGCCCGTGTTGTGAATCTTTCCGCCAAGTGCGAACACCTTGGTGCCCTTGGATTTCTCGGTGCCGATCTGGTTGAACCAGCCCGCGCCGTTGAGGATAATCCGCGGCACGTTGGCATAGGTTTCCACGTTGTTCAGGATCGTGGGTTTGCCGAACAGGCCCTTGAGTGCCGGGAACGGCGGACGGCAGCGCGGCTCGCCGCGTTTGCCCTCGATCGAGGTCATCAGCGCGGTCTCCTCGCCGCAGACGAATGCCCCTGCGCCCAGTCTGAGGCCGATATCAAAGCTGAAATCCGTGCCGAAGATATTTTCACCCAGCAGACCGTATTCTCTGGCCTGGTCAATGGCGATCTGGAGACGGTGCACCGCGATCGGGTACTCGGCACGGACGTAGATGTAACCCTGTGTTGCGCCAATCGCATAGCCGGCGATTGCCATCGCCTCCAGCACGACGTGCGGGTCGCCTTCCAGAATGGAACGGTCCATAAACGCGCCCGGGTCGCCCTCGTCCGCGTTACAGCAGACATATTTCTGGTCTGCTTCGTTCGCGGCGGCAAAGCTCCATTTCAGCCCCGTCGGGAAGCCTGCACCGCCCCGTCCGCGCAGGCCGCTGTCCTTCATCTCCTGGATGACCTGCTCGGGCGTCATTTCGGTGAGCGCCTTGCCCAAAGCGGCATAGCCGTCTACCGCGATGTATTCCTCGATATTTTCAGGGTTGATGACGCCGCAGTTGCGCAGCGCGATCCGCATCTGCTTTTTATAGAACGCGGTGTCGTTGAGCGATGTTTCGACATGCTCCGCCACACCGTCGGGAACGTCGTTGTAAACCAGCCGTTCGACAATACGGCCCTTGAGCAGGTGCTCCTCCACGATCTCGGGGATATCCTCCGCCTTGACCCGGCTGTAAAAGGTTCCCTCGGGATAAACGATCATGATCGGGCCGAGTGCGCAAAGACCGAAGCAGCCGGTCTGTACGATTTTGATTTCCTCGGTAAGCCCCTTGGCCTCCAGCTCGGCTGCGAGCGCGGTCTGCAGCCCCTTGCTGCCTGAGGAGGTACAGCCGGTACCGCCGCAGATCAGTACATGTGCACGATACATATTGATAACCAATCCTTTCTTACGGTGCGATTATTTTGCGCTTCCGATGGTGTATTCTTCTACGACCCTGCCGCCCTTGATATGCTCGGCGACGACCCGCTTTGCCTTTTCCGGCGTCATATGGACATAGGTGACCTTTTCCTTGCCGGATTCATAAACCTCGACCACCGGCTCATATTTGCAAATGCCGATACAGCCTGTCTGCGTAACGGTGGCCTTATCCGCCACGCCCTGGCTGTTGACCTCTTCCACAAAAGCATTAAGCACCGGACGCGCGCCCGCTGCGATTCCGCAGGTCGCCATCCCGACCACGATCCGGATGTCGTTATGTCCTTCCCGCAGCAAAACCGTGCTTTTCATTTTGTCGCGGATTGCCGCCAGCTCTTCCAAAGATTTCATAACTGATATTCCTTTCTGTAAATAATATATAATTTATATTTGATGATACTGCTCCTTCAGGCTTTCCTGTATCCACTGCATCACCTCGAAGCTGTCGAGCGGGATTTCCTCTCCCAGCACCGCCCGAATTTCACGGGTGTCGAGGGATACCGCCAGTCCGGGCGCCGTATGGGTATACACAAAGTCGATCCGCGGAGAGCCGTGAATCAGCGTGCAGACCGTTGACACCATATCCCCCAGCGGCGCACAGTCGATATGCGCCGTATGAAAGACCGCCGTGACGGTGGTGCCGTGCTGCTCGGCGTCTTCGCATTCCTGTATCGAGGAGATCGTCACGCTTCCGCCGGTCTGCTCCGCCGCCAGCTTGTACAGCGGGATCCCCAGCCCGACCGACCGCGTCGTGCGGGTGGTATAAAACGGATTTTCCACCCGCTCCAGCGTTTCACGGCTCATGCCGCAGCCGTTGTCTCGAATCACGATGGTCAGCACCTTGTCCTGCTCCGTCAGGCTGATCTCAATCAGCGTCGCGCCCGCGCGGACGGAATTTTCTGCAATGTCGAGAATGTTCAGCGAAAGCTCTTTCAACAGCGGTCTGCCCCTTTCTGTTTCAGTCCCCGCGCAGCAGGCGGATCAAGCTTTTTCGCACCTGCGCCGGGGTATCCCCTGCCAATGCCAGCCGGTGCGCGGCGTCGGGAATGTCCGTCAGATAATGCGCGTCCGAGCAGACCAGCGTTTGCGGCGGTATCGGATACTGTTCCCGGTATGCCGCGATTTTATCGCCGTCGTGAAATTCCGCGGCAGAAAACGCCGGATATTCCGGCATCGTGCCCAATACGGCAATGATGCCGTTTGCCTCCCGGTCAACATGGGCCGGATAAACAGCGCCGCCGAAGCTGCGGACAACTCCCACGGCTTCCTCCAGTGACAGCTCCGTTGCGTTTGGCAGCAAATGCGCCTCTGCTCCCACGATGCAGTCCTGTGCGTCCAGAATCAGCTGGTCGCCGAAGATGTCCGTCCGGTTCGGTATCAGAATCCGCCGGGCCGTGACCGCCTCGTCAAAGGCCAGCGCACCTTCCAGCGATTCAAACAGACAGACCAGGTGGATGTCTTCCGCGGTAGTCAGCTCCATCCCTGCGACAGGAATGACGCCCAGCCGCTCGCAGGCGGAAAAAAACGCCGGACAGTTTTTCGTACTGTTATGATCGGTCAGTGCAGCCAGCTCCAGCCCTGCCAGCGCCGCCATTCCCGCGATATTGTTCGGGGTCATGTCGTTGTCCCCGCAGGGGGACAGGCAGGAGTGGATGTGCAGGTCGTAATAATACTCCTTCATTTCAGGCACCGGCCGACCGCCACACAGGTTTCAAACATCGGGACATGGCTTTTCAGCAGATTGATTTCCTTCCTGCCCGCAGCATCCAGCACATCCTGCGGGACAGTGACGTCCTCTGCAAACACAACACACGCTACATCCGCGAGTGAAGCGACCGCCACCACGTTGATATTCGTCATGATCGTAATAAATACATCGTCAGCCGACGCGCGGCCCATCACCCAGCTCAGCAGATCGCCCGCATAGGCGCCGCCGACCTCGCGCTCCCCGTCGGGGAGATATACCGCTTCAAAGCCGCAGGCCAAAGCCAGCTCATTTACCGTCATCCTGACCGCCGCCCTTCTGTTGTGCAAGAATCTGCCGAATCTGCTCCCGCATCCGGATCACGCAGTCTGTTTCCTTTGCCTCGCCGTGGACCACGTCCTCCGCAAACGCATGGCAGGACGGCGCTCCGCAGGAGCCGCAGTCGATATCAGGAAGCCGCTCCATGATCTTCTGGATATCCGCCATCATTTTAAAAGACTCGCTCCGGCTGCCCGAAAGCTGGGCAAACGGCTGATAGGTCGGAAGCTCTTCAAAAAAATATGCGTCAGGGATCCAGCTGTCGCTTTCATCCCCGTTGTTGTAAAGCCAGTTGCGGGACACCGGCAAATAACGCCGCAGCGTTTGGAGCCGCGCCTTGGCAATATAGGGATTCTCCACTGCCATAGCGCCGCCGACACAGCCTCCGTTGCAGGCATTGAGCTCAATGAACTCCAGCTCCGGAATGTTGCCGTCTTCAATCTGATCCAGCACATGGATCACGTTTTCGATCCCGTCCGCCGCCAGATATTTGTCATTAAAAATGGCGGATGACTCTCCACCGGTGGACGCCCAGCCGATCCCGATCATCCCGGACTGGGAAACCGGCGGCGGCTCTTTTCGCTTATCCATGACGCCAAGCAGTGCAAAATATACATCGCTGATCGAAATGACTGCATCCACATAGCTTTTGCGCCCCGCGAAGCCGTTGTTGACATAGCTGACCTTGGCGGGACATGGTGAGATAAAACAGACGCAGATATCCTCATCCCGCAGCTCGGGATGCTCCTCATGCGCTTTTTCACGGGCCAGCATCGCCGCGATCTCCATCGGCGGCAGGATCGGCAGCACCTTGTCGCACAGCGACGGGAACCGCAGACTGATCAGCCGGATGATAACGGGACAGGCCGAACTGATGACCGGCTTTTTGACATCTTCCCGCTTCAGATACCGCCGGGTATAGGCCGAAACCAGCTCCGCCGCGCGCGATACCTCATAGACATCGTCAAAGCCCATGTCCAGCAGTCCCTGTAATATGTAGTCGATATCATCGAGATTATCGAACTGCCCGTAAAGGGTAGGCGCAGGCAGCGCGATTTTCCATTTATAATCCCGAATACTGTCAAATTTTTGATAACTGGCCTTTTTGGCCTTATTCGGACAGACGCGGATACATTCCCCGCAGTCGATGCAGCGGTCAGGATTGATCACAGCGTGACCGTCCCTGATCCGTATCGCCTCGGTCGGGCAGTGCCGCAGACAGGTGGTGCAGCCCTTGCACTTTTCCACGTCCAGGGAAACCGAGTGCTTATAAGAATCCATAACCGTAAACCTACTTCACATAAACTTTCATTGTTATTGTGGTTCCTGTTCCGATTACCGTATCAATCTTCATGTCATCTGTATAACGCTTCATATTCGGCAGGCCCATTCCCGCGCCAAAGCCCAGCGAGCGAATGGTTTCCGGCGCAGTAGAGTAGCCCTCCTGCATCGCCAGCTCCACGTTCGGGATGCCGGGGCCGTGATCCTCCAGCACAATGACGATCTCGTCCTCATTGACATAAACGTCGGCATTTCCGCCGCCCGCATGGATCACCATGTTGATCTCGCCCTCATACATCGCGATCGAAACGCACCTTATCGTTTCCGGCGGCATGCCGAGCTGACGCAGCTTCTTCTTCACCTGCACCGAAGCCTCGCCGGCCGAGGTGAAATTTTCACCGTCTACATTAAAATGAAAGTGCAGCGCTTCACTCATCGTTTCTGCCGTCCTTTCTCCATAAGTGTCCGTCAGTCCTCCGAACGGTAAAGCCCCGCCGCATACAATGTGCCGCAGGCCTCATACATCCGCTTAGGTGTGGCCATAACCACAATACCGTGTTCCTGTGCCAGACGGAGCATCTCCTCTGTCGGACGTTTGCTGCGGACAAACACAATACAGACCATATCCATCATCTCCGCGGTACGAATGACCTGCGGATTGGTCAGCCCCGTGATCAGGACTGCCTGATCCTTGACATAAGCCAGCACATCGCTCATCATATCGCTGCCGCAGGCAGAATACACCTCGTTGTCGAGATGGTCTTTGCAGCAAAGCACTTCCGCGTCCAGCAGCCGCGCAATTTCACGAATCTTCATTCGGCTTACCCCCTGCCGTTTTTCCAAGAAACAGCGTTATTCGTATTTGGCCAGAATTTCGTCAATATCGTCCGGCACCAACCGTCCGTAAACGTCGTCGTTGATCGTGATGACCGGCGCAAGACCGCATGCACCGATGCAGCGGCAGGCCTCCAGCGAAAACTTGCCGTCCGGTGTGCATTCGCCGCCCTCGATGCCGAGCTTTTCCATCAGCTTGCCGTAGATATCGCCCGAGCCTTTGACATAACAGGCGGTTCCAAGACATACTGAAACCTTGTATTTTCCCTTTGGATAAAGAGAAAACTGAGAATAAAACGTCGATACCCCGTATACCTTTTCGAGCGGCACGTCAAGCCCCTCAGCCACCATGGTCTGGACCTCGATGGGCAGATACCCGTAAATGTCCTGCGCCTTCTGCAGAACAGGCATCAGCGCACCGCCGACATTTTTGTACTCGGCGATGACAGCGTCCAGCTGTTGTTTTTGTTCAGGTGTGCCGGAAAAGGCGACGCCTGACTTTTTTGTTGCCATAAAAGAAACCCTCCCCAAAATAAGCCGGTCTATCCAATATGCAGACAGACTGATGTAATTTACATTATAACATTAAGACAGGGAAATTTCCATGTTTTCTTTTGATAATCTGTGTGGTTTTTTTTAGTAAAAATGACAAAAAATTGTCAATGATTGTTTTGTCTAAATACAGAAATCTAACTTTTTAACTTAGTGCAAACAATATAAGAGCGTGTTCCAATACCAAAAACAGCCGTACCGCCGGCAGGATAAAAACATCACTAGACGCATATCCCGTCGGCAGCCGGCTATTATCCGCTTTGTCAGGTGTTTGGTGTTTCATCTCTGTTTGTATTGTTTCAGTGCAAGCTGCTATTTCAGCAATATCCCCGCCATTGCCGGAAGCGGTCTACCAGCCCCGTCAAAGATATTGCAGACCGGATCGGCTCCGGCTCCGTAGCAAAGGTACTTTCCTTTTAGATCCTCGGGAGCTGCGGTAAGATACACAGCGACATGATCGTCCTGCGGACGGATGCTGAAAATCAGGCGGTTGTCATTGCCATACGGCGTGTCACCGACCCGGAAGCCTACTGCCCTGCCCTCTGCGCGAAGCCCGCCGTCAATATGATCGTAATAAACCCGCAGAATCGCTGCCGATGTATCGGGTTCCCGGTCAATCCAGCAGCTGCGATATTCCGGCGGCGGCAAAAGTTTCGCCCTGCCCGGGTACAGAAGCTGTGCCATTGCATTCGCCGCACGGTATCCGACGCTGTCCTGTGCAGCGGCCGAAAGATGGACCAAATCGTTCAGTTCCTCGGTAACGGTCGGGATAACGGCAAGACGCTGTATCTGTGTTTTCATCCTCCGCTGCTGCTCCCGGACCATTGTAAAGCAAAGATCCGAATCCTCCGTAAAGCAGCTTACCATCCTTGAGATTTGGGCCTGCACGATCGGGAGCTCGGAGTCGAGCCGTTCCCGGATCAGCCGAAACAGTGCCAGCGTGCGCTCGGAAAATTCCTCCACCGGCTTGCCGTAGCCGCTCATCGCCTCAGAGCAGCCCTGATACCAGAACAATCCCGCAGCCCGGCCGCCGCAGCGCTCCACTGTTTTTAACAGCGAGCCCAACAGACTGTTTTCTCCCTTGTCAGCCAACGCAGGGGACCATTGCTCCAGCGTGGTGCCGCCGTGCGCACAGCACAAAACCCCCTGCGGAACCCCTGTTATCCTTTTCATCTGTTGCGCAAACATCAGTCCGGGGCCCACGCCGCGATAGCTGCTCCCACTCTCATCCAGCCCGGAAAGCTCCCGATGGATTCGATCTACCGCCTTCCATGGCGTATGCAGTGGATGCGCCGCCGCGCCCCACTGCCCTGTCATATAGAATGCACGAACCATGCTGTCAGACAGTTGTGTCCTATCTGATTCCCTATAAATTCCGTTTCCCTCCATATTAGATTGACCGGCCAAAATCCAGATATCTCCGACATAAATATCATGCAAGACCTGATCATCCAATCTGACTGTATAGGGGCCTCCTGTCGGGATTCCCGTCACTCTGATCCGTCCGTTTTCTGCAGAAGACAACGCTGCCTCTCCACAGGCTGCTCCCTCATAAGAAAGCCGCTGCATCTGTCCGATAAGATAAATGTCGCAGGTTCCGTCTTTCCCGCGCTGCAGCACAGCGCCGTCTGAAATTCCGATCATTGTGTTTCATCCTCGCTTATTCTTTTACAGTTTTTACAGACGATCTCCACCCCGTCGGGTGCTTTGATCCTGCTGAGGATCTCTCCCGCCGGATTGAGCCGGTGAGATATTTCAACCACTCCGTATGGCGTCGGGAAGCTTCCGCTGACATGCTCCAATCCACACAGCTGCGGACGGATCAACAGCCTCCGGCAGCCCGGAGAAAGGATCCGCACCCCCAGTACATATTCGGTCAGAAATGCCACCGCTCCGGATGCCCAGCCGTGACACAGACTATGCCGATAGCCCTTGTAGCAGAACATGCCAAAGTCACCATGAATATCCGGCCGTTCCCTCGAAGGTGTATCCGTCACACAGCCGCTGTGTTCTGCCCAAGATGAATCAAAGTCTTCCCAGAATGTGGTAGCGCCTTTTTCAAGCATTCCCAGAAGATATTCCTTTAGCAGTGACAGTGCAGTTTCTGTGCTGTCACCCTCGGCAACAGCGCGAAGCAGATAATACAGCAGAAAGGTAGAGAAGCCCGAAGTGCCGTTTTCTGTGATCCGCAATGCCGCCTCAGACAGTTCCATTACACCGGTTAATCCCATAAAAGCGAGAATCTGCTTTTCCCCGTCTGCATATTCTGTCTGTTTATCAAGTGATCTGCGGCATTCCCTGCAGCGGCGAGTTCTCTCTTCGGCTTTATAATACTCCGCCAGCTCTGCACCGCTTTCCAGCGCCATCCGTAACAGACAGCGCACACCGCTTTTTTCTGCCTGGGTGCCGTGAGTCGGCCAATCAAAAAAATAGGACGGCAGCCGGTCCGTGCCATCTTTGCTGACAAGTCCGCATATCTGATCTAAAAGTACAAGAACATATTCCTTCTGTGCTTGTAAAAATGACTCGCTGCCGGATGTCAGATACCATTCCCGGACAATCATCAGCCACCACAAAGAATAGGAGGGCAGGTCATTCATCCAGCCTGGCAAAGGAGTTTGGTCCTTTACAAATTCAAGGCTTTCTTCCACCAAAGGAATGGCCCCAAACACATCCCGTATGGTCAGGCACTCTGTCATCATATCTCCGATCCAAACCAAACGGTCCCGCTTGATCCCATCCCAGACCATGTTCTGCAGATTTAAATGGCAAGTATAAGCCGCGGTGTCGTAAATCAGATTCAAAACCGGATCACTGCTGTCAAAGCTGCCCAAATAAGGATAGTCGCGAAAAACAAAGACCGCCATTGCAGACTTCAGCATTACGATCGTGTTTTTGGATAACAACTCCAGCCGTACAAAACGAAAGCCGGTTTGTCCCCACTCCTGATCACTGTATTCAGGGACGGGAACCGTAAACTGACGAGCAGAATGTGCATTGACAGCACCTTTTTCACCCAGTCTGCTTTCTGCTTCACCCACAGATTCCCCAAATGTGATCTGCATCAAGGGGTTATCTGTACCCTGAATTTTAAACGCCATCAGGCGAATGCCGCCGTGCAGTTCTCTGCCAAAGTCAAGTAATATGGAAGCGTTTTCTCCATCGTCTTTATTTTCCAGCACTGCACAGGACGGTTCATTCAAGCCGATCTGCATTGATTTTCGGACCAGCAGCTCGTCCGCGGACCGAACGCAGCCTGAAGTCGATACAACCGAGACTGGCAGCAAAAACTTCCGTGTTCTGACATCTTCTCCCGCAAACTGCATTTGATCGATGATTCTCATGAAATTCCGCCTTTCCTGTCAATCAGTAATTTCCTGTATCTGAATTTTACCGCAGTTTTTGATTCTGATGCGATAGACATCCATGCCGGTTTCGTCAGCAAGCGGCATGGTATAAGTATTTCCTCGAAAAATCAGTCCGTCCGTGCATGCTGCATCCAGCAGTCTGGGATTGTTTCCGAAAAAGCTGTTGTTTTCAATCAGGATGTTTCTGTGATAATCGGAGACCGGGCAGTCAAAGTCCGGCTTGATTTTAATGGCCGAAACAGCCTGAAACGCATTGTGGTGGATAAAAATATTATTGCGTATCACAACATCCCGCACCCCGCCCGTTTCAAACCAGTACTTGGCATCCCCGGGGATATCGATGCAGTTTTGATAATTGTACAGCACATTGTTTTCAATCAGCATTTTTTTCGCGGAGGAGACCACAAAGCCGCGCGGCCGGTTTTTTCCGCCGCGGTTGCCGCGCAGGATCACCTCCGGCATCCGGTCCTCGTTTTCACAGACATTTCCCGCAGAAAAGCCCGCGGCGGAGGCCACTCTGATCACCAGTGTATCATCGTTCTCCAGCCAGGAATCTAGCACGGTCTCCCTTGCCGTTTCGGTAAAATTCCCAAGCTCATGCGCGATGACCGTATCACCCGGCCGGAACATATTGATCCCCTTTTGCTGATAGTGGATCAGGTCAAGCCTGACCAGATTATCGTGTACAGATCTGACAACGGTGTACATCCCGTGGACGTTGACCACATCGTCCATCATGGACTCAAACAGGCAGTTTTCCACCCGGACAGTGCCTGTACAGTGGACAAAATGGGCTGCGTCCGAATTAGTGGATATCATTCTTCCAGAGCCGGGAGCCGGAATCACCTTACAGCCATCCAACGTGATGTTTTCGGAAAACTGTGCCAGAAACGGCATCGCAGCCGATTGATAAATACTTACATTTTCCATTTTAATATTGCTGCTGTCAAAAATCAATACCCCGCCGACAGTCCGAATCTCATGGGTCATCACCAATGTATTCCCGACCACAGGATCATATGTACGATTCCCCTTTAGACGGAACAGATGATCTGACAGCTGATATGCTTGAAGCCGCCAAAGCGGAACCGGAAGATTTTCGGTGTTTTGCACTCCTTCTCCGATCGCGGCCAGCGAGGTTCTGGCGTCTCTGGCAGGCGCCATGGTTTTGGGATCAAACTCCTGAACCAAAATCGTACCGAAGGTGCCGTCGCATTCCCAACGGTCACTGGTAAAGATATTTATTTTATAAGAATGAGGAAAGCAGCATACTTCACCGTCTTTTTATTAAATCTCAGCCTGTCTGCTTCACTTCCTGTTCGATCCGCTGCATCAGCGCCAGCAGCAGCGGGGATAAATACTTGTTCTTATGATAGATCAGGCGGTAACAGCGTTTCACCGAAAAATCCCTGACTGGAACCCTGTACAGGATTCCTGCTTCCAGTTCTGCCTTGACAAGCGGCTCTGGAAGAAAGGCGATCCCGAGATTCCGCCGCGCGGTGTTTTTCAGTGCTTCGACCGAGGTGCTTTCCAAAACGGGGTTCACCGTATATCCTCTTGCGGACAGTGCCGTCAGCAGCAGCTCCGCTGTCCCGCTTGTCCTTTCCCGCAGCAGCAGCGGCTGTTTTACCAGCTGTTCCAGCGAAACACTTTTTGTCCGTGCAAAAGGGTGCGCACCGGAGCAGACTGCAACCAATTCATCTTCCTTCAATACTTTTTGCACAATATAGTCGGAGTGAACCACGCCTTCCACCACGCCAATATCCAAATTGTTGCTTAAAATATCCTGTTCGATTTCTCCTGATGCGCCCACCCGCGTATAGATCTGTACATCCGGATACGCTGCGGTAAAAGACGTCATAATTCCAGGAACAAAGCAGGCTCCTGCGGTGACGCTTGCTCCAATTTTGACGGGACCTGTGCTTCCGGGCGTCCGAAAGCTTTTGTCCGCCTCTTCAAACAAGTCGATGATATGCGTGACATAATTCAAAAAACGAATGCCGTCCTGCGTAATTTTCAGCCGCTGGTTAAGCCGTTCAAACAGGCGGATCCCGTAATATCGCTCCAGCTCTTTGATTGCAACACTAACGCTCGGCTGAGAAAGATAAAGCTGCTGCGCCGCTTTGGTTACGCTTTCGGTTTCGGCGACTGCTTTATAGATTTTCAGATGCCGCAGGGTCATGAAAACGCCTCCAATTATATTATTTTTATTATGAACTTTATAATATTATAGTATTATTTATATAGGATATCAAGTGGTATAATAAAAGATAAGGAGAGGAGAGACGCGAAATGAAATGTTCCTTCAAAACTTATGGCCTGTTGTTTTTGTATACCCTGAAAATCAGTGCTTTCACCTTTGGCGGCGGCTATGTCATCGTTTCTCTTATGAAAAAGCAGTTTGTTGACAAGCTCGGCTGGCTAAATGATGACGAGATGCTGGATTTTACCGCAATTGCGCAGTCATCCCCCGGCGCCGTCGCGGTCAATGCATCCATACTGGTGGGAAATAAGATCGGTGGTATTTTGGGTGCTGTCACCGCCATCATTGGGACTGTTCTGCCGCCGTTTGTTCTATTAACAGCAATCTCGTATATATATGATATTTTCATCAGTATCAAAGCCATACAGTATTTGTTTTTTGGCATGCAGGCGGGTGTAATCGCTGTCATCTGCGATGCCGTATGCGGCCTGTTCGCTTCTGTTTGGAAGGAAAGCCGTTGGCTTGCACTGGCTGCATGTGCCGTTGCGTTTGTACTGGTCGCATTTTTATCAGTGAACGTCATACTGATCGTGATCGCCGGGATTATTTACGGCATCCTATTATATCGGCGGGGGGATGAAAAACATCATGCTGCTTGATTTGTTTTTATCCTTTCTTCAAATCGGATGCTTTTCTGTGGGCGGAGGGCTTGCCGCGCTTCCTCTGATAGAAGAACAGATTGTTTCTGTTCACCATTGGCTGACCGCAGACGAATTTGCAAAATTGATTACCATATCCGAGATGACGCCGGGGCCTATTGCTGTCAATTCTGCCAGCTTTGTGGGCGCGCGGATCGCAGGTGTCTCAGGCGCACTGGTGGCCACACTCGGCTGTATCCTGCCATCTTGCCTGATCGTCTCCGTTCTCGCCTGGCTGTACCTGAAATACCGGGGCTTAAGACTTGTCACGAGCGCATTAAAAGGTTTGCGTCCGGTTGTCGTTGGATTGATTGGCTCTGCCGCGTATTCTATGATCCAGAGCGGATGGTTCACTCCTGCCGTACTGTCTGTAGGCGGTGTGGATATTGCTGCCGTCGGATTGTCTCTGGTTTCCTTTTTTGTCCTGCGGAAATGGAAATGCAGCCCGATCATTGTTATTTTTGGGTCGGGCTGCGTCGGTCTTATCCTGTATCTGCTCTCACTTTGCTGCTCCGGCGTATAACAAGCCAAACCCAAGCAAAGCGTCTCGATGCGGTTTCCACTGCTGCCTGCATACTGCGTACAGGCTACTTCGTTTGTTTCATAGACTCTTTGTCCCTGCGGTCCGGGGATAAGTTATTTGAGATTTTCCGCATTGCCGCAGGCGAGAGGAAATATCCGTCCGGCACCTCTGGCGTCAAGCGTCCTGCCGCCGTCATGTAATAACAAACCGGGGACATTTTCCAAGAGAAGATATGCAGGCCGTTTTGCTTCGGCGATACGGGCAGCTTCAAAAAAAGTTTCTCTTGTATCGTCTGCAAATCCGAGCGACCGGCTTGCGCCATACCTCAGTATTTCTGGATGGGAAAACACCGCTCAAAGGCAAAATACTTATTTTTTCTCTCGTCGCATGGACAATATCGCACACAGAAAATTAACTTCAGGTTATCATTTTTTTCGCTTGGCACACTTGGGACAACCATGTCCTTTTGTCCGGCTGGCAATGACAGCTTCCCATTCGTGCCCGCACTGAGAGCACTTCCACCATGCTTTTTTTCCACTGCCAGGAAGCAATTGACTCGGATTTAAACCTGAGTTTTTTTGAAAATCCCACTCCTTCATTAACTTCGGATACAAAGTTTCCAAGTCATTTACACCGCTTTTGGGAACTCTGCCTCCGCAACATGGACATCCCACACCTTTTTTACGATTATTAGGGCTTGCTTCCCATTCATATTCACACCGCGGACAAAGCCACCAAACTGCCTTAAAATGCCCTGCTGAGATATCATTTGGAGACAGTGCTCCGTTTTTTGTAGGATGCCATTCTTTTGCTAAATCAGGCATCGTTTCAGCAAGAGACCCTACCCTCTTTACAACTTGTCTGGTATATGTGGTTCCTCGTCTATGCTTAGAACACTCTGTACATCCATACCTTCCCGGTCGTGTCATACTGTTGATGCTACATTGCCACTCGTGACCACAGTTCAGACATTTCCACCACACAATTTGATTTGAACTAACCGTAAACATACTGGGCATTAAATTTCCGTTTTTGGAATAATCCCAACACATAGCGACATCCGGACGAATCTCTGCCAAGGAGTTCTTGATTTCGCTTAAATAGCTGAGAATATCCGCTCTGTCTCGTTCCAAATTAGCTCTGACCACACTGTGAAAACACAGAGGATTTTTTCTTGTCCACATATTTGAATTTCGGTCAATGGAATCCAGTATTGCATTAATTGTTTCTTCTAATTCAGTGTATGCCCGTACTTTTGGAATGTAATAAATTATATCTGCAATACCTTCCCACTGTAATTCCGTATTCTCTTTCACTCTGATAAGTGTGATTTGATGTGTCTGGCAAATGTCGTATTTCTTTTTTTCACGTTTGAACTGCGCAGTGGAGTTATGCCAGTTTGCCCCATCAAACTCAATCCCCAAACGAATCGAAGGAATGTAGATATCCAATTCCATAGAATGTTCAAATATTTCTTTATATCTGCTGACCGCATCAGGATATAGCTTTTTCACATAGAAAAGGATGGCCTGTTCAGGAAACGATGTCTGGCTCTTGACATTGCAAATGGGGCATTGCGTATTATCGCTATTTCTATCGTGAATGGTAGCCTGATACTCATGTCCCAACGGACACAGCCACCACACTCTTTTCCCGCTTCCCGCAGTTACATCAAACGGCGTTAAATCTTCATTTTTGGTGGGATGCCATTCTCTTGCTAAACGAGGATTCACAGTCACAAGATCATTAAAACCTCTCAATGCTTTGTGCCCAGAACAGTATGGACAAGAATATCCCCGGTTAACTCGTTTGATAATAAGTTGCTCATAGGCATGACCTTTTTCACACAGCCACCACACCCTTTTCCCGCTTCCCGCAGTTACATCAAACGGCGTTAAATTGATGTTTTTTTCATAGTTCCATTCTTTTGCCAACTCAGGATTTGTAGTCGCTAGATCATTTACTCCTTTGAGTGGCCGACGACCAGAGCAATACGGGCAGTTATAACCTCTTTTGGCCCGCTGATTAACTACCATTGAATAGGAGTGCCCTTTTGAGCACAGCCACCAAACTTTCTTGCTCGATCCAGGTGAGACATCCCCTGGTTTTAAATTACCATTTTTTGTTGGGTGCCATTCTTTTGCTAAAGCGGGGTGCAAAGTAGCCAAATCATTTTCACCTTTTATCAATCTGTTCATAACTGCCTCCCCTATAACAAAATAAGTAATTCCTTGAATCTTTTTATATTATTATACCACAAAAAACAGCAGCAAGGTAGATGACCGCACTCAAATTTTTCCTGGTTCTCCCTTTGACACCACTCCTTTTTGCTCCCTTCATCCGCCACCGGGCGGGCAAGTGCCCGCTGACACTTCGCGAACAGTCGGAGCAGAAAAAGAAAATACTACCCCGCGGAGAAGCACAGCACCTCGATGTGGCTGCCGCAGCAGCGGCAGCCACAGTCAGCGCGAAGCAGATAACAGCCGGATGCAGCAGAGGAAACACAGGGTCATCTGTCGGAATCATACAAAGAAAAGAAAAAAACAGAAGACACGGAGCTCCGTGTCTTCTGTTTTTGGCTCCCCCTGTCTGGCTCGAACAGACGACCTGTTGCCAAATGGTCGTCTCACTCGCTGTTCGCTTCCTGATACTCCCTTTGGCGCCACTCCTTTTCGCTCCCTCCTCCCGCCACCGGCGGCGGTCGCGAACGTCCCCCTGCGTAACCGCAGGCGTCTGTCTGAACGAAACCGGATAAACCAAGAAAAGCACCCGGTCAAACGACCGGGTGCTTTTCTTGGCTCCCCCTGTCTGGCTCGAACAGACGACCCATCTCCTTGAAACATGGTCGCGCTGTTCGTCTTTGCCTCCATCG
>CALXBC010000008.1 GCA_944386455.1 uncultured Clostridia bacterium | reverse complement strand
TCTATTTAAACGAACGGATATCCATTTTATTTTATGATTCGGGAGCATAGAATATGGAAAAAAGGAAAAAGCCGCCCTTTCTTGGCGCTGCCTATTATCCAGAGGATTGGGACAAAAGCGAAATTGAAAATGATATTGCCAAAATGTTGGAAACGGGCATCTCAGTCGTTCGGATCGGCGAATTTGCCTGGAAAAAAATGGAGCCGCAGGAAGGGCATTTTGATTTTGCATGGCTGCATGATGTGATAGATAAACTGCATGCAGCGGGCATTTCGGTGATACTTGGCACACCGACAGCGACACCGCCGATCTGGCTGTTAAAGCTTCATCCGGATGTCTTGATGGAATATGAGAACGGACGAAGGGCACAGCATGGCTGCAGAAGACACTGCTGTTCCAACAGCCCGGAATATATCCGATATTCTGAACGCATTGTACGAAAAATGGCACAGGAATTTGCAGATGATCCGGCAGTGATCGGATGGCAGATTGACAATGAAATTTACGCCTGGCAGGGATGCTTCTGCGAACACTGCAGACAGGAGTTCCACCGCTATTTAAAAGAAAAATATCAGTCCATACAACATCTGAATGAAGCGTGGAATCTGAACATTTTCAGTCAGGCATATGATAGCTTTGAAGATATTCCAATGCCGCGGGACGCCAGTCATAACCCGCATCTTCGGATGGAATGGAAAATCATGCAGAATGAATCCCATATTCATTTTGTACATCGTCAGGCAGATATTCTGCATGAGTATACCGACGCTTTGGTGGGGACGGATATCATGCCGTTTCATGGCATGGATTACCGTCAGCTGAACAGCAGACTCGATGTGGTGCAGTTTAATCATTACAATTTGGAAGAGAATGAATACACCTGTGGGCTTTGGTTTGATTATATAAGAAATTTGAAACAACATCCGTTTTGGGTGACCGAAACATCGACCTGTTGGAACGGCAGCACGGAAATCGACCAGACTCTGCATCCGGAAGGCTATTGCAGACTGAATTCCTGGCTGCCGGTCGCAATGGGAGCGGAGCTGAATATGTACTGGCTGTGGCGTACCCATTGGGCAGGACATGAACTGATGCATGGCGCAGTGCTTGACACATGTGGAAAATATATGCATATTGCGGGCGAGATCCGTCAAACAGCAGCCGAGTTTCAGAAGACAGCGGACTTTATTTGCGGGACAAAAGTCATTCCCGACCTGGCAGTTCATTTCACCTCTTTAAATTGGAACATGTTTGAAACGCAAAGAGTCGTTAAGGATCTGGATTATCAGAGCGTTTTGAATGACAGCTTTTATAAACCGATGATTGATCACGGCCTTCGCCCTGATATGATTGATGCGGAAGCGGATTTGTCCCGGTATAAACTGGTGTTTTCTCCCATGATGATGACATTGGAAGAAGCAGAACTTCCGGAGCGGATTGCAGAATGGGTAAATGCAGGAGGCGTCTGGGTGGCTGGGCCGTTTACGGACATTCGGGATCAATATGGCGCCAAATATCAGGACAGGCATTTCGGCATGATAGAAGCTCTTACAGGAATCGAATGGCAATACGGAATTCCTGAGAACGGCAGACTGCTGAAAGCTGAGTGGCAGGATCATACACCCTGCTCCATCGGCCGTTGGGCGGATCTTTGGAATGAGAAAACAGACGGGAGTCTCGTGAGAACGACAGCAGGCTATCCTTCCTTGATTGGGCAGACGATGATCGGTATGTACAAGGTTGGAAAAGGAACGGTCATTCTTTTGGGAACCGTCCTCTCCTGGGAGGATATGGATCGCATTCTGTCTTTGGCCTGTCAGACGGCGGGAATCCCATATGGCAAGGAAGATGGAAATATTATGGCAGTCCGCCGCGAGGGAGAAAAACATTCCGGCCTGATCCTGTTGGAATATGCGGGCAAAGGCGGAACATATCAGCTGGATGAGGAAATGACTGATATCTTGTCAGGAAAAAAATACAGCGGAAAAATATCATTGATGCCATATGACATTATGGTATTGCAAAGATAGATAAAAACCACTGAAGAGAGGGAAAATAATGGATAGCACGATTCAAAAGATGAATTTAAGCGGAAAAGACTGGCGCCTTTGGCCTGTGCAGGCAGGCACCGGGCGGGAAGATGCTTTAAAGGATCCAAAGTGGATCCCCGCGTCAGTCCCCGGAAATGTCCAGGCAGATGTGGAAAGCGCCAAGCTGATCAAGCCGATATGGTACGGGCCGCTGGATGAGAATATGACCAATCTTGCACTGAGCGATTGGTGGTACAGCAAAGAATTTGAAATTTCAGAAAACGATGCTGACAAGCGGAAAACATTGGTGTTTTACGGCGTTGATTACAGCTGTGATGTCTATGTCAACGGAATCAAAGCGGGCAGAAACGAAGGCACTTTCAAGCGGTTTCGGTTTGATGTCACTGAACTGATAAAACCCGGTAAAAATCTGCTGGAAATCAAAGTAGACGCTATGCCTGAAGAGTTGCTGAGCTGGATCAATGAGTGTGACGGCAAGATGAGCGGAGAAGGAACCGAGCACTTTTTTGTGTTCGCTAACAACAAAATCCGCCAAACTCTGAAAGGACTCAAATGCCCAGGCAACTGCAGTTATGACTGGGGAACCAACATTTATACACTTGGTGTTTGGAAAGAGGTAGAGCTTTGGCTGACGGAAGAGGTCAGAATTGACTTCATTCAGGCAAAAGGACTTTTGTATCAGGACTATTCCAAAGGAAATGCCGACCTTACACTGGAACTGGACAGCAAAGCAGCTGCGGCTATCAAGGTTGTTGCAGAAATTAAGGGAAATGGCTGTCAGGAAGAAAAGTCCGCCGAGTTTGAAATCCCCGCAGGGGAGAGCAAGGTCAATCTGCTCTTGCCCGTAGAGAAACCGGCGCTGTGGTGGCCGAACGGATATGGAGATCATCCGCTCTATGATATTACAGCGAAAGTATATGTGAATGGAAAGCTTTCTGATGTGATTGCTACCCGGATTGGTTTTCGAGATATTCAGTGGGAGGACACCGAAGGTGCTCCGAATGGCTTGAAAAACAAATTTGGACTTGTTTTGAACGGAAAAAGGATTCGCACCATGGGCTCCTGCCTGACAGTAACGGATCTGCTTCATGGAAGGATCGGCAGAGGCGGCCGTTTCTTTGTAGAAATGGCCAAGGAATGCAATATGACTGTATTGCGTCATCATGGCGGCCAGCCGATTATGCCGGAGAATATGTATGATGCCTGTGACGAAATGGGGATCATGCTGTTGTTTGACTTCCCGATTGGGAACTGCTGTCTGGAAACAGATGATGAGTTCCTGAAAAATCTGTCGGATACTATTCGAAACATTGTGAAGCAGCTGCGCAATCACGCCAGCATCATGGAGTGGACCGGCGGCAATGAGTTGGATTACTATTTTAATCCGGGAGCCGATCGGAAAGGCGTTGAGGTCGAGCGCTATGCGGCAGAATCGGAGGACGATACCCGCTTGTTCCGTGACACCTGTCCGGTGGAAGGCTCAAGGCACGCTCCATGGGACTACAACCCTGATTTACATTACAACTATTATAATTCGGACTTAAAGGACAATAAAGGCGTACTTCCTTTAATGCGGTATGGTGAATTCGGCTGTCAGACGCCTGCAAACCTGGAAGTCTGGTACCGTGATTTCCCGGTGGCTTCTCAGTGGCCTTTAAATGAAGAGGATCCCACTCAGTGGCGTAAAAATGCGTTAAATGCGGTATTTGACAGTGACTACTGGCTTCGTCCGTCACTGATTGAACGGTTCTTCGGAGATCTGGATGACCTCGAAATGACGATCAAGGGCGGACAATATCTTGCCGGTGAAGGCATTCGATATGCGATGGACGCACTTCGTGCAAGAGGAAAGAAGATCGGCGGATTTACTTCGTGGGATTACAATGAACCATGGCCAAACGGAGCCGGCAGCTATGTGATTGATTATGACGGACGTCCTGTTATGGCGTATCGTTTTATGCAGGAGGCGTTGGAACCAATTGCCCTTCAGCTGAAATATGACAGTATTTTCTATTCGTTGTTTAAAGATAATTTCGCCACACTGCGAATCGTGGCTGATATTCCGGAGCGGGCGGAAAATCTGAAATGGGAATATGTTCAGCGCGACCGCCGCGGAAATGTCTACGGACAGGGAAATGGCACAGTATCCATTGATTCTCAGGAAGTCATTAATCTCTGTGAAATCAAGATCAATCCGCCGCAGAACATGGGATTTGGTCCTGCGTTCACAGAGCTGACATTAAAAGACAGCGACGGACAGATTCTGGCACAGCGGGTATATGTTTTCTGTGCAGAAGGCGTGAAAGCCCCCTTACGTTCTTTGGTAAAACGGGAAGGCGTGAATGACCATGAATTTGGCATTCCGTATGTAACCACCGGAATCAAGGGAATGAAAGTGTATGACGCCAAGCTGGAAACTGTTGGGACAGAATACAGTACGGATGAAGAATATGAATACCTTGCTGTGACATTAAAGAATACAGGGGTTATGACGGCCTTATTTGTAGAAGCGCATCCGATGCTGAACTACCGTACAGATTTGATCATTCGTGACAATTTCATTTCGATTCCTCCGCAGGAAGAAAGAACACTGGTCATCAAAGCACATAGGGGCGGAGAAACGACTTTGGAGCAGACTGGATTTGCAGTTACCTGCTTTAACAGTGAAACTGTAAATGTGCTGCCGTCTGATGATGTGCTGCTGTATATGGGACGCAGAGACAGTATTTCCAGGGAATTTAAAGGGTACTTTGACACCGATTCGACGGCTGTGGCTGCAGTTCGTGCAGCCGGACGTGAAATCCCGGCGGCCGAGGTGTGCTACCTGTCAGAAGGAAAAACTGATTTTATATTTGAAAGTCAGAACCGGAAGGATGCAAAACTGCGGATTCATATAGCAGACAGCTCGAAAGAGCCTTGCTCGGCCGAAATATATCTTAACGGCAGAAAAGTATCTGACATTGAGATGAGCAAAGGCTTTGGCGTTCAAAAGGATAAACCAGATCATCTTGCTTTCCCGGAAACCTATGAGGTGATTTTGCCTGGTGATTTGTTTGCGCAGGAGAATACTCTTACTGTCAAAGTTGTTGCCGGATGGTTCACATGGGATGCGATGGACGTGGTTTGTTTATGAATTTATTTTGAAGGAATGGAGATATAATGAAAAGTTCTTTATAAATATTACTTTTTGACAAAGAAGTCCCCTTCTTGTGCGTAGACAGATATAGTACAACATGCTATAATAAACGTGTAAAATTGACAATAAAATATCGAATATTTTGACTAAAACAAACAAAAAATGTCAAATGTCAGATAGAAGGCAGATATCAGCCTTAGTTGGAAGGAAAGGAAATATGACAATGGAAAATACTGTTTTTTATGTTTCTCCTAATGGAAATGACAGCTGGAATGGAGACGTTAAACAGCCGTTTCAAACTCTGGCTGCTGCAGTCAAGCGGACAGAGGCGCCGGATTGTGCGGGCTGTGATGTTGTAATCAGGCTGACAGAAGGGAAACATCATATTTCCTCTCCTATCAACATTGCAGAAAAGGATACCAAGCGGCTGGCTTCACTGAAAATTATCGGTGCCGGCAGAAAAAAAACGCAGATCAGCGGCACAATCACTATTGCTCCGGAGTGGAAGCCCTTTCGGGATGGGATATATGTTGCTAGTCTCGAAAAAGGTCTGCCGGTTGATGGTCTCGTATGCGGCGGACAGCAGCAGATAATGGCGCGTTATCCCAACTTTCAGCAAAACGTGGTGCTCAACGGTTACAGCGAGGACGCCATCAGCCCGCAGCGTGTGGCTCGCTGGAACGATCCGGCAGGAGGGTACATTCGTGCTCTGCATCATGCAGAATGGGGAAGCAATTCTTATATCATAACCGGAAAAACCGCAGATAATCAGCTGCTTTACCGATGGGTCGGAGATAATAACCGCGGTAATCAGATGCATCCGGTTAAAAGAATGGTGGAAAACATCTTTGAAGAATTGGACGCACCAAAAGAATGGTTTTATAACCGCAATACCGGAGAACTGTTTTTCTACCCGGAACAGTTGGAAGATTTGCAAAAGGATTTTGAACTGATCGTAAATGCTGAAATTATCCGGATGGTCGGCTCTGATTCGGGGCATACTGTAAGTAATATTACAATTGAGGAAATCAGCTTTATCAATACTGCCAGAACTTTGTTTACCGGAAAATATGAACGGATTCTGCGGGGAGACTGGGGAATTGTGCGTGCAGGAGTTCTGTACCTTGAAAATGCAGAACAGGTTACGGTGCGCAACTGTGAATTTGACCAGATCGGTGGAAATGCCATCACGATGTCATCTTATAACCGCGGACATGTGGTGGATTACAATGACTTTACGGGAATCGGGGCAACCGGTGTTTTGGTGACCGGGCTTGTCAGCGCGGTCAGAGATCCTTCGGAATATGACAATGACAATCATAAAACAGTAATCAGTGATTTTGTCGTCGGGCCAAAAACAGAAGAATATCCCCGGGATGTTTTAATCAGCAACAACTATTTTTACGATATTGGCACCTATGAAAAGCAAACGGCTGCGGTGTGCCTTTCTATCAGCAGTGATATTACTGTAAGAAGGAACACAGTTCATCATACATCCCGTGCCGGGATCAATATTAACAACGGGACATTCGGCGGTCATGTGATAGAGGATAATGATTTGTTTGACTGCGTGACAGAAACCGCTGATCACGGTCCATTCAATTCCTGGGGACGGGATCGTTACTGGTCGGTTCCGCAGCATGATGCAATGGGATATTATGGCAGGGAAAAGCGTGCGTTTGCCGAATTGGATGCTTATAAAACTACAGTTGTTCGACATAACCGCGTTTTTGCCAATCATGCTTTTGGACTGGACTTTGACGACGGTACTTCAAATTATGATATTTACAACAATCTTTGTATTGGCGTTGGAATCAAGCTGAGAGACGGTTTTGACCGCAGAGTGCATAACAATATGCTGATCGGCGCCGGATTTGAACTTCACATGACATTTGAGCAAAACCGAGACCTGATTTATTCAAATGTAGTTTACTTCAACAAGGCATATAATCTTTTGTGTGTCAGCGATAAGGCAACGACCATTTTTTCCAACAATCTTTATTGGAATGCCGGAGAGCCGGTGGCAGGCCTGCAAAAGGATGATTTTGCTTCTAAAGTGGCAGATCCTTGCTTTGTTGACTTGGAAGGAAACGACTTTAGACTGAAGGAAAATTCACCCGCATTGAAAATGGGATTTGTGAATTTTCCAATGAGTGATGCAGATTTTGGACGGCCGGAAAAACCGAAACCACCCAAATTTCAATATATTCCTGTGAGAGCAGCTGATCATATTTTCCATTATCATGACATTCTTATCAGCAATGTGGAAGGGGAAGGAATCCGCTCCGCCGCCGGACTGCCAAACTATGACGGCGCCTATATTGTGGGACGTGATGTCTTGGGTGTATTTTGTGTTCTCGGCTTGCCGATCGGCATTGGTGATGTGATTGTTAAGGTCGGAGATGTTCCGATCAAAAATGCCCAACAGTTTATAGAGGTATTTGATCATTTGCCGGAGGAGCAGATGGTGGATGTTGTGATCTATCGGAGTCAGAAGCCTTTAACACTCAGCTTTATGTCAAAAAAAGTTGGAAATGACGGCATTACAGAGTCTGCGACAAAAGAGTGGCTCGAGCATCAGCCGGCTGAAGACTGACTGATGCCTCCAGAACGGTTTTACTTGGTTTGTTTGAATGATAACTGATATTATTTGCTGTTTTGAATACTCAAAGGGGGAATTGACTTGGCAGCATCTCGGGCGATTCAGAAAAAAGCGGTCAAAATCAAAGAACCAAAGAAAAAAATGAGCAAACAGGATATTAAGGATAATTTGGTTCTGTACGCTATTATGGCTCCTGTTCTGATTTTTGTTTTCATATTCAGTTATATACCGATCTATGGAATTGTGATTGCATTCCAGGACTATATCCCGGGAAGCAGTTTCTTTTCCACTGATGTGGAATGGGTCGGCTTGGAGCATTTCGTCACCTTTATGCAGTCCACTTATTTCTGGCGGCTGATTAAAAATACGGTGATTTTGAATGGTCTGAATATCATTTTTGGCTTTGTAGCGGCATTGGGCTTTGCATTGCTGTTAAATGAGGTCAAGGCCTTGCGCTATAAAAAAATTGTACAGACCTGCAGCTATCTGCCTCATTTTATTTCAGCTGTCGTTGTGGCAAGTATGGCGTTGACTCTTTTGGCTGAGGATGGACTGGTAAATAACATTATTACGATGTTTGGCGGGAACGCAATCAGTTATAGTACAGACCCTACGGTCTTTCCATGGGTGTATGTTATTACAAATGTCTGGATGACGTTTGGCTGGAACAGCATCATTTATATGGCAACGATCGCAGGTATCTCACCGGAGTTGTATGAGGCTGCAAAAATGGACGGTGCCAATCGATTCCAGCAGATGTGGTATATTACGATACCATCGATTCGCGGCACGATGTTTATTTTGCTGATTTTTGCCATTGGTGGCCTGATGAATGCAAATTCCGAATTTATCCTGTTGATGTACAATCCGTCGATTTACGAAACCTCTGATGTTATCGGGACTTATTCTTATCGAATTGGTATCCAGCAGGCGCAGTTTAGTTATACGACCGCAATCGGAATGTTTATGCAGATTATTAATTTTGCGATGTTGTATATTACAAACGCAATATCGCGGAAGGTCAACGGATATTCTTTGTGGTAAAGGGGGAAAGACGCTGTGGTATTGGTTAAAAAAAGACATCCCAATCGAATCAAAGAGGGATCGCGAATTGCTTCGGCCATTATTTATATCGTAGTTGGACTGATTTGTGTCATTGCTCTTTATCCTTTTTACTACGTTTTCATTCAGTCCTTTGCGGATCCGCAGGAAGTGCTCAAAGGTACGACTTATATTTGGCCGGAAAACTATTATTTTGGTTCATATGAGTTGATTTTGACTGACCCTAAAATGTGGCGTGCATATGGTTATACAATTTTCTATGTTACGGCCGGGACACTCTTGGTACTGGTAACGTCGGTCATGGCAGCATATCCGCTTAGTGTCAAAAAACTTGCAGGAAGAAAATGGGTCGTTAAATTTCTGATTATCCCTATGTATTTTTCCGGCGGCTTGATACCGACATTTTTGCTGATGACACAGTTAGGCCTTTACAATAATGTCTGGGCGATGATCATTCCCGGGGCGGTGAGTATTTGGAACATCATTCTGGTTCGGACATTTTTCATGGATATCCCGGAAGGGCTGAAAGAAAGTGCAGTAATAGATGGCGCAGGACATATCCGCATTATGCTTTCCATTGTAGTTCCATTAGCCAAACCGGTCTTGGCAGTTATTGCGATCTATACTATTGTTGGTATTTGGAACTCCTGGTTTAATGCGATGCTGTATCTGCCGAATCCGGATCTGCATCCGTTACAGTTCTATTTGTATCGAGTCATGATCCAGCAGACTGCTATCAAAATTCCTTTTTGTCAAACAAACGAACTGAAATCCAGGCAGACACCAGCAGCAGAATCACAATCAGCAACGGAAACAAAACCGGCAGCGCAGGTATTTGGATGTCGGAAAGCTGAAATCCGGAGGACTCCAGATAAGAGAACAGTGCACCGCCTCCTCCGGCGATCACAGCAACGGAAACCAGCAGCCAGAGCCGTCCTTTCTCGGTCCCGAATTTAAACAGAATGGGAAAAGAGAAAGAAATATACAATCCCCCCAGGACCAGACACACTTCGGTGTTCAGAAAAGCATTGACAGAAACAATTCCCGCCGTTTTTCCAATCAGAAGTAAAATGAAATTAAGAGCAACGCCGCTTAACAGGCCGATTAGTGCCAGAACGTATTTACTGATGACAAGATCCTGTCTGGAAAACGGCATGGTCAGCGCATAGTTTTGCCATTTGCTGCGTTCATCCAGTCCCATCACCGTCATGGGAAGCATGGCGAGCAGCAGGCTGCCGAACGCAGCGAAGAATCCGGTATCATTCCCGAAGGCTGAAACCAGCATAAAAACAATGGGGACAATCAGCAGATATTTGCATTGCTTCCATATAACAAACCAGTCCTTTAATAATAAGCCCTTCATAATCGGATTTTCCTTTCCTTGATAAAACTCTTTCAGAATTGTTTGGCCATAAAGACGATGATGTCTTCAATACCTGGGGTATCGACTGCCAGACCAAACGGTATTTTTTGCCGTTCCACCAATGCTTCAATGCCATAGCCCGAATCGCGGAACCCTCTGACTGCCCCGGAAGGAATGGACTGAAATTCAGACTTGCTGCATCGCAGAATGCCATACTGCTCCAGAAGACGGTCTTTTTCCTCACAGAATAACAATTTTCCCCGATGGAGAAAAGCAATATAGTCACAGAGCTTTTCCAGATCGCTGACAATGTGAGATGATATCAGAATAGAGTGGGATTCCTCGCGGGTAAATTCGTAGAATAAGTCTACAATTTCGTCACGCACAATAGGATCCAGCCCCGAGGTCGGTTCATCCAAAATCAGCAGTCTGGCATGGTGTGAAAGCGCAACCGCGATGGCGAGTTTCATTTTCATCCCACGGGAAAACTCCTTAAATGATTTTTTGTCCGGCAGAGAAAAGCGGCGGAGGTAGTCAAAGTACTGCGATTCGTCCCAATGATGATAGGTATGCTTCATAATGGCGTTGACTTCTCTTGCGGTGATGCTTTCCGGAAAATATGCTTCGTCAAGAACAACGCCGATCTCCTCTTTCACCCTGCAAAAGTCGTTTTGATTGTCTTTTCCAAGGATGCTGATTTCTCCGCTGTCCCGGCGAACCATGTCCAAAATCAGTTTGATGGTTGTGCTTTTTCCGGCGCCGTTTTCACCGATCAGTCCCATGATGCAGCCGGATGGCAGAACGAAGCTGATATCACCAAGCTGAAAGTCCCGGTAGGCTTTGCTGACATTTTTTAATTCCAATGCGTTCATATGTAGCTACTCCTCTTTTATAAAAAGTTGGAACATTTCCATTAACTCCCGGCGGCTGATCCCACTGGCATCTGCCAGGCTGACTGCTTCCAGCAGGCAGGCTTCAATTTTCTTTAAATGTTCTTCCCGAATGAGCTCGATGTTTTTTTCGGCAACAAAGCAGCCTTTTCCGGCGACAGTATTTATAAAGCCGTCCCGTTCCAGTTCATCATACGCCCGTTTGGTCGTAATTACGCTGATTCGCAGATCCTTGGCCAACCCCCGTATGGAAGGGAGTGGCTGTCCGGGCGGCAGCTCTCCCGTAATGATTGCGCCTTTAATTTGAGAATAGATTTGATCATAGATTGGCTGACCGTTTGCATTGCTGATAATGATATTGATTGGAATCACCGCCTTGTTTACTGTTTATATACAGTATATACAGTAAATACGGATTTGTCAACCCCTTTAAAATATTTTGCAAAACGATAAAAAGTGACTCAAAGAGCCATATCGCTGATGATTCTGCCGTCGGATATGCGGATGATCCGCTCTGCTTTGGCTGCAATTTGATTGTCGTGTGTGATCAGTACGATGGTTCGGCCTTCCCGATGAAGATCAATCAGGATTTGCATGATCTCAGTTCCTGATTTTGAATCAAGGTTGCCTGTCGGCTCATCCGCTAAAATAATGGATGGAGAGGCAGCGATGGCACGGGCTATGGCGACTCGCTGCTGCTGACCGCCGGACATCTCTGATGGACGATGCTGAAGCCGGTTCTTCAGACCTACCTGACACAATGCTTCTTTTGCTGCTATTTTTCTTTTGGCGGCCGGGATCCCCCTGTAACTTAACGGCAGTTCGACGTTTTCCAGTGCAGAAAGACTGGGGATCAGGTTGAACCCCTGAAAGATAAAACCGATTTTGCGATTGCGGATTTCAGACAGCTGTCTGTCTTTTAATTTGGAAACATCAGTGCTGCCAAATAAATACCGGCCGGAGGTTGGAGAATCCAGACAGCCTAAGATATTCATCATGGTTGATTTCCCGGAACCGGAACTGCCGACAATTGACACAAATTCTCCCTGCCTGATCCGGAGGTCAATATGATCCAAGGCGATCACCGTATTTTTTCCCTGCAAATAAGTTTTGCAACAGTCCTGCAATTCAATCAGCGGATTCATGATTCCTTGAGTTCCTCCCGAAATAAAGTATTTTTGCTATTAGTATTTCCATAAAGAGGGCAGATGTATCTTATTGGAAAAAATTTTTTTAGATTGTGAAACTGCATAAAATTAAATTATCATGCTTGTATTCTTTGTCCTATAAATATTTGACTTTTTGTTGGGAATCCTTTATAATGGTATTAAACAATACTGATTTGGTATTGTTTAATATACGAAATCGGTATACGCACAGGTAAACGGGAAGAAAACGGAGGTAAAAATGAATTTTAAAGAAACCGTATGGAAAAAAGAAGTTAATGTCCGCGATTTTATCATTTCAAATTATACACCTTATGATGGGGATGACAGTTTTCTTTCTGCTCCGACAACACGGACCCTCAGGCTGTGGGATAAAGTGAAATCCCTTATGGAAGAAGAACGCAAAAACGGCGGTGTTCGCTCGATCGATCCTCATACGATTTCTACGATTGCGGCTCATGACGCCGGATATATTGACAGGGAACTGGAAACCATTGTGGGTTTGCAGACGGATGAGCCCTTGAAACGCGCCATTATGCCTTTCGGGGGGATTCGCATGGTGCGAAGCTCGCTGGAAGCATATGGATATGAAATGGACCCCGAGGTGGAGAATGTTTTCAAATACCGCAAGACCCATAATGACGGCGTATTTGATGCCTATACTGAGGAAATGAAAAAAGCACGTCATGCCGCCATCATCACTGGTCTGCCGGATGCGTACGGGCGCGGCAGAATCATTGGAGATTACAGAAGGGTAGCACTGTATGGTGTCGATCAGCTGATCTCCTGGAAACAGGAAGCCAAGGCCAATATGCTCAGTGACATGATGGACAGCCCGATGATCCGGCAGCGGGAAGAAACGTCTGAACAAATCAAAGCGCTTTATGAATTGAAAGAAATGGCCGCAAAATACGGTTATGATATTTCCCAACCGGCCAGAGACACAAAAGAAGCGATCCAGTGGACTTATTTCGGCTATCTCGCGGCTGTAAAGGAGCAAAACGGTGCGGCAATGTCGATCGGACGGATTTCAACCTTCCTCGACTGCTATGCACAGCGTGATCTGGAAAACGGTGTTTATACTGAGGAACAGATCCAGGAATTTGTAGATCACTTCATCATGAAACTTCGGATGGTGCGTTTTCTGCGGACTCCTGCCTATGATGAATTGTTTTCAGGCGATCCGACATGGGTGACCGAGTCGATCGGCGGCGTCGGAATTGACGGCCGTCATATGGTAACCAAAATGTCTTATCGCTTTCTGCATACACTTGTCAACCTGGGCCCTGCGCCGGAGCCGAATCTGACGGTACTGTGGTCGGAACGCCTGCCGCAAAACTTTAAACGGTTTTGTGCGAGAATATCGATTGAGACGTCCTCAATTCAGTATGAAAATGACGATCTGATGCGGGAAAAATTCGGCGATGACTATGGAATTGCCTGCTGTGTGTCTGCGATGCGGATTGGCAAGCAGATGCAGTTTTTCGGTGCGCGTGCCAATCTTGCAAAAGCCCTTCTTTACGCCCTTAACGGCGGAAGGGATGAGCGCTATGACATGCAGGTCGGACCGGAACTGGCTCCGGTTGGGGACGGGTATCTTGACTATGATGAAGTCATGCGGAAATTCGACGCTGTTTGCGAATGGCTGGCAAAACTGTATATCAGTACGCTCAATGTCATTCATTATATGCATGATAAGTATTGCTATGAACGAATCCAGATGGCGCTGCATGATGAAGAAATCTTACGCACGTCAGCCTGTGGCCTTGCCGGTCTGTCGGTGATTGCGGACAGCCTTTCTGCGATTAAGTATGCAAAAGTGAAGCCGATTCGGAATGAGGCAGGACTGATTACTGACTTTGAAATCGAAGGCGACTATCCGAAATTTGGCAACAATGATCCGCGTGTCGATGATATCGCAGTATCAGTTGTGAAAAACTTTATGAAAAAGCTGTCCCGTCATAAGACCTATCGTGACAGTAAGCCGACCATGTCGATCCTTACAATCACTTCTAACGTCGTTTACGGGAAAAAGACAGGTTCTACTCCTGACGGCAGAAAAGCGGGAGAACCGTTTGCGCCCGGAGCCAATCCAATGCACGGACGCGACAGCAGCGGGTGTGTAGCTTCCATGAAATCGGTTGCCAAGCTGCCGTACGATTACTCTGAAGACGGCATTTCCTATACATTTTCAATTGTTCCGGGTGCACTCGGCAAGGAAGAGGAAGATAAAGAAAAGAACCTTGTCACTTTGATGGACGGGTATTTTGCGGAAAAGGGACACCATATCAATGTGAATGTCTTGAATCGTGAAGTGCTGATGGATGCAATGGATCATCCGGAAAAATACCCGCAGCTTACGATCCGCGTGTCTGGATATGCGGTGAATTTTGTGAAGCTGACCAGGGAACAGCAGCTGGATGTCATCAACCGTACCTTTCATACCAGATTTTGATGATATTGGATGCTCTATGGTTCCTTTGGTGAGAAAATACAGATATCAGCCGGGAATGCGGACAAATCCTGTGATTCTTATACTTGCGGGAACCCTATGAATTTGGTATAATATACCTTGGAACAAAAACAGGAAAGGAAGTTTTTCACATGATTAAAGCTGCAATTGTTGGTTATGGAAATATCGGGAAAGCGGTTTTGGAAGCACTGCACGCCGCAGATGATTTTGAGATCGTTGGTGTCGTTCGCCGTACGGTCAGCACAGCGCATGCACCTGAGCTTTCTGGGCTTGAAGTTGTGGATGATATTGCCAAGCTTTCGGTAAAACCGGATGTTGCCATTCTTTGTACACCGACCAGAAAAGTCCCGGAATATGCAAAGACCTATCTTGCGATGGGCATCAATACAGTTGACAGCTTTGATATCCATACTTCCATCTGGGAATTAAAGCAGGAGCTTGACGAGGCTGCGAAAAAGAGCGGCCGTGTCGCTGTTATTTCAGCCGGCTGGGATCCGGGTTCCGACTCTGTTGTTAGGACGCTGCTGGAGTCCTGTGCGCCAAAAGGAATTACTTATACCAACTTCGGCCCCGGCATGAGCATGGGGCATACAGTTGCCGTAAAAGCAATCGAAGGCGTCAAAAATGCCCTTTCCATGACCATTCCTACCGGGACTGGCATTCACCGCCGGATGGTCTATATTGAGCTGGTTGACGGATATACCCTGGAAGACGTTGCAGCCCGCATCAAAGCGGATGATTATTTTGCACATGATGAAACCCATGTGATGGCGGTTGAAAGCGTAGATGCCCTGAAGGATATGGGACACGGTGTCAATCTGACCCGTAAGGGCGTTTCCGGAACAACGCAGAATCAGCTGTTTGAATTTGATATGAAGATCAACAATCCTGCTTTGACCGGTCAGAATCTTGTCAATGTTGCACGGGCATCTATGAAACAGGCACCAGGTGCTTATACAATGATCGAAATTCCTGTGATTGATCTGCTGCCGGGCGATAAAGAAGCCCTGATTCGTAAGCTGGTCTAAAATCAAAAATATTTTGATTTTGATATTGACAAGCTGATAAATATCCTTTATAATATTATGAGTGATGTTATGAGGTGTCAAAATGGTTTTGGACTGCAAACAGCTGTTTGATATTCCCGGTGAACGGGTCGCAATTGACTGCCTGCTGGATTTATCAGATTATGAGCTGTTTTCCGGTAAACCTTTTGCAGAACCGGTTCAGATAAAGGGAATTGCTGAAAACAGGGCGGGAATTGTCTCACTCAGCATGAACTGTTCTTTTCGGCTTTCACTTTTGTGTGATCGGTGTCTGGATGCGTTTGAACGGCAGTTTTCGTATGACTTCTCTCATGTGCTGGTGCAGAGTCTTCATTCTGAAGATGACGAGTATGATTATATCGTTGTCGAGGATAATATGCTGGATCTGGATGATTTGGCGCTTTCCGACATTCTGCTGGCACTGCCGGTGAAAAATCTTTGTAAAGAGGACTGTAAAGGTCTGTGCCCGGTTTGTGGAGTCAATCGGAATACCGAAACCTGTGAATGCCTGAAAAAACAGGTGGATCCCCGGCTGGAAAAGTTGGGTGAGCTGCTGAAATAGGTAATTGTTTTTGATTTAAGGAGGTGCTCGGCATGGCGGTACCAAAGAGAAGAGTGTCCAAAACAAGAAGAGATAAAAGACGTTCCAGCGTTTGGAAATTAGATGCTCCGGCGTTGTCCAAGTGCACACAGTGCGGTGAATTGAAAAAGCCTCATCAGGTTTGCGGCAACTGCGGCTACTACAAGGGCGTGGAAGTCATCAAAAAGGAAGCGTAGTCTGGCTTTCTCAGTCAGTTGATTGACTGCACAGTAGAGAAGGAACCCTGTTTCCTTCTCTATTTTTGTATGTCTGGAGTCGGTTTTGTTATTTGGAAAGGAAATATTTATGGGAATACTGGTTTCATCTGTAATACCAAACAGCCCCGCGCAAAAATCTGGAATCATGCCGGGAGATATTTTGCTCTCCATTAACGGACAGGAGATTGGCGATGTTCTGGACTATCAGTTTTATGCGACAGATCCCAAGCTGATCATCAAGCTGGAGCGCG
This sequence comes from uncultured Clostridia bacterium, assembly GCA_944386455.1. Lineage (GTDB taxonomy): Bacteria > Bacillota > Clostridia > Oscillospirales > Ruminococcaceae > HGM13222. The sequence continues at coordinate 49,023 of CALXBC010000008.1, read as the reverse complement.
ACGGCAAACGGTTTTCTGTCAGGGTGAAAAAAGCAGAATACGAAGAATTTGGAGTGGAAAGCGAGACCTATCTGATGGACAGGCAGCGCCACTGCCACAATAAATGCGTATTTTGTTTTATCGACCAGCTTCCAAAAGGACTGCGGAATACCTTGTATTTTAAGGATGATGATACCAGGCTGTCTTTCCTGTTTGGAAATTATATCACGCTGACCAATATTGGGCAGCATGAGATTGACCGGATTATTAAAATGAAAATCAGTCCTGTCAATATTTCAGTTCATACGACAAATCCTGAGCTGCGGGTTCAAATGATGAATAACAAACATGCGGGAGAAGCACTGCGGTATATGGAGCAGCTGGCTCGGGCAGGAATCGCAATGAATTGCCAGTTAGTGCTTTGCCCGGGACTGAATGACGGTGAGGAACTGCGGCGCAGCCTGAACGATCTGGAAAAACTTTATCCGGCAGTACAAAGCGTCGCCTGCGTCCCCGTGGGCCTCTCCAAATACCGGGACGGATTATATCCGCTGCGGCCGTTTACCAAGGAAGAAGCCCGGGCGGTGGTTGAACTGGTCAATGACTACGGAGACCGCTGTGAAGCACAGTACGGCACCAGACTGTTTTATCCTGCCGATGAGTTCTTTCTGAAATCAGAGACCCCGTTGCCGGATTACGATTATTTTGGAGAATACAGTCAGCTGGAAAATGGAGTGGGGATGATGACGCTGCTGCGGCATGATTTTATGACCGCTCTTGATACGCTGGAGGAAAGTGACAGGCCTGTTTCGGTCAGCATTGCTACAGGAACCGCAGCGTTTGATTTTATCAGGAATTTGGTTGACGAACTGAAAAAAAAGTGGCATAATTTAGAATGTAAGGTTTACGCTGTCAGGAATGATTTTTTGGGGGAAAACATCACAGTTTCCGGTCTGGTGACGGGGCGTGATCTGATTGCCCAGCTAAAGGATCAGCCGCTGGGAGACAGACTGTTGTTTCCCTCTTCCATGCTGCGGCATGAGGGGGATTTATTTCTGGATGATGTTACACCTGAGGAAGTTGCACAGCAGCTTGAGGTTTCGGCTATTCCTGTGCCAAATGACGGATATGCGCTGCTGGAAGCATTGACAGGTCTGAAGCTGGAAGAAAGCTGTGATGACGGTGACGTGATCATCGCCAAACAGAAAGGAATATAACGTTATGGGAAAACCGGTTGTGGCTGTTGTCGGCCGCCCGAATGTCGGAAAATCAACTCTGTTTAATAAGCTGGTCGGGAAGCGGCTTTCCATTGTGGAGGATACACCCGGCGTCACCCGTGACCGGATTTACGCGGAATGCGAATGGCGCAGCCGAACGTTCATGCTGGTGGATACGGGGGGAATTGAACCCGCGTCAGATGATGTGATTCTGACACAGATGAGACGGCAGGCAGAGGTGGCGGTGGAACGCGCTGATGTGATTATACTGGTAACAGATCTTCGCTCCGGTGTGACGGCGACAGATTCGGATGTAGCGGCCATGCTGCAGAAATGTGGAAAGCCAGTTGTATTATGTGTTAATAAATGTGATACTGTCGGAGAACCGCCTGCGGAATTTTATGAATTTTATAATTTGGGACTCGGTGATCCGATTGCGGTGTCTGCTGCGCATGGACACGGAACAGGTGATCTGCTCGACGCGGTTTTTTCCTATTTTGGAGAGGACGACGGAGAAGATTATGAGGAAGGCGATATCAAGGTCGCTGTGATTGGAAAACCAAATGTGGGAAAGTCTTCTCTGATTAACCGCCTGGCAGGCGAGGAACGGGTTATTGTATCCGATATTGCCGGAACGACCCGCGATGCTGTTGATACCGTAGTTGAAAATCAAAACGGTAAATTTGTCTTTATTGATACTGCAGGACTTCGTAAAAAATCAAAGGTGACAGGGAATATTGAGCGGTACAGTGCTTTGCGTTCCTTTATGGCGGTTGACCGAGCTGATGTCTGTGTCATTGTGATTGATGCGCTGGAAGGCTTTACCGAGCAGGACAGCAAGGTGGCAGGTTATGCACACGAGCAGGGAAAAGGCTGCATTGTGGCGGTTAACAAGTGGGATGCAGTTGAAAAAGACACACACACCATGAGCGAATATCGTAAGAAGCTGGAAAATGACTTTTCCTTTATGTCCTATGTCCCTTTTATTTTTATATCTGCGAAAACAGGACAGCGCACCGATAAGCTGTTTGAACTCATCAAATATGTCAGTGACCAGAATGCGATGCGTATTTCCACAGGAATGCTCAATGACTTGCTGGCGGCGGCGACCGCGCGTGTTCAGCCTCCGTCTGATAAAGGAAAGCGGCTGAAAATATACTATATGACCCAGCCGTCCACAAAGCCGCCGACCTTTGTAGCCTTTGTCAACAGGGCGGAGCTGTTTCATTTTTCTTATCAGCGGTATCTGGAAAACCAGATTCGTGAGACTTTTGGCTTAGAGGGTACACCGATCCGGTTTGTCATCAGGCAGCGGGACGAAAAAAAATAAATGTGATTTTCCAAAGGGGTTCATATCATCATGCAGATTACATGGAACATCGTCGTTTCGATTCTTTTGGCAGCTGTGTGCGCATATCTGCTGGGCAGCATTAATTTTGCCATTATTGTAACAAAGCTGTTTGCCCATAAGGACATCCGCGATTTTGGCAGCGGAAACGCTGGCCTGACCAATGTATTGCGGACGCTTGGCAAGGGACCGGCGGCTTTTGTTTTGGTCGGAGACTTTATGAAAGGTGTTTTGTCGGTTGTGATCGGCAAGCTGCTGTTTCAGTATCTGGGTGGTGTCGGAGAAGGTTCAGAATGGTTTATGCTGGGGGGATATATTGGTGCCTTTTTTGCGGTTCTCGGTCACATCTATCCGATTTTTCACGGCTTTAAAGGCGGCAAGGGGATTTTGATTACCGCAGGTGTCATGTTGGTTTTAGACCCGTGGGTGCTTTGTGTGATTTTAGGCACTTTTATTATCGTTGTGCTGATCAGCCGTATTGTTTCATTGGGCTCTATCTCAGCGGCTGTTGTCTATCCGTTTGCGACGTTGGGTGTGGAACTGCTGATGCACAGACCGACGGCTTGGATCGATGCAGGATTGGCCTTGTTGATTTCGGTGCTTGTCATATTTATGCACCGCGGCAACATCAACCGTTTAATAAATCACACAGAATCTAAGTTGGGGCAGAAGAAAAAAGAACAATAGCGGAAAGGGAGAGGCAAAAATGTCTCATATTTTTGTATTGGGCTCAGGCGGATTTGGAACCGCTTTAGCTGTCATGGCGCATAAATACGGCCAACATGTTACGCTATGGTCTGCATTTCAGGAAGAGATTGACGAAATTCGTTTTTATGGAGAAAATAAAAAGAAGCTGCCCGGTGTGGCAGTGGGGATCGCCATCGAACTGACTACCCAGATCAGCGAGGTCAAGGGCGCGGATATTGCCATTCTTGCGGTTCCGTCATTTGCGGTACGAAGTGTTGCCAGACAGCTTGCTGCTCTCATAGACCCCAAAACGATCGTTGTCAATGTTGCAAAAGGCTTGGAAGCGGATACCCTGAAGCGCTTTTCGGAGGTAATAGAAGAAGAACTGCCGCATAATCCTGTTGTTGTCCTTTCAGGTCCCTCGCATGCAGAGGAAATTGCACGCGGGGTGCCGACAACAGTAGTGGTGTCATCCAAAGACCGCAAAAGTGCAGAATATGTACAGGAGCATCTTGGGAACCCTACGCTGCGTATTTATGTCAATGACGATATCATCGGTGTAGAGCTTGGAGGAGCTTTGAAAAATATCATTGCACTTTGTGCAGGAATCTGTGATGGCATGAGTTTGGGGGACAACGCAAAGGCAGCTTTGATGACCCGGGGCCTCGCGGAAATTGGACGGCTTGGAACTGCGTTGGGAGCAAAGCCGGAAACCTTTGCCGGACTTGCTGGAGTCGGGGACTTGATTGTTACCTGCACCAGCATGCACAGCCGAAACCGCCGCGCGGGCATCCTGATTGGACAGGGACTGTCTGCCGAGGAAGCAGCGGAGCGAGTTGGAATGGTGGTTGAAGGAATCAGCGCCACAAAAGCGGCTTATCAGCTTGCCAAAAAAATGAAGATCGAGATGCCGATCGTGGAACAGCTTTATGGCATTATTTGTGAGAAGACGGATATTCGGACAGCTTTAAAAAATTTAATGGGCAGGGCACAGCGGCATGAAAATGAAAAGGTTTGGCTGGAAGCATCCTCAAAATAAAAATTAATCCCGGGAAGCATTTGCTTCCCGGGATTAATTTTTTATAATGAAAACCACCACCGCTGATTTCAGCGGTGGTGGTTTGACAAATCAGTAATTTATTTGTCTAGTCTGGCCTTCAGGCCGTCCAGTTCTTCCCGCAGCTTAGCAGGCAGTCTGTCACCAAATTTGGCGTAAAATTCTTCAATGCTCTTGGCATCCTCTTTCCAAAGCGCAGCATCGACATTCAACAGGCCTTTGACAGTGTCAAGATCGATGTCCAGACCTTCGATGTTGATATCCTCCGGTTTGGGTTCATAGCCGATCGCGGTTTCAACTGCATCTGCTTTTCCTTCACAACGATCCAGAATCCACATCAGGACACGCATGTTGTCGCCAAAGCCCGGCCAGATGAAGTGACCTTCATCATCGGTGCGGAACCAGTTGACATTGAAAATCTTCGGCGCTTTGTCACCGAGCTTTTCTCCCATCTCAAGCCAATGACCGAAATAATCTCCCATATTGTAGCCGCAGAACGGAAGCATTGCCATTGGATCGCGGCGGACGACACCGACCGCACCGGCAGCAGCAGCAGTGGTTTCAGAAGCCATAATCGAACCTACGAACACACCATGTGCCCAGTCGAAAGCCTGATAGACCAAAGGCGCTGTTTTAGCACGACGGCCTCCGAATACAATCGCAGAAATCGGAACACCCTGCGGATTATTGAATTCTTTGCTGATACAAGGACAATTTCTTGCAGGAGCTGTAAACCGGCTGTTGGGATGAGCGCCTTTTTCTGTTGAGGTGGTGCCGTCCCATGGATTTCCCTTCCAGTCGACTGCATGCTTCGGCGGGTTCTTGTCCAATCCTTCCCACCAAACAGTGTTGTCATCAAGATTATGCGCAACATTCGTGAAAATAGTATCTCTTTCTGTTGTATGGAGCGCATTCGGATTGGATTTCAAGTTCGTTCCGGGTGCAACACCGAAGAAACCGTTTTCCGGGTTAATCGCCCACAGACGGCCGTCATCACCCTGGCGCAGCCATGCAATATCGTCGCCGACAGTCCAGACCTTGTAGCCCTGCTTTTTGTATACTTCCGGCGGAATCAGCATAGCTAAATTGGTTTTTCCGCAGGCAGACGGGAATGCAGCACAGATGTATTTTACTTCACCCTGCGGATTTTCAATGCCGAGAATCAGCATATGCTCGGCCATCCAGCCCTCGTTTTTACCCTGGTAGGAAGCAATTCTGAGCGCAAAGCACTTTTTGCCGAGCAGCACATTTCCGCCGTATCCAGAATTGATGGAGCAGATCCAGTTCTCTTCCGGGAAGTGGCAGATATAGCGTTTCTCCGGATCAAGGTCTGCTTTAGCATGAAGGCCGCGGACGAAATCGTTGGATGTATCACCCAGCTGAACAAACGCGTCCTTGCCCATACGGGTCATGATATCCATGTTCAGGACAACATAAATCGAATCGGTTACTTCAACGCCGACCTTGGACATTTTAGAGCCAATCGGGCCCATGGAATAAGGAATGACGTACATCGTTTTGCCCGCCATTACGCCGTCATACATCGGTCCGAGAATTGCCCACATTTCCTTGGGATCCTTCCAGTTGTTGGTTGGTCCCGCATTATCTTTAGTCCTAGAGCAGATGAATGTCCGGTCTTCTACACGAGCAACGTCTGTCGGATCGGTTCTGTGGAGCAGGCAGCCCGGAAGTTTATCGGGGTTCAGGCGCTCCATTTCACCGGTGGAGACTGCCTCGTCTCTGAGCGCATTGAGCTGCTCCTCACTGCCGTCGATCCAGACGACTTTTGCCGGTTTGCAAAGCGCAACCATCTGGTCGACCCAGGTCAGTACATTTTTGTTGTTGGTTAACATCTTTATGATCTCCTTTCAATCTGAGCTGACAAAATTTATCCAAACTTTCCACAGCTACCATTATAAAAGATAACAATCAGCAAGTCAATTGTCTTTTCGTGCAAAAAAGCAGAAACAGAAAGGCGATTTTATATGCTTTGTATAATGTCAGGTGCAGCAATTGTCTGGACATTTTTTTCAAAAAATAATTATAACAGACTGGCATGAATAACGATCGTTAAAATTGTGACAATATTTTGAATAATGGTATCGACGCTTTCATTCCGAAATGATGAAGACTGGGAAAACAGGGGCATGATGTACCTGTGTCGGCTGTAATATTTTATTCAACATACTCAAAAATCCCATGTATCCAAAAAGATACATGGGATTTTGCGATACTGCTCTTTAATAAGCAATGCCTTGAGCCAGCATTGCCTCTGCGACTTTTTCAAAGCCAGCAATGTTTGCACCTTTCACAAGGTCACCTTCAAAACCATACTTAACAGAAGCAGCATAAGAGTTCTTGAAGATGTTTGCCATGATGTCTTTCAGCTTGGCATCAACTTCTTCAGAAGTCCATGCCAGTCTCATGCTGTTCTGGGTCATTTCCAGAGCAGAAGTAGCTACGCCGCCGGCATTGGCCGCTTTAGCAGGCCCAAACAACACGCCGTTTTTCTGGAGATATTCGGTGGCTTCCAAAGTAGAAGGCATATTGGCACCCTCTGCTACCGCGATAACACCGTTTGCCACCAACGCTTTAGCATCATCAAGGTTCAACTCGTTCTGAGTCGCACAGGGGAGCGCAATATCACATTTGACGCTCCAGACGCCTTTGCCTTCATGATATTCGGAGTTTGGACGGTAATTTTTATATTCCGTCAGACGAGCACGCTTGACTTCTTTGATTTCTTTCAAAGCGGCAAGATCAATTCCGTCCGGATCGTAAACCCAGCCGGTGGAATCTGAAACGGTCACGACCTTTGCGCCAAGCTGCTGCGCCTTTTCGGTTGCATAAATCGCAACATTGCCCGCACCGGAGATGCAGACGGTTTTGCCTGCGATATCAATTCCTTTGTTCTTGAGCATTTCATTGGTGAAATAAAGCAGGCCGTATCCGGTTGCTTCCGGCCGGATCAGGCTTCCGCCGTATGTAAGGCCTTTTCCGGTGAGAACACCGTTTTCCCATGCACCGCGGATCCGCTTGTACTGGCCGAACATATAGCCGATTTCTCTGCCGCCGACACCAATGTCACCCGCCGGAACGTCGACGTCCGGTCCGATATGACGATAAAGCTCCGTCATAAAGCTCTGGCAGAACCGCATGATTTCAGCGTCAGATTTGCCGTGAGGATCGAAGTCGCTGCCGCCTTTGCCGCCACCGATAGGCAGGCTGGTCAGGGAGTTTTTGAAAATCTGTTCAAAGCCCAGAAATTTAATGATACTGAGGTTGACGGACGGATGAAAACGCAGACCACCCTTGTAAGGGCCAATCGCAGAATTGAACTGTACGCGGTAGCCGCGGTTGACGTTGACTTTTCCGTTGTCGTCCACCCAGGAAACGCGGAACATAATAACCCGTTCCGGCTCAACGATCCGCTCACCGATGCCGGCTTCCTTATATTTCGGATTCTGTTCAAATACCGGCTCTAACGAAGTAAGAACTTCTTTCACTGCCTGAAGATATTCAGATTGCTCCGGATTCTTTTTGACGGTGTTTTCATAGATGTCGTTAAGGTACTGACTTTTGAATTCCATTCCAAAAACTCCTTTACTTTTTTTCTTTATTATATAACATCCCAATCGATTTGACAATATTTTTCTGCAACAACTTGATAGAAAAATTGCAAAAACATTTGGGAATGTTGCATTAATATAGACTTAAATGCAAGAAACATATTAAGATAATGCAATTTTATAAGCCAGTTCCTGCGCTGTTTCCATCGGGGATAAAACTTGTCCGAATACAATATCGGCATGGCTGGTGTAAGAGGTACGGCGTTCCAGATAAAGCTGCCGTAGTTTTTCCTGGGTGCTGTTTTGTACGATCGGGCGGTCGGAGTATTGAATTCGGTCGTAACAGGTCTCAAACGGGATGTCTAAAAAAACGATGACGCCATTATTTTTTTTGGCTTCTGCCGCGTTTTTTGCAGAGACCATAGCGCCTCCGCCTGTGGCGACTACACAGGGAGGGGATGCGCAGAGTTCCGTTATCGTCTGGTTTTCCAGCTTACGGAAATAGGATTCGCCCATGCCGGCAAAAATATCGGGAATACGCATCCCCGTTTTTTGCTCGATAAAGTGATCCATATCGTAAAACTGAACGCCGCAGAGCTTTGCAAGCAACTTGCCGACCGTACTTTTTCCGCAGCCCATAAATCCGCAAAGCCAGACATGCTGCTTTATTTCAGGCATTCATTAATCTTCCTTCCATTTCAGAGGTGATTCCGGCGATGTCCGCTTCCGTGAAGGATACACCGTTCCAGATGGTATGTGCGGCCGCGGCCTGTAAAACCAGCATCGCCATTCCGCCTAAAGTCTTGACGCCGTTTGCTCGTGCCAGTTTGATCAGTTTCGTTTCGACTGGATTGTATATTGCATCAAATAGAAATTCAGCCCGTCTGACGATATCGTCTCCCACCGGCGATATATCGGTATTCGGGTACATCCCTGCGGGGGTTGCATTGATAACCAGGTCATAAGTACCGGAAATACGGTCAATTAAAACGATACGGACATCTGCTTTCGGGAATATCGCGTGTATTTCTTCTGCCGCCCTTTCTGCCAAAGGAACGCCGCTGGGACGGACTGCAATCGTCAGCTCACCGCCTTGGATCGCAGTTTCGATTGCCATCATTCGCCCGACGCCGCCGCATCCGAGCAGCAGCACGCGGGACGCCAGAGAGGCTCCCAGCATATCAATAGATTTTGTGAAGCCGATCACATCGGTGTTATAACCAACATTTTCCGCACCGCATTTTACGACATTTACAGAGTGGTACTGCTGTGCTTTTTCATCCAAACGGTCGAGATAAGGGATGATCTCCACTTTATATGGAATAGTGATGTTAAAACCATAAAGCCTCAGCAGCCCGGGAACAGTTTCCGAAAGCCGATCAGGCGGCGTCTCAAATACCTGATAGTCAGCGTCATGGTGATAAAGGGAAAATAAAGCCTTATGGATCGGCGGAGACATGGTATGTCCCAGCGGATATCCGAGCAGGCCATATGTATTTGCCATGGATTTCAGCATCCTTTCTGAGTGTGCTGCTTATAGCTGAACTGCATCCAGCGTTTTGCGGTCTTCGATGTGAAAAGCGGTGACATCCTTCAGCGTTTTTTTGACCAGTCCGGTCAATACTTTGTTTGGCCCAAGTTCGATATAGCCGGTATAGCCGTCCCGGTATAAAGAGGCAAGCTCATCGGTGAAATGCACCGGCGATATGATATGTTTGGCGAGATAAGCGGGCATATCTGAGAAATCATTTAACAGGTCACCCGTTAAATTGGAGTAAAAAGGAACTGTTGGATTTGAGAATGACAGGTCTGCGATCTCTTCATGGAAACGGTCGGCTGCAGGCTGCATCAGCTTTGAATGGAACGCGGCCGAGACCGCAAGCGCAACTGTTCGTTTAGCGCCTGCGGCAGAAAGAGCCGCAATCGCTTTTTCCAATGCGTCTTTTTCTCCGGCAATCACAGTCTGGGCGGGGGAGTTAAAGTTGACGGGGACGACATACCCCTCTGTTTCTTTACAAACCGCTTCGATGATATCCGGCGCCAATCCAAGAACGGCGACCATACCGCCGCCTTGTCTCAGAGCGCAGTCCTGCATCGCCTCAGCCCGTGCCTTGATGGCACGGAATCCATCCTCCATTGTTAAAACTCCAGACGCCACCATGGCGGCGTACTCGCCAAGAGAGTGACCTGCAACGCCGTTGAAAGGGATTCCTTTGCTTTTGGCAGCTGCCAGTGCCGCCAGAGAGGTAGCGAAAATAGCGGGTTGAGAAATCCTGGTTTCGGCAAGCTGTTCCGAGGTTCCGTCAAAACAGATTTTTTTCAGGTCATATCCTAAAATATCTTCGGCGCATTCATAGATGATGCCGACTGATGGGACGGCGTCCAGAAGCTCTTTCCCCATACCGGGATACTGAGAGCCTTGTCCTGAAAACAGAAAAACATTTTTGCTCATTTCTTATTTCTGTCAGAGCATTCTGACAGAAAATCCTCCTTTATATTTAAAATTGTAACAACAAAAAAAGAAAAAACGAAAATAAGCAGGATTAAAAATGAAATATGTGAAAAATTCCAAATAAATGTAAAATAACTATAAACATTGCAGTACAGTTTTCAAATATCGTCTTTTTATTATTGACATTATCAGGAAATCAAACTAAAATAAAAATACGATTGCTTATTTTCGATGGTGCTGCAAAGATGATAAAATGCAGCAATACCATCAATACTATATCATATTACCAGTGTGGCTGACAACCGGTTTTCTGTAAATTTTTTCCGCCGTTTGCGGTCTGGTTTGGTGTAATATCCGAAAGGAATGGTTTTTTAATCATGCAAGGAGTTTCTATTATTGGCACAGGAGTTTGTATTCCGGAAAAGGTGGCGTCAAATGAGGATTATATGAAAATTGTCGAAACCTCGGATGAATGGATCACTACGCGTACCGGCATTAAAACGCGGCATATTTCCGACGGCTCTCCTGCTTATCTGATGAGTGTGAAGTCTGCGGAACAGGCGATTGCAGATGCTGGCCTCACAGCTGCGGATATTGATTTGATCATCCATACCAGCGTGACGCCCGATTATGTGAGTCCGTCCATGTCCTGTGTGGTGCAGGGCCTGATCGGAGCAGTCAATGCGGCGTGTATTGATATCAACTGCGCCTGTGCCGCTTTTGTATATGCCCTTGATATGGCGCGGCGATATTTGGCAATGGACGATATGAAGCATATTCTGATCGTGGGAACAGAGCTTCTGTCCAAAATTACGGACTATGAGGACCGTTCGACCTGCGTACTGTTCGGCGATGGTTCTGCTGCTTGTGTGGTCACAGCGGGAGAAGGACTGTTTTCTTCTTATCTTGGTGCAGACGGCAAGGGTGCTCATTCTATTTTTGCGCGGAATTTCCCGATTGAGAATGCGTTTATTGCGTCCAAAAGACTGGAAGATTTTGACGGCTTCGGCGAATGGAAGGAGCATAAGCTCTATATGGACGGCCGTGAAGTATATAAGTTTGCGACTCATGCCATGCCGGAAGCAATATGCAAGGCTGCCGAGCGGGCAGGTATTACGTTGGAAGAAATCGACCATATCGTGGCCCATCAGGCAAACATTCGGATTTTAGAGACTGCAGCCTCCAGGCTGGGATTGCCGTTTGATAAATTTTATGTCAATATTGACCGTTATGGAAATACTTCCAGTGCATCCATTCCGATTTGTCTGCATGAGATGAAGCAAAAGGATTTGTTTCATAAAGGAGATAAGGTCTGTGTTGTCGGCTTCGGAGCAGGTCTCATTTACGGTGCAGCAATATTTGAGTGGTAATTGACAGCGCTGATGCTGCGTGATCCATAGAAAGGATGAAAACAACGATGAAAACCAGAGTTACGGAATTATTGGGTGTCAAATATCCGATTATACAGGGCGGGATGGCCTGGGTCGCAGAAGCAACGCTGGCGTCCGCAGTATCCAATGCAGGAGGCGTCGGTCTGATCGCGGGCGGAAATGCTCCAACCGAGGTCATTCGGAAAGAAATCCTAAAGGCGAAGGAACTGACAGACAAGCCATTCGGCGTCAATATTATGATGATCAGTCCTTATGCTGATGAGCTGGCACAGCTGGTTTGTGAAGAAAAGCTCGCAGTTGTTACGACTGGCGCCGGAAATCCGGCAAAATATGCAGATTCCTTCAAAACGGCCGGCGTTAAATTTATCCCGGTAGTGCCCTCTGTAGCGCTTGCCAAGCGGATGGAGCGCAGCGGTGCAGACGCGGTGATCGTAGAAGGCACCGAAGCAGGCGGCCACATCGGAGAGATTACGACCATGTGTCTGATTCCGCAGGTGTCGGACGCGGTCGAGATCCCTGTGATCGGCGCAGGCGGGATCGCAGACGGCAGAGGGATTGCGGCTGCGATGATGTTGGGAGCAGAAGGCTTCCAGGTCGGCACCCGGTTTCTTGCGGCGGAGGAATGCCAGATTCATCAGAATTATAAGGAACTTGTACTCAAGGCGAAAGATACTGACAGCGCTGTTACCGGTCGCCTGGTCGGGTTGTCGCCGGTGCGCTCTGTCAAAAACAGATATACCAAAAAGCTGGTTGAACTGGAAAAGTCGGGAATTACAGCGGAAGAATTTGAAAACCTCACAGTTGGATCCCTTCGGAAAGCGGTTCAGGACGGCAATTTGGAGGAAGGCAGTTTTATGGCGGGACAGATTGCGGGGATGATCCACGATGTCAAGCCCTGCAAGGAAATTATTGAAGAAATGTTCCATGATGCAGAAAATCTGATCAAAAATTTTGAAAAAATAAGAGGTGTTACGCTTGGCTAAAACAGCATTGATCACGGGGGCATCCCAAGGAATTGGCGCATGTATCGCAAAGCGTCTGGCTTCGGATGGCTATAATATTGCGGTAAACTGCCGCGGAGAAGCGGAAAAAGAGAACGGCGGCGTTCAGACGGCAGAAGCCTGCCGGGCATTCGGTGTGGAAGCGGAATGTTTTATCTGCGACGTATCTGATTTTGCGGCTTGTGAAGCAATGGTAAAGGCAGTGAAAGAACGGTTTGGAACAATTGACGCCCTGGTCAATAACGCAGGAATCACCAAGGACGGTCTGCTTGCAAGAATGTCCGAGGAGCAGTTTGATGCAGTGACAAGGGTAAACTATAAAAGCGTATTCAACATGACCCGCCATGTCAGCGGTGTGATGATTAAACAAAGAAGCGGGCGGATCGTCAACGTTTCGTCGGTTGCAGGACTTTATGGCAATGCGGGGCAGTTCAATTATTCTGCGTCCAAAGCGGGGGTCGTCGGTATGACGCTGACCGCCGCCAAGGAACTGGGTAAGCGCGGAATCACAGTGAATGCGGTCGCCCCTGGTTTTATCGAAACACCGATGACCGCAGTACTCGATGATAAAGTGAAAAACATGGTTATGGGGCAGATCGCACTGGGACGGTATGGAAAACCGGAAGAGGTTGCATCGGTTGTTTCCTTTTTGGTATCTGATGATGCCAGCTATGTTTCCGGTCAGGTGATTGTAATCGACGGCTGTCTGGCCATGTAATCAACCGGGGCGGTTCGAATTACACGAGGCATTTGTGCTTTGTCAGAAAGGATGGTATGCGGGCGCTCCTGCCGGCCACGGATATGGAGCTGCCGTTTGAATCTATGAAAAGAGTAGCGATTACCGGAATAGGCGTAATAAGTCCTGTCGGCAATAATAAAGAAGCGTTTTGGAACAGCATCAAAAGCGGAAAACATGGAATCGGGCCGATCACCTATTTTGATACATCTGATATTGAGGTGAAGCTGGCGGCAGAGGTCAAGGACTTTGATGTGACGGAATATATGGACAAGAAAGAAGCCCGCCGGGCAGACCGTTACTGCCAGTATGCTGTTGCAGCAGCTGCGCAGGCGCTCTCCGATGCGGGAACAGATTTTAAGGATATTGACCCATATCGTGTCGGCGTCATTGTCGGAAGCGGCATCGGCGGCATCCAAACGCTGGAAGAAGAACATATCAAGTTTTTGGAGAAGGGCTCCAAACGGGTTTCTGTCTTCTTCATCCCGATGATGATCTCCAACATGGCGGCAGGAACGATCGCAATGCGCACGGGCTTCAAGGGTGCAAACTATGCGCCGGTAACGGCCTGTGCAACCTCTTCCCATGCGATTGGAGAAGCGTTTCGCCTGATTAAGCACGGATATCTGGACGCCTGTGTGGCGGGCGGTGCCGAAGCTGCAGTGACCAAATTTGCTACCGCAGGCTTCAATAATATGACGGCGCTCAGCCACAGTACAGACCCGGATCGGGCATCTATTCCTTTTGACGCGGAACGGGACGGCTTTGTGATGGGAGAAGGCGGCGGCATCGTCATCCTGGAAGAGATGGAACACGCAAAAGCGCGCGGCGCTGTCATATATGGTGAAATAGTCGGATATGGTGCAACGAACGACGCCTATCACATGACAAGTCCCGATCCCGAGGGAGAAGGGGCGGCGCATGCCATGAAGCTCGCCATGCAGGAAGCAGGTGTGGCTCCGGAAGATGTGGATTATATCAATGCACACGGTACCTCGACGGGACTGAATGATCAGTATGAGACGGTCGCCGTCAAAAAGGCAATGGGGGACGCGGCAAAAAAGGTTGCGATCAGTTCTACAAAGTCAATGACCGGACATTTGCTGGGAGCGGCGGGCGCCGTTGAAGTGATTGCATCTGCATTGGCGCTGAAGGACGGTATCCTTCCGCCGACAGTGGGGTACAAGGTGCCGGATCCCAACTGTGATCTGGATTACATTACCGAGGGCGCGAGAAAAGCGGATGCAAAAATCGCACTTTCTAATTCCCTTGGCTTTGGCGGTCACAACGCGACGCTATGCATGAAAAAATACGAAGACTAGCGGAAAGGAATTTCCTCAATGAAAGAATTTGAATTTTCAGTAGATACTGTCAAAGAGCTGATGGACAAAATGGCGAAGACCCATCTGGGACTGCTGGAGCTGGAAGTCGGGGATGTTCGCCTGAAGCTCGAAGCAAAACAGACTCCCGCAGCGGCGGTCTGTGCACCGCAGGAAACCATGGTTTCTGTTTCTGCGGCCACTCTTGAGGCGGATGACAGCAGCTCTCAGGAAGAAGGAAACGAGGAATCCAGCGGTACCATTGTGAAGTCTCCGATTGTCGGAACCTTTTATGCTGCGCCTGCTCCTGATAAGGAATGCTTTGTCAAGGTCGGCCAGAGCGTGAAAAAGGGCGATGTGCTGTTTATTATCGAATCTATGAAGCTGATGAATGAAATTCAGTCAGAGTGTGACGGCGTCGTGTCCCAGATTTTTGTAAAGAGCGGGGACGGCGTGGAATTCGGCCAGCCAATCATGCTCATTCAGTAAGGAAAGGCAGGAGAAACAATATGCCGTTGTTGGATAAAGAACAAATCAAGGAAATCATCCCGCACCGTGATCCATTCCTGTTGATTGATGAGGTGCTGGAGCTGGAGCCGGGCGTACGCGCGGTTGCCACAAAATATCTTCGTCCGGAGGAAGACTGGTTTCGCGGCCATTTTCCGCAGCATCCTGTTCAGCCGGGCGTATTGACGATTGAGATGCTGGCACAGACAGGAGCTGTTTGTGCGCTTTCTCTCCCGGAAAACAAGGGTAAAATTGCGTTTTTTGCGGGAATCGACAAGGCGCGGTTCCGGGGGCAGGTCCTGCCGGGGGACACTTTGCGGCTGGAAGTCGAGATGATCAAAAGCAGAGGAGCCATCGGCGTTGGAAAGGCAACGGCGTATGTGGGTGACAAGCGTGTGGTGACGGCAGAACTGACCTTTGCGCTCTCCAAATAACAACAGACAGTTTACGGATGGAAAGGAATGCTTTCCGCTATGGCGGATGCGTTTGGAGTAGAATATGTTTAACAAAGTTTTGATTGCGAATCGGGGAGAAATTGCGGTGCGCATTATCCGTGCCTGCAGGGAGCTCTCGATTCGGACAGTGGCTGTTTATTCTGAGGCAGATCGTCATGCGCTTCACGCTCAGATCGCGGATGAAGCGGTCTGTATCGGTCCTGCGGCTACAAAGGACAGTTATCTGAATATGAAAGCAATCTTGGCGGCCTGTGAACTGACCGGGGCGGAAGCAGTCCATCCTGGTTTTGGATTTTTGTCGGAGAACGCCTTATTTGCAAAGACCTGTGACAAATGCGGTGTTAAATTTATCGGTCCTTCTGCGGCTTCCATTGAAATGATGGGAGATAAAGCGACCGCTAAAGAAACCATGAAAAACGCGGGCGTTCCCGTTGTGCCGGGTTCTGACGGCATTGTCTCGGGAATCGACGAAGCAAAAGAAATTGCGGAAAAAATCGGTTATCCGGTTATGGTAAAAGCATCTGCAGGCGGCGGCGGGCGCGGTATCCGAATGGTAGAGCGGCCGGAAGACCTGGAAGCGGCTGTGACTGCCGCCAGGCAGGAAGCACTGGCTTTTTTTGGAAACGACGGCGTTTATATTGAAAAATTTATTGTCGATCCACGACATATTGAGATACAGGTGCTGGCTGACCAGCATGGCCATGTCGTCCATCTGGGGGAACGGGACTGCTCTTTGCAGCGCCGCAACCAAAAGGTGCTGGAGGAATGTCCGAGTCCGGTGATGACGCCGCAGCTGCGTGAAAAAATGGGAGAGGCGGCTTGTAAGGCGGCGCTTGCCTGCGGCTATTGGAATGCAGGAACCGTGGAATTTTTGGTGGATAAATATCAGAATTTCTATTTTATGGAGATGAATACCCGTATCCAGGTGGAGCATCCTGTCACCGAAATGGTGACAGGCGTAGATCTGGTGAAGCAGCAGCTGCTGATTGCGGCCGGAGAAGAGCTCGCTTTTGAGCAGAAGGATGTTCATATGACAGGCCACGCAATCGAATGCAGAATCAATGCAGAAAATCCGCGGTTCAATTTTCGTCCGAGTCCCGGAAAAATCACGGGACTGCATATGCCCGGCGGGCCGGGTGTACGAATTGACAGCGCAGTTTATCAGGATTATGTGATCCCGCCGTACTATGACAGCATGATTGCAAAGCTGATCGCTTATGCGCCGACCAGAGAAGAGGCAATTCAGAAAATGAAGTGGGCGCTGGCCGAATTTTTGGTCGAAGGGGTCGAAACCAATATCGACTTTCAGCTTAAGCTGATTCGGACCGATGCCTTTAAAACAGCGAAATATGATATTGGCTATTTGAACCGCAATACGCTTCTGTGATTCTTTTCAGTGAAGTAAGGAGGTCTTTTCTTGCTTGAAGATATTTTCAATGTGGTAAAATCAAGATTCGACCCGGAGCCGAAGAACCAAAGCAGCGGCAAGGTGAAGATTCCGTCTGACCTGTTGTTTAAATGTCCGCGCTGCCAGAACGTGATGTTTATGGACGACTTCAAAGGAAACGCAAAGGTCTGTTCGGCTTGTGGGTATCATGCTCGTCTGACTGCCGCAGAAAGGCTGGACATGACGGCGGACAAGGGATCATTTATCGAATATGACAAGGGAATGGCCAGCCTGAATCCGCTGGATTTTCCTGATTATTCCCAAAAGCTGCAGGAGCTGAAGCAGAAGACCGGGATGAATGAAGCGATCATCACAGGTGAATGTACCATACGCACCCGGCCTTGTGTGATTGGAATCATGGACTCTCATTTTATGATGGCGTCCATGGGCTCTGTAGTTGGTGAAAAAGTAACCAGGGCATTTGAACGTGCGGCGGAAAAAAATCTGCCTGTTGTATTGTTTACCGCTTCCGGCGGCGCGCGGATGCAGGAAGGGATCATCTCCCTGATGCAGATGGCAAAGACCTCAGCGGCAGTCGGCAGACACAGCGCCAAAGGTCTGCTGTATATTACGGTGCTGACGGATCCGACCACAGGCGGTGTCACGGCGTCATTTGCTTCGCTCGGCGATATAATTATTGCAGAGCCTAAAATACTGGTTGGTTTTGCAGGCCGTCGTGTGATAGAGGGAACGATCAAACAGCGGTTGCCTGATGATTTTCAGTCAGCAGAATTTCTGCTTCAGCATGGGTTCATTGATATGATTGTAGAGCGCAGAAAAATGCGAAAAACCCTGTCAAGGCTGATCAGCTATCACCAGCCGGAAAGGGAAGGTGTATACCATGGCTAATTTGACGGCATGGGAGCGCCTCACAATCGTTAGGAATAAAAACCGGCCGACTGTGAGGGACTATATCCCTTTGATCTTTGATGATTTTTATGAGATGCATGGCGACCGATGCTTTGGTGATGACCGTGCGATCATTGGCGGAGTCGCTATGCTTGGCGGAACAGCTGTCACGGTGATCGCTGAGGTCAAAGGCCGTAATATTGAGGAAAACAAGGAAAGTAATTTCGCAATGCCGCACCCGGAAGGATATCGGAAAGCACTCCGTCTGGCGAGACAGGCAGAAAAATTTCATCGTCCGATTATTTGCTTTATTGATACGCCTGGTGCATTTTGCGGGATCGGTGCCGAGGAACGTGGTCAGGGTGAAGCGATCGCACGAAATTTGATGGAGTTTTTTGACGTTAAGGTCCCGATCGTGTCCATTGTGCTTGGCGAAGGCGGCAGCGGCGGTGCGCTGGCGCTTGGAATCTGCGATGAGCTTGCCATGCTGGAAAACGCGCTTTACTCGGTGATTTCGCCCCGTGGCTGCGCCAGCATTTTGTGGAAGGACGCCTCCCGTGAAATGGAAGCGGCAAATATTTCTAAAATAACGGCGGATGACCTGTTGCAATTTGGCGTCTGTGAGGTTATAATAAAAGAACCGCTTGGCGGAGCACATACCAATCCGCAGCAAATGGCGGAAAGCATATCAGAGTATCTGTTTGATGCAGTTGACAGATTATCAAAAATACCTCTTGCAAAATTGTTGGACAGCCGTTATAATAAGTTCAGAAAAATAGGCGTCTTTGAGGAATAATACTGCTGGGATATTGCATCATATCTTAACGGGGTGAAGCCTGTTAAAATATGATCTAATATAAAAGAATCTTTAGAAAGGATGAACGAAATCATGGTTTTTGAGAAGGTAAAAAGCATTTTGATCGACCAGCTCGACGTAGAAGAGGAAAAGGTAACTCTTGAAGCTTCGATTGCCGATGATTTGGGTGCTGATTCTCTGGATGTTGTTGACCTTGTAATGTCTTTGGAAGAAGAATTTGATCTTGAAATCCCAGACGATCAGGTCGAGAACATCAAAACTGTTGGCGATATCGTAAAATATATTGAAGATCATATCGACTAATTAACTTTAGACTGTAATCAATGAAACAAAAGTAAGGACATCCTATAACCGGAAGGTGATCACTCCTTCCGGTTGTTGTCTTTTGTAGCAGGATTTGATTTCATAATTAAAATGGTTGCAGTCGTCTTTATGACAGGATTGCGATTTGCCGCTTATGGTACGAACAGTAGGAGCAGATCTATGATAAATTTTTTAATAATAAGCCGCTGCAGTTGTGAAACAGCCTCTTGTATACCATATCCGGTTTGTGGTAATATTAGAGTAAATGCTGCACGAAGGAGCTGACAAAGTCGGTGAAAGCAAGAACTGTCAGAGAAATGATTTTACTCTACCATTTGAATGAAGAGATGCCAAAAGGCGGACGGCTTCGAAAGCTGGCAGAAAATATGGGGATTAAAACGGTTACCATAGCAGAAAAGGATTTAGGACAGAAGCTTGGCGCTTTGGTGTTGAGCGGACACAGCTCGGAAAAGACAGAAAGCTATTCCGGTCCGGCGCCGCAGGATGAATTGATGATATTTTGCGGCTTCAGCCGTTCGTCCTTGGATCGTTTTTTGTCTCGCTGCAGACAGGAAGGAATCGAGCCGGTTTCCTTGAAAGCGGTTTTGACAGAGCATAACCGGGAATGGAAGGTTATTGACCTGTTTTCAGAACTGAAAAAGGAACACCAGCTATTTGAAGAATATCATCGGCTTCAGCAGCTGTTGCAGGTAGCGAACGGACTGAGTGGAGAGAAAAAAATACAGGCTGACCGGCTGGTGGAAAAATGTAAAACTGCGATGGAAAAGGATGAGCCGGACATAAAGGAACTTAGCAGCCTGGCCGATCAATTGGAAGCCCTGACTGATTGATCGTTCTTGAGCAAAGTATTGCCGGGCAATAACCAATCAGACTTTGTGAAAAACAACGCTGAAATAAATGTGCAAAGCTATTCCCATGCATCAAATTTTGTGATATAATAAAACAAAAACCACTAATTGATTCAGGGCGGTGGCAATATGGCAGAAAGACCGGGCGTATTTATAGAAAAAGGGCCTCAGAATTTTGAGATTATTCAAAGAAATTGTGACGGCCATGCAGATATCGCACTCTCTGGAAAATGGATTGGAACAGCCGACACAAACGATGCGGCAGTTTATGTCCGCCTTTTGATGGAAGATTCTGGGCAGGAAGTAATCTCGTATACGAAATGCGAAATGAGCGGTTCAGAATGGTCGGTGCTGCTGCAAAATATTCCGGCCGGAGGATTATATAAAATAGAAACTGGACTACAGTTAAACGGTAATCCTCGTTTAGACTGGAACCTTGCCGGGGAGATGCGGCATTTTATTGGAATCGGTGATGTTTATGTAATCGCAGGACAATCCAACAGTGCCGGATACGGTAAAGGAATCGCTGAGGACGCACCGGAGCTGGGAGTACATGCGCTAAAGTATGACGGATGCTGGACTGTGGCGTCACATCCGCTTGGCGACTGCACCAACGCTGTCCATCACGCAAGCCTGGAGGACTCCAATCATGGGAATTCTCCTTATATTCGCTTTGCCAAAATTTTGAGCAATCAGCTGCATATTCCCATCGGCTTGGTCCCGGCTGCGTTGGGCGGTTCACCGCTGTCAAGCTGGAATCTGGAAGAAGACGGCTATTTATACCGCAATATGCAGGAAATTACAGCGAACTTGTTAAATGGATACAAAGGTGTATTGTGGTATCAGGGCTGTGGTGATACCGACTTTCAGGAAACTGCTGAAAGCTATGGCGAGCGTTTTCAAAAGATGGTGGACAGATGGCGCTCAGACTGTCAAAAACCGGAGCTCATCTTTTTGACTTGTCAGCTCAACCGTTACCGTGCCGGTGCAGACCGGGAGAGCAACAGGCGGTGGGGAATGGTTCGAGAAGCGCAACGGCAGGCTGCCCGGAATATTTCAAATTGTTTTGTAGTACCGACAGTTGATATTCCGATGTCCGATGCAATTCATAACAGTGCCGCTGGAAATATCATGCTTGGTGAACGCCTTGCATGGCTGGCGTTATCAGAAGTCTATCATGCAGTCCCGCCTTTTACAGCTGCTTCGCTGCGCAAGGCGTATAAAAAAGGTTGTGACAGCATCGGCCTGGAATTTGATGGGCTTTGTGGCATGCTGGACGGTTTTACTGATGATATGAAGAAATTGGACATCGTCATTTCAGATGAAAACGGAACAAATGGAATCAAAGGCTGTTATTTTGGAATAAACGATATTTTCATTCAATTGGAGCGGGAACTGGTCGGCAGATGTGTCATCACCTGCGGCAGCGGCAAGGATATTGAAAGGATTATTCCGATTGACTGCGGAACATTTATGCCAATACTGTGCTTTTTTGAAGTAGAGGTAGAAGAATAAAGCTGGTGAATTATTGAAAAAGCTGTATATTGGCTTTAGAAAGGAAGGAGCCTACAAATGGAACAGAACAGACCGGCTACGGCTGGAAATTTGAAAGTATCTGAAAATGTTGTGTCAACGATCGTCAAACAGGTTATCAGCGACATGGATGGGGTAAGCGGACTGACGTCTCCGCCGGTAACAGCAAAAGAAGCACTGCTGTTTTCAGGAGTGGCAAAGCCGGTCAGGATTACGCTGAATGGAGATGTTGCCGTAATCAATCTGGGAGTTGTTTTGAAGATTGGCTATCAGGTAAAAGACCTGGCGGAAAAAATTCAGGATACCATCAAAGAAGAAGTTCAGAATATGACAGGGATTACCGTTTCGGCTGTCAATATCTATATAGCCGGTGCTGTCAAGGATACTGCGGAATAATTATGATACCTGCCTTGTACTGCTGTGCGGCAGTACAAGGCTGGCTGCGTTTTTCAGATATAGACAGTCTGATGGTGTTGCAGATAAAAACTGGAAAGGATTATAATATGACACGACATGAGATGCGCGAGTCGGCGTTTATGCTGGTATTTGAGCGGGCGCTGACGGGCGAGGATGTTAATGAGATCATTGAGACGGCAAAAGAGTCCGAAGCAGTCCCGGTCAATGATGCAGTACTGGCCGCATTCCGCGGAGTGGAGCAAAACCGGGATCAGATCGATGCCTGTATCAGACCGCACTTGAAGAAGTGGACGCTTGAGCGTATCACAAAGGTATCGCTGGCAGCTTTGAGAGTAGCGGTTTATGAAATTCTTTTTGTCGATGATATTGATGCCGATATTTCTGTCAGCGAAGCTGTAAAGATTTGTGAAACATATACGACAAAGGAAGATACTTCATTTGTCAATGGCGTCCTCGGTTCGCTGGTAAGGCAGTACCGTGAGAAACAGAAGCCTGCTGAGGCGGAGAACATACACTGATGGGAATATACTTAGGGATTGATACCAGCAATTATACAACATCCGCAGCGCTGTATGACAGTGGTACCGGGAACGTGCGGATGGAGAAAAAGCTGCTTCCTGTCCCAAAGGGAAAAATCGGATTAAAGCAGTCTGACGCGGTTTTTCATCATGTGCGCCAGCTCCCGGAAGTGCTGGAACAGCTGTATGGCGGAAAAAAGCCGGTACTGGACGGGATCGGCGTATCTGCTATGCCGCGCAGACAAAGCGGCTCCTATATGCCATGCTTCCTTACGGGGAAGCTGGCGGCGAAGTCGGCGGCATTTGCTGCCGGGGTGCCGCTATATGAGTTTTCTCATCAGGAAGGGCATATCATGGCGGCTCTTTTCTCAGCTGGAAAAATGGACTTTTTGGATGAGGAATTTTATGCATTTCATATATCCGGCGGGACGACGGAATGTCTTTTGGTTCGTTATGAGGATAAGCAATTTCAAATTCAGCTTCTTTCCAGATCGCTGGATTTAAAGGCCGGACAAGCAGTAGACCGGGTGGGAGCGATGCTGGGACTGCCATTTCCTGCGGGGCCGGAGCTGGACACGCTTTCCAGAAAGAGCGGCGACATCGTTGAAAAAGTGAGGCCCTGTCTCAAGGGGCTTGACTGTTCGCTGTCCGGTCTGGAAAATCAATGTAAAGCGTTGCTGGGCAACGGTGTTTCCCGGGAGTATATTGCAAAGTATTGCATCATGTTTATTTTGGAAACGGTTTCTGCTATGACGCAGGCGGTGTTTCAAAAATATGGGGAAAAGCACGTCCTTTATGCGGGGGGCGTGATGTCAAATTCCATGATCAGGCAGGAGCTTGCCGCCCGTTTCGGCGGCTTTTTTGCAGAGCCTGCCTATTCGTCAGATAATGGAGCCGGCGCTGCGATCCTGGCAGCTAAGGCGAGCGCTTGATGAAAGGAGCGGTTTTGTGCCACAGAATGCCATCACAGTATCACAGCTCAACCGTTATATCAAAGCAGTGCTGTCGGAAGATGTCCATCTGAAATCAATTTGCCTGAAAGGCGAAATATCCAACTTTACAGACCATAAAAAAACAGGGCATTTTTATTTTACTTTAAAGGATACAACAAGTGCAGTCCGCGCAGTGATGTTCCGCGGTTATGCTTCCAAAGTGCGTTTTATTCCCGAAAACGGTATGAATGTGATCGTCACCGGTTCGGTGCAGGTTTTTGAGCGGGATGGAGCCTATCAAATTTACTGTGAAACAATGGAACCGGATGGCATCGGCGCTTTGTATCTTGCTTTTGAACAGCTGAAAGAAAAGCTCGCAAGGGAAGGACTCTTTGATCCTGCGCATAAAAAGCAGATTCCCGCCATGCCGATGAAGATCGGCGTGTTGACTGCGAAAACAGGCGCAGCGCTTCAGGATATCATCAACATTTTGGGGCGCCGGTATCCATTGGCCACTTTGGTGCTGGTCCCGACGCTGGTGCAGGGGGAAAACGCTCCTCAAAGCATTATATCGTCTCTTCGCCTGATTCAGCAGAGGGATGATATTGACGTTATCATTTTAGGGCGCGGCGGCGGTTCGATTGAGGACCTTTGGGCGTTTAACAGCGAGGATGTGGCGCGTGAAATCTATCAGTGCCGCATTCCTGTTATATCTGCTGTAGGGCATGAGATTGATTATACGATCGCGGACTTTGTAGCAGACTTGAGAGCACCTACCCCATCTGCGGCAGCAGAATTGGTTGCGCCTGATCTTGGAATTGTAAGCCAAGGGCTCGACAACACGAATAATTTGATGTATAATTATACAGTTAACCTGATGCAGTCAAAATTTCAAAAGCTGAAAGAACTGGCGGGCAGGCTTAAATTGATGTCGCCATCTCTATCGGTCACCAATAGCTGCAATGCTTTATCTCATCTGGAAAAACGGTTTGCGGCGGCATTTCGCTCTGGTGTTGAGGAAAAGGATAAGCGTCTGCAAAACGCTGTGGAGGTTTTGGATGCATTGAGTCCGCTGAAGGTATTAACACGCGGTTATTCAATCACCTTTGATCAGGAACGGATTTTAACATCAGTATCTGAAATCGAAACAGGAAGACAAATCACGACCAGACTGAAAGACGGTGTAATTACCAGTACGGTAACGTCGGTGACACCAGAAACTGCGTAGTTATAAAATGATACCGGAAAGGAATTAACCCTGCTATGGAAAAAATGACCTTTGAAACCGCAATTGCAGAACTGGAAAAAATCGTGGAAGAGATGGAAAAAGGAAATCTTCCGCTGGAGCGTTCTTTGGAGCTTTATGAGAAGGGCGTCAAATACACCGCCTTTTGTAAAAATGAGTTGCTTAAGGCTCAGCTTAAGCTGGAAGAGCTGACTGCTGCCAAAAAGGCGGATGCAGAAGAGCAGCCTCAGGATGAAGCTCGCTGAAAGGAATGGATCAATTGGACTTTAACAGCAAACTGAAAGAATATACCAATCAGATAGAGTCTTATTTAAAACAATGCCTTGCTGTTTCTGATGTGAGGCAGAAAAACGTGCTGAGCGCAATGGCATACAGCGTGGAAGCAGGCGGAAAACGTGTCCGGCCGATTCTGACTTTGGAGTTCTGCCGCCTTTGCGGCGGAGACCCGGCATCGGCACTTCCTTTTGCTGCGGCTGTTGAACTGGTGCACAGCTATTCACTGATCCACGATGACTTGCCATGTATGGATAATGATGATTTCAGACGCGGCAGACCCTCCTGCCATAAAGCATACGGAGAGGCAACCGCTTTGCTCGCCGGAGATGGTTTGCTGACCATGGCCTTTGAACTTATTTCCCGGGCAAAGCTTCCGGCGGAGCGAATGGTAGCAGCAGCTGCCGTTCTGTCTGGATATGCAGGCGTTATGGGGATGATCGGCGGCCAGGTGATTGATCTGGAAAGTGAAGGAAAGTCTGTCCAGCCCCAAACGCTGCAATCTATGTATGATCTGAAAACCGCGGCGCTGCTGAGAGCGGCATGCGAGCTTGGCTGCATTGCTGCAGGAGCATCGGAAGAACAGCTTGCATCTGCACGCAGCTATGCAACGGCTTTGGGATTTGCGTTCCAAATCGTGGACGATATCCTGGATATTGAAGGAGACAGTACTCTCCTTGGAAAAGAGACCGGCAGTGATGCGGCTAACGGAAAAAGGACATATCCTGCAGTTTATGGTATGGAAAAAGCAAAAAAAGACGCAGATGCTTATACACAGTCTGCATTGGAAGCGTTAAAGACATTTGATAATGCTGAGTTTTTGGAAATGTTTACAAGAAAATTAGCGGTCAGAGACCGCTGAGAGCAATAAGCTGCTCGGAGGAAATCATGGATAAAATAGTAGGGCTGCTGCATAATTATGTTTTGAATGTGGCACTGATCTCCTGGTTCACGGCTCAAGTATTGAAGACGCTGGCCACGTTGCTGATGACAAAAAAATTCAATCCGGAACGGCTTGTCGGAGCCGGCGGGATGCCCAGTGCGCATTCGGCAACGGTCTGCGGTCTGATGGTCGCAATTTCACGCGAAATTGGGTTTGCATCCCCCGAATTTGCAATTTCGTTTATTCTCGCCGCGATTGTGATGTATGATGCGATGGGAGTTCGACGGGCAGCTGGGGAACAAGCCAAGGTGTTGAACAAAATGTTGGAAAAGCAGCCTGATGACGAAAACAAAATCGAACAGCAGACCGAGTTAAAAGAATTTTTAGGTCATACGCCGTTACAGGTTTTAGCCGGCGCGCTGCTTGGTATCTTGATTGCGATGATTGTGCCCAGATAGTCAGAGAAAGATATGGCTGATCTGAGCGATAAGGGGAGTGGGCAAGCAGTCATATTATTTGATGATAGACTGCCGCTGTTATGATGATAAATACAATTTTAGAAAGCATCAGTAGTCCGCGGGACATCAAAAAGCTGCCTGCGGACCAGCTGGAGCGCTTATGTGCAGAGATCCGCTCTTTTCTCGTGGATACGGTTTCTGTGACCGGGGGACATCTGGCGTCCAATCTTGGAACAGTAGAGCTGACAGTTGCACTTCATAAAGTATTTGACCTGCCGCAGGATAAAATCATCTGGGACGTTGGTCACCAAAGCTATACGCATAAAATACTGACTGGACGGCGGGAAGCGTTTCATACGCTGCGGCAGAAAGGCGGGATTTCCGGCTTTCCGCGGCCGTCTGAAAGTGAATATGATGCGTTTATCGGCGGCCACAGCAGTACGTCGATTTCGGCTGCAATCGGACTTTGTGCCGCCAATCGGTTAAAGGGCAGAGATGACCATGTGATTGCTGTAATCGGGGACGGTGCTTTCACCGGCGGTATGGCTTATGAAGCATTAAATAACGCAGGGAAGAATATTGACAATCTTATCGTAATTTTAAATTACAACGAAATGTCTATTTCCAAGAATGTTGGTGGGTTTGCGCGCTATTTGGCAGCCAGACGTTCCAATCCGAATTATTTAAAGATGAAGGAGCGAGTTGAAAAGCTGTTGGATCATACGCCGCTGATCGGGCGGCATCTGAAAGAAACGCTTCAGACGTCCAAATCTGCCATTAAAAATCTTCTTTATCACAGTACATTTTTTGAGGACTTTGGGTTTATTTATTTGGGGCCGATTGACGGGCATAATTTGCCGGAGCTGATCACCACGCTGGAGGACGCAAAACGCAGGAAAAAGCCCGTATTGGTTCATGTCGATACCGTGAAAGGGAAAGGATACTCTTTTGCGGAAGAAAATCCCGGGGCATTTCATGGAATATCCAAATTTGATGTGGATACCGGGCTGCCAAATGCCATTCAGGAAGAGTGTTATTCCCAGGTCGCTGGCCGTGTCCTGACGGAAATGGCGGAAACAGACAGCAGAATTTGTGCGGTCACTGCCGCAATGAAATACGGGACCGGACTGCAGGATTTTGCACATGCTTACCGAGACCGCTTTTATGATGTTGGGATAGCGGAGCAGCATGCAATGACGTTCTGCGCCGGACTTGCGGCTTCCGGGTTGGTTCCTGTTTTTGCAGTCTATTCTTCGTTTTTGCAGCGGGCGTTTGATCAGATCATTCATGACGCCGCGATCGAGCCTCAGCATGTTGTGCTGGCGGTCGACCGCGCCGGAATCGTGGGTGAAGACGGAGAAACCCATCAGGGCATTTTTGATGTTTCCTTTTTGAGCATGGTGCCGGGTATCGTAATCGACTCTCCTTGCGGTTTTTGGGAACTGGAACTATGCCTGCGCCGTGCGGTGAAGCAGGAGAGCGGCGTCGTTGCTGTGCGGTATCCGCGCGGCACAGAAAATACAGCGATTCCGTGGCCGGAGAAAGAATATCCTTATTTTCGGTTTGGAGAGGGAGCAGATGCTCTGATCGTCACATATGGCCGACTCTCAGAAGAAGCCTATTTTGCAAGGCGGACGCTTGCTGAGGCAGGGATATCGGTGGACTTTCTAAAGATAACCCGCTTGGTTCCGGTTGCTGATGAGATATATGAAATTTGCAAACAGTATCAGCACGTTTTATTTTACGAGGAGGGAATCCGAAATGGCGGACTGGGGCAGCTGCTGCTTAACGGATTGTATGAGCGGGGCTTTGACGGAAAATTTCAGCTGCATGCCATTGACGGATTCGTGCCGCATGGAAAAATATATGAATTATTGGCGGATCTGGAACTGGACAGAGCGGCGATGATTCGTGATGTTAAAATGCTGCAATAAAGGATGGCTTGCATGGCTGAAAAAGTTAGGCTGGACGTGCTGCTGGTTCAAAAAGGGCTTGCCGCCAGCAGAGAAAAAGCAAAGGAACTGGTTGCCGCCGGAGCGGTTACATGCAATGGCAGCATCATGAAAAAGGCTGGGATACTTGTAGACGTAAACTGCATACCAGCATTGCTGTTTCAACCATTCCGCTATGTCAGCCGCGCCGGACTCAAGCTGGAGAAGATGCTGGAAAAGCATCATATTGATCTGACTGGTAATGTCTGTATCGATATCGGTGCATCCAGCGGCGGTTTTACCGACTGTATGCTGCAAAAAGGTGCGCGAAAAGTGTTCGCGGTGGATGTTGGTTTCGGACAGCTGGCAGAAAGCTTGTGCAATGACTCGCGGGTGATCAATCTGGAGCGGACGAACATCCGCAGCGTTACAAACAAAGAAGTTCCGGAGCCGGTTGATTTTGGAAGTGTCGATGTTTCCTTTATTTCTCTTACCCTGGTGCTGCCTGTTTTATTTCGTTTGATGCGGGATAACGGGAAGGCGGTCTGCTTAATTAAGCCGCAGTTTGAAGCCGGGAAAGGAAACGTGGGGAAAAAAGGAGTTGTCAGGAATCCTGAAACACACATTGAGGTGCTGGAACACATTTGTTCCTTCTGCAAAGAATGCGGGTTTCGCATCATGGATCTGGATTTTTCTCCCATCAAAGGTCTGGAAGGAAATATCGAATATCTGATTTACTTGGTCAAAACGTCTGAGCCAGGGGAAATTGAAATACATCGGCTCAAAGAACTTGTGGCGCTGTCACATCAGAAACTGAAATAGCCACAGAAAAGGAGAAGCATTACCATGAAGGTGTTCATCATGCCGAACCTCAGCAGGAAAAACGCGCTGCCCTGTGCAGCAGAAACCCTTGAACGGCTTCATGCACTTGCCGTAGATGTACTGCTGGATGTAAAAATAAAAAGTACCTTTTCTTCCTTTGACTATGTTCGGTTTGCTGATTTCCGAGAGGCATTGAAAATGTGTGACGTCGTAATTGCCATTGGCGGCGACGGCACGATCTTACATACTGCAAAGTATGCCATGCAGGAAAACAAGCCTGTATTCGGTATCAACGCGGGCAGGCTCGGCTTCCTTGCCGGACTGGAAGCAACCGAACTGGACCGTTTGGCCGATCTTGCGGCAGGACGCTATACGATTGACAGAAGAATGATGCTGAAAATCACCAGGCAGTCCGCGAATGGAATGGCGGACATTATGTATGCTTTAAACGATGCAGTCATTTCCAAGGGAGGGCTTGCCAAAATTGTGGACTTAGAGGTGGATTGCGGCGGAGAAAAGGTGATTTCTCACCGGGCAGACGGTATCATCTTTTCTACTCCCACCGGCTCGACGGCCTATTCACTGTCTGCGGGCGGTCCTGTTATCGATCCGGCCATTGACTGCATTTCGATGACGCCTATTTGTTCTCACTCTATGCTGAGCCGCTCTATTATTTTTTCGGATGACAAGGTGCTGTCCGTTCGTGCTAAGGTAGACGAGGAGCATGAAACCTTTTTGAGCGTTGATGGGGAACAGGGGCTGCGGCTGGAAAGCGGCGACAGCGTGCTGGTAGAAAAAAGTGAGATTTTTGTCCGCTTTCTTCGGCTGGTGGACAAACCGTTTTATGAGATATTGAATGAAAAGATACTCGAAAAAATGAACGATTAGAAAGGCAGGAAGCGGGCATCATGAAAAGTGTGCGCCAGCAGAAAATCATCGAATTGATCACAGCACAGGATATTGATACACAGGAAGGCATCCTGAAGGGACTTCGGGAGAGCGGGTTGGAAGTTACACAGGCTACGGTGTCCCGTGACATCAAGGAATTACAGCTGGTTAAGGTGCTTTCGCCATCCGGAAGCTATAAATACACGGTGTCCAGAAGCAGCACGCCAAAGGATTACAGCAGCAAATATTATTCGATTCTGGCAGAGGCACTTATTCATGCAGAAAGTGCAGGCAATATGGCAGTGATAAAATGCCATGTGGGAATGGCACAGGCAGCCTGCGCCTGTCTTGACCAGACGCCATGGAACGGAGTAGTGGGAACGCTGGCCGGGGATGATACGATTTTCGTTGTGTTGAAAACAGAGCAGGACGCCGGACGTTTTGTTCATGAGCTGCAAAAATATATTCCATAATGACGGACTTTAGTTGAAAATGAGCGTGGTGAGAGAAAATGCTGTCCGAACTATATATCAAAAATCTAGCGGTCATCGAAAAAGCAGACGTGGTTTTTGAAGCAGGTTTTAATGTGTTTACCGGAGAAACCGGCGCAGGAAAATCCATCGTCATTGATGCGATTAATGCGATTTTGGGGCAGCGTACTTCAAAAGAAATCGTTCGAAGCGGGACTGATAAAGCGGTCATTCAGGCTGTTTTTACCAATATTAGTCAAGCTGTGTCTGAAAAGCTTGCTGCGTATGGCTATGAGGCAGAAGACGGGGAGCTTTTGGTCCAGCGGGAAATATCCGGTGACGGAAAAGGCAGTGCCAGAATCAGTGGACGTCCGGTGACCGTGTCGGTGCTGCGGGAAATCGGCAGTTTGTTGATTAACATTCATGGGCAGCATGATAACCAGATCCTTTTGCGGCCGGACAAGCACATTGATATTCTGGATGCGTTTGGAGAGACGGCGCCGCTTTTGGAGGAATATCGGACGGCTTATCGGCACCTGCTGGAAATTCATCGGCAGATTGTTGCGCTTGATACTAGCGAGTCGGAAAAGGAGCGGCGAATCGACCTGCTGTCCTACCAGATTCAGGAGATCAGAGCCGCAAAGCTTCAGCTTGGAGAAGATGAGCAGCTGGAAAACGACAGGAAAGTGCTGCTTAACTATAGCAATATATTGGAACAGCTCCAGACTGCCTATGAATGCTTGTTTGGAAATGAGGAAGCAACAGGAGCAGCCGATCAGCTTTCCGAAGCAGTGCAGGCGTTGTCTGCAGCAGCGGAATTTGACAGCGGACTTACTGGGATCAGCAGCAGACTGACGGATTTATCTTATCAAATCGAAGATATTTCTCAGGAGATCAGCAGCACGCTCCAGGAGATGGATTATAGTCCGCGTCAGTTAGATGAAATCGAGGAACGGCTTGATCTGATCTATAAGCTCAAAAGAAAATATGGAGATTCTATTGCCGATATTCTGCATTATTTGGAAGAAGCAGAAAGAGAACTGGACAGCATTACAATGTCGGAAGAGCGTCTGGCAGAATGGAAGGCAGCAGAAAAAGAAGCGCTTAGAGAGGCAAGAAAATATGCAGATCGTCTGACCGCACATCGAAAAGCTGCTGCTGAGCGGTTGGTATATGAAATCGGAGAAGAATTGCGTTTTTTGGACATGCCCAATGTCAGACTTGCGGTTGATTTTCAGGAGACAAAGCTGCGCTCCGGCGGCAGAGATGCAGTGGAATTTTTTATTTCCACGAATCCGGGAGAGCCGCCAAAGCCGCTTTCTAAAATTGCATCCGGCGGAGAACTGTCCAGAATTATGCTGGCAATCAAAAATGTACTGGCTGACCGTGATGAGGTGCCGACATTGATTTTTGATGAGGTAGATACCGGCATCAGCGGCCGTGCTGCTCAAAAAGTGGGGCTGAAGCTCAAAGATGTTGCCCGTCACAGGCAGATTATTTGCGTGACCCATTTGGCTCAGATTGCGGCGCTTGCGGATACGCACTTTTTGATCCGAAAGGAATTTGTACAGGATCAGACCTTTACCAATGTGCATAAGCTTGATTTTGAGGGCAGAAAGCGGGAAATCGCACGGATCATCGGAACAGATCATATTACAGAGCTCACGCTTAAGAATGCGGAGGAAATGCTCAAACAGGGAAAATAGACAAAAAGGCCTTTCCGGTTTAATACCGGAAAGGCCTTTTTACTTTGCTGAGAAATTAGCAGCCGCAGCCACAGCCACAGTCGTTGTTTGCCAGAGCAGCATTGTTATTGCCGCAGCAGCAAACCAGTACCAAAATCAGAATAAGTATCCAAGTGCAGTTACCGCCGAAAAAGTTATTACCACAGCCCATAGTGAAATCCTCCTTAATTGGATTGTCATGATTTGTAACAGGTTTTCCTGATTACAATCCCATCTTATGCCGGAAAATACAATTCGGTTCCTCAAAGAAATTTAAATTTTAAAATAAAGCGAAATAAAGAGAAAACATTAGAAATAAAGAGCATGAAACGGGTATTTTAAAAATATAAGCGAAAAACATTATGATTTGACTTTAACTGACTTTGACTTTATAAAAATTCGGTATATAATAAAATTCAGAAAGTCAAAGAAAGTCAAAGTCAAATTACATAGAAAGGGATGTACAGGATCGGAAATGAACATCACAGATATTATTGCACAGGCGATCCAGGAAATGCTGGATGAACATCATGGGACAGCACGGATCAATCGAAATGAATTCGCGGGAAAAATAGGATGTGTTCCAAGCCAGATCAATTATGTGATTACATCCCGTTTTACGCCGGAGCAGGGATATATCGTCCAGAGCAAGCGCGGCGGCGGTGGTTTTATTCAGATCGTTCGCGTTGGAAATGATGGAAAACAGATTCTCATGCACTTGATCAACTCGATTGGAAGCAGTATTGATGAACATTCAGTAAGGATCATTTTGCAGAATCTTTGTTCCGACAATATTATTTCGATGAAAGAGGCTAAAATAGTATTGGCGGCACTCACAGACAATGTGTTGAGGGAACTGGCACCGGAAACCAGAGGACGGGTGCGGGCAAATATTTTGAAATCCATGCTGTTGAATTTCATGTAAAGACTAAGAAAGGATGATAGATTTATGCTGTGTGAAAAATGCGGCCAGCGGGAAGCTACTTCCCATTTTAAACAGACAATTAACGGAAAAACCACAGTTTATCATGTGTGTGCGCAATGCGCAGAGCAGATGGGACTGAACAACTTGTTTCACGGCTTTCACTTCAATATTGGTGATATGTTTGGCGGGCTGCTTGGGAGTGTCTCTTCTGGTTCGGCTCCTTCACTGGAACGAAAAGTGTGTCCAGAGTGCCACAGCGATCTGAAATCAATCAGTGAGACTGGAAGAATGGGATGCGCCCGTTGCTATACGACGTTTCGAAATGAACTCTTGCCCACCATTGAACAGCTGCACGGCAGGGTGAACCATCAGGGAAAGCTGCCGCGTTCAGCCGGAGAGGAAGCCAGAAAAAAAGCGCAGCTGAACAGTTTGAAGAAAAAGCTGGAAGAGGCAGTCAGAACGCAGGACTTTGAGCATGCTGCCCAGTATCGGGATGAAATCAATGCGATTGAAAAGGGGATGCGGGACAATGGTGAAATGGTATGAAAAGCCCGGCAGCGAGCCGGATGTCGTGATAAGCTCCAGGATACGCCTGGCGCGGAATCTGTCCAACTACCCGTTTTACGGACATATGACAGAAGAACAGATGAACCGCTTAGCTGGTGATGTCAAAGCGTCACTGGAAAACATCAATTTAGGGGATAACAGCCTTTCATTTCTCAGCGGCGATGAATTGACGGGATATCGGGGAATGTCGTTGGTTGAAAACCATATTGTGAGTCCAGACTTTATCCAGGACGGAACCGGACGGATGCTGGTCCTTTCTCAGGATGAGTCGATCAGCATCATGGTCAACGAGGAGGATCATATCAGAATTCAGGTGATGACAAGCGGGCTGGATTTGGACAGTGCACTTGAGGTCGCCAGTAAGATAGACGATGCGATTGACGCCAGCTTGAATTATGCTTTCGACAGTCAGCTGGGATT
This sequence comes from uncultured Clostridia bacterium, assembly GCA_944386455.1. Classification (GTDB taxonomy): domain Bacteria; phylum Bacillota; class Clostridia; order Oscillospirales; family Ruminococcaceae; genus HGM13222. The sequence goes on along the minus strand of CALXBC010000008.1, from coordinate 15,013 downwards.
CCTGACAGCTTGTCCTAGCAATTTGGGAACAGGACTGCGCGCATCGGTGATGCTGCATATTCCTGCACTGGAAAAGGCGGGATCGCTCAACCGGCTGTCCGGTACTTTGTCGAAGCTGGGACTGACGATGCGGGGAACCTATGGTGAGGGAACCAAAGCGGTTGGGTCACTATATCAGATTTCCAATCAGATTACATTGGGAATTTCGGAAGAGCAGGCGATTAAAAACCTGCGTGAAATTGTGTCTCAGATTGTGGAAAAAGAACGGGAAGCACAAAAAGCGCTTGTGACTTCTGCTCGGTTTCAGGATCGAATTTATCGCTGCTTTGGCACACTGAAATATGCAAAAATGATTTCTACGGAAGAATTTTTTGAGTTGATATCCGATTTCCAAATCGGAATTTCCAGGGGAATCCTAACCGGCTCTGAATTTCAAAGATTGTCACCTGAGCGGTTTAACTGTTTGTTGTTTCAAATCGGCGGGGCGACGCTCTGTCAGAAAGAAGGACGCGATCTGACGGCGGAAGAACGAGATGAGCTTCGGGCAAAAATAGTACAGGAAGCATTGAAAGAATGAAAATGCACAACCATTTACATCAGAAAGGATGATCGTTTATGTTTTTGTTTGATGGATTTACCGAAAAAGCAAACCGTGCTTTGAACCTGGCGATTGCAGTGTCCTCACAGCTTGGGCACACCTATATCGGCAGCGAGCACATTCTGTATGGACTCGCGGCGGAGGGCAGCGGTGTTGCTGCGGCATTGCTGAATAAGAAAAACGTGACCAAGGAAATGATCCAGGAAAAGCTGGAATCCACGATTGGCCGTGGTATGCCATCTCAAGTGACACCGGCTGATTTTACCCCGAGGACAAAGCGAATCCTGGAAATGGCGATTACAGAATCAAGACGACTTGGACATTCCTATGTCGGAACAGAGCACATTTTGATGGCCATGCTTAAGGAACAGGACAGCTACGGCGTTTTGTTCCTGCAGGAAATGGGCGTTAATGTACGGGATTTGTACAGCGAGTGTGTCAGTGAAATCGGCAATCCCGAAACGTCGGGAGATAACGGATATGACAGTCCGCAGGGCAGAGCAGGCGGAAAAGAATCCAAAGGCGGAAATGGCATTCTTTCCAAATACGGCCGTGATTTGACTGAGCTTGCCAAAAACAATAAAATCGACCCGGTGATCGGACGGCAGAATGAGATCGAACGGGTGATCCAGATTCTTTCCAGACGGACAAAAAACAACCCCTGTCTGATTGGTGAGCCTGGTGTCGGCAAGACTGCAATTGCAGAAGGGCTTGCGCAAAAGATCGTTTCCGGAGAGGTTCCGGAAACCTTAAAGGATAAAAAGATCTTTTCACTTGATTTGACCGCAATGCTGGCGGGTGCAAAATACCGCGGCGATTTTGAGGAGCGTATCAAAGGGGCTCTGGACGAGGTTGTCAAGGCGGGAAATGTCATCCTGTTTATCGACGAAATTCACACCATTATTGGAGCCGGGGCAGCGGAGGGGGCGGTTGATGCCGCCAACATACTCAAGCCGCAGCTGGCCAGAGGCGAGATCCAGATCATTGGTGCAACCACGATTGAGGAATATCGGAAACACATTGAAAAGGATGCCGCATTGGAACGGCGTTTCCAGCCGGTTATGGTCGCAGAACCGAGCGAAGAGGATGCGGTTAAGATTCTGTTTGGGTTGAGAGACAAATACGAGGCACATCATAAAATCAAAATCACGGATGAGGCTTTGAATGCGGCAGTTAAGCTGTCATCCCGTTATATTACCGACCGTTATCTCCCTGATAAGGCTATCGACTTGGTTGATGAGGCGGCGTCTAAAGTGAGATTGAAAGCGTTTACTGCTCCGCCGGATCTGAAAGAACTGGAAGATAAAATCAAAAAAGCAGGCGAAGAGAAAGCGGCTGCGGTCAATGCACAGGATTTTGAAGCGGCGGCGAAGTTCCGGGATCAGGAAAAAGAACTGAATGCAGAATATGAAAAATCAAAACAGCAGTGGAAGGAAACCAACGCCCACAACTCCGGTGAGGTCACTGCGGAGGATATCGCAGAGATCGTGTCCAGTTGGACCGGGGTGCCGGTAAAACAGCTGACCGAACAGGAGAGCGAACGTCTGCTCCATATGGAGGATATTCTCCATCAGCGTGTGATTGGGCAGGACGAAGCAGTGGAGGCTGTTGCGCGGGCGATCCGTCGTGGACGTGTTGGCCTGAAAGACCCCAAGCGGCCGATTGGCTCCTTTATCTTCCTCGGCCCGACAGGCGTCGGCAAGACCGAGCTGTGCAAGGCGCTTGCAGAGGCGTTATTCGGAAATGAAAACAACATGATACGGCTGGATATGTCCGAATACATGGAAAAGCACAGCGTATCTCGAATGGTCGGTTCACCTCCCGGATATGTCGGATACGACGAGGGCGGTCAGCTGACGGAGAAAATCCGTCAGAATCCGTATTCGGTCGTGTTGTTTGACGAGATTGAAAAAGCGCATCCCGACGTTTTCAACATGTTGCTGCAAATCCTGGAAGACGGCATTTTGACTGACTCTCAGGGCCGCAGAGTCGATTTCCGTAACGCGGTCATCATTATGACGTCCAACATTGGGGCGCGGATGATCACCGATACCAAGAGTTTGGGATTTGGGGATCACGAAGCCCAGATGAAAGACGACAAGGAAATTAAGGATGACGTCATGGGCGAACTGAAAAAGCATTTCCGTCCGGAGTTCCTCAACCGTGTGGATGACATTATCGTCTTCCATAAGCTGACCGACGAGGATATCCAAAAGATCGCGTCCAAGATGCTGGATCAGTTGGTTGGACGAGTCAAGCAGCTCGGTATCGACATGACGGTATCTGATGAGGCTGTTGCTGAAATTGCGAAAGAAGGCTATGAACCGATTTATGGTGCAAGACCGCTTCGGCGTGCCATTACCAATAAAATCGAGCACAAGCTGTCGGAATATTTACTCAGCGGTCAGGTGAAATCCGGAGACCGCTTGATACTTCGGTTTGAGGACGGTACTTTTACGTTCCAGCCGGAGCCAGTAAAAGAATAAGAAAAAGGCTTTGAACGGATGATGTCCGTTCAAAGCCTTTTTTCATATAGGAGCTTTTAACTGCATTTACTGTAACCACAATTGCGGCAGATGACACAGCCGCCTTCATGTTCCAACACTGCGCCGCATTCGGGGCAATTTTTGATTGCTTTAGATGCGGTTTGAACTTCTTCCTTTTTTCCGGCACTTTCTCCCATCACCGGTGACGGAATCAATGGCGTGCCGTTTTTCTGCATATCATAGACCTTTTTGATGACCTTTGCAATTGCATCCGGGCAAGATGTACACTGCATCCCCTGCTGACGCACTGTGGAAGGACAGCGGATTCCTTTCAGCTGATTCAGAATCTCCTCCACCGAAATTCCGGAGCGCAGGGCAATCGATGCCAAACGCGCCGTTGCTTCAGACTGAGATGGGCATCCGCCTGCTTTTCCGGTACTGGTGAACACCTCGCAGATTCCGTTTTCATCATAATTGACAGTGACATAGAGGTTCCCGCAGCCGATCCGCATCCGTTCGGTCATTCCCATGGTAACAGCGGGACGGGGACGAGGAGAGATTTCACGGGGATAAGTTTGTTTTTCAGCAGTATCTGCCGCTTTTTTTTCATCCTTTTTGATGTTCAAAACCTGCCCGTCGCGGGAACCGTCACGGTAAATGGTGACCCCCTTGCAGCCATCCTCATAAGCCTTCATATAGACCTCGCGCACGTCCTCTTTGGTAGCAGTCGATACAAAGTTGACCGTTTTGGAAACCGCATTGTCAGTGTGGCGCTGAAAAGCGGCCTGCATCCGGATATGGTAGTCGGGGCTGATATCATGAGAGGAAACAAAAACGCGGCGGATATCTGCCGGAATCTCTTCAATGTGAGCCAGAGAGCCTGCAGAAGCGATTTTTTCCATCAATTCATCGCTGTAAAGTCCGCGTTGTTCCAAAACCCGTTTTAAAACCGGATTGACTTCCACCATTTTTGTAGAGTCCATCACGTTGCGGATAAAGACATATGCAAAGACAGGCTCGATGCCTGAACTGACTCCCGCAATAATAGAAAGGGTACCAGTTGGAGCAATTGTTGTAACAGTGCCGTTGCGGACGGGCGCACCATCTTTGAGAGTACTGGATTCAAACAACGGAAATGCGCCGCGCGTTTGTGCTAGTTTCTGACTCATTTTTCTGGCGCGGGCCGTGATAAACGACATGATCTTTTCTCCAAGCGCAACGCCTTCTTCAGAGTTGTAGGGGATGCCGAGATACAACAGCATGTCGGCAAAGCCCATGACGCCCAGTCCGATTTTGCGGATTTTTTTAGTGGTTTCCTCGATTTCCTCAAGCGGGTACTTGTTGACCTCGATCACATTGTCCAGAAAATGCACGGCTTTGTCCACTGTGGCGGCCAGCTTGTCATAGTCGATTCGATAGCTGCCGTCTTTCTGTTCTTCCAACATTGCCACCAGATTGACAGAGCCGAGATTGCAGCTCTCATAGGGAAGCAGCGGCTGTTCTCCGCAAGGGTTTGTGCTTTCGATTTCTCCAAATTCCGGTACGATATTGTCACGATTCAAACGGTCAAGGAAAATAATTCCAGGTTCGCCGGTTTTCCAGGCGTTGGAAACGATCTTATCAAATACCTCAGCAGCATTGAGCTTTCCTGTTACCTTTTTGGTGGACGGATCGACGAGTTCATAATCGGCACCGCTTTTGACCGCTTCCATAAATGCTTCCGTAATGCCAACCGAAATATTAAAATTGGTGATTTCAGTCAAATCCTGTTTACAGTCGATAAATTCCAAAATGTCGGGGTGATCGACACGCAGAATCCCCATGTTTGCACCGCGGCGGGTACCGCCCTGCTTTACGGCTTCAGTAGCCATATTGAATACTTTCATGAAACTGATCGGGCCGGACGCGACGCCGCCGGTGGTATTGACAGGCGCGCCTTTCGGACGCAGACGGGAAAAGGAAAAACCGGTTCCGCCGCCGGATTTATGGATCAGCGCAGCACGTTTTATTGTTTCAAATATCCCTTCCATGCTGTCCTCGACAGGCAGGACAAAGCAGGCGGACAATTGTCCCAGCGGCCTGCCAGCGTTCATCAGAGTTGGGGAATTGGGAAGAAATTCCAGATTGGTAAGCATTTGATAAAACGATTCTGCTGTGGCTTTAATATCTGCTGCTTTGTCAAAATTTTGATCAGCCGCCGCAATTGCGGAAGAAACACGCCGAAACAGACCATCTACCGTTTCGACGACCTCTCCTTTTTCGTTTTTGATTAAATAACGCCGCTCCAGAACAAGCCGTGCATTTTCTGTTATCTGCATGGGAACCATCCTTTCTACATATCAATATATTGTATTCATCCGAATATATGACACAATATATTGTATCACTGACTTTCTGGAAATGCAAGTACTTTCTGCAAATAATGTCAAAAAATATCCAGCCAGTGACTGGCTGGATAAATATACACGTTTTTTATAGATCATCAGCATCCTGTGTGGGGATTTCCTGATTATTTTCAGGCAGACCAGTATAACTGCCCAACGGGTCTGTGTCATAATTTGCCATAGAGATGATTTGATTCACTTTTTTTGAAACAGACTGGTTTGTATGATACTGCGGGTCATATCTGCCGTTTTTGTCATAGCTTATATGTGTTTTACGATGACTGGATTTTTTTTGCGCCATTTTTAATCCATCCTTTCCAATATAACTGAAAGCGACGTTTGGCTGTCGCTTTTTTATTTTTACCGGATTTTATTTTCTTATTTATATATCACTGATTAAAAAATAACGCATATGCGTATACGCAGTCGCGAATAAACCCATACACAATATATTTGAGGTGATTATATGGGAGTAAAAGAAAAAGATGCTGTGACGGAAAGGTTTCGGCAATTGTGTAAAGAAAACGAAAGCATGGAGGCGGAAAAAAACGATGTATGAAGACGAAGGTAAGGGCGAGTTCACAGCGGCACTCAGCAGCGCGAAACAAATGCTGCAAGATGGAGCCGCATAGACTGTTTTGCTTTCATTGGCGTTCTGACAGCCTTTTTGACAGCTTTCTCAGGAAAAACTTCTACATGATTATGATAACTGTTCTCACTATCGGAACAATGTCAAGGAAAAATGCACACCCCACCGAATCCGAGAAGTCGTTCTCGACCAAATCCTGCTGGAAGAGTTACGGCGGGTAACTTATGCGGCAAGAAGCAGGGAACAGGAATTTGCGGAATATATCAACCAAAAAAGTTCCTCCGAAAACCGGAAGGAGCTGACAGCAAAGCAAATGGAACATGACAGGCTTACCAAGCGAAAAGTAGAATTGAACGCCTTGTTCAAACGTTTGTATGAAGACAATGTGCTCGGGCGAATCAACAACGAACAGTTCCGTATGCTGGCTGACGGCTATACGGACGAGCAGAAAGCGCTTAATCTTCGTCTGCCGGAGCTGGATGAAGAAATCGGGCAGCTTACCGAGTCGGTAAGCAATGTGGACAAATTCATAACCCTTGCAAAGAAGTACACCCGCATTACAGAACTGACGCCGGAAATCCTGCACACCTTTATATCCAAGATTGTTATCCATGAGCGCAGTGAACGGTACAAACGACATTCGGAGCAGCAAATCGACATCTACTTCACCCATATCGGTATCGTGGGAGAAGTGTAGAAATACCAAAGGACAGGCAGTGCTTACGCACTTCCTGTCCTCTGATACCGATAAATACAAAGGTATCTTTATCGTAACCTTGTAAAATCAAGGCTTTCCGTGTCTTTTTCACTGGCAGGGGCAGAAGGACTTGAACCCTCGGCACGCGGTTTTGGAGTGGATGTGAAAAATAATTGGCAGACATGTAACAGTAAAGTATTCGCAGTGTTGAAGCGCTTTGAAACCCGAGGAACACCTCCCAGCGCCTTTTGATGCTTTTTTGATGATATGCAGATTTTTTAATTCGTTCGATACTATCTTTATATAAAAGCAATACTTCTTCGTAGAGCGATAAATTCTATTATTTTTTCAGAATACTATTATTTTACCTGTTGACAGATTATTAAAAACATGATATTATCTACATATGTTAATTTTACATATGTATATGGTGGTATTATGAATACAGTTGCAAAAATTGTTGAAAACGAATTTTCTCAAGTTTACACACACTTCAAAGAATTTCAGATGAATCCCGAATATAAGCCGTATTGGGATCAGTGCATGGCGGCAGTACGCGATCAAGAGCTGCTGTCTCATATTATTTTTTGTAATGATTTGTTTTGTATTCCTCCTGTTAAGACCTTTTTGACCTATTACACCGAGGATTTTAAGCAACTGACCGGGAATGACAGGGCTATTTTGCCGCTGTTTGAAAAAAAGAGTATCGGTGCGTTTTGGGGAATGGTGTTTAAAAAAGCACTTGGATATCCTGCGCAAAAAAATGTGTCGGTTTCCATGCACACACACTTCGGTGTAAAAACCGCTACTTATTTTATCAAAGCAAAGGAGGAGTAATTTATGGCACTCACGGGAAAACTGGATGTCAATTCGCTTTATAAGATGATTAAAGTAAGCACTGCTCCTGCCGTGCTGGAGCAAATTTCCGCCAATTTGTCAGAGATTATTAATGGGGAGTACGCAGAAAGCAGCCGCGATGATTATCAAGTATCATCTCACAAGTATCCATTTAATCCGGAAGCCTATGAAAAGGCAAAATCAGCGCCCAATTTTCGTAAAGAAGAATGGATGTGCAAAATGTGTATGGGGCGTACGCTGCCATTGATAGGAACGATTGTAGATTATCAGGTGCCGTTAAAACACAATCGTAAGGGCTGTGAAGGGATGGGAAAAGTGGATCTGCTTTCCCGCAACGGAGACACGGCTTATCTTTTAGAGTTAAAGGTTCCGGACAGCACGGAGCACCCTTTGCGGGCGATTATGGAAATTTATACCTACTGGAAGCAGCTGGGCGGCAATAACAGTGAACACTTTTTGTTCCACTCCGCCGCAAAAGGAGCCATAAAACTGAAAAAGGCGATCATTCTTTTTGAACAGCCCGCTCCTGCAATCTGCGGAAAACTGAAAAAAGATTCCAAAGCCCTTGTGGATTTGATGAAAAAGCTAGATGTAGAATGCTTTATTGCCACCCTTGAAAGCGATGACAGTGACAAGATAGTCGGTATAGAGCCATGCAGATTATAATTCACCGCGGCACTCATCAGATTGGCGGTTGTGTGACGGAAATCGACTCAAACCGTGCCAAGGTATTTATAGATTTCGGTTCGAATCTTCCTGGCAATGCATCTCAGGAGGCTTCCTTTCCAATCGCTGGCCTGACCGTCTCGGATGGATCGCAAAGTGCTTTATTCCTCACGCATTATCACGGCGATCATGTAGGGCGGCTGGGAGAAGTTTTGCCAGAACTGCCGATCTATATGGGAAAAACCGCAAAGGCGCTGTACCTAAATTATGCACAGCGTGTTCACAGCGCAAATTTACCCTTGATCGAGAGCATTCATTCCTTTATGCCATTGGATACCGTCCGGATCGGAGATATTTCTGTCATGCCGCTGATGATCGATCATTCCGCCTTTGACGCCTATATGTTTATTATCGAGGCAGAGGGAAAGCGGATTTTGCATACGGGTGATTTCCGCTTGCACGGATTTCGGGGTGGGAAGTCCTTGCATATGCTTGGTCGGTATGCATCGGACATTGATTATCTGATTTGCGAAGGTACCACCCTTTCTCGGGAAACTGCTCAGTTTATTACGGAACGGGAACTGCAGCATAAAGCCAAAATCCTTATGCAAGGATGTCCCTATGTCTTTGTTTTTTGCTCCAGTACCAATATCGACCGAATTGCAGCTTTTTACCATGCCAATCCGCCGGGACGGCTTTTTCTGTGTGACCAGTATCAAAAAGAACAGTTGAGACTTGTGCGGATGTATCATGCAAAGTACAGCAAATTTTATGATTTTCAGCACTTATACAGCTATGCTCCCAATTTAGATGAACGGATGGAAAAACAGGGATTTTGTATGATCATCCGGCAGGGCGCTGTATATTTCCAACTGCTTCAGCGCTATCAAGGCAGAAGCCGGGTGATTTATTCAATGTGGGACGGATATTTGAAAGGGAATACCAGAAACGAAGCACTGGCCGCTTTTATTGAACCTTATCATCCCATTCATCTTCATACGAGTGGCCATGCCAGACCACAAGACTTGGTACGGCTCTGTCAAACAGTCTGCCCAAAACGTGGTCTAATCCCGATCCACGGAGAAATGCCGGAACGTTTTAGAAAATTACTGCCGGACAGAAAAATTATAATTTTACAGGATGAGGAGAAACTGCAGCTATGAATATAGGAAAAGATTCTACTTTATCGAATGCGCGAGTACTTGAAATCCCGTATAAAGGTCATCGATTGTTTTGGGAGCGGGAAGAAAATTTGACAGCGGAAACGGATACTCGGCCGGACAATGATTTTCATTATCTCGCTGAACGAAAAGACGGAACGGTGGTACTCTATCGTCAGATGTACGAATGTCCGCATTGCGGAAAGACGTTTCGTTTAACCGACGCCATTTTTCTTCCGCATCATACCGACTATGAAATCCAATGGCATAACCGGATTTTGTTGGAAGTTCCGCCTTACGGGTTTCCGGAACCTGTTGACGGTCAGTTGTTTGCGTTTATAACACCGCCCAGTGCGGGGGTTACTCTGGGCTGCTCCCACTGCGGTTTCTCGGCAAAGGCGTCAAATGCGATTATGCGCTATACGCTTCGAAGCGATGAGACAAAAACCGTTATTACCCAAAGGATGGATCCGAATGATGTTACGCCAGTACCGGTACGCCGGGAAAAAGGATATCAGAGAAAGCGCTTTCCGATTTTTTTGGAGCTTACATTCAATCATGAAACGGGAAGAATCTTTTGGAGAGAAACAGAAGATGAGCCAGCCGCTGAAAGAGAGGCTACTTTTGTAAAGAACCCTCTGGATGAATATGCCATGAAAATCCAAATCAATTCCGATACACCGTTGAGGGTCGCTTTAATCGATATATTTCAGAAAAAAGCCGGTAACTTTCCGTTCTCTCCAGACGAGGTGACTTTGGAAAAGCTGATTCTATTTAATCGTTTTTTGGGGTTTCCTCGTTCTTTTTATGATGCCATTCCGTTTTGTGGCTCCGGAGTTGAGGCGGATTTTTTGGAAACAGCGAAGCGCCTTCACCATATTCAAAACCTGGAGTCGGCGTTTCGGATGAGCCGTCTTCCTGATCACCCGGGGGTAAAGCAGGTTATTTATGCAAATCCCGCCTTACTGTTTTATGCAAATGAAATCCTGATGCTACCCTTTAGCATCGAAAATCTGGTTCAGGTTCTGAATTCTCCGTACATTTATAGTCTTTTAGCGGCAATCCACAGGATGCCGGGGATCGCCACCTTTTTGTTGCGGTTGGCCGCAGCAAGAGGCGAAGCAACCGTACTGCAGTTTATTCTACAATTAGAAGGGCACGGTCTGGTCCATCGATTGAAAACCATAGCAGGAACGGTACTGTTGCTTTCGGATGCCAAGCAGAAGCAATTTTTTACCGGGATATCCCATTATATACCGGAAAGAAAATATTGCGGCGCAAAAGGCATGGAGCCGCTTGCGGAAGAATTAGCAAGCGGTGATACGAATTATCTGTTTTTAACGAAACCGCAGATCCAAAACTGCATGATAGAAAGCTATCATTTTCAATTGCTGAGCAACGTAGAAGAAAGCCGGCGTGTGCTAAACCATTTGTGCATGGGGCTGACTCCGTGGGGAGCATTGCTGCCGACGTCCGATATTTCAACGGATTATTTTGCAGTCGGTATCCGTCAGGAACAGTTATATATTGCTGTGCTTGTTTGTGCGAATGGAAAGATTCGCCGTATATACCAAGTCGGTCAAAAGCCGCTGGAAAAAAATATGCCGCTGCTTCGTGCTATTGACAGCTGGGCGAAACAGCAGGGAATTTCTGTGGATTATGAGCGGGTGAAAACAAATTCAGAATATACTGGGAAACATAACGAGAGTTACAGTCTGTCGAAAAAAGGGTAAAAAAATAAAAAATCGTCACGCAGGCGGACATGCGCCGCCGGAGTGGCTCTTTGATAGAAAACCGGCGGTGAGCGGAGGCGAAGCCTCCTGCGGAGCCGGTTTTTGACTGAAAAGGGGGAGTCGGGGGAAAAACGCAGAACAAGGCTTTGCCGCAGTGATTGTGTTTGTCCCCCGAGAGCGTGTCGGCTTTTTCGACACGCTCATAACGAGAGTTATTGATATTGTTGGCTTAAATACAAGGAGCGAAAGCGATGGATAAGGAACGGGTAGAACTACATGTACATACCAAAATGTCCGCCATGGACGACGTGACCTCCGTGACTGATATTATAAACCATGCCGCCCGGTGATAGCATCCGGCCGTCGTTGTCACAGACCACGGTGTGGTGCAGGCGTATCCGGAGGCGGTAAAGACTGTGGACAAAATCCGAAAAAAGGCGGGGATTTTAAAGTTATCTACGGCGTGGAAGACTACTTTGTCAACGACGGGGTCAGCGCGGTTTACGGAGATGACGTCCTGTCCCTGCCGGGATTCTGATTATAAATTTCAAAATATATGGAACGGTTTTGCACAATCATGTTTTATAGCGATGATATTTGTGGTTCTGAATGTTGCAGTCCCAAATTTTATCAATACTTGGACAATCGTTATCTTCATGGCGCTGGGAACAATTTTTTTAGTGGTAAACAGATGCCTGAGCTTTAGAAAAGGAGATAAAATAGGAAAACTGAAACAAGGAATAGATATCATATCTCATGATCTTGTAATTCCTGTTTTGTGCTACGCATTATTTGCAATCAATCAGATCCCTGTGAATCAACGATAAAATTTAAAATATTGAAATGCCATTCGTTCTGCTACGAGCGAATGGCATTTTTATGCGTGCATATTTCTTATCCCGCGTTATTTTTGCTTTCCAAAGTCGATTTTGATAATTTTAGCTGTTCTTTTTGATTGAATTTCAGATAGACTTTGCCCTGCTCTAGATATAATATCTTTTGTTCGGGAGTAAGGGAACGGAAAATACGGAGAATTTCATCTTCTTCATGCGTTTTGGATTTTCCCGATCTGACATTCAGCAGGTAATCGGTCGACACATCAAAATATTCTGCCAACAGTTTTAAGGTTGCAAATTTAAGGTTGCAAAATCCGGTTCGCTGGTTCCCTGTACATATCCGCCCATAGTAGAAACTGGTATATGTAAATCCTTTGCCGTCTGTTTTTGGGTTAACCCACGTTCTTCTATCAGCAATCGCAAAATTTCGTGAAATAGCATATGTTTCTCATCCCCTTATTTTTATTTTAATAAGAAGATGGAAATATATGGAAGAAAAAAGTGATAATCGTTGACAGAACGAAATGTGGGTTTTATAATGAAAGTAAATAATGTGTGAATAAAAATATATTTTGTTTTAACTGGGGATCGAAAAGTCTTGTGTTATATAGGGTTGGGGACGTTTTGACTTGCAAAAGTTATTCGTTTGCATTCTTTTATCATTATATTGCTCATGGAAAACAAAACGGAGGTAGAGAAGAATGAATAATAAACAGAGAAAAAAACGCTTTTTTTCTTACATATTATCCGCCGCGTTGATTTTCACAATGATACCCGTACAGCTGCTGACCGTATGCGCCCAAGGGATTGACAACGTTGTCACTGCATTAACCGAAAACACTACTGAGTTTTTAGGAGGAAACGGTACGGAAGAAAATCCATATTTGATTTCCAACAAAACACACCTTAATAACGTGCGCAATTATTTGGACGCCCATTTTAAGATGGTGGCGGATATTGAATTTACCGAGGCGGATTTTGCCGAGGGCGGAGAGTTTTATAATGACGGGCAAGGTTGGGAACCGATTGGAGTAGATGAAAAGTCTGCGTTTACTGGTGTGTTTGACGGAGATGGATATGCCATAAAAAAATTATTTGTGGACATCAAGACTCAAAGCGAAGTAGTCTATGCTGGCTTGTTTGGATATGTACGTGGTACGATTAAGAATCTGGGAATGTTGGACGGAAGTGTTTCCTCTTCCGATTCCTATGCAGGAGGGATCGCGGGAGGTAGCAGTGGGACAATCAGCAACTGTTATAACACCGGTAATGTTTCCTCTACCGCTGCTTCTACCTCTGCCTATGCCTATGCGGGAGGAATTGCAGGATATAACGAGGGTGGAACAATCAGTTACTGTTATAATACCGGCAGTGTTTCCGTTTCCTCTGCCACTTCTCATCCTTATGCCGGAGGTATTGCCGGAGGAAACATCAGCATAATCAGTATCTGCTACAATACCGGCAGTGTATCCGCCTTCTCTTCCGATTCCTCTGTCGAGTCCTATGCCGGAGGTGTTGCCGGAGGAAACATCGGCGCAATCAGCAACTGCTATAATACCGGTAGTGTTTCCGGTTCCAACGATTCTTATTATTCCTATGCCGGAGGTATTGCCGGGGGCAATGTGGTAGGTGTTGAGAAAGAGGGGGAGTTTTATCACAGAGTAATCAGCACCTGTTATAATACCGGTAGTGTTTCCGCTTACCAAAATAGAGGTATTTTGGGAAAAAACGAAGGCGCTGGATCAGTCGAGCACTGCTATTATCAGGAACAGGGCAATATTCGCGACGGTCTGTCATATGAACTGATGCGGCATCAGTCCACCTATTATAGATTCGATTTCGAAAACACTTGGGAGATGTTTGATTATCCGCACTTGAAAATGGAAAGTCTCACCTATGTTCCAGTTACGGAATTGACTATGCCAAATGCTTTATCGCTGGTTTTTGGCGAAGCAGCGACATTAACGCCCGATTTCGGGGAAACTGTTCCGTCTATAAAGCAGCTACAATGGACAACATCGGATAAATCGGTTGCAATAGTTGAAAACGGCGTTGTCACTGCATGTTCAGAAGGGAAAGCAGTGATCACCGCAACTGCGGCGCGAGGAGAAAAATCTGTATCCTGCACTGTCACAGTTGCAAAGCCGGAAAATGCCATTAGTATTTCTACGCCCGAAGAACTGAATATGATAGGGAATGAATATCCATTGGACGGTTATTACTATCTGACAAACGATATTGTTTTTACTGAAGCTGACTATACCGAAGGTGGAAAATTTTACAATAACGGAGCCGGATGGAACCCGATCGGATCAGATTACGATTCCTCTTTTACCGGTGTGCTTGATGGAAACGGTCATACAATCAAAGGTCTGTATGTGGACATACGCACAACTGACGAACTTGCATGTGCAGGACTATTTGGATACAGTCAAGGAATAATCAAGAATTTGGGGATGTTAAACGGCAGTATATCTGTCTCCTCTTCTATCGATGCTTATGCAGGCGGAATCGTAGGGCGGGCAGATAATGGCACTATCACAAATTGCTATAATACGGGTACGGTGTCGGCAGCCGTTGATACTTCTCAATATGGTGCTACTTATGTGGGCGGAATTGCGGGGAGTGCAGGTGATAGCACTATTACAAACTGCTACAACACAGGAGCGGTGTCGGTAACCGTTCAATACACCTCCGCCTACGTAGGCGGGATCGCGGGGTATGCAGGTGATAGCACTATTACAAACTGCTACAACACAGGAGCGGTGTCAGTAACCGTTCAATATGCCTCTGCCTACGTAGGCGGAATTGCGGGGTGTATAAGTAAAGTCGCGGTTTCTTCAGTTGGTGGCACCATTACAAATTGCTACAATACAGGGGTCGTATTGGTAACTGCTGGCGGCGAACCATCTCAATATATCAATGTCCATGTAGGCGGAATTGCGGGGTATGCAGGTGATAGCACTATCACAAACTGCCACAACACAGGCGCGGTATCGGTAAACA
>CALXBC010000007.1 GCA_944386455.1 uncultured Clostridia bacterium | reverse complement strand
AAAATCTCCTTTTTCTTCCCAGTTTTCCGGCACTTCTGCAACAATGTAGTAAATGGTATCACTGTAAAGCGTTTTTTTAGGTCAGATCTGCTTCCGGCTTTTGTATCTCCAATATTGATACAGAAGGTGTACAGCCGGTCAACAGCGCAAGAGGAATCATCATACATAGCAATTTTCTGAATCGTTTCATGTCAATTGTCGCTCCTTTTATGAAAATTCAATATGAAATACTGCATAAGTATTTACATTATTAGCATCCTGTTGTATCATAAACGTATATATAATTAATATAGAAAGGTGGCATCTGTATGAAAAAGGCATTTTCTTTCGCTCTCATTCTGGTTGTTACCATTGTACTTTGTTTCACCGGATGCGGTAAAGCACCCGATGAAATTGGCTCTGCCGCTCAGTCTGAAAGCGGTACCAATCAGGGACAGGAAACGTCCGCTTCGGATTTTAAGTACTCTGTTAATGAAGAAGCGGCGGCAATAACAGAATACATTGGAACAGACAAAACCGTTGTCATACCTGAAAAAATAGAGGGCAAAAATGTCACAACGATTTTTAGCTGTGCATTTCAGAATAAGAGCATTAAAAAAGTGATCATCCCATCTACAGTCACTCAGATCTGGGATCACGCATTTGCATATTGCGATTCTTTAAAAGTGGTTATATTCGGGGATAATGTTACCGAAATTATGGAGCAGGCTTTTTACAAGTGTACTTTACTGGCTGAAATTGTTTTGCCCCAAAAACTGGAAAAGCTAGGGCACCAAGCTTTTTCAAGCTGCAGCTCACTTAAAAAAGTATTGATTCCTAAAAACATGAATCAAATGGGAATGGAAGCATTTTTAAGCTGCCCGATAGAAGAATTGATTTTAGAAGACGGAATTAAGAAATTTGGCGCCTACGCCTCGTTTTGGGGTGCGACACTTAAAGAATTAACAATTCCTGCAAGCGTGGAAGAAATCAGCGAATATACATTTCACGACCATCTGGAAAAAGTTACTTTTTTAGGAGACGCTCCCAAAGAACTTGGCAAACAGCCATTTGGCACTAATGCAACTATTTATTACAAAAAAGGCACAAACGGCTGGGAAGATACCGCTCTGAAAAAGGAATATCAGTTGATAGCACAGAAATGATTGGAGTTTATATGAAAAAAGAAATTTTAACAAAGGAAAAAATGAAAAGTGATATATTGCCTCTATTATTGGGAGATATCGCAGGAAGTGTGGTTGCTTATATTTTCTTGCTCTTAATAGGTACATTTGTTATTCTGTTTTTAAGGAGTATCAATGTAACTGTTAAAATCGGTTTTATTTTATTGATTTTATTGATTGTGCTGACAACTGCTTTTTTGCTGTGCCTAACATATCTTTTGATACTGATTTATAAAGTTCACAAACTTGGGTTTATCATAAAAACAGATACTTTGGTTGGCAAAAAAGAGGGCGGGGGACACCCGGGAACTACAGGATGGACTGGATACAGGCCATATGCTTTAAATTTTGCTGTGTGTCATAAGTTCAACATTCCTGCTAAAATGAACTATAAGTGGTCTTTATTGTATTCTATGGATGAAAAAGGTATTTTTAACTCTTCAAATTTAAATGATCAATTTATATTGGTCAGTTTAAATGGGAAAAAAATAATCATGGCTTATAATTTGAAAATGTTTGACTTTCAAAAACAAAACAGGTGAAAAATTTCGTGGGTAGCAAACTGTTACCCACGAAATTTTTAGCGGCTCTTAATGATTGCCCATGGCATCGTAAATGTCTTCAATTGTTTGTTTCGCGCCATTTTTCAATTCGACATAAATTGCATATCCTGTATCATGAGCACAATAATTTAGTATCTCATTGTAATAATTAGGTTCAGCAACAATACTGTCTGCTATCTCCTGCAAATTATCATATATAGAGACAAATTTATATGCCCATGCTAAATCAGTTTTTTCAAATGCAGATTCTATAATTGAGTTGGATGTATAAGATATAAGTTCATTTTTTACGATTGCTTCTCCAACTGACAAAACTCTAACACATGTTTTACAAACATTTCCAATGCAGGTCTTAATAGCTCCTGTTGTAAAAAAAGATGTGGAAAAAACAATGCCTGCGATCTCAAGCACAAAACCGCAAAGAGCAAGTATTGTTAACGCATCATAAATCGGATGCATACCAAATATTTCTTCTGACTCCGATATAACAGCCGATAAATTGCTCTTATCAGTCGTTTCATACCAGCTACCAGTCAATGTTCGTGCGAAATACTTTGGCTCTCTTTTGAATAACAATTTGAAAACATAATCCTTGTACCCCAAAACACCTTCCAAACCATCTTCATAAAAAAGTTCACCTGCATATCTCTGAACATAATTTGCTACACCATAAGGATCAATTGCATATAGAAGTTTAATTTCATCATCTGTATACTCCTTTGGCGTAGTGTTGGACAAAAGCGGATCGTTTTCGTTGTAATAAGTGAAAAAATTATAATTAGAACGTTGACTTAGTATCGTATTATACATATAGTCTTCATCATAAATCATATCTTGATTAATGCAATGCCAAACTCTTCCAGTACTTTCAAAAACAACTTTGTTAAAAGCCCCATCTTTTTTAATCGTGACAGTATCAATTATAACAGTAAGTGTCAATTGAACCGAAATGACCTCCGTCTACACTTACAGCTGTAATAACGGTCGACCCCGCCTTTTTAGCAGTTACTTTTCCTGTATATATACCTACGGTCGCAACGCTTTCATCGCTGCTGCACCAAGTCACAGATTTAGTAGTTGCATTCGTCGGACAGACCGTTGCACTTAAATATATTGATTCTCCTACATTTATCATTTGAGTCTGCGGACAAACAGTGACAGATTCTACACTGACTCTTGATTTCACCGTTACTGTGCATGCCCATCTTACACCGCCGCCGTCAGTGACAGTTTGCATAAATCATTCCTATTTTACTCCTGATTATACACGAAATTAATCAAACTTGCAGGTTAAAGCATTCGAACAACAATGACGCATCCAGTATTGCGGACATCCAAATTTTTTATATTATTTGGTCAAAATCAGTAGACACCCCCTCTTGATTGTGGTAAAATAGCGACAGCGATTTATCAATTCGAGCCACTGGATTTTAATGTTACTGACGGCAGAAGAAATGGAGTGATTACGTTGAAGCACAATGGCTATATCTGTGCAGGAAAAGAATACTGTACTTTAGAGAAGCATGTTCCGGCACCGTATTTCAGAAAGGACTTCATGGTTACAGGCGAAATAAGACAAGCGATACTGCAGATTACAGGGCTTGGCTTTTATGAGCTGCATGTCAATGGGAAAAATATTACCAAAGGGTATCTGGCGCCTTACCGCAGCAATCCGGAAGATCTTGTGTATTTTGATTCCTATGACATTACAGACCGCCTGATTCCAGGGAAAAATGTTATCGCTGTCCTGCTCGGCAACGGGATGCAGAATGCGCTGGGTGCCTATGTTTGGGATTTCGATAAAGCACCATGGAGAAGCTCGCCTAAGCTATGCTTTGAACTAAATATCGAATATGCAGACGGGGATACCGAAACAGTGGTTTCAGATACCACTGTAAAAACAGCTCCGTCGCCGATATTGTTTGACGATCTGTATTACGGTGAGTATTACGATGCACGGCTTGAAACGGCAGGCTGGGATGAGCCGGAGTTTGATGACAGTGCATGGCAGACAGCACTGACCGCACAGACGCCAAACGGAGAAGTACGCCAGTGTGAGGCCGAACCGATTGTGAAGCGAGAGGAACGCAGGCCGGTCTCCGTGACTCCATGCGATGAGGGATATGTCTATGATTTTGGTCTGAATAATGCGGGTCTGTGTCGGCTCCATATCAAAAACAGTAAAGCAGGCCAAAAAATCTGGCTTGGGTATTTTGAAATGCTCAAAGACGGCAAGCCGTTTTTTGACAACATCCGTTTCAACCGGGATGGAAAAATCGATCACTACCAGGAAGATATTTATTACTGCGCCGGAAAAGAAACTGAAACATATACACCACACTTTACATATCACGGTTTCCGCTATGTTTATGTCACTGGTATCACTGCCGAACAGGCTGTACCGGAACTGCTGACCTATCTGGTTATGAGTTCTGATATCCGGCAGATCGGCAGCTTTATTTGCGATGATGATACGGTCAACCGGCTCCAGGAAGCGACTGTACGATCAGATCTGTCAAATTTTTATTATTTTCCTACCGACTGTCCGCAGCGTGAAAAGAATGGCTGGACAGCAGATGCTGCGCTGTCTTCAGAGCAAATGCTCCTGAATCTTACACCGGAAAGGAGCTACCGCGAATGGATGCGGAATATTTACAAGGCGATCAATGAAAAGGGACAGCTGCCGGGAATTATTCCTACTACCGGATGGGGATTTGATTGGGGAAACGGCCCGGCGTGGGACAACGTAATTGTTTATCTTCCGTATTACACCTATCTTTATCGTGGGGATACAGCTATTTTAAAGGAGCTTTCTCAGCCGCTGATGCGATATCTGAGGTATCTTGAAAGCCGTCTTGATGAAAATGATTTGATCGCGATAGGACTTGGAGACTGGTGTCAGGTGGGACAGACAAACGGAACTCCCGATACGCCGCTTATTGTCACCGATTCCATTTTGACGGCGGACATTGCCAAAAAAGCTGCATTCATCTACGGCGTACTGGGTGCGGAGAAAGAACAACAGTATGCAAAAGCTTTTGAAAACAGAATCACCGCTGCTGTCAAAAAGCACCTGATCGATCATGACACAAGGATTGTGAAGGGAAACACACAAACTGCACAGGCCATGGCGTTGTACTATGGAATGTTTGAGGAAACTGAACGAAAAGAGGCCTTTGCGCGCCTGCTGGAAATGATAGACAAAAACGATGGGCATATGAAGGTTGGCGTTTTGGGCGGACGGGTACTGTTTCGTGTGCTTGCCGACAACGGTTGTACAGAGCTGGCCTTAGAGATGATAACCCGCCGTGACTACCCCTCTTACGGGAACTGGATTGAAATGGGAGCGACGACACTGTGGGAAAATTTCTTTTTGTCACCGGACGGCTATCCGGTCGAATCGCTCAATCATCACTTCTGGGGAGATATTTCAGCCTGGTTTTACATTTATCTTGCAGGGATCAGGATCAACCCCGCAGGGCATGATGCGCGTGAGGTCAATATCGCACCATGCTTTGTTGAAAAGTTGAATCATGTCAAAGCTGATCACGTTATGCCGGCCGGGCATCTGAGCGTCGAGTGGACAAGAACAGAAAAAAACATTCAGCTGCAGATATCTGTTCCTGAAACAGTCCATGGTATGATCAAACTGCCGAACGGCTATGAGTTTTCAGATAACAAACAGGAATGTGTTTTAGCGTCGGGTGTTTATCAAATCGAAAAAATAAATCACTAAAGTCCTGTGTGTCAGCTCCAAAAATGTGGTCATACGAATAAGCTCCCTTGAAATTCATGTTTTGACTCTATGACGAAATAAATTGAAACAGCAAATAAAACGTCCCGGCCCAGGACCTTTGCAGCCCTGAACCGGGACGTTTTAATACCCACGGTCAGTCTATTTCGACAGCGACCTTTTCATTATTCCGGCTTGCGCCGGCGCGCATCACAACCCGAATCGCTTTTGCGATCCTTCCTTGTTTGCCGATCACACGACCCATGTCGTCTGATGCGACATGAAGACGGTATACAGTGATGCCTTCTTCATTCGGCTCATCAACCGTAACCACAACTGCATCCTTGTCATCGACAAGCCCCTGTGCAATAGCAACTAATAATTCTTTCATGGTTGGGTTCTCCATTGCTGTTCGATTGTATAGCAGCAATTCATATGCCGCTATGCTGTTTTGTTCCAAAACACTGCAGAAAGCCTCCGGTTTCTGTGAGACTCTGGCCGTCCGGCCGCGGCGCTGGCAAGCCCTGCGCCGGCGGGATAACCATCAACGCATTACAGAGCGCCGTTGTCTTTCAAAAGCTTTTTCACTGTATCGGTCGGCTGTGCGCCGTTCGCGATCCATTTCTTTGCCTTTTCAGCATCGACCTTCACGACAGAAGGCTCCTTGGTCGGGTCATAATAACCCAGCTCCTCGATAAAGCGTCCGTCTCTCGGGTATCTGGAGTCAGCAACTACGATACGGTAAAAAGGCGCTTTTTTTGCGCCCATGCGGCGCAGTCTGATTTTTACTGCCATAATCATGTCACCTCCTGTTGGAAAATTTATATTACACCAAACAATAAGTCTGGGAAATACCTTTTTACTGCGGCATTCCGCCCATGTTCGGCGGGAACATCATCCGCCGTTTGCCCTTGCCGTTTTTTCCGCCCAGCATTTTCATCATTTTCTGCATCTGTTCAAACTGTCTGAGCAGACGGTTGACATCCTCGACCTTGGTTCCGCTGCCGGCTGCAATTCTGCGCTTTCGGCTGGGATTGATGATATTTGGCTTTTCCCGCTCCTTAGGCGTCATTGAAGTGATGATCGCTTCAATGCGGAACAGCTGCTTATCGTCGACATCCACATCCTTGAGCTGGCTGCCGACGCCGGGAATCATGGACATGATCTGCTTGAGCGGCCCCATTTTTTTGATCTGGCGCATCTGCTCGAGCAGATCGTTCATGTCAAAGCTGTTTTCCTTCAGCTTCTGCGCCATCTTCATGGCTTCCTTTTCGTCAACTTGGGTCTGTGCCTTTTCAATCAGGGTGAGCACGTCGCCCATTCCCAGAATCCTGGACGCCATCCGTTCAGGATGAAATGGTTCGAGATCGTCCAGCTTTTCCCCCATACCGGCGAATTTTACGGGTTTTCCGGTGACTGCCAGGACAGAAAGCGCCGCACCGCCGCGGGTGTCTCCGTCAAGCTTGGTCAGGATCACACCGTCAATACCCAGTGCTTCATCAAAAGAGGAGGCGACATTGACTGCATCCTGGCCTGTCATTGCATCGACCACCAGCAGAATCTCGGTAGGTTCGGTCTGCTCTTTCATGCGCTTGAGCTCGTTCATCAGTTCCTCGTCAATGTGCAGCCGTCCGGCAGTGTCCAAAATCACCAGATCGTTTCCATGATCTCTGGCGTGACGGATCGCCTCTTTTGCAATTTTAACAGGATCGGACTGTCCCATTTCAAATACGCTGACGCCGGCCTGTTCCCCGACGACCTGCAGCTGAGTGATTGCAGCGGGGCGGTAAACGTCGCAGGCAACCAGCAGAGGACGGTGCCCTTCTTTTTTAAAATATTTGGCAAGTTTTGCAGCGTGTGTGGTTTTACCGCTTCCCTGAAGACCGCACATCATGATGATACAGGGCGGCTTGGACGGAAAGCTGATTCTGGCATTGCCGTTTCCCATCAGAGAGCAAAGCTCTTCGTTAACGATTTTGATAACCTGCTGGGCAGGGGTCAGACTTTCGAGAACCTCAGACCCCACACAGCGCTCGCTGACCTTTGAAACAAAGTCTTTTACCACCTTATAGTTGACGTCTGCTTCAAGCAGCGCGAGACGAACCTCGCGCATGGCAAGCTTGACATCGCTTTCAGAAAGCTTTCCTTTGGATTTGAGCCGTTTGAACACGGCTGACAGCTTGTCGGATAATCCTTCAAAAGCCACTTGGTCTACCTCCTGCGATAATGATGTTTTCTATGGAGGAATCAGTCGAACTCCTCTAAAAAGGCGGCAATCTGTTTTGAAATCGCCGCCGCATTTTCCTGAATGACTGCGGAATAAACGCTGTCCTTGTTTGCACGGGAGATTTCGCGGCTGCGTGTATCAATTTCCTCTAAAAGCCGAACGAGCTTTTGGGACTGCTGTACCATCCGGAGATTTTTCTCAAGCTCCAGCATATAGGCTTCCCCGCGCTTAATGTTATCGCGCACACCCTGCCTGGTGATTTTTTCATGCTCCGCGATTTCGGCGAGGGAAAGGTCCTGATTGTAATAAAGGTCGATGACATCACGCTGTTTATCCGTCAGCATATTGCCGTAATAATCGAACAAAACCGAAATATTGAGATTTTTGTCCGTCATATCAGCCGCCTCCCTTATCCGCCCCGAATCATGTAAATTCAAAAGCTTTACACAATGATTATAACGGAAACTGATATCCTTGTCAAGTATTTTGCTTTACAATGCAAAAACAAATATTTGCTTTTTTCGACGTTTTTTTGTATAATAGCAACAGTGCAGAAATAAAGGAAAGGGAGATTATTTATGGATAGCTGGACAGAACTGAAGCTGGCAGTTCCGGCTGAACAGGTGGATTCCGCTTCTGCCATTGCACAAATGACGGTTCCTTATGGGATTTATATAGAGGACTATTCCCATCTTGAAGAAGAAGTGAAAGAGATTGCCCATATTGATTTGATTGACGAAGAATTGCTGTCACGCGTCAGAGACCAGGCGGTGATCCATATCTATATCAGTCCCGAAGAGAGTCCCGCAGAAGCAGTCTCCTATTTAAAGGACCAGCTGCCGGCCGCAGGGATTGCATTTACGCTGGAAACAGGCTCCATTCGGGAGGAGGACTGGGCGAACGAGTGGAAAAAGTTTTATCATCCCCTGCGGGTTGGAAAACGGCTTCTTGTCTGTCCTTCCTGGGAAGAATGCTCTGCTGCGGACGGTATTGTCAAGGTCACACTTGATCCGGGCATGGCGTTTGGCACCGGCACACACGAAACCACGCGGCTGTGCATGACGCTGCTGGAGGAATATGTCACGCCGTCATCTCAAATTTTGGATGTCGGCTGCGGCAGCGGGATTTTGGCAGTTACTGCGCTTTTGCTTGGCGCACAGCGCGCAGTGGGTGTGGATATTGACGAGCTGGCAGTCAAGGTGGCGGAGGAGAATGCCCGCCGCAATGGGGTCGCAGACAGGCTTTCCCTGATCTGCGGTGATTTGACGGAGAAAGTGGAAGGCGTTTATGATATCATTTGTGCGAATATTGTGGCAGATGTGATAATCCGAATGTCAAAGGATATCCGAAGTTTTATGAAGCAGGGAACGGTACTTCTTTGCTCCGGGATCATCGAACCGCGGGAGCAGGAGATTATGGACGCACTTTCCGGCTGCGGGCTTACGCATTTGAAAACGCTGCGGGAAAAGGGATGGGTCGCGGCTGCTTTTATTTTGCGGTAATTGCTGGTATTTTGCCTGAGATACTGGACAAGCAGGTGCACGTTATGGTAGAATACCAATAGTTTTGTCAAAAAAAGGAGAAAATCATGAATATCAGAGTTCAAAAAGCTCTGACAGCACTGTTGATCATAGTTTTTACGATAACGGCCGGCAGTTGTATGGCTGTGCCGGAACATATGGCGGATGCACAGTTTTATCGTCCGTCCGATTCATCTGCCGGGACAGATACGTCTGCCCTGACATCGGATGTATCATCAGTCCCGGCCTCTTCTGAGAGTATTTCCTCGGAAACCTCTTCACAGGTTCTCATCCAGGGAGAAAACGTCGAGGACTTTATCAAAGACCCCAACAACCAGATTGCAGCCGATGACCCGGAAGACCCGCTCAATCCGAATAATCAGCCGGACAGAGATCAGAACGAGGTAATTGTTCCGGATGATGATGATGTGGTTCAAGAGCCGCCGGCCTCGTCTCAGCCGTCAAGCTCGTCCGGCTCGCCGGCGTCCTCCCAGACGCAGACTTCTTCTGACATTGTGTCTTCCTCCAGCGCACCGACCTCTTCAAATAGCGTGTCCTCCAGTGTGTCTTCGGCAATCTCTTCGATCATATCGTCGGCCATCTCTTCTCTGCTGCCGCCGTCTTCCTCTGTAAAACCGCCGTTTGCTCCGCCGGAGACCGGGTGGTATGATTATGATGGAGAACGGTACTATTTCAGCGGCGGCAAGATGCTGACTGGGTACAACTTAATCGGCGGTACTGCCGGATATCATTTCAATGAGGAAGGACATTTGGATTCCTTTGTCGGCATCGACATCTCAAAGTGGCAGGGAACAAATATTGACTGGAATAAAGTCAAAGCGGACGGGGTTGATTTTGTGATCGTCCGCGCAGGACTGCGCGGATATGAAACCGGTAAGCCTCAAACGGATGCCACTTTTGACCCAAATGTCAAGGGCGCTGCCAAGGCTGGCCTGAACTGCGGGGCATATTTCTTCTCCCAGGCGGTTACCGAGCAGGAGGCCGAGGAAGAAGCTGAGATCATGCTCCAGATGGTGAAAGACTCCGGTGTGAGCTTTACCTATCCGCTGTTCATCGACTATGAGTGGTCTGGTGCACCAAACAGTTCCGGGCGCGGCGACAAGATTTCGACGGCACAGCGCACCAAGGTGGTAAAAGCTTTCTGCGAAAAAATCAAGGCGGCGGGCTACTATCCCGGCATCTATTCAGGGGCGTCATGGCTGAACAACCAGCTGGATATGACACAGCTGTCTGCATACGATGTCTGGGTGGCGCAGTATAATAAAAGCTCCGGCGGAAGCATAGCCGTTTCGAGCGGTCCGAGTCAGTATAAAAAGCCATATAAGATTTGGCAATACACCAGCGAAGGCAAAATTTCGGGGATCAGCAACAATGTGGACCGCAACATCGGTCTGTTCGACTATCCGACCTATCTGAAGCAGAATGGATATAACAACCTGAAATAATCTTCTGTATATTACAAGCGCCACACGGTCAATTGCCGTGCGGCGCTTGAGCGTTATTCATGATTTCGTTTTTTCAGCCGTGTACGCACAAACAGCTTTTTCAGCTCTCTGCCGTTGAATGGCAGAAGCGGATACAAATAACTTTTTCCCTCGACTGTTTTGTTGAAACAGATCATCAGCAGTGTGAGCAAAAGACCGCCCAGAAAGCCCCAGAGCCCGAACAGGGCAGAAAGAATCAGCAGCAGAACGCGAACAAATTTAAATGCGTAGCCAAGCTCCAGACTGGGCTGGGTAAAGTTTGCAATAGCAACGAAAGCCATATAAAGAATGACCTCGGAGGCCAGCCAGCCGGCTTTAACGGCAAATTCTCCCAGGATCAGACCGCCGATGATGCTGAATGAGCTGCTCAATGGTGAAGGCGTATTCAGAGAAGCCAACTTCAGCCCGTCGATTGCAAATTCTGCAAGCAGCAGCTGAAAAATGACAGGAAGCCCGACCGGCTCAGATATTTCGATAAACTTCAGCCATTCGGGAATCCACTGTGGATGTTCAATCAGCAAATACCAGACAGGCGTCAGGAACACGGTCAGCAGAAAGATGATGATGCGGGTCAGTCGCAGATATGTGCCCGTGAGCGGCGGAAAGTAAAAATCATCCGTTTCCTGCACAAAGTCAAAAATGGATGTGGGAAGAATGATGGCAGAAGGAGAATTGTCCACAAATATTAAGACTTTTCCTTCATATACAGAAGCAGCGGCGCTGTCCGGCCGCTCAGTGTACCGCACTTTGGGAAAGGGATTGTACCAGTGCTGCTTGATCAGGGCTTCGATCAGGCTTTCCTGCCCCATGGTAAGGGAAGGAACCTCCAGAGAGCGAAGTTTTTCTTTCACGGAGGAAACAAATTTTGGATCTGCTTTTCCGTCCATATAGCACAGAACGACATCCGTCCGAGACTGGGTGCCTACCGAAAGGATTTCGTTGGTCAGCCGCGGATCACGGATCCGCCGCCGGAGCAATGCGGTGTTAAAAACCAGCGTTTCCACAAAACCGTCGTGAGAACCGCGCAGCACCTTATCGGAGTCCGGTTCCTCCACACCGCGGGCAGGATAGGTACGGGCGTCGATGATAACGGCTTCGGTAAAACCGTCCAGCAGAAAAGCGGCGGCGCCGGACAGCACCATGCCGGTAATCGTTTCAGTGTCGGCGGTGACATCGGTCTCGACATAGGGGATCAGACGATCTGCAAAAGCTTGCGTATCAGTGACATCTTTGATTTGATCAGAAGTCAGCTTCATAAAAAAATCCAGAATTTTTTCCATAATTTCGTCTTTGACAAATCCGTCAATAAAGTACAGAACACCATTGCGCCCAGCGATCTGAAGTGGTCGTTTGACCAGGTCGAAGCTGGCGTCCGGTCGTAGAATTCGGTCAAGCAGGGCGATATTTTCGTAAAAATCGGCGGCAAATCGCATAAATCAGGCCTCCTGGCAGTTTTTTCCCGATTTATGTTTCCACAGTTTTCCCAAACTATACACACAAAGGGGCTCAAATATTCGATCGGTTATATTGTAATTTTCTTTTCCTTCTGATATAATAAAAACAGAGAGTTTCTTGCTTCTACGTGTGAAAAAAGGAGGAATGCCCTGTGAAAAAAGCTCTACGGTTGTTCTGGCAGCTGCTGATTTTTCCGGTGCTGTTTCCTTTATATAGTATATTTAACACGCTGGTGATTGTGAAGTGGCTGGGATGTGGCTGCACCGGAGCGGCGTTTAATGCCAATCACTTCACATTGCTGTTTTGGGTGATTGTGGCACTGACGATAATTGTGATTTCCCTGTTTCAGATGCGGGCGATAGAACGTCCGCTACGGCGATTCGGTTATCTGACACTGATAACTTTGACCAGTGGCGTTACAGTTTATTGGTTTTATCACTTGATGTTGTGGAGATGATGAAACACCTTGACGGGTGGATGAAAATGAAAACATTGATCATCAATGGCTCTCCTAAGAAAAACGGAGACATAGCGGCGCTGCTTGCAGCGTTTGTTGCACACTTGTCTGGGGAAGTGAAGGAGATTTCCTGTCATGATTCGATATCTCCCTGTCTGGACTGTCGCTGCTGTTGGAAAAAAAGCGGCTGTGCGGTTCAGGACGGAATGCAGGAAATTTACGCCTATTTGGAAGAATGCGATAATATCGTTCTTGCATCTCCGGTTTGGTTTTCTTCTCTGAGCGGCCCCATGCTGAATATTGCCAGCAGGTTTCAGACCATATATGCAGGAAAATATATCCGCAAGGATCGAAAAGCGGAAAAAGCCAGAAACGGCGTGCTGATTCTGGCCGGCGGTGACCCGGGAACAGAGCGGGCTGCTGCGCAGAGCGCCAAAATAATATTGAAACTGTTAGGCGTTGATCTGCCCTGCGCCGAGATTTATTCGATGAATACAGACCGTTTGCCGGCCGGGAAAGACCGGCGCGCGCTGACAGAGGCAAGGAATGCAGCCAATACGCTGAATGCACGGTGTGGAAAAGATGTGTCAGGGAGGCTTTGAATTGAAAAAACAATATCTGGAAATCGGAAAAATCGTTTCTACTCATGGCATCATGGGTGAAGTGCGGGTACAGCCGTGGTGTGATGACCCTGCACTGCTGGAAGAGCTGGATACCCTGTATTATGACGACCGGGGCAGACGTCCGTTGAAGGTGCTGAGCGGCAGAGTCCATAAAAATATAGTCATCCTGAAAATCGAAGGGATTACGACTGTTGAGGCTGCACAGGCGGTCCGCAACCGCGTTTTATATGTCGACCGCAGAGAATTGGAGCTGGAGGCGGGCAGCTATTTTATTCAGGATTTGATTGGGATGCGGGTCTATGATGCGGATGTCCCCGAACATTGCTACGGCACCATAACCGACGTGCTGCCCACGGGAGCCAACGATGTTTATGAAATCACAGATGCGAACGGTGTGAAACGGCTGGTGCCCGCGATTCCTCAGGTCGTGCTGGAAACTGATGTTGACGGAGAACGAATGGTTATCCGGCCGCTGAAAGGATTGTTTGACGATGAGAATTGACATTGCGACGCTTTTTCCTGATATGTGTGAGGCTGTGCTGGGAGAGAGCATCATTGGGCGTGCCAGAAAAAATGGCGTGATCACGGTTTGCTGTCATAATATCCGCGATTACACGCTGGATAAGCACCGCCGGGTGGATGACTCTCCCTATGGCGGCGGAATGGGGATGGTGATGCAGGCGGAACCGATTTACCGCTGCTATCAGGCAGTCGCGGCAGAAATTGGAACAAAGCCGCATGTGATCTATCTTTCCCCGCAGGGAAAACCGCTCCGTCAGCGGCGCTGCGTTGAACTCGCCAAACAGGAACACCTGTTTTTGCTCTGCGGACATTATGAAGGGGTAGATGAACGGGTGCTGGAGGAAATCGTGGATGAGGAAATCTCGATCGGCGACTATGTTCTGACGGGCGGTGAGCTGGCCGCCCTTGTTCTGACCGACAGTATTGCACGGCTTTGTGACGGGGTGCTTGCGTCTGCTGAGTGCTTTGAGGAAGAAAGCCACTATAACGGTCTTTTGGAATATCCGCAGTACACCCGTCCGGAGGTCTGGAAGGGGAAGGCCGTGCCCGAGGTGCTGCTTTCCGGGCACCATGCCAATATTCGAAAGTGGCGGCGGGAGCAGGAGATTGAGCGTACCCTTAAAAAACGTCCCGATATGCTTGCTGATGTACAATTGGACAAAAATGACAAAAAGTTTTTAGCAACTTTGATACAGGAACAGGACGACAACTGAAAATGTGAGTGATTTCACAAGATTGTGGAAAACTTTTTGGGTGAATTGTATAATTTCAAATGATTTTTTTGCTTCTTTGTTAGAATAACGAAGAAAATTATGATTTTCACCGTTTTTCTGGTGATATTGTTATTGACGGAAAGGATTATTATGATATAATATGAATAGAACGGAAAGACCTTGTTCGCATCGCTGCGGTGAATGTGAAGCAAGGCTGCTCCGGCGGTTCGGTCAACAATTATTTATCAAAGGTACAGGGAGAGTATTGGGTTATGTTTGTAAACGAGGTTACAGTCCAGAATCAGGTTGGTCTCCATGCCCGTCCGGCAACTTTTTTCATTCAGAAGGCCAATGAGTACAAGTCTTCTATCTGGGTGGAAAAAGAGGAGAGAAGAGTCAATGCAAAAAGTCTGCTGGGTGTGTTGTCTCTTGGCATTGTAGGCGGCACGACGATCCGCATCATTGCCGACGGCTCCGACGAAGAGGAAGCCGTTTCCGGTTTGGTGAAGCTGGTGGAATCCGGCTTTGCGGAATAATTATTTTTTGCAGACCAAAAGTAGCTTCAACATATGACAGATACCCCCGTCCAACCGACGGGGGTCATTTTGTAAAAAGCTGATGAGACGCTGTATCGATATAAAGTGTCCTCGCGGCGCCCGGCGGATGATGCGGGCGAATCCTGAAATTTTGCGGCAAAGGAATCCATAAGCATGGCAATTGAAAATAAGCGGATTGATTTTTTACGGAAAAAGGCAAATTCTCTCACCCTGATGCCAGGGGTATACCTGATGAAGGATACCACAGGCAAGGTTATCTATGTGGGAAAGGCAAAGGCACTGAAAAACAGGGTCACAAGCTATTTTCGGGAAAATTCTGCCCATAATGAAAAAGTACGGCAAATGGTGCTGCATGTTCATGATTTTGATTATATTGTCACCGACAGCGAATTTGAGGCACTGGTGCTGGAATGCAGCCTGATCAAACAGTATAACCCCAAATACAATATTCTGTTAAAGGACGGAAAGGGTTACCATTACATCAAGATATCGGACGGAGACTTTCCCAGACTGACAGCAGAAAAGCAGAAAACAGAGGACGGAAAATACATCGGGCCTTATATCAGCTCTTTTGTCGTCAAACAGGCGGTAGACGAGGCAAACCGGGTCTACCGCCTGCCGACCTGCCGCCGAAAGTTCCCGCAGGAGTTCAGAAAGGGACGGCCCTGTCTCAATTATCATATTAAGCAGTGCATGGGGCTTTGCCGCGGAAAAATCAGCAAAGAAGAATATGCGGAGATTTTTGCCGCTGCTCTGGATTTGATTAAGCGCGGCAGTCAGGATGTCACCGAATCGTTGAAAAAAGAGATGGAAGCTGCCGCAGAACGGCTGGACTATGAGGAAGCGGCTGCCCTGCGGGATCGAATCTTGGCGCTCCAGCGGGTCAGTGCGTCCCAGAAAATCATTCTTTCCCAGGAAAAGGAGCAGGATGTCGTCGCCTTTGTGCGCCACTATCAGGAGCTTTGTGCATCGGTGTTAAAATTCAGAGGCGGCAGGCTGGTGGACAAGGATGATGTGATGCTTGGGGAAACGCTTCAGTCCGATGATGAGGTGCGGCGGGAGTTCCTCACCCGATACTATACCGCCGGGGATGATTTGCCGAAGCTGATCGTATTGGATGAGTCCTTTGAGGATATTGGACTGGTAGAAGAATATTTTACAAGGCTGGCCGGAAAGAAAATCACTTTGTTTGTGCCCCAAAAGGGAGAGCAGCGCAAGCTGGTGATGATGGCACAGTCCAACGGTCATGAAAAGCTGATTCAAAAGCTGTCCCGCACTTCAAAGGATGTGGTGGCGCTGGACGAACTGGGAAAGATGCTGGGACTCTCTGCTCCGCCCGATTATATTGAGGCATATGATATTTCCAATCTGGGTGAGTCCGCGCGGGTCGCAGGCATGGTGACCTTTCTGAAAGGAAAGCCTTATAAATCGGGTTATAAGCGGTTCGCTATCAAAGGCTTTGAGGGGCAGGACGATTATGCGTCCATGCAGGAGGTCATCCGCAGGCGTTTATCCCGTTATGAGGAAGAAAAAGAAAGCGGTGAAGGATTTGGACGGCTGCCCGACCTGATTCTGCTGGATGGCGGAAAAGGGCATGTTGCGGCAATTTTACCAGTGATTGCGGAGTTTGGGCTGGACATTCCCGTTTTCGGGATGGTCAAGGATTCCCGGCATCGTACCCGTGCCATTGCAAAGGACGGCGGTGAGATCTCCTTTGACGCGAGACAGGCGGCATTTCGTTTTGTAACCTCTGTACAGGACGAGGTACACCGCTTTGCAGTCACCTATCAGCAAAAGGTGCATAAGCGGGAGAGCTTTTCAGTCCGCCTGACCGAATGCGAGGGGATCGGTGACAGGAAGGCTGCTGCTCTGCTCAAACGGTTTCGCACCAAAAAGGCGCTGAAAGAAGCAACACTTGAACAGCTGCGGGAAACCGCCAAAATTTCTGAGGAAAAGGCAAAAGCACTGCAGGCATTTATCAAAACACTGTAGCCGAATGTGACAAAGTTACAGATAGTTTTAGCAATACAGTGTATACTGACATCAGTAACAGAGGTTACTGCAAAAAAATCAATGCCGAAACACGAACGGCGAAAAGGAGAATGGATATGTCAGTGATTACGATAACCAAACAAAATTTTGAGCAGGAGGTTTTGCAGGCCGACCGGCCGGTACTGCTGGACTTTTGGGCGGGCTGGTGCGGTCCCTGCCGGATGCTTTCTCCCGTGGTGGATGAAATTGCCGAAGAGCGGCCGGACATCAAGGTCGGAAAGGTAAATGTGGATGAAGAAGCAGAGCTTGCGGCATCCTTTCGGGTCATGAGCATACCGACGCTGGTTGTGATCAGGGACGGAAAAGTTGTAAACCAGTCGGTCGGCGTTAAGCCGAAGGCTGCTGTTCTTGATATGCTGAAATAAGACGGCTGCGGCCGAAAAGAAGGGGTGTCTGTTGGTGAAAAAAGACGCTGTGATCATTGGAACCGGGCCGGCCGGTATTTCCGCTTCGCTGTATCTGCTGCGGGCGGGATTTTCAGTCATGATCGTCGGAATGGATGGCAGTGCGTTGGAAAAAGCCGAAAAAATCGAAAATTATTATGGACTTGCCCATCCTGTTTCCGGCAGAGAACTGCTCGAGACAGGAAGAAAACAGGCGGCGGCGCTGGGCGGCGAGCTGGTTCATGACGAGGTCGTGGGGATCGTCTGGCATGACGGCGGATTCACTGTTTCCATGAGCAGGCAAAAGACAGATACCCGCTCGGTCGTGATTGCAACAGGCAGTCCCAGACGCAGCGTCAAGATTGAAAACCTTGCGGAATTGGAAGGCAGAGGAGTCAGTTACTGTGCGGTCTGTGATGCGTTTTTTTACCGCGGCAGAGAAGTCGCCGTGCTGGGAGCGGGAGAATACGCACTGCACGAGGTGACGGAATTGGTCGATATTGCATCCCATGTGACGGTGCTGACCAACGGCGAGGAACCGACAGCGCCTTTTCCCGGGCGCGTTGCCGTAATCAAGACGCCGGTCAAGCGGCTTTTGGGAGCGGATGGCTTGGAAGGGATTCTTCTGTCTGACGGCAGGAGAATCCCGGCAGAAGGCCTGTTCGTCGCGCTTGGCTCTGCCGGGGGGAGTGATTTGGCCAAAAAGCTCGGGCTTGCACTGGTTAACAATAAAATCGTGGTTGACCGCAGCATGGCGACCGCGCTGCCGGGCGTCTTTGCGGCGGGCGACTGTATTGACGGCATTCAGCAGGTTGCAACTGCTGTGGCAGAGGGCGCGGTTGCGGGAATGTCAGCCATCCGTTTCCTGCGGGGAAAAGGATAAAAAATGCGTCGGTTTTGCAGCCGGCGCTTTTCTTGCATGGTCTGTCATACTAAAAAGGAGAGAAAAAGCATGAGTATTCTGTCGGCCATTGCGCGAACCCTGCTGCAGCAGGAAATGCGCAGCAGAGCAGAGAAAAAGAAACACCGCTTTGTGATCAGAAATCAGCATGTCGGAATTGAAATCATCTGCCGCGGAGACTGGAAGGACACCCATGCTCCAAATTTTGATCTTCAGCTGCTCTCAAACCGGCTTGGGCTCTGCCTGAGTGCATTCGGCTATGAGGCGGAGCAGGTTCGGCGCGCAGGAGGGCCGCAATGGATTTTTGCAGACCAAAATGAACTGGTTCTGCAAAACAGACGAAATGCCGAACCGGCAGAAGAACAGAAAATATGGGAAGATAAGGAAAAGCTTGTGCATCGGGCTGTCTATCGGGCGGATCATCAAAACACTACCTTTCTGTATGACTTCTGTCTGGTGGGTTTTAAGAAAAAAGGAAAGTATCTTTGGCTGATGCTCAACGGGCTGCCGGATCATGTGTGGGAACATCGGGAGTTTTTGGATCAGGTGGTAAAGGAGCTTGTCTGTCACGATGAAGATGTGGAGCCGGAGCTTGCAGACAAAGCCCCGTCTCTGGCGGAGCGGGTCGGAAAGTCGCTTGGGCTGGAGTATCAGCTCCTGCCTCCGCAGACCTCTGACAAGGCGCTGGTCCGTATTTGGAAGCACGCAGTCCGGCCGGGTGTTCAGCCGCTGCTGCTGATGCCGGATGAATGCTTTTTAAATACACAGCCGCTGCCGGAATATCCCGAGGCGGACACAGGCGGCTGGCCGGATGCGGCAGCATGGCTGCAGAAAAGATTGCATGAAATAAAAGAACTTTATGACGGCAGCGAGGAGGACCGGGCGGTCTGGCAGGAGATTACGGCCGAAAACCCCGACAAGGAGATACGCAACGGAAGCGGGAGCCTGTATGTCCACTGGCGGGAAGCGCTGGATGCCGGCGGCCTGCTGCTGCTTCTGATTCCCGCCCGGCACCCGTGGGATGTTTTCCGTCATATCCCGTTTGGCGGCTTTAACGCCTGCCCCGACAATCTGGAGCAGATGGCGGTTGCAAAATACTGGCACGAAAAATATGGCGCCTGTCCGATCATGCTGGGGCGGGACACCCTCCAGTTTTATCTGGAGCGGCCGCCGGGAGAGCATGATATCCATGCACTCGCCTGTGAGATGTTTGGCTTTTGTGAGGATACCATCTTTCAGGGAGAAGAGTCGGTCGGCAACCTGGAGCAGACCATTCGGGGATCCAACTATTGGTTTTTCTGGTGGGATTAAAGAAATATTTGGTACAAAGCCTGAGAAAACAGCTGCTTAAATCCTCTGATGCTGGATATTTTGATGATTTTGCAAATGATACTTGCATTTTGCGGGGTTATATGGTATCATATATAAGCATTTGAAGTTCCGCTGTGCGTTTTGTCTTGCGGAAAACGCAGCAGTGGGGGTTAATGCCGGCCTCGAATCTGCGGGGTGACATTAAAGCGGATAGTCCTCTGCCTATAGGGCATGAATGTCTGAAAATTGAGGAGGATAAAAAGATGGATGCACTGAAGCTCATTGAGAGCCAGAGCCTGAAATCCGAGCTTCCGGAACTGAATATCGGTGATACTGTTAAAGTTCATGTGAAGATCAAGGAAGGCGACAAGGAAAGAATCCAGGTATTTGAAGGAACCATTATTGCAAAGAAACACGGGGGAATCTCTGAAACCTTTACGGTTCGGCGGTTGTCCCACGGATGCGGCGTGGAACGTGTGTTCCCGGTTCATTCCCCCAACGTTGCAAAGGTGGAAATTGTCAGAAGCGGACGGGTCCGCCGTGCAAAGCTGTTTTATCTGCGCGACAGAGTCGGAAAAGCTTCCAAGGTCAAGGAAAAGATTCGCTGATTCTGAAAAAGGACTGCATCATGCAGTCCTTTCAGTCTGTCAAAAAATGGCAAAAAATCGTCACGCAGGCGGACATGCGCCGCCAGTTGCAGCATTAACACACTGAGTTATCTATTGTGTGCTCTGCACAGCACCTCGATGTGGTTGCCGCTGCTGCGGCAACGCGGCCATGACATACGGCCGCGAACGGAGAGGTGTTATCCAAAAACGATTCGGCGAATCGTTTTTGGATGGAAAAAAGGGGAGTCGGGGGAAAAACACAGAACAAGGCTTTGCCGCAGTGA
Organism: uncultured Clostridia bacterium; assembly: GCA_944386455.1. Lineage (GTDB taxonomy): Bacteria > Bacillota > Clostridia > Oscillospirales > Ruminococcaceae > HGM13222. The sequence continues at coordinate 45,406 of CALXBC010000007.1, read as the reverse complement.
TTGTGTTTGTCCCTCGAGAGCGTGTCGGCTTTTTCGACACGCTCAAAGGACTGCATTATGCAGTCCTTTTTTCCTGTCCAAAGCATAAAATTTACAAAAAGGTATGGAAATCGGGCGCGCTTTGCTGTAAAATAATATATTATGTTATTTTGGAAAGCTGTGAGGAATTTTGAAACAAAATATGCCGCTGGAACAGCATCGTGAAGCATTTTCTCTACGGGGTGCGCTTTATGATTGGATGGATTCCATTGTATTTGCTCTGATCGTGGTGATGATTTTCAATATCGGCTTCCGCATCGTGAATGTCAGCGGTGATTCCATGCTGCCGACGCTTCATACAGGCGATCGACTGATTATTTCACGTTGTATCGGTCAGCCAAAGGCGGGCGACATCATTGTTTCTGTCCAGGACAACGCCAGAAATGAACCGGTAATCAAGCGGATCGTTGCAACAGAAGGACAAACGGTTGATATCGACTATGAAAAAGGCATTGTCTATGTGGACGGACAGGCATCTGATGACTCCTATACCCTTCAGCCGGGAATCATTTATCCGTCTTTTGAAGCTCCCATCGAATTTCCCGTTGTTGTTCCTGAGGATTCGGTTTTTGTGCTGGGGGACAACCGGAACAATTCTCTGGACAGCCGCAGCTATTCCATTGGTATGATTGAGGAACGGTATATTCTTGGCAAAGCGGTACTGCGGATATTTCCCTTCGATCAGATTGGCGTGCTGACATAACCAGGATAATTGATGCTTGCAGCGCATAAATATAGGTAAGAGCGGGGAAGGAAGTGAAAGCGGGAATGTTGGGAAAAAGGCGCGGCGTACAGGAGAACGTATCGGAACAGGCTGTCAGCCTGAAGTCAGAGTTGTTTGAGTGGCTGGAAACGGTTGCTTTTTCTCTGGTTGCCGTCGTTCTTGTCTTTACTTTTATTTTTCGCATTGTCGGTGTGGATGGAAAGTCTATGCAGAACACGCTTCAGGACGGCGACCGGCTGATTATTTCTCATTTGTTTTATCAGCCAAAGGCCGGAGATATTGTGGTGGTGACTCAGCCGAATGCGGTCAATAAGCCTTTGATCAAGCGGATCATTGCGCTTGGGGGACAAACGGTGGACATCGATACGGAACGCGGGCTTGTCTATGTGGACGGTGTTGTGATCAACGAGCCGTATATTAAGGAGCCGACAGTCAGGATCCCCAATCCGCCCATGACGTTTCCATACACGGTACCCGAGGGCAAGGTCTTTGTTATGGGAGATAACCGGAACAATTCCCTGGACAGCCGCAGCACTGACGTCGGCCCGATCGACGAGCGATACATCCTCGGAAAGGCAATATTTCGTATTTTCCCCTTGAACCGGTTGGGCGGGCTTTACGGAAATTTGGAATAGCTTTGTATAACCGCGGCGGCGCTGCTTGGCTGCCGGCTTTGCGGATTTTGCGGCAGGGACAAGCTGTCCCGGTGCATAGATCATGGAAAGGAATGTCAGAACAGATGTCAGAAGCACCTTCGATCCAATGGTTTCCCGGCCATATGGCAAAGACAAGACGGCTGATTGGGGAAAGCCTGCCGCTGGTCGACTTGGTGGCGGAAATAATAGATGCGCGCATTCCCGCAAGCAGCCGGAACCCCGAGCTGGACGGCTGGCTGAAGGACAAGCCCCGACTGCTCCTGCTGAATAAATGTGACTGTGCAGATGAAAATGCAACGCGGCGCTGGTTGGAATATTATCAGACAAAGTCAATTGCAGCGCTGGCAATAGACTGCAAAAGCGGACGCGGCGTGGATAAGGTTGTGCCGGCAGTCCGCCGGCAGCTGAAGGAGCTGTTGGAAAAGCGGACGGAAAAAGGAATTGCAGGACGGCCGCTGCGGATGATGGCGGTGGGTATCCCGAATGTCGGAAAATCCTCGCTGATTAATCGGCTGGCGGGCTCAAAGCGGGCAAAGGTGGAAGACCGCCCGGGTGTGACGCGGGGCAGGCAGTGGGTCAAAATCAATGATGGTCTGGAGCTGCTGGACATGCCCGGTGTGCTGTGGCCGAAATTTGAGGATCCTGCGGTGGGAGAACGCCTGGCCTTAACCGGGGCGGTCAAGGATGATGTTGTGGATATTGAACTGCTGGCAATGCGGTTTTTGGGAATGCTTCATCGGGATTATCCACAGCTGCTGAAGGAACGGTATAAGGTGGAAGCGCCGGAAGGCACGGAGGAATTTGAACTGCTGGAAATGGTGGGCAGAAAGCGCGGGATGCTGATTTCGGGCGGAGAGGTCAACACTGAGCGCGCTGCGGCAACCGTATTGGACGAATACCGCGGCGGCAAGCTGGGCAGACTGACGCTGGAGCTTCCCTCGTCCGGCAGCTAGGGAGAGAATCACATCATGGATCTATTTGCATATGACGAAAGTCTGGGTATCCATTGCCTTTGCGGTGTTGATGAGGCAGGCCGCGGGCCGCTGGCAGGCCCTGTTTATGCAGCTGCTGTGATTCTGCCGCGCGGCATTGTGATCGAGGGACTGAACGACAGCAAAAAGCTGTCTGAAAAGAAACGGGAGCAGTTGTTTGACATCATCACGCAGCAGGCTGTTGCCTATTCGGTCGCGTCTGCATCGGTGGAAGAGATCGACCGGCATAATATTTTACAGGCGACCTTTCTGGCAATGCGCCGGGCAGTGGACGGGCTTGCAGTCCGCCCGGAGCTTTGTCTGGTGGACGGCAACCGGAATCCGGAGCTTGGGATACACACCAGGCTGATTGTGAAGGGAGACGCCACATCGGCATGTATTGCAGCGGCATCAGTCCTGGCAAAGGTTTCAAGAGACCGGTACATGCTGGAATTGGCAAAGCAGTATCCGCAGTATCAGTTTGAAAAGCATAAGGGATACGGCACCGCTCTGCATTGTGAGTTGATCGGGAAATACGGCGTGTCAGAGGTTCATCGGAAGTCTTTTATGGGCAAAATTCTGGCGCGGAAGGATCAGCCGGACCGGGGGCGGATTGGAGAACAAGCGGTAGCGGAGGAATTGGCAAAACGGGGCTATCAAATCCTTGAACGGAATTATCACAGCAGATATGGGGAAATCGACATCATCGCCGCTCAGAACGGGTTTCTGGCGTTTGTCGAGGTCAAAGCCCGGGGTCCGCATACAAAAGGCGCACCTGCTGAAGCAGTCAGCGCATCCAAACGAAAAAAGCTGATCCAAACAGCGCTGCTTTATTTACAGGAGACGAATTCCCGGCTTCAGCCACGGTTTGATGTCGCGGAGGTGTTTTTTACAAGCAGTGTCCGGCCGCAGATCAAGGGCATTCGTTATCTGGCAGGTGCTTTTGAGGCTGACGAAGCGGCGGAATAGAAGGAAAAGGAGTCTGTCGAAATGGTGGATGTTATCATTCTCGGAGCGGGAACGGCCGGGCTGTCGGCTGCGATATATGCGGTACGGGCGGGTCTGTCAGTGCTGGTGATTGAAAAAAATTATCACGGCGGACAAATCGTCAACACGCCTGAAGTGGAGAATTATCCTGGGATTCCGCGTATCACCGGGTTTGAATTTGTGGAAAATCTTTATCAGCAGGTGACCGGGCTTGGAGTTGAAATCGTTTATGAAGAGATCCGGGGCGTTGATCTGAGACCGGCGGTCAAAACGATTTCCGCGGCAGGGCATGAATATCAGGCACGCACAGTTATTATTGCAAACGGTGCGGCGCATCGTCACCTGAATTGTCCCGGAGAAGAAAAATTTGCAGGAAAAGGCGTCTCCTACTGTGCGGCCTGCGACGGCGCGTTCTACAAAGGACAGGATGTCTGTGTGGTAGGCGGCGGTAATTCTGCATTGGAGGATGCACTGTATCTTGCCAGGACATGCCGCAAGGTTTATCTGATACACCGCGGAAATGAATTTCGTGCTAACCGCGTGACGGTCAATGCGGTAAAAGCGTGTCCGAATGTTGAACTGATTGCAAACAGCACGGTGGAAGAGATTTTAGGCGGCGACCTGGTCGAAGCGGTAGAGATCCGTCATAATATGCAGTTTCATAAGCGGCGGCTGGATGTCAGCGGGATATTTGTTGCAATCGGGCTGGAACCGCAGAACCAGTTGTTTTCCTCTTCCCTCAGACTGGATGGCGCAGGATATATTGTAGCAGGGGAGGACTGCAAAACAAATATCCCGGGAGTATTTGTTGCAGGTGATACCCGTACCAAAAAAGTACGTCAGCTGGTGACCGCTGCAGCAGACGGCGCAGTAGCCGCAACAGAAGCCGCACAGTACTGTGCCATGACATGATGGGATTTTACAGGCAAAAGCAAGGAGAGGAACTGTTATCATGGCAAATCTGGCGGAGAAAACCATTGGCGTTGTCGGGCTCGGATTGATTGGCGGCTCGTTTTGCAAAACCATCAAAAAGCATCTGGGAACCGGTTGCCTTGGTTTGGACACCGACCCGGATACGGTCCGAAAAGCATTGGATGAAGGGGTGATCAGGCGGGGCATTTCAGCGGGCGAACTCGGGGAATGCGATATTACAGTCGTAGCGCTTCATCCAAAACAGACGATTGCCTTCATTACGGAGCATGCAGCGCATTTTAAAAAAGGCAGCATCGTGATGGATGTCTGTGGAATAAAGACGGAGATCGTGGCTGCGGCGGACGGACTGCTGCGGGAGCAGGGCGTGCGGTTCGTCGGAACCCATCCGATGGCCGGACGGGAATTTTCCGGTTATGCATATGCGCAGGACACGCTTTTTGATCATGCGAGCTTCATCATCACGCCAAGCGAACAGACGGGACAGGAAGAACTGGAAACGGTCGTCTCTCTTGCAGAAGCGATGCGGTTTGAACGGGTTGTCGTGGCTACACCTGAAGAGCATGACAGAATCATTGCGTTCACATCCCAGCTTGCGCATGTGGTGTCAAACGCTTACATCAAAAGTCCGACGGCGCAATATCAGATGGGATTCAGTGCGGGCAGTTTCCTGGATCTGACGCGGGTGGCAAAGCTTAATGAAGATATGTGGACGGATCTTTTTATGATGAATGGAGAGCCGCTTTTATACGAGCTGGATACCATCATTGGCCACTTGGAAGAGTATCGGGATGCACTCAGAGCAGGAGATCACGAAAAACTGCGCCAGCTTTTGAAGCAGGGCAGAATTTTAAAGGAAAAAAGCTTGGAATTGAAAAATTAGAATGATTGCAGGAACATTGCTTTTAGCATTGTTCCTTTTTTATTTCTGATACAAAATCCGGCAAATCATTGTGGGGATTCCCGGCCTGCTTCTTTTGAACCGGACAGCCGTTTCGGACAAAGGGTCATATTCAGCCGCAAATCTGAATAAAATGTGGTAGACAAGTTGATCACAATCTACTGAGGAGAATGCGGATTGAAATTATTTCACTTGCTGGAACAGGAGCTGAGCACGCCGTCTGAAATAAAAAAAGACACTGTATGCGGTGCTGTCAGTGAAAAAACAGAGCAGAACGAAAAAAAAGAAGTCCCGGCTGCTCTTGATGCGGAACAGCTGTCTTTGTTGGACTCCCGCCAAGACGGCTTTTCCGGCAGCCAGGGCTTGAGCAGCGCGGAAGCAGTCCGCAGGCTGAAAAGAGATGGCTTGAATATTTTGTCCTCGGAGAAGAAAGTCAGTGCCGCCAAAATTTTTGCAGGTCAGTTCAAGGACTTTCTGACCCTGATTCTGCTTGCAGGAACGGCGATTTCTCTGTTTATGGGGGAATATACCGAAGCACTGACCATTGCGGTCATTATCCTGATGAATGCGATATTGGGCTTTGCTCAGGAATTTAAAACCGAAAAAACATTAGAAGCACTGAAAAAAATGGCAGCACCGCATGCGCGGGTCTATCGGGACGGCAAGCTGACCAGTCTGCCGGCAGCTGAACTGGCAGAGGGCGATATTGTCGAGATCGAAACAGGAGACCGTGTGCCGGCTGATCTGCTTATTTTGGAGAGCAGGTCGCTGGAATCCGATGAGGCCATGCTGACGGGAGAGTCTCTTCCGACGGAAAAGCACGCGGATCCGGATGCCGCTGATTTTCGCGGACATGACAAGCCCTATATGCTGTATATGGGTTGTGTTGTCACTAAGGGACATTGCCGCGGCAGGGTTGTCGCGACGGGAATGCGTACCCAGATGGGGCAGATCGCCGATATGCTGGTGCATATTGAGGACGAACAGACGCCGCTGCAAAAGAGGCTGGGGGAGCTGGGAAAGTACATTGCCATCGGATGCCTGGTGATCTGCGCCATTGTGTCCCTGACGGGAATCCTGCGGGGAGAGGCACCATTTGACATGCTGATAACGGGTCTGTCCTTATCGGTAGCGGCAGTGCCGGAAGGATTGCCCGCAATTGTGACGATTGCGCTGGCGCTGGCGGTCAACAGAATGATCAAGCGAAAATCACTGATCCGGCGGCTGCACGCTGTAGAAACACTGGGCTGTGCCAGTGTGATCTGCTCAGACAAAACCGGTACGCTGACCGAAAATAAAATGACAGTAAGGAAAATATCGGGCATTGATTATTCTTTTACGGTCAGCGGCAGCGGATATGAAAAGGATGGCGACTTTAAAGAAAACGGGGCTCATGCAGACCCGCTGCTGCATCCGGCGGCAAACCTTCTTCTGGAAGCGTCTGTTTTGTGCAGCAACAGCAAAATTGTGTCGAGCGGCGAAAATAAGGAAAACAGGAGCAAAACCGCCGACAAAATCAAAACCGTCTGGGATGTGCAGGGCGATCCTACTGAAACGGCTTTGCTGATCATGGCTGCCAAAGCGGGGATTACGGCCGAGCGTATGGAAAAAACATATATCAGACTGGATGAACTTCCGTTTGACAGCAAACGAAAATGTATGTCAGTGGTAGTGCGAAGCAGCTCCGGAAAACGGTTTTTATTCACGAAAGGCGGTTATGATATCCTGCTGCTAAAATGCTTGTATATCCAGTGCCGCAGCGGCGTTCGCACACTGGATGACGGTCTGCGGCAGGAAATTGATCGTGAAAATGAGCGGATGGCCTCTCAGGCGCTGCGGGTACTGGGGATCGCATTTCGAGAGTTGTCAGACACGGAAGAACATCCAAAAGAGGAAAATTTGATTTTTCTGGGTCTGGCAGGGATGATCGATCCGCCCCGCCCGGAAGCAAAGCAGGCAGTCACACTGTGCAAAAAGGCAGGAATCAAAACCGTCATGATCACAGGAGACCATAAACTGACTGCCGAAGCTATTGCAGCAATGCTTGGAATCTATCACGCGGGCGACAGGATCGTGACAGGCCGGGAGCTGGATCGGATGGGGGATGATGAGCTGACGGCGGCAATCGGAAAAACAACGGTGTTTGCGCGGGTCAATCCCAGCCATAAGCTGCGGATTGTGCGAGCCTTTAAACGGACCGGCCAGGTTGTAGCCATGACGGGTGATGGAGTCAATGATGCCCCGGCCGTCAAGGAGGCGGATATCGGGGTTGCGATGGGAAACGGAACAGACGTCACAAAAGAAGCATCGGATGTGGTCCTGCTGGACAGCAATTTTGCTTCGCTGGTTGCCGCAGTGGAAGAAGGACGGACGATTTACAGCAATATCCGCAAGTTTATCCGCTATTTGCTGGCCTGCAACATCGGCGAAGTGCTGACCATGTTTTTGGGAATGCTGATGGGGTTCCCGGTTGTGCTGCTGCCGATTCATATTTTGCTGATCAACCTTGTGACGGACGGGCTGCCGGCGATCGCATTGGGACTGGAGCCAAAGGAAGCAAACGTTATGGAGCAAAAGCCGCGCCGTGCAGATGCCGGCATTTTTTCAGACGGGCTCTTGTTTCAGATTGTGTTTCGCGGCGTCCTGATCGGGCTGACGACCCTGATGGTTTTTGCAAGCATATTCCGGTTAAGCGGCAGCTTGGACACTGCACGCACAGCTGCTTTTGTCACGCTGGTCTTTACGCAGCTTGTTCATGTTTTTGAATGCAAAAGTGAAGAGAAAACACTGTTTTCTGTACCGTATTTCAACAATTGGAAGCTGATTTTTGCGGTGCTGACATCCCTGACGGTCATCCTTTGCGCTGTTTATCTGCCGGCTCTGCAGCCGATTTTAAGCACGGTGTCTCTTTCCGGCAGGATGATTGGGATCGTTTTGGGATATACGCTTGCAGTCCCGGTTGTGTACGCTGCCGCAAAATCAATTGCAAGGTATCTCAAAAACCGAAAATTTTTGAACCGTACAGAAAAACAATAGTATCAAAGAATTTTTGGAAAGAAGTGTGATCCCAGCGGCCGGCCTGCTGTCTGAGGGGACGCCCCTCTGATAGAGCGTGTCGATTTTTTCGGCATGCTCATATTTATATCGTATTTTTTCACAAAAAGAACAAATAGAATCCATATATTGTCCATTTTTCTCCCATCTGGATAACAGAAACCTCCGGTAATATAAAAACATACTTTGTTTTGGGAGGAAAGGATATGGTAATGAAAAAAAGACAGTGGATGCTTCTGACGATTACGTTTTCGGCGGGATTGCTGCTTCTTGTGGGAGGAATTTTGATTGCCGTTAAATTGCTTTTGAGCCCGGAAAACGCATCTGAAGCGGCGGCAGCATCATATGCTTCCGGGGATTCGACGATTGCAATCGACAAAAAAGACAGCTCTCCGTTTGATTTGGAATACCAGGAGGCCATTCAGTCCCAGCTGGACGCGCTGAAATCGCAAACAGAGTTTACCCTGTCCAGCCCGCTGGCAGTTACCGATCCATTTGGGACAAACACATTGTCCGTCTATCTTTACTTTCAGTCCGATGAGCCTGGTTTTCTGACCTATACCATAACAAGCGAGGAGGCTCCCGATTTTACGCGCACAGCGTACTGTGCACAGGAGAATGGAACAACAGAGCACGAATACCAGCTGATTGGTCTGACGCCCGGCTGTACCAATGCTATCCTGCTTCAGCTGACAAATGCCGACGGAACCGTGATCGAACGGGCAGAACTGACGGTGAATGCTCCTGATTTGCGGACAGAGGCTGCAGAAAAGCTTGATAAGACAGAAACAGGCAGCAGCGGGATGCTGGCGGATGGACTGTATTTTATGCTGGGCTCCGACAACATCAGCGCGACCCCTGTCTATGACAACGACGGGTATATCCGCAGTGAAATCATTCTGGATTCCTATCGCACCGACCGAATTGAGTTCCGCGACGGGCAGATGTTTTATCCGGTCCGAGCTGACTGCATCGCTGCAGTCAGCCGCATTGGAAAGGTGGAAGCCCTGTATGAGCTGCCCGGCTACGAAATGCATCACGACTTCGTTCTGGATGACAGCGGGGATCTGCTGATCCTTGTCAGCAAGGACGGCGAGGACACTTCGGAGGACAGGATCCTGCGCTGTTCCACAGCGGACGGTACCGTAACAGAGCTGGTTGATTTTGGAGAGCTTCTCCCGGATTATGTGGCTGCCTGTTCGAGTGAGAGCACGCCGATGGACTGGCTGCATCTTAACAGTATCGACACTACTGATGACGGCGGACTGATTTTGAGTTCCCGCGAAAGCTCGACCATCATCAAACTGGCGGATTATCAATCTGAGCCGCGGATCGAATATCTGATTGCAGATGAAAGCATATGGGATAGTTTTTCTTACAGCGGTCTGCTGCTTGACAAAAAAGGGGACTTTTCTTCTAATGCAGGGCAGCACTGTGCGATTTTTCAGGCGGATGAATCACTGCCGGACGGCCAGTATTATCTGACGCTGTACAATAACAACTATGGCGCCATGACAACCAGGCCGTCTTATGACTGGAGCAATATTCCGGGGGTGGGCGGCGCCGAGGGAGAAGCCTCAATGGCATATAAATATCTGGTGGACGAAAATGCGGGCACCTATGAGCTGGTGTGGAGCAAGGAAGTGGTTTATTCCAGTATTGTCAGCAGTACACAGGAACTGGATAACGGCAACTTTGTCATCAACTCAGGAAAGGCACAGCAGTGGCAGGAATGCTCTGCGGACGGCGAAACGATCGCAGTCTTTCCTTATCATGTCAACAGCTGGTGTTACCGCGTGTTTAAGTTTACGCTGGATGGCTTTTGGTTTCAGTAACAGATTGCAGAGTGAAAGCAACAGGCTCCGGAATTCTTTCCGGAGCCTGTTGCTTTCTTATTTTTTCAGCAGTCTTGCGGCCTTTAAGACAGCGATCTGCGTCTTAGCGTCTTTGATTTTTCCTTCCATGATGTCTTCCAGCACTTGTTCAAAAGGCAGCTGTTCAACTTCCAGAAACTCATCCTCGTCCAGTCGCTGCACACTTTTATGCAGCCCTTTCGCCAGATACATATGGATCACCTCTTCACAGTATCCGGGAGAAGGATACATGGTCCCCAGACTCAGAAATTCTTCTGCCGTCATTCCGGTTTCTTCTTCCAGCTCCCGCCTTCCGCATTCGAGCGGTTCTTCTCCTCCCGGTTCGAGCTTGCCAGCAGGCAGCTCCGGCAGCACTTCCTGATAGGGATAGCGAAACTGTCTGACCATGATGATTTTTCCGTCATCGGTCAGCGGCAGCACACAGACGCCGCCCGGATGTTCGATCACATCCCGGGTCGCAGTTCTGCCGTTTTCCAGTTCGACCTTGTCCTGGCGCATATTGATGATCTTGCCTTGAAAGACCATATTGCGCTCCAATGTTTTTTCTGTTAGCTTCATAATGAACAAATCCTTTCATGGCTGGTAAAATTTCAGCTTGGCCGCCTGACTATTTGACCGGCAGTGCCAATATAAATAATTATGGAAGAAAAACGGCAGAATGAACCGCCGTCCACAAAGCAAGGAGGATATTGGTGATGGATGAATATTTTCTGGAGCCGCCGTCTTATGACCGCACCCTGCGGCAGTGCAGCAGGATAAAGCTGCAAAATCCTGAAATCAAGCTGTTCCCGATCGGAAAAAGCTTTTTAGGGAGAAAAATATATGCGCTCGCGATTGGAAACACCAAAAACGCAGTGCTGTTTGCCGGCGCATTTCACGCTCAGGAATGGCTGACCTGTTCACTGCTGATGCGTTTTTTCCAGGAACTGGCAGGAGCATATACCCAAAACCGCCTGCTGCTGGAAGTCGATATTCGAAATACACTGCGGGAAAAAGGACTGATCTGTATTCCAATGGTGAATCCAGACGGGGTGGAGATCGCAATTAACGGTACAAAATCAGCCCGCCACATGCAGCGGTATGTGGAAACGATCATGAAGCAAAGCGATAAAAAGTGGCAGGCCAATGTCCGAGGTGTGGATCTCAATCACAATTTTGACGCAGGATTTCGAGAACTGCAGCGGCTGGAACGGGAAAGCGGGATCACCGGGCCTGCACCCACACAATACGGCGGCACCATGCCGCACAGCGAATGGGAGACCCGCGCCGTCGTAGGGGTCTGCCGCTCCTTCCGCGTCAGACGGGTATTCGCCTTTCACTCCCAGGGAGAAGAAATTTTTTATGAGTATGGGGAACACACACCGCCCTCTTCCCGCCTGATTGCCGAGCTGCTTGCAGATTCCTGCGGCTATCGGCTGGTGCAGAATAACGGGCTGGCGTCCCATGGCGGATTTAAAGACTGGTTCATTGACAAAATGCATCGTCCCGGCTTTACCATCGAGATTGGCCGCGGACAGAACCCGCTCCCGATTCAAGACCTGAACCCCATTTACAGCAGGCTGCTGGAAATGATGCTGCTGGCTGTCATTATTTAGGAACCATGCAGTAAAGATTGGTTTCCCATGCAGGGATATAGGGATGATGTCTCAGATACAGCCGGTAATTCGGATTCAGCTTCTTGACCAGTAAGGGAAGGCGGAAAAAATCTCCGCTGCGGTGATAGGCGGCAATACAGAGTTTCGGAGCCTGGCGGCGCAGCGTTTCCGCCCCGCCCAGCAGCGTTTCTGTCTCTGCGCCTTCGACATCCATTTTGATCCATGTGACAGGAGAATGATTGAGCAGATGGTCGATGCTGTCTGCCTTCACTGCTGCGGCTCCGGTCCTGTCCAAAGCGGAACACCGTCCGCCGCGCTTCTGAAACGGAAGCATACAGGGATGGCTCCATGACGCCATATTGTAAGCGGCATAGCTGCGAAGCTTCGCAGCTTCTGCCCATAAAGAAAGCTTTTGAAAATTTTTGGCATCAGGCTCCAGCGCAATGATCCGCTCATAGTCTGGTGCGAGAGACACAAAATCCCGAATGCTGTCCCCGTTGTATGCGCCAAGGTCCAGATACTGCTCTCCCGGTTTCGGTGAAAAAATCTGCCGGCAGTCATCCGCAGGATCTGTTTCGATTCTGCGCAGCCAGCCGGGTATCCCGCTGATTTTATAGTTGACCACATGGGCAAATACACGTTTTGATACATTGTCGGCAAGCAGCTGATATACGAATTGTATTTCTTTTTCATATTTATCCAAATAGTCAAGAGTAAACAACTCGCTGCCGTAAACAGGCACATCAGGAGCATAAAGCGTGTGCTCCTTGCTGAGCGCTTCGATCCGGTCCAGCATGTCGGGGCGGAATACAGCAAACGCCAGGACAATCACAAAACAGCCATAGCGGCGTTTGGCCTCCTGATAGGAGATTACCTGATATCCGCGGAAGGTTTGTCCGCGGACAAACCCGTCGCTGGCAAAAACTCCTGTACATGTGATTTCCCGTTCAGAAAATACATCTAGTATTTTATCGGCGCCGTTTCCCATTCCGTATAATAAAATAGGGCGTGTCTCCTGCTTCAGACGATCCCAGACCGAACGATTTTCCGTAACAAATTCAAGCATGGGATTTTGCCTCGGTCAACAAATTGGACAGCGCTATAAATTCTTCCAAAGTCAACTCCTCGGCACGGGCGGTCTGTCTGATTCCAAGCTGCTCCAGCGCCGCTTTGACTGACTCTTTGGAGACTGCCAGCACGGAAGCCACAGGATTTACAAGGGTTTTTCTGCGCTGGGAAAAGGCCGCACGCACCAAGCGAAAGAAGAACATCTCATCCCGGACGTTTTCAGGCGTTTGTTCCCTAACGTCCAGACGGATAACGCAGCTGTCTACATTGGGCGCAGGGAGAAAGCTCCCGCGGGAGACATGGAAGAGCAGCTTCGGCGTGCTGAAGTAGCGTACCGCCAGACTGACAGCCCCAGCCTCACGGGTTCCGGGCCGGGCACAGATGCGGATGGCCGCTTCCTTCTGCACCATGACAGTGATGCTTTTGATTGGCAGCTGTGCTTCCAGCAGTCCCATGATGATCGGGGATGTGATATAGTACGGCAGGTTTGCACAGACTGCGACATCCATGCCGCCAAATTCCTCCCGGATCAGACGGTGCAGGTCTACCTTCAATACATCGTCGTTGATAATTTTGATGTTGTGATAGTCTGCCAGCGTTTCTGCCAGCACCGGCATCAGGCGGGAGTCGATCTCGACGGCAACGACCTTGTCTGCCCGTTTGGCAAGCTCTGCTGTCAGCACCCCGATCCCGGTGCCGATTTCGATGACTCCTGTTCCCGGCCCGGCGCCGCCCTCTTCGGCGATACGGGGACAGACAGTGGGATTGATGAGAAAATTCTGGCCGAGCGATTTTGAAAACTGAAAGCCATGGCGGTTTAAAACATCCCGAATGGTACCGATGTTGGAGAGCTTATCCATCTTTTGCCGCCTTTCATCACAAAGATATTACTATTTTATCACAGAACCGCGGCCGCCGCAAGTATCATAAAAATCTCCGCATGGCAGCAGAGCCAAGCGGAGAAAATACATTAATCTTTATTGTCAAGGGAAATTTCGCCGTTTTCCAGTTCAAATTTTTTAATGCATTGGCGAATTAAATATAAAATTTGTCCATTTGCTGAGCGGCCTTCAAATTTTGCAATGTAATGTAATTTATAGTGGAGAACAGGATCAACTTCAATCCCCAGATGTTTGTTGTTTTTATTTCTCATAGCAATCCCCGATAATCTTATTTTAAGTTTATTTTAAGATTATTTTGTGATATAATGTTTTTAGTATACTTAATTTAAGTATACTAAACTTTTATAAAGGGGATTTATCATAAAAATTGCCATTATTGGGTCCCGCAATTTGACTGTTACGGATTTGGGGCGTTATCTTCCAACGCAGATTACAGAAATCATTTCGGGCGGTGCAAGGGGAATCGATCGCTGCGCCCATGATTACGCCCATGCCAACAAGATACCGCTGACCGAGATTCTGCCTGATTACCGCAGATATGGAAAAGGTGCCCCGCTCAAGCGCAATTTGCAGATCATCGGATGTGCTGATGCCGTCATTGCTTTTTGGGACGGAAAATCCCATGGGACACGGTATGTCGTCGAGCAATGCCGAAAGCAGAATATTCCTGTCACAGTCCACCTGCTGGCAAACGAAAAATAAGCAGCAAAAAGGGCGGCACCGCTTGTCACAGCTGCCGTCCCTAATCTGTGCCGAAAATTTTTGTTTGCCTCGCAGTCCAAACAGTAATGTTCCTTATTCTATGGTATGCAACGCCATCTTTGATAATTAGGATGAGCGTCAGAACAGCCTGCTGTGGTGCTCCGCCAAAGCAGCTCGCAGGGCAGTCACGCTGCTGGTATGAATTCTAGCGACAGGAATGTTGTTCCGCTTGGCTTCCTGAGTGACACTGAGTACCATTTTATGAGAAACCGTACTGATAAACAGGATCAGCAGATCCGGGGAGCCCAGCTTCTTTTTCAGCGAACCGTTTTCCTTTGTAAACACTTTGGCTCTGCAGCCGTGTTCTTTGCAGACCGTTTCGTACTGTGTTGCCATTCTTTCATTTCCACCTACGATTACGACGCTCATAAACATCTCCTTTTTTACACACGGGAATTTGATCGGATTAGTTAGTTTAAACTAACTAATAGTCATTTTACCATAGCGCTGCCATAAAGTCAAGTGGCAGCAGAAAAATTTTCCACGGCTTGCATGGCTGTGATAAAACTCCCGCCCGGAGATACCGGGCGGGAGCAGTCAATTGCTTCATTCTTTTTCTTCTGCCGGTGGGCGCACCACCGCTTTCACCTTGAGAATCCGCTGGTCTTTAACCTCCAGCACTGTAAAATCAATGTCCTGGTAGCTGACAGAAGGCGTTTCACCATCGTCGGGAATCCGGCCGAGAATGTCGGTGATCAGTCCGCCCAGCGTGTCATAATCCTCGTCGCCTTTCAGCTCCAGGCCGAGTTCTTCCGCCGCATCCTCCAAATCTGCACCGCCGTCGATGACATAGACGTTATCCGCCATTTTTTGGATTTCTACCTCGTCATCGTCATATTCATCCTGAATATTTCCAACGATCGCTTCCAGCAAATCTTCCATTGTCACGATGCCGGACGTGCCGCCGTATTCGTCGACCACCACAGCCAGATGTGCTTTCTTCGTGGAGAATTCCTTGAATAGATCTCCGCAGCGGTTGGATTCCGGGACATACAGCACCGGACGAATAAAGTCAGAAATTTTAAAGTCCTCTGTGGATTTGCAGCCCACCAGACAGAGCAGGTCCTTGACATAGATGACGCCGACGATATTGTCGATGTCTTCCTCATAAACCGGGATTCGGGAGTATCCCTCATTGATTGCATAATAAACGATATCGCTGATAGTGTCTTCCCGGGAAACCGCTATGATCTCCGTCCGGTGGGTCATGACATCTTCCACTGTGCGGTCGTCAAACTCAAAGATGTTGTTGATCATGTCTTTTTGACTTTCCTCAATGACACCCTTTTCGTTTCCGACATCGACCATCATTCGGATTTCTTCTTCGGTTGCATCTTCTGTTTCCGTTTCCCCGTCAGAGTTAAACAGACGGGAGAAGCCGTTGGATAACGTGCTGAGCAGCCAGGTAAAAGGGAGAAATAAGCCGCGGAAAAAGGACAGCGGCGCAAGACAGAAAAATGCAAATTTTTCCGGCCGGCGTTCAGCCAGCCGTTTGGGAAGAGAAAAGCACAGCAGATACAGAAAAAATGTGGATATCAGGATCGTCACAGCCAAAAACAATGCACTTTTCCAGCCGGATGTCACAATTCTTTCAAACCACGGCAGGGAAGAACTTATCATCAGCATCTGTGTCCGCTGAACGACGCAGATCAGCCACATCAGCACTGCCAGTGCCCCAAACGCAAAAAGAAAACCTAAAATCTCACAGGAATCCATAAAACGGGTGGGGGATTTCAGCATTGACTGAAGTCTTTTGGCCTTTTTGTGGCCGTCTTCCGCCATTTTTTTCAGTTTGCTGTCACTGAATGCGACAATCGACGCTTTTGAAGCGTTAAAAAACGCGGAGAGCAAAATCAAAATCAAACATACAATCAAATACGCGGCCCAACTGCCGTCGCCGTCCATGTAAACAACCATCCCTTTCCGGCCGTCGTCTTTTACCGGCCTGACAAGTAAAATACAATTGATTTCAGTATACAAAAAATCCAGCTTGTTGTCAATCGTTTCCATAAAAAGGAAAAAGAAATTTTTTAAAGCATGATACAAATATAAATTTTACAACTTGTCCGTAATCCGGCAGGGGAATTGTGAAAATTTAATCAATATACCTATTTACTTTGCGGGGTAAAAATGTTAAAATTAGGATTGGTGCAAAGCGTGGGTTTTTCCTGCTGGTGTTTGCATCAAACTCTGTTTATTCTATTTGAGGAGGATATATAAAAAATGGCAAGAAAAATGAAAACCATGGACGGTAACAATGCTGCGGCTCATGTGTCGTACGCATTTACTGATCTGGCTGCGATCTACCCGATCACGCCGTCCTCCGTTATGGCCGAAGTAACGGACAAATGGTCTGCCGAAGGACGCGTCAATATTTTCGGCAACCAGGTAAAGGTCGTTGAAATGCAGTCCGAGGCCGGTGCTTCCGGCACGGTGCACGGTTCTCTGGAAGGCGGTGCGCTGACCACTACCTTTACCGCATCTCAGGGTCTTCTGCTGATGATCCCGAATATGTATAAAATTGCAGGTGAGCTGCTGCCCTGCGTCATCAACGTGTCCGCCCGTGCGCTGGCAAGCCATGCACTCTCTATTTTCGGCGATCATTCCGACATCTATGCCTGCCGTCAGACCGGCTTTGCCATGCTCTGCTCGAGCAATGTGCAGGAGGTCATGGATCTCGGCGCTGTCGCACATCTGTCTGCTATTAAAGGACGGGTTCCGTTCCTGCATTTCTTTGACGGTTTTCGTACCTCTCACGAGATTCAGAAGATCGAGATGTGGGATTATGCCGATCTGAAAGAAATGGTCGACATGGACGCGGTCAATGCGTTCCGCCGCCGTGCACTGAACCCGGAGCATCCGGTACTGCGCGGTACTGCTCAGAACCCGGATATCTTCTTCCAGGCAAGAGAGGCCTGCAACACCTACTACAACGCTGTTCCTGCGATTGTTGAGGATTATATGAACAAGGTCAATGCCAAGATCGGCACCGACTACAAACTGTTCAACTACTACGGCGCTGCCGATGCAGAGCATATCATTATCGCAATGGGCTCTGTCTGTGACACCATCGAGGAAACCATTGACTATCTGAACGCCAAGGGCGCAAAAGTCGGTCTGGTGAAGGTCCGTCTGTACAGACCGTTCTCTGCGAAGCACCTGATCGATGCAATTCCGGATTCTGTCAAGACCATCAGTGTGCTTGACCGCACCAAGGAGCCCGGCGCACTCGGCGAGCCGCTTTATCTGGATGTTGTTGCCGCGCTCAAGGGCAGCAAATTCGACGGTGTATCCATCCTTTCCGGCCGTTACGGACTCGGTTCCAAGGATACCACGCCGGCACAGATCATCGCCACCTACAAGAACACCGACAAGAAAGAATTCACCATCGGTATCACCGACGATGTGACAAACCTTTCTCTGCCGTGCGACGAGAATCCTGATACCACGCCGGCCGGCACCACTAACTGTAAGTTCTGGGGCCTTGGCGCGGACGGTACCGTCGGAGCCAACAAAAATTCCATCAAGATCATCGGCGACCACACGGATATGTATGCACAGGCGTACTTCTCCTATGACTCCAAAAAATCAGGCGGCGTCACTGTTTCCCATCTTCGGTTCGGCAAATCCCCGATCAAATCCACCTATCTGATCAACAAGGCAAACTTTGTCGCCTGCCATAACCCGGCTTATATCACCAAATACGACATGGTGCAGGATATCGTTCCGGGCGGCAGCTTCCTCCTCAACTGCGGCTGGAACGCGGAAGAAATCGAGAAGCACATCCCCGGACAGGTAAAACGCTATATTGCACAGAACAAGATTCACTTCTATACCATTGACGGTGTGTCGATTGCGAAAGAGCTTGGCTTGGGCGGAAGAGTCAATACTATTCTGCAGGCTGCTTTCTTCAAGATCGCAAACATCATCCCGGTCGATGACGCTGTGAAATATATGAAGGACGCCGCCACCGCTTCTTACAGCAAAAAGGGCGACGCGGTCGTTCAGATGAACCACAACGCGATTGACCGCGGCATCCAGGATGTCAAAGAGTTCGAGGTTCCTGCCGCATGGGCAGATGCTGCCGATACTGACTTGACGCATGTCGCAACCGGTGACAACGAAAATCTTGTCAAATTCGTCAACGAGGTCATGATCCCGATGAACGCACAGCAGGGCGACAAGCTGCCTGTTTCTACCTTCACCGGCGACCGTACCGACGGTACATTCCCGCAGGGCACCGCAGCCTATGAAAAACGCGGTATCGCAGTGGATGTTCCGTGCTGGAATCCGGCAAACTGCATCCAGTGCAACTTCTGCTCCTATGTCTGCCCGCACGCCTGCATCCGTCCTTATGTCCTGACAGAAGAGGAAATGAAGAATGCGCCGAAGCAGATGAAATTCGTTCCGATGACCGGTATGCCTGGTTATTACTTCTCTATGGCAATCACTGTTCTTGACTGTACCGGATGCGGCTCCTGCGCAAATGTATGTCCGGGCAAGAAGGGTGAAAAAGCGCTGACACTTCAGCCGCTCGAGTCTCAGCTCGATCAGCAGGAATGCTTCGCTTACGGCTTCTCCCTGCCGACCAAGCCGGAGGTCAATGAGAAATTTAAGGAAACCACTGTAAAGGGCAGCCAGTTCAAACAGCCGCTGCTCGAGTTCTCCGGCGCGTGTGCAGGCTGCGGCGAAACGCCTTATGCAAAGCTTGCAACCCAGCTTTACGGCGACCGGATGTATATTGCCAATGCAACCGGATGCTCCTCCATCTGGGGCGGTTCTGCACCGGCAACTCCTTACACCACAAACAAGGACGGCTTCGGACCGGCATGGGCAAACTCCCTGTTTGAAGATAATGCAGAATACGGCTACGGTATTTATCTGGCTCAGGCAACCCTGAGAAATCACCTGATTGCCAAGGTGACCGAGCTTGTCAAGAACACCGATAAAGCGGACGTCAAAGCGGCCTGCGAAGAATATCTTGCTACCGTCAACGACGGCGCTGCCAATAAGCTTGCTACTCAGAAGATGGTTGCGGCGCTCGAGGCCTGCGGCTGTGACGCTGCAAAAGAAATCCTGGCTGACAAGGATTATCTGGCAAAGAAATCCGTCTGGATCCTCGGCGGCGACGGCTGGGCATATGACATCGGCTTCGGCGGTCTGGACCACGTAATCGCCAGCGGCGAAGATGTCAACATCCTGGTGTTTGATACCGAGGTCTACTCCAACACCGGCGGTCAGTCCTCCAAGGCCACTCCGACCGGCGCGATCGCACAGTTCGCGGCTTCCGGCAAGGAAACCAAGAAAAAAGATCTGGCACAGATCGCCATGAGCTATGGCTATGTCTATGTTGCCCAGGTTGCGATGGGCGCTGATTACAACCAGTGCATGAAAGCGTTTGTCGAGGCGGAAAGCTATCATGGTCCGTCCATCATCATCGCTTATGCTCCTTGTATCAACCACGGAATCAAGAAGGGCATGAGCAAAGCGCAGACCGAGGAAAAACTCGCGGTCGAGGCTGGTTACTGGAACCTGTTCCGGTTTGATCCGCGCAACACGGCTCAGGGTAAAAATCCGTTCACGCTGGACAGCAAAGCGCCGAGCGCAAGCTACCGCGACTTCATCATGGGTGAGGTTCGTTACAACGCTCTGGCACGCCAGAATCCGGAAAGAGCAGAAGTTTTGTTCACCAAGTCTGAAAAGAACGCAATGGATAAATACAATCACCTGCTCAAGCTCGTCAAACTGTATGACGTGGAATAATCCCTTTTAACTGCAAAGCGCAGCCTGAATTTGATTTCAGGCTGCGCTTTTGTAAAATCATCCGAAAGGAGGGATGGCATGAGCATCATTAATCCGAATATAGACGGCGGAAAAGCCTTTGACTGGGGCAGAACTTCGGCAGACTATGCAAGCTACCGCGACATTTATCCGCAGGAGTTTTATGACAAAATTATCCGCCGCGGCCTGTGTGTTTCCGGCCAAAATGTGCTCGATATCGGGACAGGCACCGGCGTCCTGCCGAGAAATCTTTACTGTTATGGCGCAAGATGGACAGGCACCGATCTTTCAGAAAATCAGATTAATCAGGCAAAGCTCCTTTCACGGGATATGGAGATCGACTATTATCCGCTGGCCGCAGAACAGCTCGATTTTCCGAGCCGGTCCTTTGATGTTGTCACTGCATGCCAGTGCTTTTGGTACTTTGACCACAAGCGGCTGGCACCGAACTTAGCCCGTATGCTCAAGCCCGGCGGCCGTTTTCTCATTCTCTGCATGGAATGGCTGCCCTTTGAGGATCAAATTGCGGGTGCCAGCGAAGCGCTGGTCTTCAAGTACAGCCCGAACTGGAGCGGGGCAGGTGAAACGGTTCATCCAATCGATGTGCCGGACTGTTATGCGGACTGCTTTACGCTTGCTTATCATGAGGAATATCCGCTGAAAGTACATTTTACCCGCGAAAGCTGGCACGGCAGAATGAAAGCCTGCCGGGGAATCGGCGCCTCTCTTTCCCAAGAGAAGATCGAAGCGTGGGAAAAGGAACACCTCAGGCTGTTAAATGAAATTGCACCTGAGGAATTTGATGTGCTGCATTACGGTGCCATAGCTGAACTGCAGCTAAAGTAACGGCGTACTCGTTTATTTGCAAAGTCACATACAGTTTCCTGAACGAAACTTGTTGCAAGAAAGCCGCAGCCGAAACCGGCCGCGGCTTTTTTCTTGATTCAGGAACGTTCCTCATGTTCTTCCAACAGCCGGTGCTTAATGTCCCAGAGCTTTTGAGATAAATCGACATAATAACGATGTGGATTTTCAAACCGTTTGACCTCATCCCAAAGGGTATGAACCTGTTGGCTGCAGTATGTTTTGATCTCTTCAATGCCGGGTGTGCGATAGACCAGTTTTCCCTCACGGAAAATCGGAACAAGCAGTTCCTTTGCTGTAAAATCGGTAATCCTTTTCCGCTTCCAGGTGGCCTCCGGGTCGAACAAGACCAGCGGCTTGCTTTCATCGATCTCCTCGTCATATACACAAAGCTGGTCGGCTATCGCTTTTCCGCTGCTCTTTTCAAACAAGCGGTACACCTTTTTAAAATGCGGATTGGTGATTTTCGAGGTGTTTTCGCTGATCTTGATCTTCGGGATCAGCGTTCCGTCCTCCTGCTCTACTGCACACAGCTTGTAGACGCCGCCGAAAACCGGCTCGCTTTTTGATGTAATCAGCCGTTCACCCACTCCAAAGGTGTCGATTCTCGCCCCCTGCAGGAGCAGATCGCGGATGATATACTCATCCAGCGAGTTTGACGCGACAATTTTGCAGTTTGACAGCCCGGCCTCGTCCAGCATTTCCCGTGCCTTTTTGGAAAGATAGGTCATGTCTCCCGAATCCAGCCGGATGCCAAAATTCGTGATGCCTTTTGGAAGCAGTACTTCTTTAAACGCCCGTATCGCATTGGGAACGCCACTTTTTAAAACATTATAGGTGTCGACGAGCAAAACCGTATCATGCGGATAAATCTCGCAATAGGTTTTGAATGCTTCGTATTCCGTGTCAAACATCTGGACCCAGGAGTGTGCCATTGTGCCACCGGCTTTGACGCCGTATTTCTTGTCTGAAATCGTACAGGCCGTTCCTGCGCATCCCGCAATATAAGCAGCGCGTGCACCTAAAATGGCGCCGTCAGCCCCCTGCGCCCGTCGGGAGCCAAACTCCAGCACCGTCCGGCCTTGGGCCGCACGGACGATCCGGTTTGCTTTGGTTGCAATCAGAGACTGGTGATTCAGCGTGAGGAGTACGAATGTCTCAATCAGCTGTGCTTCAACAGCGGGAGCCGCTACTGTCAGAATCGGTTCCCCCGGAAAGATAGGCGTTCCCTCGGGAACAGCATAGATATCGCCAGAAAAACGAAAGCTTTTCAAATATTCCAAAAATCCCTGATCGAACAGCTGTTTCCCGCGCAGAAAAGCGATATCTTCTTCGGTGAAGCGGAGGTTTTTGATATAGTCAATAATTTGTTCAAGACCTGCAGCAATCGCAAATCCGCCGTTATCAGGCACGCTGCGGAAGAATACGTCAAAATAAGTTTTTTTTCGATAAAAACCGTTTTTAAAATATCCGTTTCCCATCGTCAGCTCGTAAAAATCACAGAGCATGGCATAGCTTTTTTCTTCCATCGTTTTTTCCCCTTTCGTCAGCGGTTTATCACTTGGATCTGTAAGCTCTGCATGACATCCAGTGCTTTTTCATGCAGCATAGGATCGTTGCCGGCACAGCAGGCGGCGTCCACTGTCACAGGTGTTTCAGGCGATGCGGTCTTGGCCAGCACAGCATTGGAGATCACACAGATGTTTGTCACCACCCCAACCAGCTCTATACTCTCGTAGGATACGCCGCGCAAAAAATCGAAAAGTGCAGCTGATCCAAAGCATTCCTTGCAAAAGCAGCGGTCCTGAGACTGACGAAGCGCATCAACCGCATCGGTCAGCCGCCAGCCGTTTTCATGCTCCATACAGTGCGTAACAGGCAGCAGACGGCCTTCCTGGGTCTGCAAATAATCCGGATGGTGGGTGTCAAAAGTAAAAGCGATGTCATCTCCTGCAGACCGAAAACGGCGGATTTTTTCGCAGATTCGCTCCTCGATCGCAGCAGCATGAGGATTTCCCAGGCTGCCTGTTACAAAATCTTTTTGATAGTCAACCACGATCAGCAATTTTTTCATGAAAACGGCTTCCTTTCCTTTTTTGTTTGTCAGGTACAGGATAAAGCGGCAGGTCAAAGATTTGATTTACCTCTTTTACATGAATATTGGGGACGACGAGTCTTTTCTTTCCTTCCGAATAAGAAAAAATAATAACGTCACAGCAATCCGCCATTTTTTGAAACAAGCTCTGACGGCAGTATACCTGAGAAATTTTATGCTCCGGGATAGAGGTGGTGAAAAAGGCATAGGCATAGGTATAATACAGCGTGTAAACGCCGTTTTCTTTCCCGATCCCGGTGTGGAAAAAAGATGCGATTTTGACAAACAGCCACCACACGCTGGGTATTTCACCCATGATTCCCATGAAGAAAAACAGCAGCCGCAGCGACGGGAAAAACAAGTACAGCAGTCTAAACACCAGGAATACACAGATCATGATTGTCACCGGCGGAATCAGAAAACGGGACAAAGTACGCAGCTTCGGCTTATATTTTTTCTTTACCAACGGGATTTCCGGCAGCAGAATATTGAGATTCCGCCTTGCTTCATACTTATCCGCCGCAGGGATCAGGACAGACAGCTCGTTTTTTTGTTTTCCATATCCCGAGCAATGAATAAAAACCGTAAAAAAGCCCAAAAGTTTGGTTGTCAGACTCTGACGTATTTCAATGAGATTGATTTTGGTGGTTTGAATGGAGTAGTAGCGGGTTGTAATTACTCCGGTTTTGATCTCCAGATTTTTTCCTTGGCGAATGACATTGAATTTGATATGCCGGATAATGTTCATCAGAAACGAAATCAGCCAACCGCCAAGAATGACATATGCTGTCAAGGCGGCCGCCGGCGGCAGTCCAAACGCAAGCACACGGGCGAGATCAGTCAGCCTGCCCATCAGCATTTCTTCAAATTCTTTTCCAAGGAGATTCCCGCTCTGGGAGACAAAGGTAGATGCAAACAGAACGCCTGTCAGCGTGTTGGAGGTAATGAGGGAAAGAAGCGCTACATAAAACCATTGGGGATGATAGATTTTTTTGATGTTTTCTTCTGAACGGACAATTGCCTGAGACGCCTCAAACAACCGTGCCGCTTCCTTCCGGCTGAGCGTGACCGAAAAATCGGTCGTATGCAGATAACCGCCGTCAGTATCCGCTTTGATTCTCACTGCGCCAAACGGACGGAAGTAAAAGGGATATTCTGCATATACCATACTGAGCCTGTCAAACGGCAGATAACAACGATAATTGATAATAAAACAGTGATTGATATAAATTCCCTGCTCATCAAAATAGTATCGGGTACAGATCCAGCGGAGAAATCCCATCATCAGAATGGCTGTCAGTATCAGCAAATCGAACCATGCGCCGCTGAGCCAGGCATAGAAACCGCCGCGAAAGGTCAGAAAGCCGCGGACCAGCGGCAGCAGAAGCAGGAAAAAATATTTTGTGGTACTTTCCAGAATATTGATCGGATGAGGCCGTTTAAAGTCCACGAAAATATTCTCCTTTCAACTGTCAGTAAATTTCTTTTGGACTGGGCGATAACTGCTCGGCAAGATGCTTTGCCACATTTCGATTGAGATAGGGGATTCGCAGCTTAGCGCCTGCGGTCGCAACCACAAGACTGGAGATTCCCAGAATGGGGGTGACAGGGGTGTTGATCACCGACACATAAATAATCCTGTCACGATGAATGATTTGCTGCTTATGAAAAAAGTAGCCATGCTGATAGGCAAGCAGACGGTCATTCAAAAAATAACCGGTGGACTGGTATAGGACAGGCAGATATAAAAACTCGGCTAAAATCAGCAGGACGCCCATCATCCAGACAAGGAGATACCATAGCCAGGTAAAAGGGGAAAAAGCCCAGAGGAGCAGCCATAAAACCGCAGTCCAGCAGATAAAGAACAGGATTTCCCAAAGCACTACTGATTTTTTGGAAACCTTATGATAATTTAATCCCTTCAGTTCAGCCTTATGTGCCATAATGCCCGCATTGTCCCCTTCGGCAAGAGTTTTTCCTACAATCTTTATATATGTTAGATTTTACCACATTATCTTTGATTATGCAATGAGTTTTCGAATGCGTTGTCTGTATGGCAATAAAGCTCCGGCAGTCTTAAGACTGCCGGAGCTTTGTTTATACGCGGCTTGCGGTTTCATAAATATTTCGCATATCTTCTCTTCCCAGCTTTTTGAAATCGCCAATGGTACGGGTGTTCTGGAAACTGCATTTGTAGGCCAGCAAATCAAGGTCTTTTTCATTCAGCTGAATTCCAAGCTCAGGTATTGACGTCGGCATTCCGAGTTCCCGATAAAATGCTTCCATTGCGGCGATTCCTTCCAATGCAGTGCATTCAGGCATTTCAAAACGGTTCGGTACCCCCATCACATTGACTGCAAATTGTGCAAAGCGGGACGGATTTTCTCTGTAAACATACCGCGCCCAGCTCCCCCAGATCGCAGACAGTCCGGCCCCGTGTGCGACGTCAAAGATTCCGCTTAATTCATGCTCCAGCTGGTGGGTCGCCCAGTCACCAGCCCTGCCTTTTCCCTGACCGCCTCTGCCGCAGCCGGTCAGATCGTTGTGCGCCAGGCTGCCCGCCCACATGATCTCAGCACGGGCGTTATAGTTTTGCGGCTCTGATTTCAGGATTCTTGCGTTATGTATCACCGTCCGCATCAAAGCCTCGCTGATTCCGTCTGTCAGTTCGCTGGAACTGCCCTGCGAAAAGTACCGCTCCATGGTATGCATCAGAATATCGACACAGCCGCAGGCGGTCTGATAAGGAGGCAGCGTAAATGTCAGCTCCGGATTCATCAGAGCAAAGCGACAGCGAGAGCTTTCATGGCTCAGTCCCCGCTTGAGCCAGCCATCCTCATTGGTGATGACCGAAGATTCGCTCATTTCGCTGCCCGCCGCCGCGATCGTTAAGACAGCGCCGACCGGAAGGCATCCTTTTGGCTTCTGTTTTCCCAAATAAAGCTCCCAGACGTCACAGTCGTTTAAAACGCCATAGCCGATTGCTTTGGAAGAATCGATGACGCTTCCGCCGCCGACGGCAAGTATAAAATCGACGTTTTCTTCCTGACAGAGACGAATGCCTTCGCGTACTTTCGATAACCGCGGATTCGGTACGACTCCGCCAAGCGGCACATATTCAAGCCCGGCCTGAGAAAGGTTTGTGCAGATCCGATCCAGGAGGCCTGACGCCTTTGCGCTCTGTCCGCCGTAATGTATCAGCACCTTTTTACAGCCGAGCTCCCTGATCAGCCCGGCAGCATGCTCCTCAGCCTGCCTGCCGAACACAACTTTGGTTGGCGTATAATAAGTAAAATCCATCATGTCAAACATCCTTTCTGCTTGCCTGTACAGAATTTCATCAATATGATGCAGCCAGACAGCATAACACCAAATAATAAGGAAAAGCTTAATCGGAAAAGCTGTTGACCTGGCTGACAAACTCGGTTATCAGCTCGTCCAAGTCATTGGGACGGTTGCAGAATGCCCGCATAAAGTACTGGCCTTCGCCTTTTTTCACGGTCAGCTCAATCATATAACGGTAACGCGGCTTTCCTTTGGCCGCTTCTTTCCCGTAATAGGATGCATACAGCCCGCCGCTAAAATTTTTCCACAACGGCAGATAAGTCCAGTTGCTCAACAGGATTTCCGCGGGATTATCCTCGGCGTCTTTCTGCTTCCGGTATGCCACTTCTGCCGCATCGACCGCGGATTTGTTTTGCTCATAGAGAGAAACGGCATCCGTCTTTCCGCCTGAAATGACCAGCAAGGACTTCAGTCCGCCTTTTTGAAACGATATTTCCGTCTCATGGCTGCCCAAAGCCTCCTGCAGCCTGTCAAGCTCTGTTTGAATCCGGTTTTCGTTGACAGACGGTTCAAACTGCGTTGGCTTGGAACCGTCGTATAGCCAAAGATAAGCGGCTGTCAGCAGCAGAACGAGCGAAAGGATGCCGCAAACAACGATGAAACGGCGTTTTATTTTTTTGTTTTCCTGCTTTCGGACATCCCAGCTGAATAAAATTCCCATTTTTGGCCCTCTCTGCTTTACCTTCTGGCAACCACATCCAAAAGGCGTATATCATGTGAAATATAATGCGGCTTTCTTTCATATTCTTCCGAATAGTCCGTAGAAAGATACTTTTTGTTATCATCCGCGAAGGTTGTTACAATCGTAGCATCCGGTCCTAGCTTTTCAAGCGCCATGACACAGCCGATAAAGTTCGCACCGGATGAAATTCCAACACCGATGCCAAGCTCTCTGGCAAGCATCTGCGATAAAATAATGGAATCGGTATCATCCACGGATACAACCTCGTCAATTTCGTTCATTTTCATAATTGCGGGGACAAATTCGTCAGAAATCCCCTGAATTCTATGGGAACCCACTTTATACCCAGTCGAAAGAGTGGGAGAATTGAGCGGCTCGAGCGGATAAATGCGGCATTTTGGATTTTCTTCCCGCAGACGGCGTCCAATTCCCATCACGGTTCCGCCGGTTCCGACACCTGCTACAATTCCGTCGGCTTTTAATCCCAGTGCAGCGAGTTGTCTGACAATTTCCGCGCCGGTCAGGTCATAATGGGTGCGGGCATTGTCTTCATTGGAAAACTGACGGGGCAGAAATACACCGCCGCCTTGCTCCAGTTTTTCCGTCATGGCAATCGAACCTAAAAATCCGCCTTCTTCCCGTGAAACCAGGCGCACCTGTGCGCCATAGCTTTTCATAAGATTGATTCGTTCTCTGCTCATCCAGTCCGGCATATAGATGATGACCGGATGTCCCAGATAACTGCCCATCGCAGAGAAAGAAATTCCCGTGTTTCCGCTGGTGGCTTCGGCAATCACATCACCCGGATGGATCGTCCCGTTCTCGTATGCCTTTTTTAATATATAGTAAGCAACCCGGTCCTTGATGCTGCCGGTCAGGTTGTAATATTCTGCCTTGGCAAAGATACGGTACGGCTTTTCCTTATATAGAAAACGGATTTCCAGCATTGGCGTATTGGAAATCATCGCCGAAATGTGCTCAAATTTTTGGTTGATCGGATTGTCTGACATGATTCATCATTCCCTTTTATGCGGCTGTTCATACTTGATCTGTCTTTGTCACGGTAAACGGACAGAAAGATATATTATATTACAGTTATATTCGGCTTTCCCCGGATGGGTGCAGCAAAATGATACAATGATATCTATTTTACTGTATCTGTGCCAAAAAGTCAATTCTGCGCCGAGGCCTCATAACCAGATCTGACGCTGTCCTAAAGACCGTTTTGTCTGAAAAAGAAACGGAAAAAGCACGGAGATTTTTTGTCCTTATGGAATACTTATCAGTGATTTACGGTACTGTCTGGGAGTAACGCCGACTTCTTTTTTGAATGCTCTGCAGAAATAGCTCAAATCGTTAAAGCCGGACTGTTGAGAAATTTCGAGCACAGAAAGCTCTGTAAAATGCAGCAGCCGTTTCGCCTCTTCCAGCCGCTTGGCCAAAATATATTTTCCGATGGTGGTTCCTTCATATTTGGCAAACAGATGGGACAGATGGTATTTGTTGACGAAACACCGCTCAGCGATGAGATCCAGACTGATATCTTCCAGAAAATGCTCGTCAATATACTGAATTGCCCGCATCAGCGCCTCATTGCGCCGCAGCAGCTCATTGGTTCCCTCGGTCCGGTTGAGCATCCGAAACAAGTACATAATGAGCGTATGAGATGCGTTTTGCGCAATTTCCGCATAGAATTGCTTTTTATTAATGGTTTCCTCAATGATCGTATTAAAATACTTTTTAAAATCATCATACATATCTTCAGTATGATAAAGAAAATCATACTGAGGCGGCAAAAAACAATTTGGCTGAAGATCGGTGATCTCAAATTTGTCAAATGCAATAAACTGTGCCTCCAGCGGTTCGTCAGGATCACTGGATTCGTAATGAGTTACACCGGCATTATAAATGACCAGGTCGCCCTTTTTCAGACTGCGTCCGATGCCATCCACATATACCGCTCCATGTCCGTCCAGGATAAAAATAATTTCAGCGAAATCATGAGAATGCTCTCTTTCATGCCAGTCATCATTTTTGCTCAGATAGCCGGAATACAGTAAACGCGGCTTTAAGTGAAAAGTATAATGTTTGTCCAGCAAGTAGTGCTGCCGTTCCCGCGTATTATATCGATGCAGTACCTTCAAAATCGTACACCCCTTCCGCAGCGCCTGTTTTAAGGCATTTTAAGCTGCTTTTATTATACACCACATCACAATATTAGTCAACTAAAGCGATAAAATTAGTACAATCTTGCTATAAAAAATAAACAATTTTGTTCATTGTATTTTATCAATTTTTCGTTTAGAATGAAAACATAAGATTTTTCGATAAAATTAGTATAGTTAGTGGAAAAACTTTATACAACTTGCTGACTTTGCCGACGATTCGGCGGTCAAACGGTTCCAAACGAGATAATTATCGATCATTTCGTTGCTTTTTGTGAATAAATGGTCTGATACAGCGGCCTGCAAACGGCAGATTCGGGAAATCGAGTTTTCCTACGGAGGGAGAAACGCAGACGGGAAGAATTGACTGTTTTTGCGGTTGCTGTTAAAAACATAAGGGGGAGGGAACAGACTTGAATGAAGTGATTTTGCAGATGAAAGACATTGAGAAGCGCTTCTCTGGCGTACACGCCCTCAAATCAGTGCAGCTGGAGCTTCGTGCAGGCGAGGTGCTCGCATTGATGGGAGAAAATGGCGCCGGAAAGTCGACCCTGATGAAAGTTCTCTGCGGTATCCATCAGCGTGACGGCGGGGAAATCCTGCTGTTTGGCAAGCCTGTCAGGTTCAACAATATTGCGGAGTCGCAAAAAGCCGGTATCAGTATCATTCATCAGGAACTGAATATGATGAATCATCTGACGGTGGCGCAAAACATTTTTATCGGCAGAGAAGCGATGCGGGGTGGATTTTACATCAACGACAAGAAGATGGAAGACGATGCCCGCGCACTTTTTGACCGGATCGGCGTCAATATTGATCCGACTGTTAAGCTGGGTACGCTGACGGTTGGAAAACAGCAGATGGTTGAAATCGCAAAGGCGGTTTCCCATGATTCCAAGCTGCTGATCCTGGACGAGCCGACAGCGGCGCTGACCCAGCTGGAGGTAGAAGAGCTGTTCAGCATCATGAACGATCTTCGCCAAAAGGGAATCGGGATGATCTACATATCTCACCGTATGGATGAGATCAACCGTATATCCGACCGTGTGACGGTCATGCGGGACGGCGAGTATGTAGGAACCGTGAACACCAAGGAGACCACGAAGGATGAGATCGTCAAAATGATGGTCGGCCGAGTGATTTACGGCGACAGAAAAGAAAAAAACATGGTTCCGGAGGATGCAGAAACTGTCCTGGAAGTCAAAAATCTTTGCAGCGGCAACACCATCAAAAATGTCAGCTTTAAGCTGAAGCGGGGAGAAATTCTCGGCTTCTCCGGGCTGATGGGCGCCGGTCGGACAGAGGTTGCCCGTGCAATCTATGGCGCGGACAAATTTGACAGCGGAGAGATCTATGTCAATGGGAAAAAGGTCGATATTCGTACGCCGCATGAAGCGGTCAAGCACGGAATCTGTTATCTTTCGGAAGACAGAAAGCAGTATGGACTGCTTCTGATTAAATCCGTGGCGGAAAATACAGCTTTGAGTTCCATTGATAAATATACAAAATTCGGCTGGATTAACGACCGCAAAATCCGCGAGGATGCTGAGGTGGTCAACAAGGCGCTGCGCACCAAAACACCGTCCATGGACCAGCTGCTCAAGAACCTTTCCGGAGGAAATCAGCAAAAGGTCATCATCGCCAGATGGCTGATGAAAAACTCCGATATCTTTATTTTTGATGAACCGACCCGCGGTATCGACGTCGGAGCAAAAAGCGAAATGTATGAGCTGATGGAAAAGCTGGTCAAAGGCGGAAAATCAGTGATTATGATTTCCTCTGAGCTGGCCGAGATCCAGCGGCTGAGCGACCGTGTCATCGTGATGTGCGAGGGACGCAAGACGGCAGAGCTCGATATTCAGGACGCGGATCAGGAAGTTATCATGAAGTATGCAACAATGCGGGAGGGATGAGAACATGGAGATGAACCAAGCACCAAAACTGACCTTCTCCAGACAGATGAGAAGGACCGGCGTCAGGCTGGGAAATTCGGTTGTGACCAAGGGCAAGCAGAATATCATTATTATCGCCGCACTGATTATTTTGATTCTTATTTTCGGTGCGCTCAACGGCAACTTTTTGAATGAATACAATATTGTCAGTATGGCACAGTCCTTGGCTCCCTATGCTGTGATGGGCTTAGGCGTAACCTTTGTGATTGCGACCGGAGGGATCGACCTGTCAATCGGCACGGTCTGTATCGCCTCCGCAGTGGTTGCGGGCAAAATGTACACCAGCGAGCTGATTCCGCTCTGGGCAACCATCCCGATCATGATCCTGATCGGTACATTGTTCGGGCTGATCAACGGGCTGCTGGTGGCAAAGCTGAAGCTGCCGCCCTTTATCGCAACGCTGGGCACCATGATGATCGCCCGGGGCCTCAGCGCAATCATCGTAAAAGACCCCAACATCTTTTACCCGAGCGGCACCTGGTTTAACCGCACCTTTTCCAACCTGAACGGCTTCCCGATCGGACTGGTTTGGGTCATCGGGCTGGCGATCATTTGTATGTATCTGATGTATAAGTGCAAGATCGGCCGATATATTCTGGCGATCGGCAGTAACGAAGAGGCGACCCGTCTCTCCGGTGTAAATACGGACAAATTCAAGATCATCGCTTATGTGATCGGCGGGATGGCTGCCGGAATGGCCGCGATTTTCTGGGCTGCTTCCTTTACGACCGTGGCTTCTGCGACCGGTAACGGCATGGAGCTGGATGCGATCGCGGGCGTTTATATCGGTGGAACCAGCGCGGCAGGCGGTATCGCTTCTATTACCGGATCTGTGATCGGTGCGATGATGCTGGTTGTCATCCGCAGCGGATTGAACTTTGTTTTAGCGGGCTTCAACGTGACGGTTAACGCTACTTATGTGACCTATGTCCTGACCGGTGTCATCGTTGTTCTTGCTGTTTTGATGGATATCATCAAGACCAAGAATGCAGCGAAGGTCAGGATCGAAACCGAAGCACAGAAGTTTAAACGGACCGCAAAGGATCATCTTGCTGAGCTGCAAAATGAGATGGATATCCTGACAGCCAAGAACAATCCTGCGACTGCGGCGGAAAAAGCACAGCAGATCGCCGATCTGCAGAAGAGGATCGCGGACTACAAGGTGAGCTGGAAGGCGGAGTACCAAAAGTTGAAAGCGGCCCCCAAAAAATAATGGCAGTATTTTCCTCTATGAGGGAGAGAAAATAAATAAAAAAGAAAGAGGGTAATTTTCATGAAAACAGCAAAAAAAGTGTTATCTGTTTTACTGGCAGGAGCCATGACCGCTTCTTTGGCAGTTGCATTTACCGGATGTAACAATAACGGTGAAGGCGGCGAGAGCGGCGGCAGCGGCAGCAAGACAATCTATGTTGTTGCGAAGGGTGATTCTCATGCATTCTGGCAGTCGGTCAAAGCCGGAGCCGAGGCTGCTGCAAAAGATCGCGGCTATACCATCAACTTCCGCGGTCCGGCCAGTGAGTCCGCGAAGGATCTGCCGAGTCAGCTGGAAATGGCGACCACTGCTGTTTCCCAGGGCGCTGCCGGTATCGTGATCGGTACTATCGGCGAGGGCTTTACCAATGTTTTGAGCCAGGCGTATGACAAGGGGATCCCTGTGGTTCAGTTCGACAGCGGTGTCTGGGCTAACGATATCAAGGCGCTGGACGACATGAACAAGAACCCGATCATCGCCTCTGTTGCGACCAGCAACCGTGACGCGGCCGCGTTGGCAGCAGAGAACTTCTTTAACGAGATCAAGGCTGATATTGCTGCAAGCGAAAAGTATGTAGTCGGTATCATTCAGCATGACGAGACCCAGACCGGTATTGATCGTGCAGGCGGCTTTGAGGAGAAATTCAAGGCGTTAGCTGAGGCAGACGAGACCACAAAGGGCAAGGTCACCATTGAAAAAGAAGTAAAACCGGGTGACGCGGACAACGCTTACAGAACCGCTCTGGAAGCCCTGTATGAAAAAGGCATCAATGCACTTTATATGTGCAACGAGGGTGTTGTGAAGCAGGTCAGTGACGCGATCGCAGCTGCCGGCAACAAATATGATAACATCAAGTTCTGCGGATTTGACGCAGGCACAAAGCAGATCGATTGGATGAAAGCAACCTCCGGTCCGAAGCTGGTCGGTTCCGTTGCGCAGGACTCCTATCAGATCGGTTATCAGGCGGTAGAGCAGGTCATCAACGCGATCGAGAAGAAGGACGTTACCGAGACCGTCGGTATCGCCGGACAGTGGTGGAATGCCGAAAACGTGGATGAGCTGATCAAGAGCAACATCGTTTATGAAGGTTAATTTTCGCTATCTCTCCCTCCTATATAAAATTTAGCACAGCGAAAGCCTGCATGGCAAGTCGGCCATGCAGGCTTTCGCATGTTTATTTTGCGCCTTGTTAACAATTGACCGTCGGCAGTAAGTCTCAAACAGAAGGCAGCGGATCAATCCAAAATCAGGCGACGAACTGCGGCGGATCGCCTGAAAGGCCGGCTGTCAAGGGAAAAGAGTCATACATGAATCAAAAAAGCAGAGCTGATGTCAAATCAGCTCTGCTTTCTCGGCATGAAAAACCTTATAGCTTTTCCTCATCTGTGGCAATCTGGGTCAGATGATACCGTTCAGTTGCTCTTTTTTCCAGCTTTCTGCAGCAGAAAACATAGATCGTGTCCAGTACCATCAGCTGGCCGATTGTCAGCGGCATATCGATATTCATGAAAATATTCATGTTTCTTGGTGTAGTATACAAATTCCAGTCCGAGACCTTTGACAAGGCAGAAAAGGTAAAATCAGAAAGCGAAACCACGCTTGCTCCACATTTTTTTGCAATCCTTGCGCATTCTACAATTTCCTTGCTTCGCCCCGAGGAGGAGATCGCAAAAACCAGATCGTCTTTTTGCGTCAAGGATATCCGCATCCGTCTGATTGTGGTATCCGGTTCAAAAATGCACGGCAGCCCAATCCTAAAAAACTTGGTACAGGCATATTGCGCGCTCAGACCCGAAAAACCGGTACCGATGAAATGAATCGAATGAGCTGACAGCATTTTGTTGACGACAGTGTCTATCATTTCCAAATCTGTAATCGTCATACAATCCTCCAGCACCTGAATACTGGAAGCATAGACATGCTGAAGGATATCTTCTGCTGACATTCCTGTGGTACAGATGACATCGGGCATACCGCCCCAAAGACATACCCATCCGGAATACATAGGTATCAATGGTTTCCATTACTTCAGAAACCGCGGCATTGTTCAGCAGATAATGCTGGTCAAAGTTGGAGCCTAATATTCCGCTGATTCCCAATATCATCAGGATCGTTACCGTTGGCATAATAGAAGGCAAGGTGATGTAAATGATTCTCTGGTAAAATCACATCAAAGGAGGCAGCCTAATGTATCCGCAGAAGCTGGAAGAAGAAACAAAGGACAGAAAAAACTGGAGTCATAAGGACGTTTTCAGCGGGGAAGAACTGGAATATGTGATTCCGGGGCTTCATAAAAGCTATGCAATCGGAATGCACCGTCATGAGTTTTATGAGGTGAACATCGTCTTAAATGGCACAGGAAGACATTATATAGGGGAGGGAAGCTGTGAGGTTTCTGCCGGAAATGTTTTTATTATTCCCCCTCATATTGCCCATGGATATTATCCTTACAGCAGCCTGGATGTCTATCATATTTTGATTCACTGTTCCTATTTCCGGCGCTATGCCAGAGAACTGCACGCATTCCCGGGATATACTGCGTTATTTGAAATCGAACCTTTTTTGCGTGGGGTGGTGGATAAAAATTTATTTTTGTTTCTTCCTGCTCATCAGCTTCAGGCGTTAAAAGAAAAGCTTGAGCTTCTGGAACAGATGAGAGGCATGGAATATGCAGGAAAGAACAGCATGATGAATGCTTATACGCTTTACCTGATCGGTATTTTAAGCTTGGAAATGTCACAGTTAAACAGTGACAGGGAACAGGATGACTCGGATTTTCGTTTCATTCTGCAAAGCATGGAATATATTCGGGCGCATTTTTCGGAGAAGCTGACCGCCGAATGGCTGGGCAGGCAGATTGGCATGTCGCGCTCCACCTATCTGCGGCATTTTTCAGCTGTTTGCAAGATCACCCCGACAGAATACCAAATGATTTGCCGGCTGGACAAAGCAAAGGATTTGCTTGTGACAACCTCACAGACCATTACAGAGATCGCACAGGAATGCGGCTTTTATGATAGTTCTCATTTCGTCAAATATTTTGTCAGAGAGGTGGGAGAACCGCCTGCAGCATATCGGCATCATAATGCCGGATAGCGGTAAAACAGCGCTCTCCGCCGGGTATCCGGCGGGGAGCGCTGTTTTTGGCGATTGTATTTTTAAATGCTTTCGCGGCGCATAAAGCCGTCCCATGCGGTCAGGAAGAAAATGATCATGTGAACCGCAATGACCGACAGGGAGAAGCCCACTGTCATATTGGGAAAACTGCTGCTGCCGTTGATGATCGCATTCAGGTCTGTGTTGGCAAAGATAAAGAATCTTGCCCAGTCAAGCTGCAGCGCACTCATAAATGCGATGATGGTGCTGCCGGCCAGCATAACAAACACAGATACGCCGATTGCAACTGCGGAGTTGCGCAGCAGGGAGGAAATGGCAAATGCCAGCGTTCCCATAACCACGAGGTTGACACTGCCAAGCAGATGCTGCCAGAGTATGAACAGCAAGCCGGGGAGCGAATGCACTGCGCCGTTGGAGACATACAGATAGGGGGCAATGATGTCGCTCAGACCGAAAAACAGGCCGGAGCAAAGCGTATTTGTGACAAAAAACGCCAAAACCAGCATAATCGACATGGAAAGGATGGTCACATATTTGGACAGAAAGATTTTCCATCGTTTGACGGGATTAATCAGCAAAAATTTGACGGTGCCTGTTGAGAATTCATTTGCAATCGAGGAGCCCGCGAAGATAATGATAATCATGCTGACTACGCCGATCATGATATTGGATAAGCCCAGAACAGTCCAGAAATCAATGCGCTGTACCTCATTGAAGCTGATTTGCTGCGCATAGCTTTGAATTTGATGCTCCAGGCGATATTCACAGAGGAGCAGCTCTTCCCGGCGCTTTTCCAGCTGCAGTGCCGCTTCCGGATCCTGCTGAGTGCTCTGCTCAAGGGTGCTGATCTCTGTTCTCAGACCCTGGATCTGCTGGGCAAGGGTCGCTCTCCAATCCTCTTTGGAGGGGTCAAGATTGTTTTCCACCGCGTATTGATGATAAAAGTTTGCGTTTTCCTTTTCTTCCGCGGTAAGAGCCGCATTGCCTTCATTGTACCGGATCAGGCTTTCAAAATAGCCTTTCCAGTCGTTTTTGGCAAGCAGATCCAGATTATCCTGGATTTCTTTGCTCTGGGCAGCGAGCTCTGCTTCGGTTAAATTGCCCGCCGCAGTTTCTGCGTCCAGACTGGCTTTATTGTTGAACTGGCTGAAAACCTCGGTATTTCGCCAGTCATTATAAGTGATTTGATGCGCAATCAAAAATTCGTATGCCTGAATCTGATACTCATAGCCTGCGCTTTTTTCGGCTTCCAGATACTGAATTTCGTTTTTGTAGCCTTCCATCACGTCGTCTATATCTTCCACATAAGAATAATTGTTCATCTGGTACTGCGCAAACTTCATGAATCCGTGGTATCCTACCGACACGACTACCATTAGAATGACCAGAATCCAGGTGCTCACCCTGGAGAATATTTTGATATGCTCATTTTGAACCAATCGTAAAAACTTACCCAATCTGATGGCCTCCTTCCCCGCCGGTCAGTTCGATAAAGACCTCTTCCAGGTTTCTTGTTGCTTCGGTGACAGTGATAAGCTTCACCTGATTGATGACCAGCCTGGTGATAATGCCGGAAATTTCGTCCTCGTTTGCGACGGTTACATGGAATGTCTGTTCCCCGGTGATTTCAACCGGCTTATCGTCGATGAGGGCAGCAGCGGCAGACACATTTCCTTTCACTCTGATTTCAAACTGATGCTTTCCTTCAGATTCGCTCATCAGCTCCGACACGCTTCTGACGCCAATCAGCCTGCCGTCCGCAATGATACCGACCCGGTCGCACATCAGCTGCATCTCGGACAGGAGGTGGCTCGAGACCATGACGCAGGCATTTTCTTCGTGTGCCAGCCGCTTGAGGATGTCGCGCAGTTCTTTGATTCCGGCAGGGTCAAGGCCGTTGGTCGGTTCGTCAAGGATCAGCAGATCGGGATGGTGCATGATGGACTGTGCAACACCAAGACGCTGTTTCATACCGAGAGAATATTTTTTGACCTTGTCATTGATTCTGTTTTCCAGCCCAACGATCCGAACGACCTCGCGGATGCGTTCCTCGGTTACACCGGTACGCATCCGGGCATACTGCCGCAGATTCTGAATCCCGGTCATATACTGATAGGTTTCGGGGTTCTCGACGATTCCGCCGACGCAGGCCATCGCCTTTTCATACTGCTTGTCGATGCTGTAGCCATTGATGAGGATCTCACCGGAATCGCGCTGCAAAAGGCTCATTACCATTTTGATAGTAGTGGTTTTGCCTGCGCCGTTAGGCCCCAGAAAGCCAAAGACCTCACCGCGGTACAGCTCCAGATTGAGATCATCTACCACTTTTTTATGGCCGAAATATTTGTTCAGCCCCTTAATCTGTAATACTGCTTCCATTGTCATCCCCCTCTCCGACGACCTCAGGTGTACTCTTGCTGTAGCCCCAGCCGGAAGCCCAGCTGATTTTCCAGCCGTCTTTTGTTTTCGTCAGCCCGTATGCAATTGTGACATCTGTGAATTTACAGGAGCGTACGTTATCGTCTGTGACCGGTTGGTCGTTGATGGGTCCAAGCCAGCTGACATACTCATAAGGATTTCCCTGATACTCATAGGAGACCATAAAAGTGACCCTTGCTTCTGCGGTATTGGGAGAAGTTTTTTTGATTCCCTCCACCTCGTCGATCAACAACTCTGCTTTTTGATATAGTCCGTTTTCTGCATCGTTTTTGCTGACAGCACGCAGCAGAACTTCCTGATAATCGGATTTCACCTCTTCTTTGTTGGTGTAAAACTGATTTTTGCTGTTGTTTACCGTCCAGTAGCTGTCAATGATTTTGTTGTTTTCCTCGGTTTTGCTTTTGACTGCTTCTGCAGAAACATTTTTAAAGTTTCTCTCTCCTTCCGGCAGCAGCACAAAATCGGCAGTTTTTTGTGTGTATTCCTTGAGCAAAGCTTCAATTTCGGGTTTTTCCTTTTTGAACGAGGCATAATCGTAAGCAACATAACAGCCAAATCCGACTGCCGCGATAATCAGCAACGCGATTCCCCGGTTCATGTTTTTCAAAAACTTGGAAAACCTCATGTTTGTGACCATTCCTTTCTCTCTTGATTTCAAAGCCAAACGAGCTGTCCGAAACGGCTCCTGGTTTTGTTTGATGAATTCAGCATAGCACAGATCAAAAAGCGCCGCAACAGTTGTCATAAATTTGTAAGAAAGATGTAAGCACAATCATCGCTTTCTTTCGGCTTTCTTACTGTTTTTGTGAAAGGTCTGCATGAAACCGTCGCTTTTGCAAACAATATAAAGCATAAAAAATGTAGGAAAGGAACAGCTTCATGATGGAAATACTGCAGTTTGCCTGGAACATACTGTTTCGCTCCCTGTTGTCAATCGTCGTTTTGTTTGTTTTGACAAAGCTGATGGGGGCAAAACAAATCTCACAAATGACCTTTTTTGACTATGCGATTGGGATTTCGATCGGCTCCATTGCCGCAGATATCGCGGCGGACATCGAATCCAGCTATATCGACGCGGTCTGTGGTATGGCAATTTATGCGGCTGTGGCAGTGGGAACCTCATTTCTGACCCAGAAAAGCATGAAAGCACGGCGGATTTTTACGGGCACGCCTACCGTTTTAATTAACCGCGGGCAAATATTGAAGGACAACCTGTCGAAAGCGCGGTATGATATCAACGAGCTGCTGTGTGAGTGCAGAATTGCGGGATATTTCAATATTGCGGATTTGGAATACGCTATTATGGAGCCCAACGGACGGCTGAGCTTTATTCCGAAGGCAGCCAAAAAGCCTGTCACGGCCGAAGATTTACAGCTGTGCCCCCGGCAGGAACGGCTGACTGCCAACGTGATCATCGACGGAAAAATTATGAAAGAAAACCTCAGATCAATGGGCAAAAACGAGGATTGGCTTTATCAGCAGCTGAAAATACAACATATAAAGGATGCTGCAGATATTATACTGGCAACCCTTGATACAGATAACAACCTGTCTGTCTATCGGGAAGGGGAAAAACGCAAGGGGATTCAAATTCTGGAATAAGCAGCCTGCTGAAATAAAGGGAGCCGTCCGGCCGGACGGCTCCCTT
Organism: uncultured Clostridia bacterium; assembly: GCA_944386455.1. GTDB lineage: Bacteria > Bacillota > Clostridia > Oscillospirales > Ruminococcaceae > HGM13222. Next base: position 5,603 of record CALXBC010000007.1, on the reverse strand, counting down.
TATTTCGACACGTTCTTTTAAAAAAGCTATTCTATAAACGAATGACTCATGATATAGAAATCCTCCTGGCAGGGCAAATGCTTCTTCTCCATTTTTTCCAGCGTATTATCAAAACGTTGTGCTTCTTCTTCGCTGACATTCATGACAGGACTGTCCGAATAAAACCATTTTCTTCCGTCAAGCACACCCGTCTGCAGCTCCCTGACCAGCATTGCAGAAGGGAATTTTTCGCTTGGGAGGCAGATGTTGTATCTTTTACAGCTTTTAAACCCGCGGCCGACGTAATTGACAGGGCTCCCAAAAATAACAACTACGTCATAACCCAGTTTCACGGCCTGCTCAAAGGAATGTTCGATCAGTGCTTTTCCATATCCCATTCTCTGATATTCGGGCAGAACGGAAATCGGGCCGAAGGTGAGAATTTCCTTTTCTGTTCCCTGCTCGTCTCTGAGCTTTGCCTTTGTATACATGATATTGGCAATTACTTTGCCGTCCAGCTCGGCAACAAAATCCAGCTCCGGGATGAAGTCCTCATGCCCGCGCATGATATGCACCAGATAATGTTCTGTACATCCGGGAACATACTGATTATAAAAAGCCTTTCTTGTAAGCTCTTCTACGGCTTTATAATCTGCTTCTGTTTCGTTTCGAATAAGCATAGCATGGCTCTCCTTTTTATTTGAAATATGAGCGAAAACCGCCCGGTCAGCCTGACAGGCCGTAACAGGAAAAGAGCATTTCATTTTTTGCCGGAATACGCACTTTAACCACAGACACGATTTTATTTCCAGCAACAGACAGCCTGTTTTAGAATCCCCATTGTGACATCCGCTGCAATTTCCGAGGCTTTTGCGCAGTTTTGTTCAAAGCTGTCTATCCCGTCGTGCGCGGCTGTGTCGGTGATTGTTCGCACCGAAAGAAATGGAATTTGATTCACATAGCAGACATGGGCGATGGCGGCTGTTTCCATGTCCGCAGCCAAAGGGGAAAGCCGCCGCCGAATGCGTTCCCGTTCCGATTCCGCAACAAACTGCTCCCCTGTTGCGATATCCCCGAATAACAGGGGATGAGGAGAAACACGGCTGTACGCTTTTGCAGCAGTCAGCAGTCTGCTGTCTGACAAAAAGCGGTTCTCCTTCAGCCAGGGATGAAATTCTGTCAGAATATCATCTGCAACATCGTGGTAAACAGCTGCTTCCGCCACGATGGTGTCAAACAGCCGGACTTGGTTGGCAATACCGCCTGCCGTGCCGGCGTTTATGACCATATCGGGAACATAGGCATCAATCAAAAGCTGCGCCGCCGCCGCTGCATTGACCTTGCATACGCCGCTGTACAGCACGGTTACGGGCAGTCCGTCAATAGTGCCTTCATGAAAGCTCAGCATGGCTTTTTCCATTATGGCCGTTTGCTTCAGTCTCTTCAAAAAGGGCTCCAGCTCGGAGTCTCCTGCGCAGATGATCCCGATTTTTTTCATGAAAGCTTGCTCCTTTACTGCCGAAAGTGTTGTTGTGTCACTCTGCTTCTTCCTCTTCCGCCGGCTCTGCCGTCTCGTTTAAGGGGAGGATCTGTTCGGCTTGCTGCTGACTCAGGCTGGTAACATCCTTGAGCTTGCGCTGGATCTGGCGGGTTCGGACGCCGACCAGCTTGTCCAGTTCCGCGTTTGCCTGCTCCAGCCGCTGCTGGGTTGCAGAAAGCACGTCGCCGAATTTGTCAAACTCGGTTTTGACGGCACCCAGCACATTCCATACCTCGCCGCTTCGTTTCTGGATCGCAAAAGTACGAAAGCCCATCTGCAGGCTGTTGAGCAGCGCCGCCATGGTGCTGGGTCCTGCCACGTTGATCTTATAGTCCCGTTGGAGCTCTTCCACCATGCCGCGGTTGACCACCTCGGCATAAAGCCCCTCGAACGGAAGAAACATGATAGCAAAGTCCGTGGTGTTCGGCGGATCGATATATTTGCTGCTGATATCCTTGGCGAAGCTGCGGATACGGGTGCGCAGGGTCGCAGCTGCCAGATCGATCTGTTCTTTATTCCCGCTGTCATAAGCGTTGACCAGGTCGGTATAGGCATCGCCTGGGAATTTGGAGTCGATCGGCAGATAAATGCGGTCGTCGTTTTCGGTCGGCAGCTTGATGGCATATTCCACCGGATTCTTGCTGCCGCGCTTGGTGGGAATGTTGGTATCATACTGTTCAGGCGCCAGGATTTCTTCTAAAATCGCGCCCAGCTGGATTTCACCCAGAATACCGCGGGTCTTGACATTGGAGAGAACTTTTTTCAGGTCGCCGACGCCGGCAGCCAGCGTCTGCATCTCGCCCAGCCCCTTGTAGACCTGCTCCAGCCGCTCATTGACCAGCTGGAAGGATTTGGTCATCCTGTCCTCCAGCGTCTGCTGTAGCTTTTCATCTACAATTTTGCGCATCTCATCCAATTTCTGGTTATTATCGGTCTGAATATATTCCAGCTTTTTTTCTACGGTCTGGCGGATGTTTTCCAAATCCTTGCGGTTGTTGTCCGCGAAGCTCTTCAGACGCTCTTCGTTGTTGGCATTCATCTGGCTGAGCTGGTGGGAGATCCCGTCTCGAATATCGCTCAGGCGGTCTACTGTTGTTTTCCCCATCGCTTCGATTTTCTGGTTCTGCTGGTTTGCGGCAGCAAGCTGGTTGGAAGATAGCAGTTCTCCCAGGGAACGCATGGTTCCCTGAGTGGTTTCGGTCATTTCCTGCCGCAGACGGCTCTGGCTGTCGCCCAGTTCTCCCTTCAGGCGGTCGATGTCACTGACAGACACACCGCCGCCCTTGTTCCCGCGGGCAAGAGAAATAATCAGCAGAATGAGGATTACCGCCAGCAGCCCAATCGCTGCCAATAACAAATAAAACTCCATGCTTGGTTTTTCCGTCCTTTCTGTTACAGCGCCAGCTGTCCCTTGTCATAGGCAATCAGCTTTTTGACTGCGCCGACCGCACATTGAATGGCACGCGTGCTGTCGTTACAAATCGGGTCGCTCATTCCTGCATTGGAGCGCTCTACATTCCAGAGTGCGGTCAGCACCGCACCGGCTCGGACATGGCGTGCAATGGCGACGCTGTAGATGGCGGCGGCCTCCATTTCCGAGGTCAGACAGCCGCAGCGGACATAAGCCTGCCAGCGGTTCTGGAGCGTTTCTGCGATGGGCATGGTTTCGGGATTGGTCTCTCCATAAAAGGAATCCTTGCTTTGAATGATCCCCACATGGTAGCGTTTTCCGTCCTCGTCCTGCGACAGCTCTTTAGCGGCGGCTTCCAGTGCTTTGAGCACCGTAAAATCTGCAGCAGCGGGATAATCGGGCGGCAGGTATTCCTTGCTGGTGCCGTCGCCCCGCACCGCTGCTGAAGCGATCAACAGATCGCCGCCGACCACCTTGAGGTCGATGCCGCCGCTGGTGCCAATGCGGATGAAGGTGTGCGCACCGCATTTCACCAGTTCTTCCACTGCGATTGCGGCAGAAGGACCGCCAATACCGGTGGAAACTACGCTGACAGGTTCTCCATCCAGCAATCCGGTATAGGTATTATACTCCCGGTTGTATGCAATTTGTCTGGCGTTTTCCAGATAGGCAGCGATTTTCGGCACCCGTCCCGGATCGCCCGGCAGAATGACGTATTTTCCTATGTCGTCTGGTTCTGTTTGTAAATGAAACTGTTTTTTCCCCTGTAAAAGGTCTGCCATAAGAATACCGCCTTTCTATATCATACAAATCATAGGCTTAGATTTTGCTTGAACTCGACAAACTCCTCAAAACTGCATGCCTTGTCAATAATGCCGGTTTCACGCAGCTCAATGATGCGGTTGGCGATGGTCTCAATGAACTGATGGTCATGAGAGGAAAACAGGATGTTGCCTTTAAAGTCGATCATGCCGTTGTTGACTGCTGTGATGGCTTCCAGATCGAGGTGATTGGTTGGCTGGTCCATGACTAAGACATTGGCGCCGAACATCATCATGCGGGAAAGCATACACCGCACCTTTTCACCGCCGGACAGGACATTGACCGGCTTGAGCACATCGTCTCCCGAAAACAGCATTTTGCCGAGAAAGCCCCGCAGATAGCTGCTGTCGTTGTCCTCGGAATACTGCTTGAGCCAGTCGAGAATGTTCAGCTCACAGCCGTCGAAATAACGGTTGTTGTCTTTGGGAAAATAAGACTGGGAGGTGCTGACGCCCCATTTAAAGGTTCCCTCATCCGGCTCCAGTTCGCCCATGATGATTTGAAACAGGGTGGTAACGGCCAGCTCGTTTTCGCTGATAAAGGCGATCTTATCCCCCTTGTTCACTCGGAAGGAGACCTTGTCCAGCACCTTGACGCCGTCAATGGTTTTGCTGATATCCTCACAGTAGAAGATTTCCTTTCCGGCCTCGCGGTCCATTTGAAAGGAAACAAAGGGATATTTTCGTGAAGAAGCGGGCATTTCTTCCACTGTCAGCTTGTCGATCAGCTTGCGCCGGGCAGTTGCCTGGCGGGACTTGGACTTGTTGGCGGAAAACCGCTGGACAAAGGCCTGAAGTTCCTTGATTTTTTCCTCATTTTTCTTGGCCTGGTTTTTCATCAGCCGCTGCATGAGCTGGCTGGATTCGTACCAGAAATCATAGTTTCCGACATAGACCTTGATTTTGGTATAGTCGATATCTACAATATGGGTGCAGACATTATTCAAAAAGTGGCGGTCGTGGGAAACAACGATGACGGTTCCGCTGTATTCCATCAGAAAGTCTTCCAGCCATGCGATTGCTTTCAGGTCCAGATGGTTGGTCGGTTCGTCCAGCAGGATAATGTCAGGCTGGCCGAACAAGGCCTGCGCCAGCAGGACTTTTACCTTTTCGGTATCTCCCAGGGTGGCCATGGAAGACTCCAGCAGATCAGAGCTGAGCCCAAGGCCGTTGAGAATCTGTCCCGCCTCTGTTTCGGCGTCCCAGCCGTTGAGTTCTGCAAACTCGTTTTCCAGCTCGGAGGCAAGTACGCCGTCCTCCTCTGTAAAATCTTCCTTGGCATAGAGCGCTTCCTTTTGCCGGATGATCTCATACAGCCGGGGGTTCCCCAGAATAATGGTATCCAGCACCGTATAGGCATCATAGGCAAAATGGTCCTGCTTTAATACAGACATACGGTTTGAAGGATCCATAGACACTTCTCCGGTGGAGGGCTCCAGCTCCCCGGAGAGAATTTTTAAAAAGGTGGACTTTCCGGCGCCATTGGCACCGATTACCCCGTAGCAGTTGCCGGGGGTAAATTTGATGTCTACATCTTTGAAAAGAGGCTGCCCGCTGAAATTCAGGCTAAGATTGGAAACTGTCAGCATTTGAAAACTCCTTATCATTTGTATAAAAATTCACATATTAATTTATTATAGCACAGGGATATCCAAAATACAACATCGGACAGGCAAAATACAGGGGCAGAATTGTAGGATTACAATGGTATGGCAGAGCTGTGTTACAGACTGCGGCCGGCGCGGCTGACGCCGTATTTCTCTGCATATTTCATCAGGGATTGCCGATATGCCATGTCCTGTGTTATACTATTACTCATGAAGGATATGGTCTCCTCTCGTCTAGTTGTTGT
>CALXBC010000006.1 GCA_944386455.1 uncultured Clostridia bacterium | reverse complement strand
GACCATCCATTCTCTTTTCGGAAAGTAACCCTAAGCCCTCGGCGTTTGAGAGCGAAATACACCCCTCGCACAAACCTGCGGTTTGTACTCCGGGTATTTCGCCCCTGCGGGGAGCCTGTATCACAGCTTGCAGGGCTGCCGCCGCCGCTGTGATACAGAGAAAATTGCGGTGCAATTTTCTTTGGCTGCTCCTCCGTCCAATGCCGTCGGGACAGCCGCAGCCGGCAAGCCGGTTGCAAAAGAGGTAGGTATTTTACCAAACAGAAACGGAGATGATTTATGACACGCCACAGCTTTATCCAGATGTCAAAGCTGTCCAATGTCAGGGGAAGAATATCGTATATCACAAGCCACGCCAAACAGGAAAACCTCTATGCGGTTTACCGCACCGCAGACCATTCCTTTTGGAGCAGTCTCGCTAGGGAAAGCCAGCAGGAGTTTCAGAGAAGCGGCACAGAGGGGAAGTGTATCGAAGCGAGGGAGCTGATTATCGCCCTGCCCGAAGCCTACACGCAATACGAGCCGCAGCAGTTGCTGGAAGATTTCACGGAGGAATTCCGCAGGCGGTATGATGTGGAATGCGTGTCGGCGCTCCACCACAACAAGCGAAAGACTAATTACCACATCCACCTTATCTTCAGCGAACGGCGGCTGCTTGCCGAGCCGGAGGTTAAGATTGCCGCCCGCAGCGTATTCTTGGACGAAACAGGCAAACGGGTACGCACCAAAAAAGAGATTATGGGGGAGGACGGGCAGATACGGAAGGGCTGTACCATCATCCCAAAAGGCGGCGTTTACGAACAGCACCTTTTCACGGTAAAGGACGGGCGTTTCAAAAGCGAGCCGTTTTTAGAGGAAGTCAAGAGAAACTACACCGCCCTTATCAACCGGCATATCGCCGATCCTGAGCAGCATTTACGGGTTTTCAATCCCGACAGTATCTACTTGCCGACCAAGAAGATCGGCAAGAACAATCCCAAAGCCGCCGAGATTGAAGCCGACAACGCCGCAAGGCAGGAATGGAACAGGACGGCGGACATGGCGCTTGTGTCAGGGATAGAGGAGGCAAAGATACTGGAAGTCAAGAAAGAGGAAATCCATCAAAAAGCAAGCCAGTCCATTAAGGCACATGGTTGGCTGCCCAACCTGTTCCGCAGTATCGTAAACAAAGCGAAGGAGTTTTTGCAGAACCTGATACGCCAGACGGAGCTGCCGCCCAAGCCGGTGCTCAATCTGGATATGGCGGAGTTTCGCACCATGCAGAAGCTAATGATACGGGTGCAGGACAGGGCAAGGGAAATCCGCAGCTTGCAGGAGGAAGTACCCAAGCTGAAAACGCAGCTTGCCGAAACAAAGGGTATTTTCAAAGGCAGGGAGCGGAAAGAGCTGGAAGTAAAAATCCGGCGGACGGAAGAAAAAATCTCCGCCATGCTGGAAGCACTGCCCGAAAGCTTAAAAGAGGACGGCTATCCCGATGTACGAGCGTTCATGGCGACCTACCGCAAGGCGGAAGCCGTGGTAGAGAACTACAACCGGGAGCTTGCCGAATGGGAACGCAAGATCAGGGAAAAGGGAAAACCCGCCGAAAAAGAACAGGCAGAGCCGCCCGGGCGGGAGAGCGTACTGAAACGCCTTCGCCAGCTTCAGGCGGAAGGCAAAAGTCAAAAGCCAAAGCCAAAACGCAAAACCCACGACATGGAACGATAGCTTTCACATCGAAAACAACACCGCAGGCTTCCTGCGGTGCATACATAGAGAATGCGCCCCGTGGCTTCATTCCACAGGGCGCATGGTTATATATGGATTTATTTGCTGTATTTTCTCTTGCGGCTGTAAACGGCTGTGCCGGTCAGGGCAGCGCCCGCTGCAAGCAGTACCGTAATCCAGAGGGCGATATTGCTGTCGTCGCCGGTTTCAGGTGAAGTGGTATCGCCGGTCTGGTCGCCGCTTGGTTTATCGGTATCTGTCGGCGTTCCCGTTGCTGGGATTTCTACCGCTGCTTTTTCATAGCCGCAGACAGTGCATTCTTCGTGTTTGGAGCCCGCCTGTGTAGCTGTTGCTTCTTTGTCGATTACCCATTCAAAGCTGTGCGCTACATTGTTCAGCTTCTCCCCACACACACAAAGTTTCCAGTGATTATTTTCGTCATACTGCCAATCTCCCTGTTGTGCCACACAGGTATGCTCACCGATTGTAACCGTTGCTGCGGCAGAGGCGAGGACAGTGCCATTTGCCTTTACACGGACATAATAAGTACCATTCACAAGTCCTGTTACTTCTGTACCCGTAATTTCTGTCCATTCGGACGCTGTGGACATCCTGTACTCCATTGTGTTTTCAACATTTGTGATAGTACCGTCATTCTGGGCGGGAGTTGTGCAGTCTGTCGTACCGATTCCCGCAGGCTGTGCCGCCTGTGTCACATCAATGATTTGTGCGTCGGAATCCGCCGTTGTGCCGTCGCCTTTTTTGACGACTTGAATATCCTTATCGGCTGTAACACCGGTGATATCCATCGTTGTGCCGGTGATATCCGTCCAGCTTGCGCCGCCGTCCGTGCTGTATTTCATGGAAATATCAACATTAGACAGTGTGCCGCCGTTGTCACCAGTTGCGGTAAAGGTGGCGTTCGGTGCTGTTTCCTTTGACAGGACAGTCAGCGAAATTTCCTGAAAATCGCTGGCATAATCGGTCATGTAATCTCCGTTGCACTGCTCGGAAAACACTTTCAATGTGTAACTGCCTGCCGCAAGTCCTGCCGGGATATTGAGCGAAGCCGTACCGCTTGCGCTGTTCTGGGCGATGTTGCCGTAGTAGAGGACGTTGCCGTTGCTGTCGCAGAGCAGGACGGAGACATATTCGTTTGTACCCGTCTGTGCGCCGGAGTAAGCAATCTGTACGCTTCCTCCCGCAGAAGCGGAAACGCTCGTCTGACCATTTACATTGGCAGAAAAGCCATTTCTGCCTGTATCCAGAATTGTCAGCTTCCATTCATTACCGCTATAATTCTCAACCGCATTCAGCGCATCGGCGCCTACTGTGCCGGAAGATTTGCCGTCTGCGGCAGCGGATGTAAAGAGAACGGATGACAGATCCAAGTTGAAAGCAGGACGCACCGCAGCTGACTTATCGTTCACCGGGTTGCCTTCGTAAACACCGCCGCCATCATCTTCGATAAACGCCGCCATCGAATTATCGACACCAGGAGAGCGCAGCCACCACCTGTCAGTTTCGCCAGTTTCATTCATACCATATCCTAATTTCCCGCCGGCTGCCACATAGTCTGTGTTGGTAGAGAAGCGGCTCGTAGAGTATCCTGGGAAATATTCCTTTATATTGTCTGTATCATTGATCGACAAAAGGAAGATGCGATCGACGGTGTCATTACCGCCCTCACCGTTTGTTCCGTAATCCTCATCTTTGTTATCGTAGTTGACAACCGTTGTTTCCACAATAGCGTTTTGCTCTTTGGCAGAAAAGGCTGTATCTAAGAAATTGTCCTCGGTATAATCGATACCTCTATCATCGCCTTTATTCGATGCCGCACCGTAGCCATTGAGCCAGGAACGCATAGTGCTGGTTTCCCAGGTTACGTTTTCATTATCCGTGTGATACTGGAACACGTCAAGGTTCTGGTCGGAAAGCAGGAACAGCTGACCGTTTGCGTTGGACAGCACACGCCATTTAATGGGGTCGGTGTTATAGCTGCCGCTTCCGTTGCTGCTCTGCTTATATGTACCAAAATAAATATTGTCCGCCTGTTTGCCGCCGATGTTTGCGGCAGCTGCACTATCCACAAGCTGGATAGCCTTTCCTGTGTCTGTTCCTGCCGCAAGTGCCAAAGTGGGTATAAGACCCACCACAAGACAGAGGACAAGAAGTAAACTCAGTATTCTTCTTTTTGGTTTCATAGCTCTTTCTCCTTCGCTTTATTTTTTTACAGACAGCTTGATAGATACCCCGCGCTAAAAAGAGGCTTTCCAAAAGCCATCTTTGTCAAGCTTCTTTCCGAATGTAATTTCACATATATAATTTACCACAAAGCCGGCTGATTTTCAATACTTTTTTCGGAAAAGATAGGATATACTATCAATAATTCAAAGTTTTTTTATGGGAACCGTCTAGCCTACTGCGTAGACATTTAGAGGTCAAAAAACCTGATTTTAAGCCGCTTCAGGGGCGTAAACATTTGAGGGGCAAGGTTGTTTGTACCTTACCCCTCGTTTTTTGCGTTTAAAAGCGCTACGGACTCATTTTTTCAGCTTTATCATAATCTCGTCCACAAGGTCTGTATATCTTCCCTGTGCAATCAGCTTATTACGGCAGGCAAGCAGAATATTGAAAATGTACCGTCTTTCTTCTACCGTTAAATAGGTGTGGTATTTCTTTTTCCTCATACGAAGATCACCTCGGCGTTAACGGTTTCCGTAACCGCCGACCGCAAGGCATTTATTTTGCGCACCCACTCCATTTGATTATCGGCTTTCTGTCTTTCGGTAATGCCCTCACGCTCTGCTCGCTGCTTCATAAGCCGCCCAAACAGCTCCTGCGCCTGTTCCTCAACATCGGCAAGATAGGATTGCAGCTTGCCGCTTGTCAAAAGGCTGGTATAAAGCGCCTTTTTATGTTCACGGATATATCGCAGATGACGCTGTCCCCATACGCCGATAGAGCGTTCTTCTTTTTCGGCTGGTAATTCCAAGCAGGGGATATAATAATCGCCCCGCAGCTCATACCAAAGACCGTTTTGCTCGTTATAGATGTACTGTTCCATTTTGTAATCCTCCAAAATCATATATTCGCACATACATCACAGTTTCCCGATTGCCACACTTGTGTTTATCGTGTTATCAGTTTTTCCTGCCCTTGCTTTTGCCCTTATAACTTCTCGGAGCAAGGGTAAAACGGTATGAAATCGTATAAAGGGATAAGGGGAGCAGAGTGCGAAAAATCCTTTATTTTCAACGGTTTCGGAGGTCTTTATTAAATCCCTATGAGGCGGTATAACCACCTACATAATTTGAGGTTTCAAATTCCAATTTGTCGATTTATTAGTTATTATTTTGCAAGTGTATCCGCAATCAAAACCCAGGTTAGAATTACAACAAATACACCGCATATGACCAAATAAGCATTTCTCGCTTTTCGTACAGGAATTCGGTTAGAAAAAAAGCCCAGCACGGTACAGGAAATCACAAGCGCAGTCGCATCAAGCGCAACCATAATTCCCTGTGCGTTGAGAGAAAACATACCTGTCAGATGTCTTGCCAGCGCAAGCGACAGAATATGCATCATCGGCAAAACCAGCAAAGGCAAGGTTGTTATTGCATAATCCTTGCGGTGCGACCGCAGAAAAATAAACGCCACCATTAAGATAACCATGATAATGGATATACACTCTACTAACATATGTCCTCCCTCATTCCGACAGACTATCCGGAGAAGTCTTTATTCTGTTTCTTTCTTTATGGTATGGCGTCTAATGTAATCAAACATTACATCATAAGCATCATTGTTGATGTGAAGTCCGCTGTCGCTGGTAAATTTCTGCGGAAGATACCCGCTTTCTGTACAAAGAACCGAATAGGTATCCAAAAAATAGCACTGGTTTTCTTCCGCCATTTTTAAAAGAAGAGAATTGTATTCCTGAATATGATCCGGCGTCATTTTTGTCTGTACATAAGTAGCATATCCTTCTGTTACCGGCGGTATTGACTGGATATAAATGATAACGTCCGGACATTTTTGCCTGATGTGCTGCACCATAATGGTATAATCTTCAATCATTTCTGTATAATCGGTTGTAAAATTGACACCATTGGTTCCAAACATCAAGTAAATCTTCCCGGGATTCTGTTCTGCTGCTGCATCTACGGCCGTCCCTTTGCCGCCGTTTTCAAGCTCATAGGCATCCGACATCAGCGCTGTGGAAATCTGAATGCCGGTTACAGCATAAATGCTGCCGAGATGCTCCGGATAAGCAGTCATTCCATGCGTCAGCGAATCTCCGATAAAGACTGCATCGTCAAAGTAAGCATCATCCGCTCTTTCGCTTTCTTCAACCAGCCCATATTGGTTTTGGCCAGTACCCTGATCCGGAGTCTGGGTAAAATTAAACCAGTCCCCGGGCAGCGTCAGATTGAACTGTTCCGCTGTCAAAATCAAAAAAACAGCTCCTGCTGCACAAAGTGCAAACAATGTTATGAAAAAAGTGCCGATAAAGCGGCCGGCAGAATGTTTCTTTTTCTTTGTTTTCTTTTTTTCCTGGTTATTTTCAGACAACCTTTTTCAGCCTCAATTCTGATAAAATAAGCATACGACTAATATTATACAACTTTTTTGAAAAAAAACCATATACAAAATATGAAAATTTATCCGAAAGACCCGTTATGTTTTGTCAGGCACGTTCATTTTATGATATTGATTGGAAATATTGATATTCTTTTAACACTTTAAACGTAATATCAGTGAATCTGCCAATTGACAATTTTCACAGGATATTCTAAAATAATATATAATTGTTGACAATGGAAATGACTGTGCCATCGTCCGGCGCAGACTTATATTATGGCTTATTGGCCTTCGAGAGAGGATTGATTGTTAAAATGGGACTGACAATTGCTGAAAAAATACTGAAAAACCATATTGTGGACGGCAAAATGGAAAAAGGTGCCGAAATCGGTATCAGGATTGATCAGACGCTGACACAGGACGCGACTGGAACAATGGCATATCTGGAATTTGAAGCAATGGGCGTGGACCGGGTTAAGACGGAACGAAGCGTCGCTTATATTGACCACAACACCCTTCAGTCCGGATTTGAAAATGCAGATGACCACAAGTTTATTGCTTCAGTTGCCAAAAAGCACGGCATCTATTTTTCCCGTCCCGGCAATGGGATCTGTCATCAGGTGCACCTGGAACGCTTTGCTGTTCCAGGCAAGACGCTGATAGGCTCTGACAGCCATACCCCGACGGCCGGAGGAATCGGCATGCTTGCCTGTGGAGCCGGCGGTCTTGATGTTGCGGTCGCAATGGGAGGCGGAGCCTATTATATCACTATGCCAAAAATGGTGCGCGTCAATCTGACGGGCAAACTTTCCCCCTGGGTTTCCGCCAAGGATATTATTCTGGAAGTGTTACGGATTCTGACCGTCAAGGGCGGCGTCGGTAAAATCGTAGAGTACGGCGGAGAAGGCGTTGGCTCTCTCTCTGTTCCGGAACGTGCCACTATCACCAATATGGGGGCTGAGCTTGGTGCTACCACATCGATTTTCCCGTCTGATGAGGTTACCAGAAGCTTTATGAAAGCACAGGGACGTGAGCAGGACTGGAGTCCGCTTGCCGCTGACAGCGACGCTGTCTATGATGAGACCTATGAGATCGACCTTTCCGCCCTGCGTCCGCTTGCCGCCTGCCCGCACAGCCCTGACAACATTAAAACGATTGCGGAACTCAAGGGGCAGAAAATTGACCAGGTTTGTATCGGATCCTGTACGAACTCTTCTCTGTTCGACCTGATGAAGGTCGCTTACATTCTAAAAGGAAAGACTGTTCATCCGGATGTCAGTCTTTCCATCGCGCCCGGTTCCAAGCAGGTGTTCAACATGCTGGCACAGAACGGCGCGCTGTCGGACCTGATCGATGCAGGCGCCCGTATTCTGGAATGCGCGTGCGGACCTTGCATTGGTATGGGACAATCTCCCAATTCCAAAGGAATTTCCCTGCGTACTTTTAACCGCAACTTTTTAGGGCGCTCCGGGACTGCTGATGCCGGCGTTTACCTCGTCAGCCCCGAAACAGCGGCTGTATCTGCGCTGACCGGCGTCTTCTCCGATCCTGCGGAGGTACTGGGTGAGATGCCGAAATTTGAACTGCCTGAACATTTCGTAATCAATGACAACATGATCGAGCCGCCTGCTTCACCCGAGGATGCCAAATTCCTTGAAATTTTCCGCGGACCGAATATCAAACCGTTCCCTGTCACCACACCGCTGGCAGAAAACATTAAGGCGCCTGCAGTTCTGAAAGTCGGCGATAATATCACAACTGACCATATCATGCCTGCCGGGGCAAAAATTCTGCCTTATCGCTCCAACATCCCCTATCTTTCCAAATTCTGCTTTGCAGTCTGTGACGAGACCTTCTCTGAACGTGCAAAGGCAGCAGGGCAAAGCTTTGTGATTGGCGGTGCAAACTATGGGCAGGGGTCATCCCGCGAGCATGCCGCCCTTGTCCCGCTTTATCTGGGCGTAAAAGCAGTCGTTACTAAAAGTTTTGCACGGATCCATAAAAGCAATCTCATCAATGCGGGTATTTTGCCGCTGACCTTCCGCAAGGAATCGGATTATGACAAAATTGACCAGAATGATGAGCTGGAGCTTGCCAACATCCGTGACTGTATTGTGAACGACCGCCCGATCATGTTAAAGGATGTCACCAAAGGAATTGAGATTCCCGTCGAATGTGACCTGTCCGGTCGTTCCAAGGACATTCTGCTGGCCGGCGGCCTGCTCAACTATACGCGCGAACAGGCAAAATAACAAAGCCATTCAATGATGAAAGGAAGCTGCCATAAATGGAAAAAATCAGAATGACAACCCCACTTGTGGAGATGGACGGAGACGAGATGACCAGAATCATCTGGAAGATGATCAAGGACATCTTGCTGACTCCTTATATCGACCTGAAAACCGAATATTATGATCTTGGTCTGGAGCACCGCAACGAGACAAACGACCAGGTTACAGTCGATTCCGCAATGGCCACCAAAAAGTATGGTGTAGCAGTCAAATGTGCAACCATCACTCCAAACGCTGCCCGTGTCAAGGAGTATCATCTCAAGGAAATGTGGAAAAGCCCAAACGGTACCATCCGTGCACTGCTGGACGGCACTGTATTCCGCAAGCCAATTCTGGTCAAGGGCATCACACCTTATATTCCAACCTGGACCAAGCCAATTACCATCGCTCGTCATGCCTATGGGGACATTTACAAAAACACCGAGCTTCGAGTAACAGATGGCAGCAAGGCGGAGCTTGTCGTGACAGACAGAGACGGAAAAGAGACTCGTTCGCTCATTCATGAATTTAAAGGTTCCGACGGAATTATCCAGGGCATTCACAACACCGACGCCTCGATTGCATCCTTTGCAAGATCCTGTTTCAACTATGCGTTGGATGCCAAGGAAGATTTATGGTTTGCCACCAAGGATACAATTTCCAAAACCTATGATCACCGTTTCAAGGATATTTTTGCAGAAATCTATGAAGGCGAATATCAGGATAAATTCAAAGAAAACGGCATTGAATATTTTTACACCCTCATTGATGATGTGATCGCCCGCGTCGTCCGTTCCAGCGGAGGATTTATCTGGGCATGCAAAAACTATGACGGCGATGTAATGTCTGATATGTTGGCTACTGCGTTTGGCAGTCTGGGACTGATGACCTCTGTACTGGTCTCGCCGGACGGCGTTTATGAATATGAAGCCGCCCACGGCACTGTCACCCGACATTACTACAACTATCTGAAAGGGGAAAAAACTTCCACCAACCCGATCGCTACGATTTTTGCCTGGACGGGTGCTCTCAAAAAGCGCGGCGAACTTGACAATATCCCTGAGCTGACTGTATTTGCACAAAAGCTGGAGCAGGCTTCCGTCGCCACCATGGAGGCGGGAATCATGGACAAAAATCTGGCGCTGATTTCTACGCTTGAAAACAAGCAGGCTGTTGACACCGAGACGTTCCTCAGCGAGATCAACAAAACACTGACTGATTTGCTGTCCAAATAATCTCAAGCAAGTAAAAGGAGCAAAATCAATGCCCAAAGGATATGATGGAAAAGAAAGCACGGTATCCCTTTCTGTCATCCGAAGGATGCCGCGGTATTACCGTTTTCTGGGAGAGCTTGCTAAGATGGGGTGTACCCGGATTTCCTCTCGGGAACTGTCGGAAAAAATGGGGCTGACTGCATCTCAAATCCGTCAGGATCTTAACTGCTTCGGCGGCTTTGGTCAGCAGGGCTATGGTTACAATGTCCCTGCCCTGCAGGACGAGATCGGAAAAATTCTTGGTCTGGATCAAAAGCTGAACGCGATTTTGATCGGTGTCGGCAACCTCGGAAGAGCCATTGCCACCCATATGGATTTCGAAGCCAGAGGCTATAATCTGCTGGCATTGTTTGACAACAGTCCCGATGTCATTGGCACTATGGTTAACCAGCACACTGTCGAGGATATTTCCATTTTGGACAGCTTTTGCCGGAAACATAAGCCGGACGTTGCTGTCCTGTGTATTCCAAAAGAAGCGGCAAAAGCGCTGGCCGAACAGTTGATTGAGCTCGGAATCCACGGATTCTGGAATTTCAGCCACTATGATCTGTCTCTCAATCATGAGGGAATTGTTGTTGAAAATGTTCATCTGGGCGACAGCTTAATGACGCTGACTTATATGGTGAATAAGGAATTAAACAAGAACAAATAAAAAGATGGTCAGACAGTAGATGATTGGTGTGCGCTTAAGCAGACAAGACCTGGGCATTTCGCTCGGGGCTTGAGCGTGTCGAAAAAGTCGACACGCTCTCGGGGGACAAACACAATCACTGCGGCAAAGCCTTGTTCTGCGTTTTTCCCCCGACTCCCCCTTTTCAGTCAAAAACCGGCTCCGCAAGAGGCTTCGCTTCTGCTCACCGCCGGTTTTCTCTTGTGGTGTCACTTCGGCGGCACATGTCCGCCTGCGTGACGATTTTTTTAATTTGTAGTTTTTCTACAGGCTGAAGCCCCGAGCTATTTGCTCGGGGCTTGTTTTATTGTGGATGTCCCCATCCGGCACAGCCGGGTGTTTTCATCTGCAAAAAAGTCGCCGCAAACGAAAACAGTCTGCGGCGACTTGGTGCTGGTAACCGGGATCGAACCGGTACGAGGGGTAAACCTCACAGGATTTTAAGTCCTGGGCGTCTGCCAGTTCCGCCACACCAGCAATTTTGTGCTTGTCTATTTTAGCACAGTCCGCCGTATTTGTCAAGCCCAAACCACTCACGAAAATGGCCTTTCCTGCATATAATAATAAATGGACATTTGTCCGTCATTGCTCACTTTTCGACAAAAGAAAGGAGTGGTCGGCATTTATTACCGAAAAATATCGGGCAGACGCAGAAAACGAATGATCGGCATCCGCTTTCTTGTCTTGGGACTGCTGATTTTTCTGCTTCTTTTTTTGGTCGACCGTGCCGTCCGCCCCATTATTCAAAGCAATGCCGCAATCCAGATCAAAGCACTCACTACAACCGCACTCAACGAGGCAGTAATCCAAACGCTCGAAAAAACAGAAAACAGCTATGACAGCCTGATTCTGCTGGAAAAGGACGGGGACGGAAGGGTAACGTCCGTTCAGACCGATGCTGCTTCCATCGGGAAAATCCAGTCCACCCTGACCAAAGCGGTCATGACCTGTCTCAGCGGACTCGAAAGCAGCGATATCCAGGTACATTTAGGCACGCTGCTGCAGCCTGAATACTTTTCCGGCCGGGGACCTGGGCTGCATTTTTTGCTCCGTCCCAATGGTTATGTGACCACCAAGATTGTCAGCAGCTTTTCAGAGGCAGGCATCAATCAGACACAGCATAAAATTTTGTTCCGTATATCCGCCCCGATGGCGGGTGCCATTACAGGTTACAGCACGCAGGCGACAGTTGAAATCGATTTTGTTCTGGCCGATACCATCATCGTGGGCAGCATTCCCGAATATTATACCAATGTCGTCACCGAAGACAAAAACCTGGTTGGCGACCTCAATGACTATACTCCCAATTTCCCAGACGGAGAATAACAAAGCCGCAGCCTGCCTGTGAAATCCCAGGCAGGCTGTCGCTTGACAAATATAAAAACAGCAGCTATAATGAAAGTGTGTATTTAGCAATGCTAATTAGTGATATTAAGAAGGAAGGCGCTGAGATATGGACGGCAGATATATCCAGCAATTCAAAAAAGGAGCGTTGGAGATGATCCTCCTTTGCCTGATCGCCCGCGGCGAAACTTACGGCTATGAAATTATCACAAAGCTCAACCAGAGCGGCGCCGATGTTCTGGGCTACGCCCGGGAAGGAACCGTCTATCCGATACTCTACCGGCTCCAGGAGGCAGGGCTGCTCCAATTCCGTCTTGCCCCTGCCAGAGCTAATGGCGGCTCCAAAAAATATTATGCTCTGACCGAACAGGGACAGGCTGTCCTTCAGGAGCTGATTGCCTTCTGGCACAGCTATGCAGCCTGTGTAAATGGATTTGTCGATGCTTTGACAGAGGGGGAGCCAAATGAACAGTGAAAAGGCCTATATCAGACAACTAAAACGAGAGCTGTCTCTTCCTTCCCGCAAAAAGAAAGACGTCCTGCGGGACGTTAAGGAACTGTTTGACGATGCACGGGAGCATGGAGAAACGGCAGATGATGTGATCGAACGGTTAGGCGCGGCTGCAGACCTTGCCAAAAATCTCAGTGCTCCGCACCGTACAGGGATAGGGACGTTCATCGGTGCGATCCTGCTCCTGCTGACAGCAATATTTTGTTTCGGCGCTTTCTTTTTCTCCCATCTTCCCTTCTATCCTTCAAACGCAATCGGTCACAAGGATGCCGTCACTTCCATCACGGTCATTTCCGGCTTTGAACCGCTTTGGCTGCTGCTGTTCTGCGGCACGGTCTGCCTGATCGCAGCAATGATTCTGGGAATTCGGTTTATCCGCAGCAAGAAAATATAAGTTGAGAAAGGAGCAGCACAAGCCACGGCTGCGGCTTGTGCCAAAGGTGACATATGAAAAAAGCTGCATGGTTGTTTTGCGCTCTGTTTTTGCTTCTGATACTGCCCGCATGCATGACATCCCCCTCCGCTTCGCTGGACGGCCAGCATTGGAAGCTGCGGTCTGTTCAGCAAAACAGCGGTTCCGGTGAGATTGTTGCCTGCTCCGCCGAATATCAGAACAGTTATCCCGGCGCAGTACTTTTGGAGCTGTCCTGTTCGTTTACCAAGGACAGTATTATAATCTCCAACGGCGATAAGAGCTGGAACGGAAGCTATCGTCTGACCAATCGCGGCCCGGAAGCCTCGATGTATGATTTGGACTTTGGAGATGGTAAAAACACTTATGCGGTCTGCGGCACCACAAAATATTATGACGGCGTTGAAAGCTACACGGAAGGAACGCTGTTTCTTCCGAAGAATATATCGTTTATTTTGTACCGTCAGACTAAAACAGGCTCCGGCAGTAAATTGCCGAAGCCTGTTTTATCATTTCTGTTTTTCCGTGCGGCTCTCTCCCAAAAAGAAAAGTGCGACGGTTCCCGGTCCCGAATGAGTTCCGATTACCGGACCAATATCCCCGATGATATATTTTTTGACACCGCATTCCTTTTTGACCAAATCCGCCACATATTCTGCGTCTTCCAAACAGTCCCCATGACTGACAAAAAAGATTTCGTTTTTGACTCCCGCCGTCTTTTCCTTCATCCTGGCAACAAGCTGATTTAAAGACTGCTTACGTCCGCGTACCTTCCCAATCGGGATCAGCCGCCCAGCTTCGTCCACATGGAGCACCGGCTTGATTCCCAGCACGGACCCGACGATTGCTGCGGTTTTGGACACCCTTCCGCCGCGATGCAGATGGTGCAGATCGTCGACAGTAAAATAATGGCATAGCTGCTGCTTGATCTTTTCCAGCTTTTGCGCCGTTTCTTCCAGCGTCATCCCGCTTTTTTGATACTGGACAGCGTAATAAACATACAATCCTTCTCCCAAAGATGCACACAAAGAGTCAATCACAACGACCTTCCGTTCCGGAAATTGCTCTTTTGCCCGCTTGGCGGCAAGAAGCGCGCTGTCACAGCTGCCGCTGAGCGCCGAGGAAAACGCAATATGAAGAACGTCCCGTCCTTCCTTTAAAAACCGTTCAAAATGAGCATACGCTTCTTCCTGGGTGATCTGTACGGTTTTAGGCATCGCACCGTTTCGCATTCTGTCATAGAACTCCTTGGAGCTGAGGGAATTTTCTCCCTCAGAAGAATATTCCGTATCGCCGAGTGTGTATTTCATAGGAATCACCTGAATACGATTCTGCTCTGCAAAATCGCGCGGCAGATCACAGGTGGCATCGGTTGAAATGATAAAATCGTTCATCTTTACGTTTTCCTTTCTTTCGGATGCTATGTTTCTATTATATCCTGTTTGCTTTCAGAATATCAATCCAAAGTCATCACACAAATGTCCCATGGCATCATTGAATTTACAAATATGTTCAATTATATGTTACCACATTTTTCGTTCAGTGACAACCGCCGCAAAATACATGAAAACCATCATAAAACATGACTTTTTTCAGCATTTTGCCTGTCTCTTTCAACGATAACAGTTTATTAACATTTATATCCTTGATTTTTAACAAAAAAACAGATACAATAATAATCGTTAGCACTCAGACAAAAAGAGTGCTAACGATTGACACGAAATTTATTTTAGGAGGAATTCATCATGAATATCAAACCATTGGCGGACAGAATCGTCATCAAAATGGTGGAAGCCGAAGAGACCACAAAAAGCGGTATCATACTGGCAGGCAGCGCCAAAGAGAAACCACAGGTTGCAGAAGTTGTTGCAGTCGGCCCGGGCGGAATGGTAGACGGCAAAGAGGTCAAAATGGAGCTTGCCGTCGGTAATAAGGTATTGATCAGCAAATACGCGGGTACCGAAGTAAAGATCGACGGTGTGGAATATACCATCCTGCGCCAGTCCGATGTTCTCGCGATCGTAGAATAAATATAATCAGCGACAATCACATCAAAAATAAAGGAGTTTTTCACTATGGCAAAAGAAATCATCTATGGCGAAGAAGCCAGAAAAGCACTGCAGGCCGGTATTGACAAGCTTGCAGACACCGTTAAGATCACACTCGGCCCGAAAGGCCGCAACGTTGTCCTGGATAAAAAATTCGGTGCTCCCCTCATCACCAACGACGGCGTTACCATCGCCAAAGAGATCGAACTGGACGACGCTTTTGAAAACATGGGTGCACAGCTGGTAAAGGAAGTTGCCACCAAAACAAACGACGCTGCCGGTGACGGTACTACAACCGCCACTCTGCTCGCACAGGCACTGGTACGCGAGGGCATGAAAAACGTTGCTGCAGGCGCCAACCCGATGATCCTGAAAAAAGGGATCAGCAAGGCAATTGATACTGCTGTTGAAGCTGTTATTAAAAACTCCAAAAAGGTTTCCGGTTCTGACGACATTGCAAGAGTGGCTACCGTTTCTTCCGGCGACGAGTCGGTCGGCAAGCTGATTGCAGAAGCAATGGAAAAGGTTTCTGCGGATGGTGTTATCACCATTGAAGAATCCAAGACCGCTGAAACCTACAGCGAGGTCGTGGAAGGCATGCAGTTTGACCGCGGCTACATCACCCCCTATATGGTAACAGATACCGACAAAATGGAAGCTGTCATTGATGATGCTTACATTCTCATCACTGATAAAAAGATTTCTGTCATTCAGGATATTCTTCCGCTGCTGGAGCAGATCGTCCAGTCCGGCAAAAAACTGGTCATCATCGCTGAGGATGTCGAGGGAGAGGCATTATCTACGTTGATCGTCAACAAGCTGCGCGGCACATTTACCTGCGTTGCAGTTAAAGCTCCCGGCTTTGGCGACAGAAGAAAAGAAATGCTTCAGGATATCGCGATCTTAACCGGCGGCCAGGTCATCAGCGAGGAACTTGGCCTGGAGCTGAAGGAAACCACCGTTGACCAGCTCGGCCGTGCAAAACAGGTGAAGGTTCAGAAAGAAAACACCATTATCGTGGACGGTGCAGGCGATAAAAACGAGATCAAAAACAGAGTTTCTCAGATCCGGATGCAGATCGAGACCACGACCTCTGACTTTGACCGTGAGAAGCTGCAGGAACGACTGGCAAAGCTGGCCGGCGGCGTAGCAGTCATCAAAGTTGGTGCTGCAACTGAAGTGGAAATGAAAGAGAAGAAGCTCCGCATCGAAGACGCACTTTCTGCAACCAAGGCGGCTGTTGAGGAAGGTATCGTAGCCGGCGGCGGAACCGCTCCGCTGGATGCAACCGGAGCTGTCAAAGCGCTTGCTGATTCCCTGACCGGCGACGAAAAGACCGGTGCGAACATCGTGCTGAAAGCACTGGAAGAACCAATCCGCCAGATTGCAAAGAATGCCGGCGTAGAAGGCTCTGTCATCATCGACAAGATCCGCAGCGCCAACAAGGTCGGTTACGGCTATGATGCTTATAACGAGACTTATACCGATATGATCCCGGCCGGAATTGTGGATCCTACCAAAGTAACCCGCAGCGCACTCCAGAATGCTGCTTCTGTGGCTGCGATGGTGCTGACCACTGAAAGTCTGGTCGCTGACAAGAAAGAAGAAAATCCTGCTCCGGCAATGCCTGCCGGCGGCGGAATGGGCGGCATGTATTAATCCTGCCCTTACAAAAAATCACTCGAAGGAAAGCACTACGCTCCTTCGAGTGATTTTTTTGTTGATACACAATGCTTGAGCAGAGGAATCCTACTTCCCATGTGAAAGCTCTTCCATTCGTTTTTGGATCAGTTTCACTCGCTCAGGCCGTCCAAACCGCTCGTTGTCCTCCTTCAGCATCGGCAATGAGGAAACAAAAAGCCGTTCTCCCTGAAAAATAACTGTAGGGTGCTTTTCGATTTGATAAGGCTCTAGTTCCCAGTTTCCAAAAGAAAAGCCTATATTCGCTTCCAGAAAAATGGTTCCGAGGCCGCTGGCTACCCAGTTGTCACAGCGCTGAAACGGTTTGACTGCCATCTTGTAAAAATGCGTTCTCACAGTCTCATAGTCAGAATAATTTGGGATAACGACGTTGATGTCCTTTGGCTGGACGGCGATCCCCCATAAAGCCATCGCTGTGCTGCCATGAAGATACCAGCTGACGCCGCATGCCTTCATTTCGGGGATCAATCGTTCCAGTGCCTTCCTCCAGGGGGCAGGAAGAATTTTCAGCTGCTGCTTCATGGAAATTTCCCCGTATTTGGAAAAATTCGCAGCGCAATAGGAAAAATCCTCAACATTATCAAAGGTTTTGATAAATCCGTTTCCAAGCTGCCACCATAGATCGTCCCTGAAATAATCCCAATACTCAGCCGGAACATCCTCCGCATAATAAGCGTAGCAATTCCAGTTCTGCATTTGTTTCACATCAAATTTCATCACACATTCCCCCTGCCCTTCAAAACATGATCATGTTACTGCTCCGAAAACCGCCGCACAATGGCATCCGAAGCATCGAGCAGGCAGCTTTTGAGCAAAGCGGAAAACCGTTCAGCCGGGATGCAATCTTTGTCGAGCAGCCACCGTTTGACCGCACAGAGAAACGCGTCGGCATAAAAATTTACATAAAAGGCAGACGTCTCACCCTGTCCAAAGGACTCTTCCATATCCTCGGAAATGACAGAAGCCATCATCTCCCGAAAATATTCCGAAAAGGAGTTTTGACCATCTATATCTAAAATTTTGCGGTAAAAGCTGCGGTTCTCATAAAAATATGCACTTAACTCTTCCAGCATTTCCCAGCCGGAGCTGCATTCCTTTTGCCGCAGCGCCGCGATACATTCTGTATCATAAATCCAGCTGACCAGATCATATTTGTCCCTGAAGTGATAATAAAAGCTTTTGCGGTTCATCTCGCATTTCTCGCAGATATCGCCGACGCTGATTTTGGAAAACGGCTCGTTTTCCATCAATTCTTTCAGTGCAGTGGACAACGCCCGTTTGGTGATATTAGAGTCTGCCAGAAAAACCACCCCCAAAAATAAACTGCAGTATTGTATTCAGTATATCACAGAAACCATCACTGCTCAAGCCATCAGACAAAATTTCCCATATGGCATTTGTAGGAGTACAATAGATGTTGGACAGGTAGGGTAAAAAAAGGATGAAGGATATGCCCTCATCGGTTATAGTTAAGTTACGACACAACAACTGTACGAGAGGAGGCCATATCCTTTGATCAAAAGCAGCTTTTGATTTGCATGGTGTATCATTCTTATATACTCCCATGACGTCTTGATAAAACAATAGCAGTATATAAGACAATGTCGGAGACATCCATACATATCACCCCAAAACTATTCCGTTTTTACAACACCTCGATCTCCTGCTCCAGCTCGACCGAATAGATCACGCACCGCTCGACCGGCTTTTGAAACTGCTGAGAAATGGCACGGCGGTACAGAGAAAGCTGAGGTGCATACCGCTGAATCAGGATTTCGGGCGAGGACACCTGGTCGGTCTTATAATCTACAATGACGATTCCATCCGTGTTTTCCACAACACAGTCCGCAATTCCCTGTACCAGAATGGTTTCCTCGCCTGCAGCATCCTCGTACAACTCCTTTGCAGGGATCTCATACATAAACTTATATTCCCGATAGGCATGCTGCGCCCCCAAAATCAAATCACAGACCGGAGAACGAAAAAATGCTTCCAGCTTGTCCATTCTGAGGGCTTCTCCCTGCATCGGTGTAATAAACTGCTTGTCCACCATCCGCTTGACTTCTGCTGCCAAGTCTGTGCGGCACTGGTCAAAATCTGCAAACTGGAGGAAGGTATGGACTGCCGTTCCTTTTTCTGCTCCGGTCATGACTTCCTCCTGCAAAAAGCGGGGAGCAGACAGGCTGATGCGCGATTCTCCGGTTTGCAGCGATGTGATCTGGGTAACCGACAGCTTGGAAGGCAGTCTCGCTTCTTCTTCATAGGGATAACAGTAGTCCGCCTGCTGCTTCAGCCTATCATAAAGCATGGCGTCCGCGGACTGTACAAAATGACGTTCTTCCTGCTCTGAAGCAATTGCTTCTTTCGGAGGGGGGACAACAGACACACGAATAGGACTGTCGCAGCGCAGGGTATATTCCCTGCTCTGTCCTGCGGTTTGCCAAAGCGGCTCTGCATCAGGATTGCGCAGCATCGCCATCATCAGCCAATCACCAAAGGAACGTACGCTGCGCACCGCATAGTGCGGCAGCTTCTGCTTTTCTCCCAGAGCCGGAAGCAGCGATCCGATCCTGCTTTTCAAATCATCTGTCGTCATGGTCATGATCAGCTTTTCCTTTGCACGGGTCAGCGCAACATACAAAATCCGCATTTCTTCTGATTTCATCAGCCGCTCATTTTCCAGCTTGACTGCTTCAAACGGAACATTGGTATACTGCTTGAGTTGCTCGGGCTTTCGCACCCTCATAGAAAAACCCAGACGCGAATTCAGTCCGTTGGTGTATAAATCCTGCAGATTGAAGCCTTTTCCGCAGTCTGCAACAATACAGATCGGAAATTCCAAGCCCTTGGATGCGTGAATGCTCATGATCCGTACCGTGTCTTCGCCGTCCGGCGGTCGGCTTGCACTTTTCATATCCATATTTTTTTCCTGCATCCGTGCAATCAGCCGCAGAAAGCCCGACAGCCCCGAAAAGCCGGCTTTGCCATACTGCACCGCATAGCTGCGAAACAGACGGATATTGGAACGGCGTTGGGACGCATCCGGCATGACCTGCAAAATATCCATGAAATCGGTGTCGTCCAGCAGATAATCAATCAGACGGTCAGTTTGCAGCACTGCCGCCAGCTGTCGGTAATCCGACAGCTTTTCCAAAAAAGCCGTACATTTTTGATTTCCATTTCTGGCACAGTCATTCAGCGCCAGATAAAAAGAGCCATCAGGGCTTTCCAGACGAATGGCAGCCAAATCGTCTGCAGTAAAAGAAAACATCGGCGACAGCATTGCCGCAAGCAGCGGAATATCTGCAAGCGGATTGTCGATTGCCTGCAGCAGACTCAGCAGCGCCGAGACCTCCCGCGAGCCCAGAAATGCACCGTCGGTATCCGCCCATGTCATGATACCCGCAAGATTGAGTGCCTGTGCATAAACGGATGCCTTATTTTTTTGGGCACGCAGCAAAATGCAAAAGTCACCCGGCCGGCAGGGACGCATTTCGTCTCCATCCTTTACCCGATATCCCTCATCCAGCATTCGCCGGACCAGTCCGGCGATATACCGCGCTTCATAAACAGCATCCTTTTCGGGATATTTTTCCCCTGCTTTGTCGATCACATGAAACTCCGCCGCATCTGCACCGCCGGTCTCTGCATAATCCGCGCCGGGCACCAGCTCTTCGTCAGCGTTATAATCGATCTCGCCAAGCTCTCTGCTCATCAGCTGGCCAAACAGATAATTGACAGTATCGGTCACCGATCTGCGGCTGCGGAAATTCCGTCCCAGAATCAGCGCAGCGGGATAGTGCTTTCGGTCATACCGCGCATATTCTTCCCGCTTTTTTAAAAAGATTTCGGGCATTGCCTGCCGGAAACGATAGATACTCTGCTTGACATCTCCGACCAGAAACAGATTGTTCTCATCTCTTGAAAGGGCCATGAACATCGCGTCCTGGACACCGTTTGTGTCCTGATACTCATCGATCAGCAACGCGTCATATTCCTCAGAAAGCTGTTTTGCCAGCGGCGTTCGCACAAATCCATCCGGCGTTTCCTCAACCAAAAGCCGCAGGGCGAAATGCTCCAAATCGGAAAAATCCGCAATGTTTTTCTCCCGCTTTGCAGCAGAAAACCGCAGTTCAAACAGCTTGACAGTATCAAACAATATCCGAATCATCGGATAAAGCGTTTTCCTGTCTTCCGCAAAATCCGACTCTGTCCCTGCCAACTGTCCGGCGAGCTTTTCCATCTTCTTTTTGACATCATCCCGCATCCCGCTGACCCGTTCCTTCAGCGGATGCCCCTTATAGCCGCGCAGCTGCCTGACGGGCGGAAGCTTGAAATCCCGCACCGCAAAATAAAATGCATCCCAGTCACCGTTATCCAATATGCGGCGGATGTCCGAAAGCAGCTGCACGGCGGCCAGATAGCCATCCTGATACGCCGCTGCGATCTTTTCGTCTTTTTCCATCAAGCACACCGCGTCCCGCAGGAGTTTTCCGGCATATTCCAGCGTCTCTTTGGCATTCTCTGCAAGCACCTGTCCCCATG
The DNA here is from genome assembly GCA_944386455.1 of uncultured Clostridia bacterium. Classification (GTDB taxonomy): domain Bacteria; phylum Bacillota; class Clostridia; order Oscillospirales; family Ruminococcaceae; genus HGM13222. Next base: position 51,302 of record CALXBC010000006.1, on the reverse strand, counting down.
CCGTTTGCAGCACCGGAGCATCGGTTTGATAATCTGCCAGCCGTTCGTCCAGCCAGCGGAAGCCAAACGGCAGCGAACGGATGAACTCATAAATTTCAGAAATGACCTGTCCCAGTTTTTCATCGTCTTTACCACACAGAAATTCTACCAGATGCGCAAAATCCGCTTCGTTCTGATACTGTTCCTCCAGCACTTCATCCATCACATCTGTCCGAAGATCCGACAGCTCTTCATTTTCTGCAATGCGAAAGTCCGACGACAGTTCAAGCTCCTGAAAATGCTCTCTGGCGAGACGCCCGCAAAAAGCGCTGATGGTGGAAATATCCGCCTTTTGGAGCAAAAGCTGCTGACGGCGGTAAAGCCCGTTCCCGGGATCGTTCTGAAGCAATGCGCCAAGCCCCTTGTCCAGCCTGCGACGAAGTTCCTTGGCAGCTTCCAGAGAAAAAGTGGCAATCAGCAGGCGGTCTGCCGGAACCGGATTCTTTTTTCTGGTAAGCATCCGCAGCACCCGCTCCACTAAAACAGCGGTTTTGCCGCTTCCTGCCGCCGCAGAAAGCAGCAGTGTCCCGCGGGTGTCACAGATCGCAAGCGCCTGTTCCCTGGTCCATTGTCTTTTTTCCATCCTCAAACGACTCCTCTATTTTACGATAAATATCGGCCGGCTTGTCAAAGCTTTGCTTTTCCCGTGCAGGATCGTCCTCCTGCCGCCCGCAGACCGCCCGGTAATCACAGTAATCGCATGGCAGCTTATTTCCGTTTGCCAGCGGCAGCGCGGCGATCTCCCCGTTATGCAGCTCGGCCGCCATGTCGCCCAGCAGCTTTTCGGTGTACCGCTTCAGCTCGCCCAGCTGAGACAACGAGGCAATAGACGAGCCGGCACGATATTTCACAATCTGTTCTTCCCCGTTATCATCCATGAGCTTTTTTTCGTTTGTCAGCCGCCTGACAGGAATAAAAACGCCGCTGATCCCATGATCCATCGCATCCAGGATCTCTTCATCGTCCAGCACCAGCCCGTTCATCCGGTATACTTTTCTGGTTTCGGCTGCGATGCTGTCGGCATCGGCGTCCCGCGGCAGCGCTCCGTCCGCGCGGTTGGCAGGCATGTACAGGATACCCGCAGGCATGCTCCCCTTATACTTGCCGGTGCGGGTGTTCCAGACCGCAAACAGATAAATCAGCATCTGCATATTGAGCCCATAAACCACATCATCCAGAGCAAATTCTTTTCCACCCGACTTATAGTCGATGATCCGAACATATTTCACACCGTTTTTTTCGTAGGTATCCACACGATCAATTTTTCCCTCAACCCACAGTCTGGTTCCGTCAGGTGCCGTCACTTCCAGGGCGTCCACCGCTTTTCCGTGTCCGACCGGCAGCTCAAAGTCAGTGGGAATAAAGCTGCTCTGCCGCGCCTCCTCCCGCAAGTGGGAAAGGATCTGAAACAAGGTTTGATTCAGCCGATGATAAAGATATAAAAAACGTTTTGTTTTATCTGCCGCTCCGCCCATTTTCTCTTCGATGTAGGCGTCAAGCAGTCTCCTGATCACTTTTTTCAGCGCCGGGTCTGACAGTTCAGACAACGGATGCATCGGATCCGACATCACCTCATAAAGCACGTCATGGATCAGCGTCCCGGTCTCCAGACGGTTCAGTTCCGCCTTTTTTCTGGGATAAGCCCGAAGTCCGTTTTTGCAGAAATACAAAAACCGGCATTTGTGATAATCCTCAAACCGCGTGGCAGACAATTGCATCTCCCTGCCGAACAGCTGCATGGCCGCCTCTTTGTTTTCCAGATGATACCCCCTGCGGTATAGCATTTGATATAGCTTTTGGATTCTGTCACCGTATCCGCGCTCCCTCAGGAACTGCTCCAGCGTACTGCGCAGCGGCGTGTCCGTGCCAAAGCTTGCAGCAAACTGGGAAAACGCCGTTTGTCCAGAACGGCAGTAGTAAAGGCCGTCCAACTCCTCAGAAGAAATCCGGCACTGCCTGGTAAACATTGACTCTATCTGGTCAGTCAAAAAAGAAGCAGACACCGGCTTTCCCGACACATCCGCCCGACGCCAGGAAAGATATAACCGTTCAGATGCGCCTGTCAAAGCCTTATATGCCAGAAAGCGCTCCTGTAAAATCATATCTTCCGTATTGCGGGACAGCTCGATTTCAAGCCGGGATAATTCTGTCTTTTCCTGGTCGGTCAGCAGCCCCTGCGCGGTTGGAACATAGGGAAAAATCCCATCATTGGCACCCAGTACGAAAACCGCGCGCGGATTCGCAGTGCGGATCCGTTCGGAAGAGCCGACCGTCACTGCGTCAAGCTGCTGCGGAATGGCGCCCACCTGATAGTTGGCAGCTACCAGCTGGTACAGCTCCAGATACCGTTTCAGCGGGACTGCTCCATCCAGTGCTTTTGCAAGAGAATCCAGAATCTCCATCAGGACATCCCATATCTGGACAGTTTCGTCCGCAAGCATCTCCTGCCCTGCCTGAGACAAAATTCCTGCCGCCTTTCGGACATTTTCCTTTACATGCAGTTCTTCCAGCAATGTGTAAACAGCGGTACTGATTTCCTTTCCGTTTGCTTGATCATCCAGCTTTTTCAGCCGTTCGGCCGCATCCGCCAGCGTCGCGCGGATGTGGTTGACAAAAGCAAGCTCTTCTCCGTCCGCTTGAGTAAAATTCACCTCATATCCGCGTGGATGGGCGGTAAATTCCTTATGCAGCGCGCTCCCCTTGATGTCCCAGGTATAAACATAATTTTCAAATCGTGCAACATCCTCGGCTGAATAATCCAGCAGACCGCATTTGAGCAGCGACAGGACATCCGCAATGGTACAGCCTCCTGCCGCAGTTTTCAGCAGACTTTCGACAAAGCGGATCAGTGCTTTTTCCGTCACCGGAGACAGCATGTCCATATAAAACGGAATGTCGTAGTGCGCAAATCCGTTTTTCAGGGTTTCCTGATAAGGCTCCAAATCCCGCGCGGTAACAACAATGTCCCGATAGCGGTAGCCGTCTTCCTGAACCAGCTTTTTCACAGTCGCCAGCACAAATTCTGCTTCTTCAAATTCATTGGGAGCAGCAAATAAGCGAACTGCTCTGCATTCTCCCTGATATTGCTCGATGTGGGAAGACAGAATGTTCTGCTCCAGATGCGCAAGTTCTGCACAGACGAACCGTTTGCCGGGCTCCATCGTAACGGGGACTGACACAGCGGCGCCGTTCTCTTTGGCAAGCCTGATCAGCTTGTGATAAGTCCCGGCAACGGGAGCAAACAGTTCTGCCGCTCCCACTCCTGCGGATGGCATGCAAAGAGAAACCGTCACGTTTTCTGCCTGACGGAGCGCCGCACGCAGAATCCCTGCTTCATTGGCGGTGAAGCCGTCAAACTCATCAATAAAGAGCGCTTTTCCTGCAAAATAAGGATGGGTTTCCAAGATGCGGCCGGCCCGCGCAATATCGTCCAGCGGGTCCAGATAAAGCCTGCCCAAGATGCCTTCATAAGCAGAATAGATCATGGACAGCTCCGACAGCTTGTCCTTAAGCAGTCCGTCGGAGAGCTGTCCGGCCGCCTGCTCCAGCTGCTGCGGCACAACCCCCCAGGTCTTGAACTCGTCCACAGCTTCCAGCATGCTGCGTGTGAGCGATATATTTGATGTTTTTCCGTAAACCTTCAGAGCATCTTTGAGCTGGTCTAATGCCAGACTCATGAGAATCGTTTTGTCCGATGCATCTGCATATTCGCCTGCCAGACCTCCATATCGACGGAATATGCTGTTGGCAAGCCGCATAAAACTGACGACCTCAATACGGCGGACATCCCGTCCGCGAAAACTGCGGTAGATGTTCCGCTCCGTTTCAAAGGAAAACTGTTCCGGGACCAATAACATAATCTCAAGCTCTGTCTGTTCCAGCAGCGCCTTCATCTGCTGCATCATAAAGGTAGATTTTCCGCTGCCTGCACGGCCCAAAATAAAATTCAGCATTATGCCCACGACCTCCGCTTTCGACTGTTTTTTTCATTATATCATATCAGAACCGGATATACAAATAAAACCGCCCGGCAGAAGCCGGGCGGTTTTGAGCGTATCGACTTTTTCGATACGCTCTCGAGGGACAAACACAATCACTGCGGCAAAGCCTTGTTCTGCGTTTTTCCCCCGACTCCCCCTTTTCAGTCAAAAGCCGGCTCCGCAGGAGACTTTGTCTCTGCTCACCGCCGGCTTTTTCTCAAGGTGTCACTCCGGCGGCGCATGTCCGCCTGCGTGAAGATTTTTTATTTTTTATCGTTTTTCGACAGACTAAAACCGCCCGGCAGAAGCCGGGCGGTTTTGGCAGTTGAGATTTTACTTTTCAACAATAAAAGGCTTGATTTCATCAAAAAAGCTGCCAACATCATCGGTATGTGCCTCCAGCTTGATCGGCTTGGAAAGATCAAGACTGAAAATACCCATGATAGACTTCGCATCGATTGCATACCGGCCGGAAACCAGGTCTACATCAAATTCATATTTTGCAACGGTGTTGACAAACTGTTTCACATCATTGATCGTGTTGAGCATGATAGTCGTGGTTTTCATAATTTATCTCCTCCTAAAATGTTTATTGAAGATATTGACTATAAATATAATATAACAGCAGTTGAGTTTTTAGTCAACTGTTAATTGCAAATTTTTCGTAAATCTATTATAATGGAAATTGTAAAAAATCACAAAAGCAACAGTCAAATGGTCGTTTTAGAAAGGATGTTGTCATGCGGGTTGCTTTTTATACACTGGGCTGCAAGGTCAACCAATATGAAAGTGAGGCGCTTTCCGCCGCATTTGCTCAAATAGGCTTTGAGACCGTTCCGGCAGATCAGCCCGCAGATGTATACATCATTAATTCCTGTACGGTTACTTCTGCCAGCGATCAAAAGACGCGGCAGCTTTTGCATCGTCTGCGGCGGCAAAATCCTGATGCCGTCATTGCCCTTACAGGCTGTTTTCCGCAGGCCTTTCCCGAACGGGCGCTTCAGATGGAAGAAGCGGACATCATCCGCGGGGCGCGGGACAGACTGAAGCTGCTTGACGATGTACAAGCTGTGTTGTCCTCCGGCGGACGTATTCATGCGCTTTTTCCGCATGAACGCGGCGAAGCCTTTGAATCAATGGCGATCGGCCGCTTTCATGAACGCACCCGAGCCTTTGTCAAAATCGAGGATGGCTGCGACAAGTACTGCTCATACTGCATCATTCCTAAGGCACGCGGCCCCATTCGCTCCAAGCCGCTCAAGGAGCTGGAATCGGAGCTTCACACTCTGTCGGCCAACGGATACCGGGAGATCGTGCTGGTTGGGATCAACCTTTCTTCCTACGGAAGGGAACTTGGCTGTGGTTTAACCGATGCTGTCGAGCTTGCCTGTTCGGTTCCCGGGATCGAGCGGGTACGTTTGGGCTCTCTGGAGCCGGAACTGTTGTCGGACGGCGATCTGATGCGGCTGGCAAAGTTACCGAAGTTTTGTCCGCAGTTTCATCTTTCACTCCAAAGCGGCTGCGACGAGACGCTCAGGCGAATGAACCGCCGCTATACATCTGCCGAGTATCTGACGCTTGTTCAGAAAATTCGGCGTACCTTTGAAAACTCCGCAATTACCACCGACATCATGGTCGGTTTCCCCGGAGAAACAGAGGAGGAATTTGGCGAATCCCTTGCCTTTGTCAAAGCCGTCGGATTTGCAAGAGCGCATGTGTTTGCCTATTCCAGGCGAACCGGGACCCGCGCCGACCGGATGCCGTGCCAGCTGACCCGCAGGGAAAAGGAGTGCCGCAGTGCAGCAATGATCGCTGCGACAAATGAAGCCCGCGCCGCCTTTTTACGCACTCAAACCGGACTTGTGGAACCCGTTCTGTTTGAGACCTGCACCGCAGACGGCTGCTATGAGGGTTATACCCCCAACTATTCCCTGGTACGGGTCAAATATGACAAACCGCTTTCCGGAAAGATTTTTCCGGTTTTGATAACAGGCGCCGAAGCGGAATATTGCACCGGGCAGCTGGTGCAGGAGCCGTAACCGTTTATCAGACTATTTTTATATGGAGGCTGTATTATGCCAGTATTTCGTATCTATGTAGAAAAAAAAGAGGCTTTTGCTGTGGAAGCCAACAGCATCTGCAAGGATCTGAAAAGCTCGCTTCATCTGGACGGGCTGAAAAATGTCCGGGTGCTGAACCGTTATGATGTAGAGGGAATCACCGAAGACGTGTTTCAAAAAGCATCCGTTACGATCTTTTCAGAGCCCGCAGTGGATGTGATCCGTTCCAAGCTGCCAGAGCATGATGGGATGCGGATTTTCGCCAAAGAATATCTCCCGGGGCAGTTTGACCAGCGGGCAGATTCCTGTTCCCAGTGCATTCAGCTTTCCACTCAGGGAGATCGTCCGGCTGTCCGGTCTGCCCAGGTGTTTCTGCTGGACGGTAGGTTGACGGATGAAGAATTTCAGGCAGTCAAAAAATATTTGATCAACCCTGTTGAAAGCCGTGAAGCGAGCCTGGAGCGTTTTGAGACGCTTGATGTCAAATACGAGCTGCCTGCCGGGGTCGAAACCCTTCATGGCTTTACCGGGCTGGACGAAGCCGGACTCGCCGCTTTTATTCAGGAAAAGGGATTAGCCATGGACCTCGGCGATATCCTGTTCTGCCAGAATTATTTTAAGAACACGGAGCGCCGCGATCCAACCATCACAGAGATTCGGATGATCGACACCTATTGGTCTGACCACTGCCGGCACACCACCTTTTCCACTGTTATCCAAAACGTGGAGATTGAACCCGAATACATAAAAGACACCTACCGGGAATATCTTGTGACCCGTGACGAGCTCTACAAGGGGAAAGATAAGCCCATTACCCTGATGGATCTGGCGGTCATCGGCGCTAAAAAGCTGAAAAAAGACGGCCTTCTGCCTGATCTTGACGAGTCTGAAGAGATCAATGCCTGTTCTGTCAAAATCAAAGTTGATGTCGACGGCAGCCAGGAAGACTGGCTTTTGATGTTCAAAAACGAGACCCACAACCATCCGACTGAGATCGAACCGTTCGGCGGTGCCGCCACCTGTCTTGGCGGTGCGATCCGCGATCCGCTTTCCGGCCGTTCCTATGTCTATCAGGCAATGCGTGTGACCGGCGCTGCCGATCCGCTTGTTTCGCTGGAAGATACCATCCCCGGAAAACTTCCGCAGCGTAAAATCACTGTCGGCGCTGCAAACGGCTACAGCTCCTATGGCAACCAGATCGGCCTGGCAACAGGACATGTTGCAGAGGTCTATCACAAAGGCTATGTAGCCAAACGACTGGAAATCGGTGCCGTTCTGGGCGCCGCTCCTGCTGAAAACGTCATCCGGGAGATTCCTGCTCCCGGAGATGTGGTGATTCTGCTGGGCGGAAAGACGGGGCGGGACGGCTGCGGCGGTGCGACCGGTTCGTCCAAATCCCACACGCTGGAGTCTCTGGAGTCCTGCGGAGCAGAAGTTCAGAAGGGCAACGCCCCCGAGGAGCGCAAGCTTCAGCGGCTGTTCCGCAATCCGAAAGCTACGCGGCTGATCAAACGCTGCAACGACTTCGGCGCCGGCGGCGTTTCGGTAGCGATCGGTGAACTTGCAGATGGACTGCGGATCAATCTTGATGCAGTCCCGAAAAAATACGAAGGACTGGATGGAACGGAGCTTGCCATATCTGAATCTCAGGAACGGATGGCAGTCGTTGTACGTCAAAAGGATGCCGCTGCATTCCAGGCGCTTGCTCTTGAGGAAAATCTGGAATCCACCGTCGTGGCTGAAGTGACACAGCAGCCACGGCTGCAAATGAACTGGCGCGGGCATCAGATCGTCGATCTCTCCCGTGAATTTCTCAGTTCTAACGGAGCCAGAAAATACACTGACATAAAGGTGCCTTCTGTAAAATTACAAGCTGTCAATCACCATAAAAATACCATACAGGACTGGAAAGACCATCTGTCCAGCCTGAATGTCTGTTCTCAAAAAGGACTTGTAGAACGGTTTGACTCTACAATCGGCGCAGGTACCGTGCTGATGCCGTTCGGCGGTGCCTATCAAATGACCCCTACCCAGGCAATGGTGGCCAAAATCCCGGTGCTGAACGGCAGCACAAACACTGCTTCGGTTATGGGCTGGGGCTTCAATCCCTATATCAGCGAGCAAAGTCCCTACCACGGTGCGGTCTATGCGGTTGTAGAGTCAGTGGCCAAGGTCGTTGCGGCCGGCGGCAGCTACCACAAGTGCTGGGCTTCGTTCCAGGAGTATTTTGAGCGTACCCAGAACAATCCGCTGCGTTGGGGCAAACCGTTTGCCGCACTGCTGGGCGCATTCAAAGCACAGCTTGCGCTCGGCATCGCATCGATTGGCGGAAAGGACTCCATGTCCGGCACCTTTGAACAGATCGATGTGCCTCCGACCCTGGTATCCTTTGCAGTATCATTAACAGGCGCAGATAAAGCTGTTTCTCAGGAATTCAAACAGGATGGAAACCGGGTCGCCCTGATCCTGCCGCAGTATGATGAAAACAAGCTGCCGGATTTTGATACCGTCAAAAATGTATTTGATAAGATGGAAGCTCTGATCGCTGCAGGAAGTGCAAAAGCAGTCTGGACGCTCACTTATGGCGGCGTCTCGGAGGGAATCGCCAAAATGTGCTTTGGCAACCGCATCGGCTTCAAATTTACCGCGGATGTAGATGATGAGCTGCTGTTCAATCCTGTGTACGGCGGCTTTCTGGCAGAATTGGATGGTGCTGCCGAACTACCGGAGGGCTTCCAAATCATCGGCATCACATCCCCGGACTACACCATCACGCTTGCCGACGGTACTGTAATTGACATGGAAGCATTGCAGGAACAATATGAAAATAAGCTGGAACCCATATTTCCCGTCGGCATCGGTCAAACGCCGTCCGGCAGCGTTCCGGTCTATCATTACGATTGGAAGGAGCGGAAGGCTCCGGCGCTGCGCACAGCAGAGCCGCGTGTACTGATCCCCGTATTCCCGGGCACCAACTGTGAATACGATACTGCAAGAGTCTTTGAGAAGGCTGGAGCACGTCCGGAGGTTTTCGTGATCCGCAATCTCAGCAGCTCGCTCATTGAGGAATCCGTTAACGCTTTTGCTGATAAAATCGCGCAGTCTCAGATCATCATGATCCCCGGCGGGTTCTCCGGCGGAGACGAGCCTGACGGTTCCGGAAAGTTTATCACCGCATTCTTCCGTAATCCCAAAATCAAGGACGCCGTTCACGACCTGCTCCAAAATCGTGACGGGCTGATGCTTGGAATCTGCAACGGATTTCAGGCGCTGATCAAGCTGGGACTGGTTCCGTTCGGCGAGATCAGAGAGATGACAGACGATTCCCCGACATTGACCTTCAACACCATCGGCCGTCATCAGTCCATGATGGTAAACACAAGGATTGCCTCCAACAAGTCTCCCTGGCTGCAAAACTGTCGGGTCGGCGATATTCATAATATTGCGATTTCCCATGGGGAAGGCCGTTTCATCGCTGCACCGGAGCTGATTGCCCAGATGGCGGAAAACGGACAGATCGCGACACAGTATGTTGATCTTAACGGGAATCCAACCTATGACATTCGATTCAATCCCAACACTTCGGCAGACGCAATTGAGGGCATCACCTCACCGGACGGCCGTGTTCTGGGCAAAATGGCTCACAGCGAGCGAATCGGAGAAAACATCACCAAGAACGTCCCGGGAATCAAGGATCAGATGCTGTTCCGCTCCGGTGTAGAGTACTTCACAAAGTAAAGCGAACTGAGACAGGCAGAAATACTTGCAGGGTGAACCGGATTAAAACTCCGGCTCACCCTTTTTCATTATGCTAACCATAGTTTATAGCAGAAAATATACTTGACATATAGATAAAAGTAAAATATAATTAGACTATTAAAATAAGTTAAATTTTTTGTGGTTTTAACTCTGGAGAATAAAGGGCTGACTTTTAAGCAGTATTGAAAAGAGGGATACTGATATGAAAAACAAAGTAATCCTGATCTCAGTTGACGGTATGCGGCCGGACGGATTTTTAGGCTGTGAACATCCTTTCACAAAACGCATGCTGAAAGAGTTCAGCTACACGTTAACCGGCTGCTCGATGAAGCCTTCCGTTACACTGCCATGCCATACATCTATCTTTTACGGCGTTCCTCCTGCCAGGCATGGAATCGTAACCAATGCCTATGTTCCGCCTGTCAGACCAATCAAGGGCATTGCAGAACGCCTTGCAGACGCGGGAAAAATGAACGCTGCTTTCTATAATTGGGAGCCAATGAGACATGTCTGGTCATCAGACACAATGGCATATACAGTATTTATCCACGCTTATGCTGAAGAAAATACAGATCTGATTCTAACGGAGCGTACAATTGAATTTTTACAGAATAAAGAACCGGATTTTGTATATCTTTATATGGTAGAGACTGATGAAAAAGGTGGCCATGATAACGGTTGGATGAGCAACGCATATCTTAATCGTGTATTTAATGCTATCTCTTGCGTGGAAAAGATTTTCAATACGGCGGCACAAAAATATAATATCATCGTCACAGCTGACCACGGCGGCCATGAACGGATGCATGGAACTGACTGCCCGGAAGATATGACGATTCCCATGTTTTTTTGGGGTGACGGTTTTGAAGGCGGCAAAGATCTGGGGAAAATTTCACTTCTGGACATTGCTCCCACCATACTTGCGTGTATGGATATGCCGCCCTCTGCCGAATGGGAAGGAAACAGCCTGATCAAAAAATAAAACTCCCAATTCGGCATTGTGTTGCTGGTTAGAACGCTATGTATAAATCTACATTCAGTTGAATAAAGTTAAGTTTCAAGTGCTCATCCTGTGTGAACACCCTTTGTTTCCAAACATGTGGAAGTCCTCGATACTCCGTTGGAGACTTCCTTTTCTACCTCCGAATAAAAGGAAAATAAAACGGTTTATTTGGAGGAGGATAAGCGATAGCCCCTTTGTATTAAGAAGTGAAACATTGTAGAATAGATTATAGTATGGAACTTTTCGAGAAATTTTTCGTCTAAAATAATAAAGACATATTGCAGATTGGAGGTACATACGATGAAGAAATTTTTAACACTGTTACTTGCTTTCGCTATGGTATGTTCTCTTGTGGCTTGCGGTGAACAGAACGATAATTCACTCAAAAACAATACACAGGACAGTCAGCAACAGGATCAGACACCGCCGCCGAGCAATACAGACCAATCGTCCATGAGCAAAATTGACATAACAGAAGCAATCGATTTTGATGCTTCTGTTTCTTGGGCGAACTGGTCGGATGACCCCAAAATCAGAGAATTGGCACTTAACAAGGACACATTTGAACTTAGTTCGGCTCGACATATTCCCGTCTACAAGTGCGACACATTAGAAGAACTAAACGAGTTCAAAACAACATTTTCAGGCACCTTTACTATGGATGAAACTTTGGACGAGGTACCCTCTTTTGAGAAAGTGACTGCTGATTATACGGAGGATTTCTTTCTTGAAAACACCTTGCTTTTGGTCTATGTGGAGGCAGGTAGTCGCACGCCTCGATTTGGGGTAGATTCTGTTTCGATAGAGAACGGCACACTCTCTGTCTATGTCAAATACACTTATAACCCCGAAGTTGGCAACTGTGCAATGGCAGGATGGCTATTTACTATCCCTGTAAACAACGACCAGATACAGGATTGCACGAACTTTGATGCTGTTCTGAAGTAAGAAAACAATAAAATTTTGACAACCTCTCCACCTGTTCACTAGAGCAAATAGAGGAGTTTTAATCTATTCAAATTAGTGTGACCATTTTCGCGCTGCTGGTAAAGGTACCAAACTGAAGTTTTCAAGTAATTATTCGCTGGAATATGTACCGGCAACACATTATCGAATTGGGAAAAATAAAATGCTGCTGTCAGCTTTTTACAAAATGTCAAACCCCGGCGCGGAAAATTCCGCGCCGGGGTTTCGCTTTATTCTTCTCTTTTTACAACCTGAATGCCAAGCTCGTTAAGCTGACTTTCATCTACTTCCGACGGACACTGTGTCATCAGCTCACTGGCATTCTGTACCTTCGGGAATGCAATCACATCACGGATCGATTCCTTATGGAGCATCAGCATCACCAGCCGATCGAGTCCGTATGCCATTCCGCCGTGCGGCGGGGCGCCAAACTTGAACGCATCGATCAGGAACCCGAACCGCGCATAAGCGTCCTCTTCCGAAAAGCCCAGCGCCCGGAACATCCGCTGCTGAAGCTGCGGATCATTGATTCGGATAGAGCCGCCGCCTACCTCACAGCCGTTGAGCACCATATCATATGCTTTCGCATGGCAGTGCGCCGGATCAGATTCCAGCTTGTCGATATCCTCATCTGCAACCGCGGTAAAGGGATGATGCTTCGCCGCATAACGCCCGGCTTCTTCATCATACTCAAACAGCGGAAAATGGGTCACCCACAAAAATTCATATTTGGTTTCATCAATCAGTTCAAGGCGCTTGCCCAATTCGCAGCGCAGCTGTCCGAGACTTTCGCATACGATATCATCAGATGCATCCGCCACAATTAAAATCACATCGCCTGTTTCTGCGCCGAGCCGCTTACGAATGGCATTTTTCTCCTGTTCGCTCAAAAACTTCTCATAGCTGGAGCTTTCCGCTTCGGCAGTCAGGCGGGTATAGGCAAGTCCTTTGGCACGGTAGGTTTTCACCAGTTCAACCAGCTTGTCGATTTCCTTGCGGCTCAATACCCCTGCTGCATTCTTTGCAATCAATGCACGCACGCTGCCGCCGTTGTCCAGTGCGCCGCGGAATACTTTAAATTCAGTTTCCGTGAGCAGATCAGATAGATCGCACAATTCCATACCAAATCTGGTGTCCGGTTTATCAGAACCGTAACGATGCATGGCTTCCTCATACGGCAGACGTTTGAACGGAGTCTGGATGTCAATGTTCAATATTTTTTTGAACACATATTTCATAAAGCCCTCATTGACCGCCATAACATCATCCTGATCAACAAAGCTCATCTCCAGGTCAATCTGAGTAAACTCGGGCTGGCGGTCTGCCCGCAGGTCTTCGTCACGGAAGCAGCGGGCAACCTGCATATAGCGATCATACCCTGCGAGCATCAGCAGCTGCTTATACAGCTGCGGCGACTGGGGCAGTGCATAAAAACTGCCCGGATGGACCCGTGACGGAACCAGATAGTCTCTTGCTCCTTCCGGTGTGGATTTAATCAGAACCGGGGTCTCGATTTCAATAAAGCCGTTTTCATCATAGTAGTCCCGGGCAGCCTTTACGATTTTATGCCGCAGCATCATGGTCTGCTGCATCGGGCTTCTGCGCAGATCCAGATAGCGGTATTTCAGCCGCAGTTCCTCGTTTACATTGGTTTCATCCGTAATATGAAACGGCGGTGTTTCCGACTTGGACAAAATCCGCAGATCATTCACTGCAACTTCGATTTCCCCAGTCTTAAGCTCAGGATTGATACTTTCCCGTACTCTGACCATTCCTTTTGCCATCAGAACATACTCCGCCCGGACAGCTTTCGCCTTTTCCCGCTGTTCAGGCGCCGATTTGTCGTCAAAGGTCAGCTGCACGATTCCTGTCCGGTCGCGCAGATCAATAAACACCAGCGGCCCCTTATCCCGCTGTTTTTGTACAAAGCCGCAGACCACGACTTCCTTTCCCGCATCCGCACGAGAAAGCTCTCCGCAATAATTCGTCCGTTTCAAGCCCTTCATGGTATCCATTTTCTGTCTTCCTTTCTATCCCATCAATCCAGTCCATTCTGTGCGAATAAATCGCCGAATTCCTCTGCCATTGCCTCAAATTCGCTTTTTTTCCAATGCTCGTAGATCTTTTCAGACAACTCATCAAAGCTGACCTCAATACTTTCACCGGTTGCCATATCCTTGAGATTCAGTTTGCCGCTTTCCAGCTCGCTGTCGCCCAAAATTGCAGACAACCGTGCATCCAGCTTGTTGGCGTATTTCATCTGTGCCTTGACGCTGCGGTTCATGGTATCGCATTCCACATAATACCCGTCCCGCCGCAGCTGAGTAACGATTTCCAATGCCTTCAGCGCTGCGGCTTCTCCCACCGAGCCAAGATACAGCTGACAGGCGGATGGCTTCGGCACCTCGATCTGCTGTGCCGCCATTACCAGCAGCAGCCGCTCCAATCCCATTCCAAAGCCAAGACCAGGCGTCGGACTGCCTCCCATGGTCTCGATCAGTCCATCATACCGTCCGCCGCCGCAGACAGTTGACTGCGCGCCAAGATCGTTGGAGACAAACTCAAAAACGGTTTTCGTATAATAGTCCAGCCCGCGTACAATACGGGAATTGACCCGATAAGCAAGTCCCATCAGTTCCAGACGTTTTTTGACCCCTTCAAAGTGCTCCCTGCATTCTTCGCACAGATAGTCCAGCCCGATCGGCGCGTCCTTTGCAATTTCCTTGCAAACAGGGCTTTTGCAGTCCAAAATCCGAAGCGGATTCTTTTCCATCCGTTCCAGACAGGTCGGGCAGAGTCTGTCACGATATGCTTCAAAATATTCCTTCAGCGCCCTGTGATATTCTTTGCGGCATTTCGGGCAGCCAATCGAATTGATTTCCAGGGTAATATTTTTCAGTCCCAGCCGTTCAAAAATCTCGTGTGCAACGCCGATCACTTCAGCGTCCGCACTGGGAGACTGCGCCCCAAACATCTCCACACCGAACTGGTGAAATTCCCGCAAACGTCCGGCCTGCGGATTCTCATTGCGAAAACAGGATGTAATATAACTCAGCCGCAGGGGTAGCGCCTCATTCAGCAGTCCGTTTTGTATCACCGCACGTACAGTCCCGGCTGTTCCCTCCGGCCGCAGGGTGACGGAACGATTTCCCTTATCCAAAAAGGTATACATTTCCTTTTGCACGACATCGGTAGTATCCCCTACCGACCGGTTGAACAGTCCCGTATATTCCACAGTGGGAAAACGAATCTCCCGAAATCCAAACAGCTCTGCGGTTTCCAACGCCAGTTTTTCCACAAACTGCCATTTATAGCTTTCTGACGGCAGAACATCCTGAAATCCCTTCAGCGATTTTATGGTTTCTCCCATGTTGTTCTTTCCTTTCCCTGTTTAAAATAAAAAATCCCCTAGCAGCGCCGTCCGCCGACGCTGTTAAGGGACGTATCATCTACGCGGTGCCACCCTTGTTGGAAACAGTAAAACCAAACTGCCTCCCGCTCGCTCGGCCTTTAACGCAGGCTTACGCCCGGCTCCGGAAATGTCCTTCGCTGCAAAGATTCTGCCGGGGCTCGCACCGTTATCCCCTTCGCTGTGCATGTCTTCAGCAGTTACTCTTTCCCATCACCGCCGGGATACACGACAGATAAATACTGCCGTATCTATGAAAAGCTGTCAGATTCTCGCGTTAATAATATTCCGCCAGTCAAGATCGCCGCGCTCCAGTCCGTGGATCAGCACCTCGGCCGTAGCGATATTCGTCGCCACCGGAATATTATGTACATCACAAAGACGCAGCAAATTCATTTCATTTGGCTCCGAATCCTTGGCAGTCAGCGGATCACGGAAAAACAAAAGCACATCGATCTCATTGCAGGCAATCCGTGCGCCGATCTGCTGATCGCCCCCCTGGCTGCCGCTCAAAAAACGCTGGATATTCAGTCCGGTTGCTTCCGAAACGAGCTTTCCTGTCGTTCCGGTCGCACATATATTATGACGACTTAAAATACCGCAATAAGCAATGCAGAATTGTACCATCAGTTCTTTTTTGGAATCATGCGCAATCAATGCTATGTTCATTTTTAAGTCCTCCTTGAAAAATTTTATATAATATATAAAGGGGTATATTCACCCTCTATTCTTGCTGCAATTCGTTCAAAAATAACAGCGGGCGCAGTTTCTTTTTCCAATTGTCCGCCGCAGGAAAAAACCGACTTGATCTGCAGATCTTCCGGCAACACGCCTAACAGCGGAACACCGACACCGTCCAGAACCTCATCCAAATCCTTGATGATGTTCATTTTACGGTATTTTGTATTGACCTTGTTAATCAGCAGACGGCAGTTTGTGACCCCAAGCTCTGTGAGCGCAGAAGCCACTCTGTTGGAGTCCCGGACAGAAACATAGTCCGGCGTTGCGACAATAACCGTCATATCGGCAAGCCGGGGAATCAGCTGAAGACTGAAACGGATCCCGGCCGGCAGATCCAATATCACATAATCAAACCAGGATGAAAGCGCCTGCACAACCTGCGGCAGTTCCGGTTTGTCCATTCCTTCCGGCAGCATGGTCGGTGCCGCGATCAAAAACAGATTGGGACAACCGTCAATGGAAACCGCAGCATCATCCAGGCTGCAGGCACCGGATACAAGGTCGCCCAGATCATAAACGACCTGGTTTTCCACTCCCAGCATAATATCCAGTCCGCGCAGTCCGGCATCCAGCTCAATTACAACCGTCTTTTTTCCCCGTTTTGCAAGCGCCTGTCCGATGCCGGCAGAAACCGTCGATTTTCCGGCCCCGCCTTTCCCGGATGTGATTGCAATGATATTCGACATAATCCACTTTCCGATCTTTGATCCGATTTCAAAAAACGCCTGAATAACAAAACTTTCTGTCCGGCACTTTTTTACTGCAAAGCAGTATATCAGAATACCTCTCTGCCAGACAGCAAAGAAACCCTTTCTTTTTATTCTACCACGAAAAATGCTTTTGTCAAAGTGTTTTTTACGAAAAGAAAAATATTTTATACATACTTTACAATTTTTGTATACTGTTATAAATTATGGTAGTAATGTTTGTGAAGCTTGCGGATACTGTTTCTGCGTTTCCTTGGTTTTCAAATACGCTTCAATGACTCTGGGGACCACTTCTCTGGCACGGCAGCCCTTTTCAATATAAACGCCGATCGAAATTTCTGCATCTTCCGCAGGCGCATATGCAATCGCTGCCGAATGGAACGTCGTTTTGGTTGTCTGGGGCGTACCTGTTTTCAAAGCCGCATCAACCGGAAGCCGTTGAAACGATGCATATTTATCGGCCGCCGCCATCATTCCTTCCCGCACGATATCAAAAGCGCCGTTTTTGTTTTCCAGCTGGGATACCACTACAGGTTGGGTCTCCGTTATGGTTTTATCAAAATTATAGCTTTGAATGGACTTCACAATGTGCGTTTCGTAACGTGTTCCGTTATTGGCAAGGGTCATGGCCTGTGTCGCCATCTGGAGCGGCGTCACTACCGTATCCAGCTGTCCAATTGAGGTCTGCGCCTCGTCGCCGCCATACTGCCATTCTCTTCCCAGTGCTTTTGCCCGTTCCGGGCTGGACACAGCACCGGTTTCTGCATAAATTTCAAGTCCGGTGTCTACGCCAAGTCCAAGGGCATTCGCGTATTTGTCGATATTTTCGATTCCCAGCTTTTGCCCTGTTTCATAAAAAAAGATGTTGCAGGAGTCCCGGATTGCCCTGACAACACTGAGCGTGCCATGATAACCTGTACAGTTCATTCCGGGATATCGCTCATATTTTCTTGTACAGCGAAAAGTCGTGCTTTTATTGATGGTTCCTTCACTTAAAGCACCGACCGCAACCGCCGTTTTAAAGGTCGATCCGGGACGGTAAGCGCCCTGCAGAGCCCTGTTGAACAGCGGGAGTCCCACTTTGTCAGAGCTCAGCTCACTGTACTTGGTCCGATAATCGTTGATGTCATAGCTGGGATAGGTGGCACAGGCCTGGACTTCTCCTGTTTTGACATCCAGCACAACCACCGCGCCGGCAAAAGCATCTTTGCCGTCCTCGGTATTATGCTCCACATTCAGAATGTGATCCTCCAGTATGTTTTGCACTTCTTGCTGAAAATATTTGTCAATGGTCAGCATCACCGTATTGCCCGGCACTGCCTCAGTCGTTACGGTATCGCTGATGACCTGTCCGTTTTTATTCTGCGAAATTTCGCGGACGCCGTCCGTCCCGCGCAGATAGCTTTCCATCGCAGATTCGATCCCTGACTTGCCAATGACGTCGTTCATCTTGTAGCCTTTGTCCTTGAGTTCATCATACTCTTCTGCATAGATCGGGCCGATCGTGCCGATGATATGCGGTGCGATTGTCCCGCTGACGTAGCTTCGCATCGTCTCCTCAGACACATCCACGCCGGGGAACTGATCGCTCAGCTCCTTGACCGCTGCAACCAGTGAAGCCGGAACATCCTCAGCAAAGGTATAGTTGTTGTACAGCGAAAACTCCGTCCGAAGCATCTGATACCGGACGCCTGCAATCAAGCGGGTCCATTCCTCATCATAGCCTTCTATTTCCGCCTGCTTGATCAGCTCATCCATGCAGTTCTGGGCTGTCGCATAGGTATTCAGACGCAGCAGCTTTTTCATTTTGGCTACTTCATCATCCATTCCCTCGATGAACTGATAAGGAGTCGTTTTGGTAATCGGACATTCATCGATCCACTCCACACCTGATTTTTCCAACAGATCGATCAAACCGGAAATAATCTCGTTTTCTTCCCCCTTGGGCATAAACGAACGATAAAAAATGATGTTAAAACCGACCTTGTTTGTGACAAGAGGGCGGCCGTAACGGTCTACGATTTCCCCGCGGGCAGCCTTGATCTCCGTTCTGCTGGTGGTCAGACGGTTGGCCTGGGCTGCGTATTCGGCTCCGTTTACCACTTGAAACTGCATCAGACGGAATCCGCCTGTCAAAAAAATGGCAACAACCAACAAAACCAGTATGATCAGCCGTATTCTTTCCTTGCATTTTTCCATCTGTCACAGCTCCTTTCAAACATATTCAAAATTCAAATTTCGTTCTTCATCATTCCGGGCGAAATGCCCGTGAAATCTTTCGCACCAGAAAAAAAAGCGGAACCGCAGCAATTGTTGTATAAGCGACTGTCGGCAGTATTTTTTTGATCAAAATCAAATGGGTGCTGCTATGTCCCCAGATCAGATAGCAAAACACATAATCCGCAAGCCCCTGTATCAAAGCGGCTGCCAAAACAATCAGGAGACTGTTCCAGAAGTTTGCCTTGATCAGATACATGGACAGCAAAGCAGCGCATACCGTCAAAACCAGCAGAATAATGGCATTGAAACCCAGTAGCTTATTCGCTGCAGTGTCCCAGAACAAGCCGCCGACCACGCCGAAAATCGCCCCGGCCCATTCTCCTTCAAAAACAGCAATATACATGATGACCGGCAGGATCCATATAGGCTTTACACCGAATATCTGGAACAGATCGACCGTTGTCTGGAAAATAAACGCAACAAAAAGCAAAATCGAATACAGGATCCACTTGACCGCATTCCTTTTGCGCTGACTCATCTCAGCCACAGCCACGACCATTCCTTTCGCGGATTTCTTTCACAAAGCACTATTCTGCTTCTGCACCTTCATCGCCCGCCTGTATGCCCTTTCCCTCAAACTCAGTCAGGATGCACACGTTGCTGACAGATTTGATGTCCTCGCTCGGCTGGATTACAGCATAAGCGGTCTTGCCGTCCGGCTTCTGCTGGACATCTTCTACAATTCCGATCACAAAGCCCTGCGGATAGCGGCCGCTGGAGCCGGATGTGGAGATCACATCTCCGTTTGTAATATTGGTCTCCCGCTGCAAATAGTTGAGCACGCACTTTCCGTCTTCTACCAGCTCCACGCTGCCGGAGACAGACCCTGTCTCTCCTGTTCGCGTTTCCAGTGCCCCAACATACAAATCGGGGCTTAGAATCGTCACCACCTGACAGGAGGTCGGATACACCTTTGTCACGGTGCCAACCAGCCCCCGCTGCGTCACGACCGGGTCGTGTTCTTTGATGCCATGCTTGGAGCCTTTGTCGAGAATAAAGGAATAATACTGATCCGTCGCATCCCGCGCAATGACTGTCGCTCCTACTCCGTCATAATCCTCAGAAAGCGCCTGAACCCCTGCCAGTTCCCGCAGCTGTTCTACTTCATCCTTCAATTCCTCATAATCCACGAGCTTGTTCTCCAGCTCTGCGATCCGATCCTTCAGCGCAATGTTTTCCTCATAGTTTTTACTGGAATTGGCGAACTGTCCCAAAAATCCCGAAACAGAAGTTGAGATTGCAGAGGAGAGCTTTTGAAACGGCGTCACGACCGCACTGACGATTTTAGAAGGTATGGTCGCCATATCTCCGCTTGCGGCCGCATATATCATAAAGCCAAGCAAAACGGCTAATACAGCCAGCAGCACTTTAAACCGCCTGCTTCGCAAAAAATCCCGCATAACACCGGCTCCTTTCTTCCTGATCTTCAAATAAATGAAAGGACTCTACAAGACGTCTGCCGCCTTGTAGAGTGAAATCAGTCCTTAATATTTATAGTCTTCATCCGCCAGGGCATCGGAAAACTTGTCAATATTCTCCAGCACCTTGCCGGTTCCCTCCGCCACGCAGTCCAGAGGATTTTCCGCCACATAAACAGGGATACCTGTCTCCTGGGAGATGAGCTTGTCCAAACCGCGCAGCAGTGCCCCGCCGCCTGTCAGCGTAATGCCCTGATCAATGATATCGGCTGCAAGCTCCGGCGGTGTTTTTTCCAGCGTAACCTTTATAGCATCCAAAATGCTGTAAAGCGGATCGGTCAGTGCTTCTCTTACTTCCTCGGACGACACAGTCACACTTTCCGGCAGACCGTTCAGCTGATTGCGCCCCTTGATCGTAATGCTGGCTTCCTGTTCCATAGGATAAGCAGAACCGATCTCGATTTTGATGTTTTCAGCCGTCCGTTCTCCGACCAGAAGATTATATTTTTTCTTGATATAGTTGGCAATAGAAGTGTCAAACATATCGCCGCCGACACGCACTGATTTATAGGCCACGATACCGCCCAATGAAATCACTGCAACTTCGGAAGTGCCGCCGCCGATATCCACAACCATGCTGCCGGTCGGCTCCGCCACAGGCAGGCCGGCGCCAATCGCCGCTGCCATTGGCTCTTCAATCACGGAGACCTTTTTCGCCCCCGCCGCCTCGGTCGCATCCTTGACCGCACGGCGCTCCACAGCGGTAACACCAGACGGAATACAGATAATAACACGCGCCTTGGTAAACATAGACTTGTTGACAGCCTTGCGAATAAACTCCTGCAGCATACTGGTCGTAACGTCAAAATCCGCAATCACGCCATCCTTAAGCGGGCGCACCGCAACGATGGAGCCGGGCGTTCTGCCGATCACGTCTTTTGCTTCCTGTCCGACGCAGCGGACTGTATGGTTACGGGTATCAACCGCCACAACAGACGGTTCCCGGATAATAATTCCTTTTCCTTTTAAAAACACCAGCGTATTCGCTGTACCAAGATCGATCCCGATATCCTTTGAAAACATACTGTTTCCCCTTCCTGATTTGTAAAAAATTCCATTCTCGAATATTATACCCCTATTTTATCAGAAACACAACAATAAATTATGAATTTTTTCTGTTTTGTAATATTTCAGGCATTCTGCATGACGCGGCCTCTCAGCGCTGTTCGGCCTGGGCCTTCCATTTTTGCACTGCAAGATATACGGACGAAACAGGGAACCCTACCACATTGAAGTAATCCCCGTCGATCCGCTCAACAAACAGCGCCGCCTTTCCCTGGATTCCATAGCCGCCTGCCTTGTCAAACGGCTCACCGGATGAAATATAGGCGGCGATCTCAGTTTCTTCAAGCAAACGAAAATATACGTCAGTCACGACACAGAAGGTATCTTCATATTTGCCGTCCAAAAGCGTCACGCCGGTGATAACGCGGTGTTTCTTTCCAGACAGGGCATGCAGCATTGCCGATGCTTCATGCGCATCCCTGGGCTTTCCGAATATGCTGCCGTCCGGTGCCGCCACCACCGTATCGGCCGCAATCACCAGCGTCTCCGATTTACATGAAATCGACTTCGCCTTATGACCGGACAACAGCTGTGCCAGTTTCTCGGGATTCTTTTCCCTGATGCTGCTTTCATCAAAATCAGGAGAACAAACGGCAAACGCATCGGTAATCAAAGCCATCAGCTCTCGCCTGCGCGGCGAACAGGACGCCAGAAGAATTTTTTCGCCCATCCTCTCAGAACCCCTTGCTGAAGCCCTTATAGATTGCAAGGCTTATAAGAATACAGATGATCTGGGCAACGCTGATTTCAAAGGAAAAACCAAATGCAAACTTCATAATAATCAAATCCACCGAAACGCCGTTTGGCATTCCGAAGCCAAGTGAGGCTGTGTAACTCAGCCAACTCAGAAAGCTGATATTTTTACAGGCCAATGCAATCACTGCCCCAAGCAGAATTCCTGCAAGCAAAAATAAAATGAAAATCAGGGTCTTTTTTAATTTCATGACAAAATTTCCTTTTCTGTTTCTATATCAAACTGCATCTTTTCCGTCAATGTCCGGTCGAGCCAAAGCCGCCCATACCGCGTTCTGTCTCCGACAGGGTGTCCGTCTCTTCCAAATCGGGCAAAAATACAGGTGCAAACACCAGTTGTGCGATCCGTTCAAACGGCTTCATACAATAAACAGACTGGGACAGATTGGTGATCGAGACCATGATTTCTCCGCGGTAGTCACTGTCGATCACCCCGACGCAATTGGACGGAATCAGTCCGAATTTGCTCGCCAGCCCGCTTCTGGGATACACCAAACCAACCATTTCCTGCTTTGGCATGGAGATTGCGATCCCCGTATGAATCCTGATAGGCTGGCCGGGGTAAATCAGCCGTTCCTCATCCAGAAGAGCAAACAGGTCATAACCCGCACTGCCTTCGGTCGCACGGACCGGAAGCTTGGCTCTTTCATCCACTTTTTTGATTTGCACCGTCATTTCGTTTTCCCCTTTCCGCCGTTCATTATATTCTGCGATAATAAAGACCTCGTGTCAGCCGATCACGTTTTCCCGTGCCCTGACGATATTCCTGTACGACTTTTGCGGCTTCCTCCGGTGTTTCCGCGGTGAAATACAGCATGAGGTAATCAAAACAGGAAAGATCCTTCATACGATCTGCCAGATAGAGCAGATCGGGATTGTAAATCTCCCGCACCCCGTCATGACAGCGCATCAAAAATCTTTTTCCTTGTCGGTCAGTCAGTGTTCCCTCTTTCCCGCATGTTTCACAGCTTTGGTATTTTCTCAGCGGGCAGCTGCGGGTAATCATCAAAGGCAGATGCCCGTAAACAACTGCGCCCAGAGGCATACAGTGCATAACCCTGCGCGCCTCTTCCAGATTCGTTTCAAACGACACCACTGTGTCCGCAAGACCAGCATTGAGATAAAACGCGGCTGCATAAGAATTGGTGATGTTCAGGCCAAATCCGCCCGACATCGTAAAACCAAGCTCTTTGCACAGCAAAATCTGCGCCGGATTCTGCACCAGCACATGATGATATCCATCCTTCTTCGCCGCTTGAAGCTTCTGCCGGAGCAGTGCTTCTTTGCCGAAATAAACCCGCGGCAATTCTAAAATCAAAGGAAAGTCTGCAAGCTGCTCTTTTTGAGCCAGAGCCTCTTGAAGCGGCATGATTACTGCTTCGCAATCCTGCGGCCTGAGCTTTTCCAATTGCTTAACACTGCTGACGCGCAGCCGCAGGCTTCCTTTCCGGTTTTCACTCGGCAGCAATGTCCGCGGCAACTTGATGTCAGATGCTTCAAATCGCTTTTCGGGCACAGCTTCACGCAGTGCTGACAACTGTCCGACGCACTCTCTCCGCAGTGCGTTCAGTTCACTGGCCGGAACCATCAAACCGTTCTCCACCGATCCGTCCAGCAACGATAAATAAAAAGGCGTCCCGCCCAGTTTAGACAAATATCCGCCTGCCTTTTCCAGCGTCAGCGCGATCTGTTGAGCTGGTTCCGGCAGCGAACCGCAGACAGTTGCGTTGTTCCCGTCGGCATCGGTCATACAATAGATAACCGGTTTTCCCGCCTTCACTGTCAGGGTGCCGCGGCAGGCCACCCGCTGTACAGGCTTATGATAAAGCTGTCGCAATGGTTTCAGGACTTCCGCCGCCGCAGTCACATCCTCTTTCCGGCGGCTTCCAAAAAGTTCGGCTCCCCGCTGATCCAGCAAATAAGCATTGGTAAAGCCAGAGCGCGAAAAAACAGCCCGCAGGGTGTCCATATCGGGAGATTTCCCGCGCAGCTTCTGTGCACATGCCGTAACCGAAGCTGCCACATACTCGGGCCGCTTCATTCGGCCTTCAATTTTAAAGGAGTCTACACCTGCTGCAGCAAGTCTGTCCAAAATTCCGATTGCGGACAGATCCTTCAGCGACAGATCAGGAGAGCCGTCCCCTCTGACCGAAAAGGGAAGACGGCAGGGCTGGGCACAACAGCCTCGGTTCCCGCTCCTGCCGCCCAGCATACCGCTCATATAGCATTGTCCGGATACACAGACACATAACGCACCGTGGACGAATACTTCCAGCTCTATTCCCGCAGAAGAACGGATTTCTTCAATTTCCTTCAAAGACAGTTCCCTTGCAAGCACTACCCGTTTCACGCCGAGCTTTTCCAGAAGCTGCGCTCCCGCCGGCGTGTGGATTGTCATTTGAGTAGAAGCATGAATCGGCATGTCGGGCGCATAGTGCCTGACGAGAGACAGCACTCCCATATCCTGTATTATAAACGCATCCACTCCGGCCTGACAGCCTGTCCGAATACACTGAAGCAACGGCTGAATTTCGCTGTCAAAAACAAGTGTATTCAGGGTCTGATAGACCTTAACTCCATACAGATGACAATAGGAAACGATTTTCTTTAAGGACAGGGCATCAAAATTATCCGCATTCTGCCGGGCGTTAAATGCCCGCTGTCCCAGATAAACGGCATCGGCGCCGCAGCACACTGCTGCATGTACGCTCTCTTCACTGCCGCAGGGAGCCAGTATCTCAGGCTGTTTGTCCGTCTTCTGTCCCATCAAAGCTTGTCCCGCAGCGCATGCAGTTCCAGATCCCGCTGCAGATTTTCTTTTTCCCGTTTCAAAGATTCGATCACTTCCTGCAGCTCGTCAATTTTATCTTTTGCCTGTGCAGTCTCCGCCGCATAACCTGTAATCTGGGCACGGATATTATCAATGTCAGAATTGGTTTTGAAGCTGTCGTCCAGTACGCCAAGCCCCACCAGGATCGCCGCCGAAGTCAGATCGACCCCATTATTTTTCGCCATAAAATCCTTGATCTTTGTATCCAGTATTTTCGCAAGTTCTTTCATATAACCTGCGCTTTCCTCTGTCTGGAGTGCAAATTCTTTCCCACAGACCGTAATCCGAACCTTATTGTATTCCATTTCGGTTTCTCCCTTCCGATATCTTAGCCGCTCTATCCAGTGAAAAATTATGTAAATTCCTCTGTAATTATCCTGTTTTTATTATAAACGATATGACAACATTCGTCAAATAGAAATCAACAAAAATAAATCGGATTTGCATAAAAAATCCTGCGGAATATTCAGTCTGTCGAAAAACGGTAATATAAAAAATCGTCACACAGGCGGACATGCGCCGCCTGTGTGACTCTTTGAGAGAAAACCGGCGGTGAGCAAAGGCAAAGCCTTTTGCAGAGCCGGTTTTTGACGAAAAAGGGGGGAGTCGGGAAAAAACACAGAACAAGGCTTTGCCGCAGTGATTGTATTTATCCCTCGAGAGCGTGTCGAAAAAGTCGACACGCTCAAATATTGGCAGGATTTTCTAATTTTACAGTACGCAATATTGTTCCATATATGCTTCCATTTTGGGAAGGATTTCCTCGTAACAGCCTGACTGCTTTAGATAAGCATGGATATCTGTTACATCAATCAGAGCATGGATATCAATGCCAAATGCTTCCTTAACTTCCATTACTGCGGTTTTTCCGGCAGTCTGACCGACCTCGCAGCGATTGACGGATATGAACATGTGAGGGACAGAAACTTCAGCCGCCTTGAGCAGAACCGGCATCGTCTCTCTGATCGCAGTTCCTGCGGTGATCACATCTTCAATGATGATGACCCTGTCCCCGTCTGAAGGTTGATAGCCAACCAGAGAGCCGCCCTCGCCATGATCCTTTTCTTCTTTCCGATTAAAAAAGAACGGCTTGTCTATCCCATAATTTCTTGCCAAGGCACCGGCCGTTGTTGTCACCAGAGGAATCCCTTTATAGGCAGGGCCGAACATAGCGTCAAATTCATTTCCTACCGTTTCCTTTATACATCCGGCATAAAATTCACCAAGTCTGGAGCTTTGCAGTCCGGTCTTATAATTTCCTGTATTGACGAAATAAGGGGTGTTCCGCCCGCTCTTCGTTACAAAATCCCCGAAGCGCAGCACATTCGCAGACATCATAAATTCAATAAAATCCCTCTTGGCCTGTGTCAGCATAAAATCCACCGCTTTCCCAAACATTTTATTTTATTATATCCTAAATCGCATTTTTCGTCAACCAAACAAAAAGAAAAAAATAGGAAAATAGTATTGACAATATAGTAAAATCGTGTATAATATATAAGGTAGTTCGAGGTGTGGCTCAGTTTGGTAGAGCGCTGCGTTCGGGACGCAGAGGTCGCGTGTTCGAATCCCGTCACCTCGACCACAAAAAAGCATCGAAAAATAGCGATTCTACGCTGTTTGTCGGTGCTTTTGCTTTTTTGTAATTTTCAGATTTTTGATTTGATACAGACTTCTAGTTTTTACAAGCAAACAAGATAATTTTTCAGGATATGCATAATTTTTATTGCATTTTTTCTGTTTATCATTTATAATACAAGCGAAAGGAATTCTCAAGCCGACAGCTGTATACTGACAGAATTATAACTTGCAATATTTTTACAGCAACATCTATGTCGACATGATCGGGAAACTGCAGTCTTTGTATTGAAAGGAATGTCAAATGTGAAACCGGATATTGAAAAAATTAATGCCGTTCTTAAAAACGTCGAGAAAACACTGGATCAGAACCTCAAGGATCTACAAAACATTTCCTGTGAAGAAGAGGCACCAAAAGCGTTATGCTCCTGCTGTGTAAGGACCAATACAGCTGTCAGTCTGATGCATACGATCGATCCCAGATTGTAAGATTGTAAATCATACTGCCTGTTGTCAGACAGATTAAATTCGTAAATAAAGTCCCAATACTCCATTTAAAATCGAACCTGTTCTTGAGATGTCGGTCTTCTCTTTTCGTCTGCCTGTAATATCAGAATCATAATTTATAAAAAATAAACAGAGCCATTTTTATAGGAATGACTCTGTTTATTTTTTATAAAAGCTTACATGTTTGCCTGCCGTCTATCGATCTGTGTGGCAATACTTAGAATCCGTCTTTCCATCTGTGGACGAAGCAGTTTAATCTTATCCCGATAACTGACACCGTCTCCGTCAGAATACAAAACGCCCTTTTGGATCAAGACATTGATTCTGGAAACCACAAACTGATCATTCACACCCAGATGCTCTGTCATCATAAATTTCCCTACAGCATCTGCCACAGTCTGCGGTTTTGTACTGATATACTTTAAAATCACATCATCATAATAAGAAGGATCCGCCGTCTGCACAGTTTCATTCCAATAAACCCGCAGTTCTCCATTTTCATCAGATAATTTTTCCCATTCAGATATATATTCTTCCTTTTCTGCTTCAGAAAAGGATACTTCAAATGGTAAAAAACGAATCACTTCTTCCGGCCTCAAGTCACTCACCGAGTAATAAGAGGAGAACTGATTATCACCCCGTTTCAGTGTCCTGGAGCAGCAAACCGCCCCAATCGCAACAGGGGTTTCCTTCAGCAGCCAAAGTGTATACAGCAATCCGCAGAATTCTGAAGGAGTATTTGCATACCAGATCAGTATCTTTTCGTGATTATAAATCTGATCAAAAAATTCCTGATAGCAGCGTTTACAGTTATGCTCAACATAGTCCTGATCTAAATAAAGCTCCAACATTGTTTTTCTTCTGATATCCCAATTTTTAGGATTGGATATATCTCCCAATGATAAATCATCTGGAATACAAACGGTTTTTGATTCAATCAAGTATCCTTCATGTACAGCCTGCTCTAAAATCCCGTTGGCACTTTCTGAAAAACAGATATTCAGCATTCTGATCCCTCAAAAAACAAATATTAAATACATATGTAGTTTAGCCGTAAATTGTTATTATTATATCATGAAATAAAATTCTTGTAAAGCGGCATTTCATACATTCCTTCATATCCTGACCATATATTTTCTATATATGCTCTATGTACAGCAGTGAAATATATAATTGCCTTACCATGCACTTAAACGACTGCCGCACCGATATCAATCGCAGATATCGTTCCAAAATCATAAACTTTTCTGCATTCATATAAAACAGGATAACGAAAAATCGGTCCTCCCAATACAACAGTGTGATATTCCCCGTTTTCACCGCAGATGTCAATTCCGCGCTTTTTCATATCCTCAATCAAATCAAAATCCAGCACTCGTCCCAAATATTCCTGGGGCAACATCTGATTACGGACACATTTGATTACGCACCGATATCCCAGTGAGAGAATCTCATTGGTATTTTCTTCTCTGTCCCGGTGCCACAAGGGATGAATACATTTCAGTCCTGCCGCTTCACATCTTTCTCTGCACCAGGTCAAATGTTCTTCTATATCGATATCTCCAAAAACACAGGCATCCGCTCCCATTTCCTTTCCTTTTTTCAGTCCGATTTCCATTCTGGTATGATAATCGTTGCCGTCAGATTCACACAAAATCAGCGGAATATGCAATGCATCAGAAATACATTGCAGCAATTCAGGGTCTACACCATGGAACCAGGAACGCTGCATGTCTCGGTTCACCATAACTAAAAGGCCGACAGGTGTGTGTCCCGCTTCCAGCATTTTATGCAAAGACAAGGCGCTGTCTTTTCCGCAGCTGTAAGAAACTATAAATTTCATTTTTCATACTCTTTTCTTTTTATTCGATCGTTTGTCCAAGGAGCTGCTCCAAATCAGAGGCCTGACATACCAACGCTCCAAAATAGGTAACGATATTCGGCCCGTTTATGTAGTTGATCCCCGCCTGTTTAGCAAGCTCGCTCACAAAAACCCCATAGCCTTCCAATGAGCCTTGCGACTGTTCCGGAAAACGGCAGGCGGCATCCGGATAAGTGCACTTTTCGCACAAGTCGCATCCTTCATTGGACAACATCAGACAGTCGCGGATATACGGACGGATCGCCGCGCCGATCGCCCTGCATGACTTTTTGAATTGCTTCATACCGGCCATCATGCCCTCGTAATCAAAGGAATCCTCCAGATCGATTTTCATGCTGAAAACCAGCATTTTCTGGAACCGCTGTATACGTTCCCGACATTCCTCTACACTGCCAAGTGCCGGAGGGCATGCCCATGTTTTTCCATACTGCCGGCAGGTATTGACCTCACACATAGCCCGCACTTCCTGAGCAAACCGAATTTCAGCAGTATCCGTTACACCATATTGAAATATTCCGACATCCTTGAACATCTGCTTTAGATTCATTTGTTTTCCAGCTCCCTTCTCATTATTTATTATTCCAAATAATATTCATGATTTCCTCCAGTTTTAGGTGAGCACGTAGTGCAGATGAAATTTGACGAAAGCAATCATCCTCGTCCTGTGAATTTTTTGCTGTTTTTCTGCTAAAAGAAACATCTTCTTCCTCCAGGCAGATCGAGAGATACGGTATTATTCCAAGCACCGGCAATCCCGTGTTTTCTTCCAGTATTCTCGGCGCAGGCTGTAAATACTGTTCTTCTCCTGTAAATTTATTGATGATCAAGCCTTTCACAAGCTTCCGATCCGTTTCCGGCAAAAGCATTAGAGTTCCATACAAGGAAGCAAACACTCCGCCGCGCTCAATATCACCTACTAACAAAACCGGCGCATCAATTTCCCGCGCGAGTCCCATATTGGCAATGTCCCGTTGCTGCAAATTCGGCTCTGCCGGACTTCCGGCACCTTCTATACAAATGATATCATACTTTTCCCGCAGTTCGTTAAAATCACTGAGAATCTCCCGCATTAACTCATTCCGATGGAAAAAATAATAGTCGGCACGATCCCGGGATTGCTTTTTCCCATGCAGAAACACGTCCAATGTTCCATCCATATTTGCTTTCAGCAGCAACGGATTCATGGCTGCGACTGGTATTATTCCGGCTGCTCTTGCTTGAATAGCCTGCCCTGTCCCAATTTCCGAACCGTCTGCCAGGACAGTTCCTTTGGAAGACAGATTCTGCGCCTTAAACGGTGCTGTCCGATATCCCAATTCTGAAAACAGACGGCAAAGTCCTGCGGTCAAAATCGTTTTTCCCACATGGGACATCGTCCCTTGAAGCATGATCGTTTTAGCTGACATGTACTCTTTCCCTTCAACTATGTCTCAATCAATCCATATTTTTTTCTGATCCGTTCCAAAATCTCGATCATAGGCCGGGAAAAAAGGAACAGAAAAACCACTGTTGCTCCCGCGTGGATCAGGTCAAACAGAAATCCTGAAGCATAATATGCAACAATCGTTTTCCAATTGAGCTTCACGCCCATGTTCAGCAAAGAACCAAAATTGACGATTCCGCCATAAATAAAAAATACGGATAAACCACCATATATACAAAGCGTAATAGTATTCCGTTTTATTAATCCTTTATGGAACAGCAGGCCGGCTATAAAACCGATAATTCCAAAGCAAAACATCTGCCATGGCGTATGCGAGCCCTGACCAAAAAACATATTGGAAACAAAACAGGATACAGCCCCGACTAAAAAGCCCGATTCCGGTCCGAAACAGACTCCTGCAATGATGATGACTGCACTCATCGGCTTGAATTGCGGCAGCATAAAAAATGCGGCGCGGCTGATAACTGCTATCGCAGAAAGGGTTGCGATCGTCACCAGTTCCCTTGCCTGAGGCTTACGCTTTTCAAAGATCATAAAAAAGGGAATCATGGTACAAATAATAATCAGCAAGGACACCGCATAATGCAGCCGTATTACGACCGGATGACCAAAGAGTGAAAGACTCCATTTCATTGTCCGCATCAGCCTGCTGCAAAGAATTAAAACAGCAGGAATAATGAGCACAATCAGGGCAGCTGAAACAAAAATTCTTTTTTTCAGACGATGCTTGACTATCGGTTTTTCTGACATAACAGTATCACATCCTCATTTGTTACTGCATGTGGGAACAAATGCCGGGACATCCGGTTGGCCGCCGTCGTATAAAAGCTGTTGCCTGAAAAGAAACTGCCGGTAGGACCGGATGCAACGATATTGCCATTAAAAAACATTGCACAGGTGTCCGCATATTTTGCACAGAACTCAATGTCATGAGACACCATGACAATGGTAACGCCGGTTTGCTGGAGTTTTTTCAAAACAGCGGCCAGCTTCGTTTTAAAATGGCCGTCGATTCCTTTGGTGGGCTCGTCCAGCAGCAGGATTTTCGGTTCCAACAGCAGCACCTTTCCCAAAGCGGCACGCTGTTGCTCTCCGCCGCTTAAATCATACGGATGCATCTGCATAAACGGCGTCATATCAACCAGCTTTGCCGCTTCACGGACCTTTTGCAGTTTTTCCGCTTCAGAAAGTTTTGTACCTGAGAGCATCTCCAGAAAATCCATCTCCACTGTCTTTTTTACAAACAGCGCCTGAGGATTTTGCGGAAGCACACCAAGATTTTTCGTAAACAGCTCTTTATCCGTGTATTTTGCCAAGTCACGCCCGTTCAGCAGAATCTTGCCCCGATAAGGGAGGATGATCCGACTGAGCAAGTTAAGGGTTGTGGTCTTTCCGGTCCCGTTTCCGCCGACAATACTGTACCATTCTCCCTTTCTGACGCAAAGCGATAAATCGCTGACAACATCGGCGCCATTCTTTTCATATTTGAACCAGACATCCTTCATCTGGATCACTGTTTCCTCTGAAAAACAGACAGATTTCTGTTCCGGCTCCGTATTGGAAACTTTTTTCCCCGAAAATAATCTGTTAAGCCAGTTTCTTCCATCGCGAACGGTCAGCGGACACTCCAGATCATTTGGAACTCCCGCATAGATCTGAACCGGAGCCGGCATGGCGGAAAACATTTCATGCGCCTGATTTTTCAGGAAATTCCCAACTTTTTTTGGCGTATCATAACAGACCAGCTTTCCCTGATCCAAAACAGCCACCCTGTCAGCAACCGGCAAAATCTCATCCAGACGATGTTCAGAGAGCAGCACCGTCGTTCCCAGTTCCCGGTTGATTTTTTTGACCGTTTCAAGGAATTCAGACGCAGCGATCGGGTCCAGCTGAGACGTCGGTTCATCCAGAATCAAAACACTGGGCTGCATTGCCATGACAGATGCAAGATTCAAAAGCTGCTTTTGTCCGCCGGACAATTCTGTTACATTTTTCAGAAACCAGTTCTGGATGCCAAAGAAGCTTGCCATCTCCGCAACCCGCAGACGTATCGTCTCGCTCGGCCACCCCAGACTTTCCAGTCCAAACGCCAACTCGTGCCAAACCTTATCCGTCACAATTTGATTTTCCGGGTTTTGCAGCACATAACCGATTTTAGATGACTGTGTATATAGATCAGCTTTTTCCAGCGGCTTTCCGTCAAACAGAATTTCTCCTTCCCTCTTCCCATGGGGTGTCAGCACAGTTTTCAAATGGCGAAGAAGTGTGCTTTTCCCACAGCCGGAACAGCCGCAAATCAGGACAAATTCTCCATCCCTCACCGTCATATCTATATGATCCAAAGCCGGCCGTTCACTTTCGGGATAAGAAAATGTTAAACTCTTGATCTCAAACGAGCCCATTTTATATCCTCCAGTATGTTAAAGATCAATGGCAGCAAGCACAGTCCGCCGTATGCAATATAAACTATCAGGCTGACTGCCGAAAGCGGTTTTACCAAAACAGACGGGAAATATATAATATTATTTTCTCCTGTTAAAGCGCCAAAAATGACCGGCAAAAAGAAAAACAGTATGAATCCCATCGCCAGGCCGTCCCTTCTGTCAAAACGATAGTTAGAAAAGCTGGTACGTCCTTTCAGACCGTAGCCGCGAGATTTCATCGAATCAGCTGTATCAATTGCATTTTCGAATGCCCAGGTCACCAAAACCGACAGAATTTTTAATCCATTTTTTACTCGCTGCAGCATATTACCGTTTGTGGCATCCTGACCAACACACTTTTGTGCATTTGAAATCATGTGAATTTGCGCCTTCAGCCTGGGGATCAATCGCAGCACCATAGAAAGTACCAATGATAGGGCGGGTATTACACGGCCAAACAAAAAAATAAATTTATCGGATGTCATGACAACATTATAACAGGAAAACCAAATAATAACTGATACAAACATCGCCGCGGCTGCCAATCCATATATCAGCGCTTCTGCTGTTATCGGATTATTTTGAATGTGGAACAACACTGTTGCGCCCTCATGATTAAACAGCGGATTCAGTGCCGCAAACAGCAGCAAAACAGGGAGCATAAATAAAAAGTTAAACTTTATTGCCCTGATCCCATTCAAATATATAGAATATAGAATGGCGGAGCAGAGGGAAATCCCCAAAAACACAGGATGCATAAAAAACATACTGCACATGATAACCAATACAAAATAAATAAAATTGACGATCGGATGAAAAGAAGAAAATACATCCCGCAAAAGACGTCACATCCTTAATCAAACTTTTTTCAGGATAAAGAAAAAATGCCCGCTCCCATACAGGAGAAAGCATTTACTCAACAATTTTATGAGGTGAAAGGAATCACTTGATTTTTAGCCCTACCCTTCCATTGCCCAAAGGTAACTGCTTTGTCCTGAGCAATATGACTGGTTTCCTGGCTTATGACTTACGGATATACCGAAAAAGGACGCCTTCTCAGAGCATGCTGCCCCAATGGCCTGTGTCCTTTTCATCATCAATCACAGTAATGGCTGTTGCGACGGCTTTTCACCGTTTCTTCCCAATTGTAGATCCATATTGCGGTTATTCATTTTTATAGTTTTATTATAACACAGTGATTCCATAATGCAATAAAAATTTTTCATTGTTCCTGGTAAAATCTTATAGTTATTTTCACTTTTGTCGAATACGCATCCGTTTTGCCGGATTTGTAAGCACTGTGTCGAGATCAATAGCAGTGCGACGTACTTGTATGGTGAATACAAGATGCCTTCCTGCATAACATATGCTCCATCAATGCAGATATCACAAAAAGCACCTGTTTATTTAATGGCGGAAATCCGAATATGAGCATCCTGTTATAATCGAAATCACCTTTGATAAAGATATGTTCTATTTGTTCGTTTTATGGTATAATAAAATAAACTGTAAAGCTTTCATCGGCAGTCAATATGATTGCTGCCTCTGCCGGAACTTCTTGGCAAACTCAAAATATTTTAAATAAAGAGGAAAAGTGTCATGAAAAATTCAAACACCAACCGGCTGGATCTTGAGGATCTGATCCCTCTTACAATCCGGGAGCATATTTTCCGTCTTTTGCTGATTACAGTTGCTTCTGTTATCATGGCGATCAATATCAAAAGCTTCGTTGACGCCGGGAGTCTGTTCCCGGGCGGATTTAATGGTCTGACACTGTTGCTCCAGCGTACCATGCAGTCTTATTTCCATCTTTATTTGCCATTTTCTGTCATCAACTTTCTTCTGAATCTCATCCCCGCTGTGATTAGTTATCGTTTCATCGGAAAGCGCTTTACTATTTACTCTTGCTTGATGATCGTACTGACAAGTATTCTCACCGACCTGATTCCTTCCATGCCAATAACAGACGATATACTTCTCATATGTATATTCGGCGGTATCATAAACGGCGTTTCTATCGGGCTTTGCCTGTTTGCCCGTGCAACCAGCGGCGGAACCGACTTTATAGCAGTTGCCTTATCAGAAAAGCTCAATATCGATGCCTGGAATTATATTCTGATCGGTAATGCTGCAATGCTTGTGATCGCAGGATTGCTGTTTGGATGGGACAAGGCTCTTTATTCTATTATTTTTCAGTTTGCATCCACTCAGGTCGTCAAAATGTTGGACGTTCGGTATAAAAGATCGACACTGTTTATCATTTCAGATAAATCTGAACAGATTTATGAGGACTTGAAAGAACTGACGCATCACAGCGCCACATTGTTCCACGGGACCGGCTTGTACAACGGGAATCCCCGCACCATGCTCTATACCGTTATTGCGTCCAATCAGGTGAAAAAAATGATCAAGATCATAAAGAAAATTGATCCGCACGCTTTTATCAATGTCATCAAAACGCAGCGGATCAACGGCAACTTTTATCAGCGCCCCAATGATTGATTCATGATCATCGATTCTTTACAAAAGTATTTTTTTAAATCTATGATAAGCATTTTGTCCTAAAAAATGATCTTATCCTCGAAAAAACGCAGATTACTGCATTTTTCGAGAAGCGACTGCTACTCAAACAGCCGGAAGTTTGAAAGAAAACTTCTTCTAATGAAGCAAAATCCCAAACAATATTAACAGGAGCCGCAGGTATCTTAGACACCCGTGGCTCCTGTTTTGCTATTTTCAGTCAAAATGTACCAATTACATAGACGCAAGGAACAATTTCCGGCCAGACGGAAAAATTTTCTGAAACTGGCAGTGCCAATCTTTCAGGTTCAGTCAAACCGGAAAAAAACGGGCTTCCACAGCCGCACAAAATGCGTGATACAACCTGATATGGTATTCCTGTACTTTCGGTGTAGACTGTGCGGGCGCCCGTAGCGTGATGTCCGCCAGACCGCTCATTCTGCTGTCCGATTGCCCTGTCAGTGCGATACACACCATATCCTTTGCTTTTGCCGTCTGGAATGCTTGGCAAACATTCTCCGCATTTCCGGAGGTACTGATGCCGATCAGAATATCTCCTGTTTTGCCAAGACTCATCACTTGCTGTGCATATACGGCATCGGCGCCCAAATCGTTCATCACTGCAGTCATGATAGCGCTTTGAGAAACCAGCGAAATTGCCGGCAGTCCCATTTGCAGCGAACCGGCCAACTTGGGTCCTAACTTTTGCGCAAGTTCATTGTCAACCGGCCTCTTCTTCAAAAAACCCTTCATCAGTTCTCCGACGATGTGTTCGCTGTCCGACGCACTGCCACCATTTCCACAAGTCAAAATCTTGCCGCCGTTTTGATAACAGATCACTGCCGCTTCAACTGCTTTTTCCCATTCCGGGTACACAGCCTCTAAAGACAGATCATCGGGAAAATATTCCATTTCGTATCATTCCTTTCCTTTTTTTCGCTCGATATTTTTTTCATAAAAAAACAGGGGCTGATTGTATAATTTGTAAATTAAAATTGACGCACTTGATACTAAATAAGGATTTCCTGGAATCGACGACAACGCAATTTCAGGCAGTTTTCCCATCTGAGCCACAGCGTTTTTTTGTGCTTTCTCCCGAATCAGCTTAAGGATCAGTTCTCCTCTATATGCAATCTGTCCGGTAAAGAAAACCGCTTCAAGATCACATAAGCTCATCACATTTCGAATCACCTCGCCAAAATAAGAGGCCGCCTGTTCTAAAAAGTCGCAGCAAATCTGATTGCCGTTATAGGCACGATCAATCAGTTCGGTCCAAGTATGGATATC
Source organism: uncultured Clostridia bacterium (assembly GCA_944386455.1). GTDB lineage: Bacteria > Bacillota > Clostridia > Oscillospirales > Ruminococcaceae > HGM13222. Next base: position 14,591 of record CALXBC010000006.1, on the reverse strand, counting down.
CGGGCAGATTCGATTCACCTCATGGAGTACGGCCGCAGCCGACGCATACTGTTCCAAGCAGCCCCGACGGCCACAGAAACAAATCCGGCCGCCGCGTTCCACCGACATATGACCGATCTCACAGCCAATGCCATGTGCACCGGTATAGACCTTACCATTCAGTACCAATCCAGATCCAATCCCTGCATTGACATTGAGAATCATAAAATGGGAATATCGTTCTCCAGCACCTAAGCAGATCTCGGCCTGAGCCAACGCACGGGAATTGTGCTCCGCATAGACGGGAAATCCCAGCTGTTTTTCCAGCAGTACCGCAATCGGGAGATGATACCAACTGGCAGGAAAGCCCGGCGGTTCCAAAATGCTTCCGCTTTTTAAATCCATAGGGCCCGGAATCGCAACGCCGGCTCCTATGACAAAATGGATCTGTCCCTTCATCTGTGCCAGCATTTTTTTGACAGCTGAACCGATCTGTCTGATCGTATCCTCATAATCTTCTTTCACAGGCAAAAGAGTATTTTCTGTTATGGCATTTCCCTTAAGATCCACGATCCCGATCGTCACTTGACTGCGGTCGATACTGATTCCCACAATCGCACCCCAGTCCGCGCGGATATCCAATATTTCCGGTCGTCTTCCGACCATTGGTCCCGCTGCGCCGATTTCGGCCGGGCCAATGATTTCATCCTGGATCAGTTCCTCCGTCAACAGACTGACTGCCGCCTGCGTCAGTCCCAGCTCTGTAGCCAGCGCCGCGCGAAAGCTGGGATGTTTATTGATTAAATTAAGAATGTGCCGTTGATTTTCCGCTTTCATTCCGGAACGATGATTTATCTCCAAAACGCACCCTCTCACCTCTGTATTTTTTGCCAACTTCATCATTGCTTTTATAGTCTAACATTTTTGAGTTTTTTTTGCAATACCTTTTTCCCCAAACCATTGACAAAAAGATAAAAATGCATTATGATAATAACGTATTTTCTTAATTAAACTAATAAAAGGATGTGAGCACTTGATTACAGCCGGAATCGATATCGGAGGAACCAAAAGTGCTGTGGTGATCGGCCGTCTTTCAGGAGACCATTGGGAAATTCTTTCCAAAGAACAGTTCGCCACCATTCCTATGCAGCCGGATAAAATGCTTTCCCTTTATGGTTCCTCTCTGGAAACACAAATGACATCCCTTCATCTAAAACCGGAGGATTTGAAGGGGATCGGCATTTCCTGCGGCGGACCGCTTAACTCCAAAGAAGGACGTATTCTGTCCCCCCCTAACCTGCCGGGGTGGGACGATGTTCCCGTGGCGGACTTTTTCAGGAAGCGATATCATCTGCCTTGCTATCTGCAGAATGACGCCAACGCTTGTGCCGTTGCAGAATGGAAATACGGCGCCGGCAAAGGATCTCATAATATGGCGTATCTGACGTTTGGCACCGGACTGGGTGCCGGACTGATCCTGAATAATCAGCTTTATGTCGGCACAAACGACATGGCGGGAGAGATCGGTCACGTTCGTCTAACGCAGCAGGGGCCGGCAGGGTATGGTAAAATCGGCTCTGTGGAAGGATACTGCAGCGGTGGAGGAATCGCACAGCTCGGCCGCACAAAAGTGCTGGAATCCCTCGGAAAGGGTGAAAAGCCCGCATTGCTGGAGCGGTGCGGTTCTCTTGAAGCAATTACAGCCAAAAAAATCGGGGATCTGGCGGATGAAGGGGATACACTTTGCCGGGAAATTTACCACATCAGCGGTGAAAAACTCGGACAAGCGCTCAGCATCTTGGTTGATATATTAAATTTAGAAGTTATTGTGATTGGCAGTATTTATGCCAGAAGCCGGCATCTCCTTGCAGAGAGCATGGAAATGGTTATGCGGCGAGAATGTCTGCCGGTGCCGTTTCAAAATTGTCAGATATTGCCAAGCGCACTTGGAGAACAGGTCGGCGATATTGCCGCGCTGTCCGTATCGCTCGGTATTTCCAATATTTAACTGGAGGAATCATATATGAAGCTGTTCATCGACACCGCAAATGTAAACGAAATCAGGGAAGCCAATGAACTGGGGGTGATTTGCGGCGTCACCACAAACCCTTCCTTGATTGCAAAAGAAGGACGGGTTTTTGCCGAAGTTGTCAAAGAAATTACAACGATCGTCAACGGCCCGATTTCAGCAGAAGTTGTCTCTCTGGAACATGAAAAAATGGTAAAGGAAGCATTGGAACTGGCAAAAATCAACGAGAATATTGTGATCAAAATCCCAATGTGTGCCGAAGGATTAAAAGCAGTTAATATTTTGACCAAAAAGGGAATTCACACCAATGTTACCCTAATTTTTTCCGCCGCGCAGGCGTTGTTGGCTGCTAGAGCGGGGGCGACCTATGTCAGCCCGTTTTTGGGCAGGCTGGATGATATCGGCAGCGACGGTATGATCTTGATTCATGACATCGCAGAAATTTTTGCGGTGCATGATATCGAAACTAAAATCATTGCTGCCAGCATCCGACATCCAATCCATGTGATCGAGGCAGCAAAAGCGGGCTGCGACATTGCAACTATTCCATACAAAGTCATTATGCAGATGATCAATCATCCGCTGACTGCCAGTGGAATCGATCGGTTTTTGAAAGACTGGGAAACTGTGCCCAAAAAGTAAAATGTCATTTTAGTAAACATCCCCTCCTGATACAGCATAAAGCCTTGCATCAGGAGGGGAATGTTATATCCGACAGTCCAATGTTGATTTTCACAGACATGTACTGATAATTTGTCAAAAATTTGTCAGATAAAACCGACAATCTTTTTTGCTAAACAAGTCATATCCGGACTATATTCTTTATCCTGTAAAGCCGCAAATGACAGCCTAGACTGATCCGTCTCCTTTTCAAATGCCTCGGAAAGTACCAGACAGGCTACTGAATTAAATATAAACAAAAAACATAAAATTTATTATACCAATTAACAATAGATTACGCCAGTACTTTGTAATATAATATTATTATAAAAATGTCTAAACCGAACTCATTCAAAGGTTCCCAGCAACCGGAGAAACTTCGTCATTCAGGCAGCCGGTTGTTTTAAAAGCCGGCTGCCTTTTTGTATCCGATATGTGGAGGCTCATCTATCATCATCGTGACGCACAATCCTCAAATAGCCAAAATGTGCAGCAGGCAGATCGAACTGAAAGACGGAAAAATCATCAACGATACACAAGGAGGAAGTACAGATGAATCCAGTCATTGAAACGGTATCGCTATCTAAAACCTACGGAAAAAAAGAGAACACCGTCCATGCTCTTCGGGACTGCAGCCTGCAGTTTGAGGCAGGCAGCTTCACCGCGGTGGTGGGGCGTTCCGGCTCAGGCAAGTCCACCCTGCTGCATCTGCTGGGCGGGCTGGACGAGCCGACAAACGGACAGGTGCTGGTAGAGGGGAAAAACCTCTACGGGATCAGTGACAAACAGCGCACCCTGCTGCGCCGCCGCAGGATCGGCTTTGTGTTCCAGTTTTTCAACCTGCTCCCCGAGCTGACCGCCTGGCAGAATATCATGCTGCCGCTGGATCTGGATCATCAAAAGCAGGACAAGGCATACATAGACGAAGTGATCGGGACGCTGGGGCTTTCCGACCGCCTCACCCACCTGTCCGGCCAGCTCTCGGGCGGACAGCAGCAGCGGGTCGCCATTGCCCGCGCGCTTGCCGCCAAGCCTGCGGTCATCCTTGCGGACGAGCCCACCGGGAACCTTGATAAAAAATCTGGCGAGGAAGTCCTGCGCCTGCTGGACGAATCCCGCCGTAAGTTCGGCCAGACCGTCATCATGGTCACACACGACGCCGAGATCGCACAACAGGCCGACCGCATCGTCACCATCGAGGACGGGCTGGTTGCTTCTGATACGGGGGTGGCGGTATGAGACAGAGCTTCCGCCTTGCCTGGCGGAGCTTGTGCTTCCGCCGCAGGACATCGGCTCTGCTGACAGCGGCAGTAGCCCTGTCCGTCATGTTCATGATCTTTTCCTGCTTCACCTTCAGCAGCACGCTGCGGATGAACGCAGAGGACAAATACCGCAAATACGGCGAACAGCTGTTTGTCATCACCGGTCTTGACAGCACCATCGAATCCAGGATCCGGGAGGATGAAGACCTGTCCCTGATGGGAACGTTTCAGATCGCAGGGACTGCCGCCCCGAAGCGCGGGGAGATTCCCGTCCAGATCGGGACAGCTGACGAGGACGCTATTCATACCGCCCGCCTGCGCCTGTCCGAAGGCAGCTTCCCCGAAAAAGCGGACGAGATCGCGCTGGAGCGTTCTGCCCTCACCCGTCTTGCCATCGAGGCAGTCCCGGGAGACAGCATTGAAATCCCGTTTACCGCAATGGATGGGACGGAGCAAACCAAAACGTTCCGCCTGACCGGCCTGCTGGAGAATTACAGCGTCTACTGGGACGAACTGGGCAGAGATGTTCACCAGGAACTGCCGGACGAGTTCTTCCTTCCGGTGTCGGGGCTGGTGACGGAGGAAACAGCCCAAAGCATGACCGGGCTCCTCCGCCCGATCTGGCTGGCAGGCACTGAGCTTGAGGATATCGACACAATCCGCTCCCATCTGGAACGGCTGAATGCTGGTTATTCTCCCAACACGATGGTCAAATCGGAATTGGATGTCCTCGTCCAAGGCGCAACATACTATTCCGAAGCAGCCACCAATGCAGACTGGACTATCATCGGTATCATCGCTGTCGCCTTTGTGATACTGGGGATCATCTTCAACGCCTTTCTGGCAGGGATCGAAAAGCGGAGGCAGCAGCTTGCCCTGCTGCGGACAGTGGGCGCCACAAAAGCACAGGCCAGAGGCGTGATATTCGCAGAAGCCTTTCTCATCTGGCTGATCGGCACGCCGATCGGGATCGCGGCAGGCATTCCGCTGTCTGTGGGCGTGATCCGGCTGTTTGCACTGGCCAGCGGACTGGAGCTGATCTATGCGTTCTGGTGGCCTGCTCTGGCGATTGCACCGGCCGTGGCCTTTGTCTGCGTTCTGGTGGCTGCTCTGATTCCCGCTCTCCGCGCCGGCCGGGTTTCCCTCATCCAGGAAGCAGCCGGCGGAAAAAAGAAAACAGTGCTGTTCAAACGGGCAAAGTCCACCCCGCTGCGGCTGATGCTCCGCTGCGTCAAGGACGGCAAGGTGCGGATCGTGATCTCAGCCCTGAGTCTTGCGCTCTGTCTGTTTGCAGTCAATCTGCTGGCTGTCCTGACTGATGGCTGGAACGACAGCTTCTACAGCGAAAAAATTGCGGATTTTACAATTAGGCACAGCAACTACTTTGTCCGTCACTTTGATTTTCCGTTCTATCGGGGAGAAGAGGATGACCCGCCCAATCCCGCGGGAATCCAGCAGGTCTGCCGCGAGCAGCTCGGCAGCCATCAGGCTGTGACTGCCATTACTCCAAAATTTTTCTGTTCCTTCCCCAAAGAGAAATACGACGAATATCTGATGTATGATCTTTCCAGAAGCATTACCGAAATGCTGACCGACTCCGAGAACCAAAGCTGCGGGTTCCCTGACGGGAGCTGCAGCGTCGTCATGAAGTCTGCGCTCTACAACCGGGAAGCACTGGAGCAGCTGAAAGCAGACCAAAATGCAGCGTTTGACGTGGACGCCGTGATGCGGGGGGACGAGATTTTGCTGGTACTGCCGGACTATGGGTTTACTGAAGCCAGTACCAAAACCCAAATCAATAAATATTATGTTGGCGAAAACGTAAAGAATGCACCGGAAGGGACAAAAATCTATACCAACACCGCATTTCAGGAGGGGGACAGCCTGCTGTTTACCCTGCTGGAACAGCCTGACGAAACCAAAGAGCCGAAGCGGACGGAGAAAACCGTGAAGATCGGCGGGATTCTGAAGAATGTAACAGATCCCTTTGATGGACCCGGCATCATTTTCGGGGACACGGTACTGACAGAATGGGGATTTCCATACAGCTTTTTTAATCTGTCGATTTACACTGCGGAGGACGCCGACCTGGCGGAAGCGGAGAAAAAACTGGAGACCATTGCCCTGTCCTATTCCGGCATGGAGCTCTCCAGCCGCAGGGAAAAGGTCGAGGCCAGGAAGCAGGAAAACCGGGTCAATTTTGCCAATGTATTCCTGCTGGCAGGCTGCGTCACTGTTTTAGGAATTGTGGGGCTGTACAATGCCATGAGCAGCCGGATCTACAGCAGGCGGCGGGAATTTGCCATGCTGCGGGCAGTCGGGATGACCCGGGGACAGCTGCTGCGGATGCTTTTATATGAAGGCGGGCTGTACGGCGCTGTTTCGGCAGTGCTGGGGATACTGGGGCTGCTGTTGTGTCTGAACAGCTCTCTCCTTCCATTAAAAGACTGGACGGAGCACCTGTCCGTATGGCTGCTGGCGGCCAGTGCCGCCGTCTGCGTCCTGCTGGGGCTTTTGGCGGTTCTGTATCCCGCCCGGCAGGTTTCCCGCGGCAATCTGGCCGAAAGCGTCAAAGCACAGGAGTGAGAATAAGCAGACCGAAGATATCGGTCTGCTTTCTTATACTGATATAAACTTGATGAGAAAAACCTGTCACACTATTCACTGTCTTCTTCAATATGGTCTTTGATCGTTACAGGAGCCTCCTCTGTCGGCTTCCCGCCTGACGCGGAATAATAATAGGCGTTTTCATCCAGCTTTTGATAGACCAGCTCTCTCTCATAGCGCATTTGATCTTGCAGGAAAGCACCGAAATCTACAGGCGCTGTTTCCGTAAAGCAATAGATTCCCTGATAGCCAGAGTCATTAAACGGAATCGAAAAATCGACATATTCTTCCTTATCGAGATAATCTTCTTCCCAGTACATATAGTCTATACTATGACATCCGAAATCAATGCATTTTTTCAAAACATCCCGTTCTTCAGACGACAGGCTCCTGATCTTTTCGGCCTCTTTGTCACGCTTCCCATCACGCAGCTTCCAATTGAGCACCGGATGACGAATATCGTGCTTCTTACAAATTTCAGCTGCCTGCCAGAAGGTCTCCTTGTGTTCCTCATAGAGTTCCACCACTTCTGCCGGAGTATTAGATGGCTGAACAGCCAGCATCAAGCCGAAAAGCCCAACCGGAAAACAGGATGTCAGGCTCAGCATTACTGCTGCTGCCAGCAGAATGGAAATCAGTTTTTTCATATCTTCACCTTATAACGGATATTCACACCGGAAATTGACGATCCATCTCCATCCCCGGTACTTGCTGCGGACGGATAGTGTTCGCATTCCGTGCTTTGGTTACAAAAAGAGCCGCTTCCCGCCCCTTAAGGGGCGGGAAATTCAGTTACTGGATGTAATCCTGAGGAAGAATAGTGTAGTCATAAGTTCCGCAAATCAAACTGTTCGGCTTATCCAAATTTATCTGACCATTATCAAACCATTGCAGCCGGTCTATCGTTATTTGACTTGGTATTTCAGCATCTGGATTTCTGTTATATGCAATCAATAATATTTTATCATAAAATAAATGAACCGTATAGTCATAGTCCCCTGTTGAAAACAAATTACATAAAACTCCTTGTGCCAAACACTTTCTGATTGCAGGGTCAACAGCGAGAACATCTGCAAATGTATCCCCTTTTTTCAATCTTTGAAATGCGGACATATCCAATGGCTCGCACTGATACAAGCTATGTGACAGCAAATAATTATCCTCTTTTGAAAAAAAGGTATAGACTCTTCCGCCTTCTTTCGGTAAATACACTGCATAATAATCCCCGTTGTCTTTATACCGCAGACATTCAATTTTAAACTTTTCATTGACACTGTCAATGGTTTCATGATATCCCGAATGCGCCCGCGCCGAAAAATAAAGGCCTATACCGGAATTTTGAAAAATGTCTTTCAGGCTGTAAGATTCCTGAACCATTTTGGTACAGTCTTTGCTGTTATCAGCCAAACGGAACAATCCCTCTTGTGACATTGTCTCTTGGGAAAATGTTGTCTCTTGTGTGATAGAATAATTTGAAGATATTATTTCAGACTGTAACTGATGCTTGTTTGTACATGCCGTCAAAAAGATAGTTAATAATATAACTGCACAACCATATTTTAAATACAAGATACTTCACCTACCAAATCGTTACTGCAAAATATACTGGCCTATCTGTATCAAGATGGTCTCCATAGATTCACTGCCCTGTGTTTGGGGCTATTCTGTTATACTTTCTCGAAAAATGTACCAGCACTTTGTTTATAGTTCTTCAATGAAATCCGATAGCTTCCGTCTCCGTTTGAAAAAACCGCCCATGTGCCGGTGTATTGTTGCTGGCATAATTTGGATATTCCCAACTTGGGGGGCGGGAAATGTTCACTTACTCTGCAATCTCAATTTGTTTCCTGTCATCCACCAGATAAACATTAAAATCTTTTTCTGAATCGTTCGGTACTGCTATCTCCAATTGCGCGTGTTTAAAGAAAAACAACGACCAAACAGGTGCCTGTTTGACTTTAACGTAAATATAATTATGGTCAATTTGGTAGTCATAACTGACCAAAACATGGGAACTGACACCGATTCCGACTGTCATTTTTATTTGTTCATCATTTTTTTGATAGGATACGACCTGCATTGCAGCAGCATCAACCGTTTGAATGGATAACAGACTTGCAGCAATATAAACAATGATACATAACAGCAGCACAGATAAAATGACAAATACAACTTTGTCTCTCATTAAATGGTCACCTCCTTTTTGTCATTACGTTTTCGTGTTCATTCGTTCATCAGACGGTTCGGATTTACCCATCTTTCAGGTAAAGGACGAGGCAAGTACTCTGTTTGAGAAGCAATATTGTAAATTACTTTTTCTTTTCCTCTGCCACACAAAATTATTTTTTTTATTTGAGCATCAGGAGTATCTGTATCACATGCAGGAACATAAAAATCACCATATCCCTTTGCAATTAACAGAAGAGTTTTTATTCCAATATACATCATCTCTCCTTCAATGTGATACTGATATCCTTCCATTCGTCTAAATGCAAAGCTATTATTCGATATATACTGAAATATAACATGATCGTCATAAACAGATCTGAATCCGGTATTACAGTGTCTCTATTATACCGGATTCCTGCATAAGTATGTCCGGCCAGCGGATCACGCTGCCACTAATGGTCGTTTGCAACGCCGCTGTATGCCCACTGGTGAATATTACCGCCGTCAGCAGTTGAGCTGGATTCCACTGATGTTCCCCTTTGGCCGCTTGTTATTTTAGTCACAATCCGGTAAGCACCGTTTGACACCTTCACAAAGCCAAACTGCTGCGCATTCGCGTTGTTGCAGGCACACAGCCTGAAGTTCGTCCCGTTCGCCATCTTGCTGTTGTCCATATCCATCGCCATACCCGGCGTGTACCATCTGCCGCCGGTCACAAAATAAAATAGAAGCTAGCAATATTGCGTAATAAATCTAACCGATTCAGCAGAAAGAGGGTGCCCGCCCCTTTAATGGGGGCGGGAGGTATTTAATAAAAAAATTTACAGCAGCCTCTATTTTGTATATCGCTTCGCTAATACTTTTATGATATCGTTTAAAAAGTCAGTGCCGTTGCAGAAGCAGACTGCTGAATAGCGGGCGTTTCCTTTCTCGATTGTGAATTGTATAAGATATCGATAGTTGGGCTTGCCTTCACTTGCATCAGTACCATACCAAAATGCATACCAGTTCCCATAATCTTTTCGTTCCAACCCAGTGGCGCTCAATACCGCTTTATATAACGGCATATATTGCCAATCTGTAATCAGTATATTGAGCATCGGATCGCTTTCAAATGTCCAATATTGATATTTTCCCATATCGATATAATCTTGAAAGGTTTCTTTCAAATTTCCTGTTGCCTGACTGACAGATACGACAAGCAGTGCTTTATCATCGCCGTCCTGGTATGATAGCTCCTGCGTGTTTTCTGGTTTAAAATCAGCAGAAAGCAAAGATAAATCATTGGCCAGCTGTACCTGCTCTAAGTCAATGGGTATTGAGCGGGTTGCTTTTCCTGCGTCATAGCTCAAATAGAAAGCACCCGAAAACAAGACAACGACTATTACACCTAAAAAAATCAAAACAATTTTTCTTTTCATACTCATAGCTCCCAATAATAAGAGTATTTTGGCGCAATTTTATAGGTTGTGATACTATTACAATAAGCACAACCGGAAACCATCAACTCCTCATATAATAACGCTGCTTGCTGTCAGTCACAAAAACAAATAGTAATCATCGATATCTTGTGAGAATTCTAACCAGTTTTACCTTTTGAAACAGAAAGAGGGTGCCCGCCCCTTTAACGGGAGCGGGAGGTGTTTAAAGCTTTCCACAGGTTCAGAATCAAAGTGTCAATAAAAAGACTGAACATCACGACGCCGATTACGATAAAGCCAGCCGCTTTTTCAATAGGTTTCCGAAAATCATCATCAAACGTCAGCCATCTCATGATATCAGATATGCCATAACTTCCGTCTTCTTTGGGTTGAAGATATACATCATATCCGTACATAGCACCTAAAACACACAAAAACAAAAATAACAGACCTGATAATATACTTATTTTTGAAATACTTATTTTTTTATAGTGAAACAGCATGGCCACAACGATATAAATGACTGTCATCAGACCGGCATAAAACAGACTTGGAAGCAATATCATTTGTTTCTCATCTCCATTTGCGCTTCTTCTAATTCCCAGGCATAATCTTTTGGAAAGCCTGACTCAATATTTGAAGCACTTTGTTGTTTTTTGAATCTGATATTACAGGCTCAACTAAAAACACATTCCTATTATTTTGTATTTCCAAGAGAAGCCCTGATGAAACATAACCATTTAAACTAATGTACCCAACAAAATGTCCACATCCATTGCCATCCCCGGCGCATGCAACGGTTCCAGCGTGTACCATCGGCCGTCTTTTGGGGTGATCTTCCACTGCTGACAGGCTTGTCCGGCAAAGCAGGAAGGGGGATTATCCCCGCCCCCGATGAGAGGGGGCGGGGAACACTTTTAACATTTACTCCATTAACCATGCATCATCGTTATCCTTTAACTCTTTCTCTATTCGTAAAATCAGATCATTAGACAATATAGCAGTTCCGCTTTCGTAACCAATAATCCAATGGGCAGCATCTGCTTGATATACAACAGCATATTCCTTGTAGGTGCTGCTCAAGTGCACTGTCCTTATCAGTTTTTCCCCATGATATAGGAAAAGATAATATTTACCATATGATGCTTGATATCCACCCGTTTCGGCGACCATCGTTTCTTTTACTATCTGTTTGATTAGATTCTTATCAGTAATAGTTGTTTTTTTACGAGGCGTTTTTATTATGATTTTATCTACTGTATTCATTTTCCACTTGTCTATTACAACAGAAAAGCAGCTTTCAGCTAAATTGTTATTGGGAAAATGAATGGATATAAAAGGGAAAGAACATAGAAAGACAGTCGTTAGTACAACAAAAATAATAATAATTACTCTATATTTTTTCAAATAATCAAACAGTGTACATAGCATCTTTTTCATATAACAATCTCTCCATTTAATGCATGAATCATGAAAGGGTTCAAGTAACTGCTATCATCAGAGAAAATACAAACAGGGATTGTTTTTCCATTTTTTATGTAATAAGCATTAGATATACTTTTCTCTGTTTCTCGACCTTGATTTGGATATAATTGATGATAGTTTTTAACAAAGGATTTTTCGGCTTGTGCCCTTGTTATATAATTCTCTGGAGATAAGTTATAACCAAAATGTATCTTGCTCCATTTATACCTTAAATCACATATTCCATTTTTGTTAAAGCTTATTGATATTCCTTCGTTATTATCTGATAACAAGTCTATTTGATTAATTTGTCTATAGAAAGTAACTTTAATTTCTATTGTTTCAGGGGGGGTAAAGCCAGAATGACTTGTTAAGTCTAATTTCCTGCGTTCAGTTCTTGATACAACTGCACGATAATCAGAATTCGGCAATAACCCCAGATGCTCAAGTTCCAATTCGGCGAACTGAATTGCTTGTGTGTCAGTCATAGCAATGTTTAAATTTTCCAATCCATAATTCGTTTTATAATTAAAGTACTCAATACATCCATTATCATGAAATTTCAATTTAGTATTTACCCCCTGCACCAATTTTTTAGATATGGACTGCTTTAACTGATCTGCAATTGGTTCATCTTGAAGTGTAATTGATATATTATTCGTGTCAGAAAACATCGGATTGAAAAATTTTTGGTTAATGTCATTTGTTTTAGTACTACTTAATAAAATTGAAGATGCTGAACGCGCCCGGCTCACTAAATAAATATTATATGGGGTATTACTGGGTGTTGTTGAAGTAAATGAACTGAATCTGTCTAGAGCATTGGCAGAATGATAAATAGCTGCCCAATTTGAACTTCCGTATCCAAAAAGGGCTCCGTCATTGGCATTTTTCCATGCTAAAATCAACGGCATATTATCATTAGGCTCCGCTGCTTCAAAAAAATTATTTAATCTATCATAATGTGCCTGCGCAGGTGGCGCACTTTCATAATACCCAAGATAGCCATGCATTCTTTGACCATCTCCCAGCATCGTTCTTGCCCAAATTTGAGCATTATTTAATCCATTCCAGTGATTACCTAACTGTTGTGAGCCATAGTTTAGTTGTGAACATTGTGCCAAAATACCCCATTTAGTTTTTTGATTCCAAAAGGAATTTGTTTTAGTAGAACTTCCAGATAAAAAGTTAGCTCCGATTACAGTTTTAGGAATGTTGGGAGAATAATAATTAATCATACCTGCCGCTGCTGATAGGTATTCGCTCCATGAACCACTGCTGTTCTGTATTGATAATGATGCTGCACGATCACCATGCCCATTAACATAAACTATATCGGAATATTGACCTATTTCTTTTATCATTTGAGCCGAAACATTCTTATTGGCGTTATTAAATGTGCCTACATCGGTATAACCCATTCGTTCCATCCAAGTTTGAACTAATCCAGCTTCATCCTGACTACTATCACCAACATCAAAAGCAGAGAAAGTTTTGTAAGAAGATAATTTTGTAACACATCTCTCCAAAAACCAATGGTCGTTTGCAGCACCGCTGTAGGCCCACTGGTGAATATTACCGCCGTCAGCAGTTGAGCTGGATTCCACTGATGCTCCCCTTTGGCCGCTTGTTATTTTAGTCACAATCCGGTAAGCACCGTTTGACAGCTTCACAAAGCCAAACTGCTGCGCATTTGCGTTGTTGTAGGCACACAGCCTGATGTTCGTCCCGTTCTCCATCTTGCTGTTGTCCACATCCATTGCCATCCCCGGCGCATGCTGTGGGCATAGAAAGACAATATTTAATATTTAAGCCACTTTTGCGTTGCCGGACGACCTTGACTTTCAATCTTTGATATGACAGATATGAGTTGTTGTTGTTGCGTGGAAGATGTTGAATCAACTTTGTCTTTCATTAAGGGCGCCATTTCTTTAATTGGGAATAAATCCATGGCTTTAATTAAAACATCCATATCAGCTTTAGATGGATTGTCAGTTATAATTTTGACTAATGTTTGATAATTTTGATCTATACAGAATATTTTAACGTCTCTGTCAATCATATCATTTAAAACTATCGATTTAATAGCATCCATATCAAACATTTCTGATAATGAAAAAATCATCGTATCCTGAAATACTTCATCAGCAATATTTTTAAACATATTAAAACAAAAGTCGATATACTGTTGCTTCTCTACCTTTAAAGTTGCTTTTGATACGTTGTTCCCCATATTTTTGAAGTATTTTGATTTAGTCTTAACGGCAGATCTTATTGCATCGTTGTTATAATTCTGATAATTCTCTATAATGCCATCAGAAATACTTACTGCCTTATCAAAATCTATTTGACTTATTTTTTTCATAGCCTGAACAACGATATCGCCCTCGTCTGTTTTTATAATATTTTCTAACAATTTAATGTCTGTCTCACTATCCATTTCTACGGCATTTAGTAAATTCATACGAATTGCCTGATTTACAGACGGTTGATTAATTATTTCTTTAAAATTTGTTGAATCATTAATTCCCTGTCCGTGGTTGATGTTTTTGGATAATTGAATTGCAATGATCTTTGTTTCAATTGTATATTCATTATTATTAATTACATTAATTAATTCTTGATCTGTAAAACTAGTCATTTGTTCTTTTAATTGTGATGAAGCTATAGCTAATTCTTTATAGATATCCTGCTTGCCTATATTATCAGATGTTGTTATAGCATTAATACTTAATAAAGCATTAATCTTATTTTGGTTTTCGAGTGTCTTAATTCCATTTGGATTATAAGCTGTTGAGATACATGTTATCGAAAAAGATAGAAATAATAGCGCAAGTGTAGTCATGGTAATTTTTTTAGTAACCGTTTTCATTTTATACATGTATAATTAAAACTCTATCGAAAGGGGTGGTTTTAATTATGTCTCCTTGTATAATAGAGTAGTAGTTATTAGAGCCCCTCTCCAAGGGCTGTGCTACACTGTAAGAGATGCTGTGGATC